>CAZCGO010000012.1:0-1826 GCA_964498685.1 uncultured Hyperthermus sp. | reverse complement strand
CCCGGGGCCGCGGCCGGAGGGCGCTGGCTCGAGGAGCGGCTCGAACTCCTGCGCCGCGTGGACTCATACGTAGACCTCTCCCGGGGATGGCTGCAGCTCCGCCTACTAGTAGAGCTGGGCCGGAGGGGCGGAGAGGCCACCGTCTCGGAGCTCGCCGCAGCGCTGGGCGTCGAGAGAAAGGCAGTACTGGACAGCCTGAGGAAGATGAGGCAGAAGAGGCTGGTGGCGCAGGGCAAGAGGGGGCCGGCGCTAACCGAGCGCGGCATGGATCTCTACCGCAGCCTCGTCCACGTGGTCGCCGGCAAGGCCAGGCCGCAGCCGGGGGAGGCAGCGCGGGGGGAGAGCGACGTCTACAGCCTCGTGGCCAGCCTGACGCGGCACCACTACCTCTACGAGGCCCTGACCGCGCTGGCCTACGCGCCTGGCCACATGCTTCCACTCGCCGCGCTCGCCTCCCTGGCGAGGCTCAGCCAGCGCCAGATGGACGAGTACCTCCAGGTCTACACCCGGGGCGCCCCGAGGCTACTCCACAGGCTGGTCAAGGAGCAGAGGCTGGGCCCTCTCAGGAGGCAGATGGTCTACTACAAGCTCACCAGGGAGGGGGAGAAGCTCCTCCACCGCCTGCCTGACTACGCCTGGACGAGGAGGAGCCGGGCCGCGAGGATAATAGCGGCGGTGGCGAGGACCCTCCACCCGCGCATTGCTCTGAAAAGACTCATGGTGCTCATCTCTCTCGGCTCCGCGGCGGCCATGGCGCTGGTTGCGGCGGAGCCGGGGCTCGCCGCCCCGGTGCTCGGCGCGTGGCTGCTGGTGGTGGCGGGGCTCGCGGTGCTCGTGGAGGCCAGCTATTAGCCACGGTAGGGCTCTATCTGCTCAATAGTGATCTCGAGGTCTTCTTCCTCGCTCCTCGGAAGCACCGCCTTCATGTTGACCTTCGCGTCCTTGCCGCTCTTCTTTAGGACGCGGAGGACCACTGCTGCTATCAGCAGCCCCTCCGGGCTCATTGGGAACTCCACATAGCCCTTCTTAACCAACACCTCGTATATTGGCCTGAAGAGGCTGTCCTCTACACGTATACGGAACCTCCTCATCTTCCTGCCGTGCCTGATCTCGGCGGGGAGCTCCTCCACCTCAACCTTCTTCGCTATGCCGGTCTCAACTAGGCTCCTCTTTATGGCCTCGGCGAGGTTCTCCTCGCTGTAGTCTAGGCCTCCGACAAGGTTGTCGACGACCTCCGAGAGTAGTTCGCCCACCTCCCGGAGCAGCATCTGCGTCATGCCGCCGAACGACTTGCCCAGGGTTTTTCCTATCACAACCTGGTAGCCTAGGACTATAGTGTTAACAGCCATTATGACTCGATCCACACTTCTCCACCCAGTATCCATTTCTCTCACACCATCCACTATACGGCTCACGGCGTCACCCCTGCTCAACACTCTCAGCCCTCCTAGAGCGACTTATATCTAGTTTGAACAATCTACTACCTTATTGAAAAAGTGAAGTATGCACCATCCATGTATATACATATTACCGTGATAATTTATCGTACACGACATTAAATATCGCGTCCACACCCGCTAGCTTAGCACACACCATATAAGCCGCAAGTCCCCACCAAGTATATAAAAATAGATAGCATGTTCTCCCTCACCGTGCAAGAAAGGCTCTATATATCTTTCCCGCAATGCTTTGTTATAGCCCTCGGCGTGTCTGTGGCGGTCCGGCTGGGCTGCTGTGCGCCGGGGTGCCCGAGCGGCCTAAGGGGCCGGCCTTGAGAGCCGGTGGGGGTATCCCCGCGCGGGTTCAAATCCCGCCCCCGGCGCCAT
>CAZCGO010000011.1:0-8718 GCA_964498685.1 uncultured Hyperthermus sp. | reverse complement strand
TGAACGCGTTCTCAACCCTCTTAGGCATACCAGGATGCACTACCTCCTTGTCGAGAACGATGCCCTCCACTAGCTGGCTGTCGAGCAGGCTGCCACCCTTCTTCTTCTCTATCTTTATCCTGCCTATCCTGGCCTCGTAGCCACCGTCCTCCCTCTTGTCGGCCACCTTGAGTACTGCCTCGACCGCTATGTCGGTGAGCTTGTCTAGGGTCGCTCCGCTGCCTACGTACTTGCTTGTGAGGCTTGTCGCGGCTATCTTCTTGAGGAGCTTCCTGTCGTTAATATCTACCTTCATCCCTATTTTTGCTAGCTCCTTCAGTGCGAAGTCGGCCGCCTTCTTGTATCCCTCGATTATCGTCGTCGGGTGTATGTTCTCGTCGAGCAGGGTCTCAGCCTTGTCGAGAAGCATGCCGGCCAGTACGACTGCGCTGGTAGTACCGTCTCCCACCTCAGCGTCCTGGGCCTTTGCAACCTCTACAAGCAGCTTGGCGGCGGGGTGCTGAATCTCCATCTCCTTCAGTATTGTGGCACCGTCGTTGGTTATTGTTACGTCGCCGAAGCTGTCTACTAGCATCTTATCCATTCCGCGGGGGCCTAGGCTGCTCTTGAGCACCTCTGCAAGTACCTTGGCGGCGAGTATGTTATTTCTTAGCGCCTCGCGCCCGTAGACGCGCTGCGTGCCCTCCTTGAGTACGAGCACGGGAACACCTAGCGCCATGGTGTTACACCTCCCCGGAGCCCCTATGAGCCTCCAAGCTACCCCCACACCAGGCACTTCTATATAAAGCTTTCCCTAGTAGGGGTTGTTTCACAGCGCTACTCTAAAAGCGGGCACCACCAGTGAGGCGACCCACCCCGGGGAGACACCATGGGGAACGTACGAATAGGCGTCGTGAAACGCACCGCACGCAAGCTCATAGCAGCATACCCCGACCTGTTCAACGAGGACTTCGAGCACAACAAGAAGGTCGTAACGGAGCTCATAGAGACACCCTCGAAAAAGCTACGCAACCAGATAGCGGGCTACGTGACCCGCCTCATACGTCTCTACAAGCGCACCGGCCGTCTACAATACCTGCTAGAGCAGCAGAGAGCAGAGGAAATGCGGGCAGCACTAGCAGCCCAGGCTGCGAGCCAGAAGGAAACCAGCAGCACCGGGGAAGAACAGCCCCAGGCCAGCAGCGGACAGGAGGAAAACCAGGCATAACGGGACCCAACCCGGGGGCCACCGGCAACACATCAGCCCAACGCCTTCGCCAAAAGAAGCCCCGTCGCCGTATGCCCCTAGTTTTTGCACACAATCGTACCACCTTGCCCCATCTACTACCAGGAGGCTACGGCACGCCTCATCCGCGGTGAGTAGGTTATGGTGAACCAGCCGCACCCAGAGCCGGTCAAGTTCAAGCCGATAACTTGGAGAGACGTCGAGAACGCCTGCGTGAAGATAGCCGAAGACCTGCTACATAAAGGGATAAGGATAGACGTAATAGTAGGCATCATGAGGGGCGGCTGGATACCAGCACGCCTCCTCTCAGACTACCTCGGCGTCGACAAGATGGGGGCTCTCGAAGTCAAGTTCTACAAAGGCATAGGCGAGACTGCGGAAAAACCCGTGGTCACGCAGCCCCTAATAATAGACATACGCGACAAGAGCGTGCTAGTCGTAGACGACGTGGCAGATACCGGGAAGACGTTCAACGTGGCTGTAAACTTCCTAGGACACTATGGTCCACGCCGAATACTCACAGCCTCACTGTACCTCAAACCCTGGTCAATGCATAGGCCTGATTTCTACGCGGAGGAGACCGACGCTTGGATAATATTCCCGTGGGATAAGGCTGAGACCCTGGAGGAACTAATAGCTAAGAAGTCTTTCAGCGTTGAAGAGGTTGCAAGGATAACCGGTGAGGACATTGAGTTCATACGGAGAGTATACAATACAAGGAGAAGGACTAGTCTATAGCGCATGGCTGGGCTTGACCGGTGTCGTCGAGACGCGGATAACGTGCACACGGTACCAGGACTCCACAATGCGTCTTGCCGACGAGGTGAACAGGAAGCCGGAATGCTACGCGTCCATTATACCGCTACGTATAGCCAAAACGGTCGGCCTCGAGGCCTTGCTTGCTGCGCAGTATAGTGCATACCTCGCATACCTGCGGGGCCGCAGCGTCGCCCGCAGAAAGGGGCTGGATACACTCCTATACCTCGCCGGTGAGAGGAACATAGGAAAAGCTCTAGCCGTCTCAGCCCCCCGCGAGGGGGAGGCTGTCCTGCTGCTAGTCACGCCTAGCACGTGCGACGCCGGCGAGGTACCCTACGCCGGCAGTTGCACAGTCCCCGCCTCTTCTAGGGAAAGCGTGTCGAGGACTGCGCTCGCAGTCGTCGATATGCGGCTCTACAAGCCTCCACGAAGATAGCTACGGCGTGACAGAGTGATATGGTTAAAACCCCTTACATTGAGGGGATAGGCATTGACTGAGCCACGGTAAGAGATACGGGAACCGCTCTACGAGGGGGTAGCTATGCGCTGGCTGGTTCTAGATGAGGAGGAGGAATGGTGGGAGGAGGAGGAAGAAGAGGAAGAGTGGTGGGAGGAAGAAGAGGAGGAAGAAGAGTGGGAAGAGGAGGAGTGGTAGAATAAGCCTCCGCGGGTCCCTACGGGCTGCTACGCGCCAGTAGGGCTATATGCGTGTTTTTAAGCATAAATGGCGCTGTTCTAGCCACACAGTGCATCCAGAGCAAGACGCTCCTCACTGCCAACGCCACAATGGCCGCCTCGTTTACGCGACCCACGTAGAGAGGCCGGGTTGCCGGCTCAGCCAACCTTGCCGGTCACACGTCATTGCCGCTGGGTGGCTCAGTGCCGTCACCACTCGTCACAGCCGGCGGCTGCCAGCCACGCTCTAGACCATAATAGGCGGTTCCCCGGGTAGCGCCGCTCCGGGAGGATTGCAGGAGGGAAGAGAACGCAGAGGGTGCATAATCCTTGACGAGGCTCGCCGTTATAGACTATGAGCTCTGCAAGCCTTCGAAGTGCAGCCAGGAGTGTATACGGTTCTGCCCGGTTAACCTGACCGGCGGGAAAGCCATCGAGATGGACCCTGCAAGGAGGAAGCCAGTGATATACGAGGAGACGTGCATAGGCTGTGGTATCTGTGTTAAAAAATGCCCCTTCAAGGCGATATCTATTGTCAACCTTCCCGACGAGCTTGAGAAGATACTAATACACAGGTACGGTGTTAACGGCTTCAAGCTCTACGGGCTCCCCATACCCAGGCAGGGCAAGATACTGGGCGTGATAGGGAAGAATGGGGCCGGGAAGACCACGGCGCTACGCATACTAGGCGGCGAGCTGAAGCCTAACCTTGGCGTAGTTGACGGCCCGGAGCCGAGCTGGGACGAGATCATTAGGAGGTTCCGTGGAACCGAGATACAGAACTACCTACGCCTAGTAGCGGAGGGTAAGATACGCGCAGCCCACAAGATACAGTATGTCGACCTCGTGCCTCGCCGCGTTAAAGGCCGTGTGGGCGACCTATTGAAGCGCGCAGACGAGCGCGGCATATGGCGGGATCTCGTCAAGGATCTCAACCTGTCCCACCTGGTTGACCGTGACCTGGCGCAGCTTAGTGGCGGCGAGCTACAGAGGTTCCTCGTGGCCGCGGTACTATCCCGGGACGCCAACGTGTACCTCTTCGATGAGCCGAGCAGCTACCTCGATATAAGGGAGCGTATACGCGTCGCACGTGCTATAAGAAAATATGTGCCTAAGGATAGTTTTACTGTAGTCGTTGAGCACGACATAGCTATGCTCGACTATCTCTCAGACCACGTCGTTATAATGTACGGCGAGCCCGGCGTGTACGGCATCGCGTCTAAACCTTACGGAGTACGCGCCGGCATCAACAATTTCCTCAAAGGCTTCCTGCCGGCAGAGAACATGAGGATTAGAAGTGAGCCGATAAAGTACACGGTGAACCTCACTGCACAGGATACCGTCACGGGGGAGAAGAAATACCTCGAGTGGACCAGCCTACACGTGGAGCTTGGCGGATTCCAGCTAGACGTTGACAGCGGCGACATACGGGAAGGCGAAGTAGTCGGCGTAATGGGAGCCAACGGCACCGGCAAGACGACGTTCGTGCGCGTACTAGCAGGCGAGATAGAGCCGAAGAAGGGCAGCGTAAGGAAGCCCGAAGAGAGGCTCAAAGTGAGCTACAAGCCCCAGTACGTTTCCGCCGAGAGGCTGGGCGAGGACAAGACCGTCGAAGAATTACTGCGAGAGGCAAACCCGTCGACCCTGACCCCAGGTTCGTGGCTAAACGTGGAGCTAGTGCGGCGCATGAGGATAGACCGCTTCCTAGATAGAAGGCTAAGCGAGCTCAGCGGCGGCGAGCTACAGAAGGTTGCAGTGGCGGCGGCGCTAGCGAAGGAGGCACACATCTACCTCCTTGACGAGCCCTCAGCTTACCTAGACATAGAGGAGAGGCTTGCAGTAGCAAAGGCGATCAGGAGGATAACCGAGGCGCGCGGCGCAGCCGCCCTCGTAGTAGAACACGACATCGCCGTCCAGGACTACATTGCCAGCCGGATAATGGTCTTCGGGGGCGAGCCGGGACGCCACGGCGTGGCGACAGAGCCCCTGCCGCTACTAGAGGGCATGAACCGTTTCCTCCGAGAACTAGGTATAACCATAAGGAAGGACCCAGAGACGGGGAGGCCACGCATAAACAAGGAGGGCAGCTTCCTCGACCGCATGCAGAAGCGGCTAGGCAAATACTACTACATACCAAGGCCCGGCGAGGAGGAGAAGGAAGAGTAGAGGAGATGCAGCGTAGAACAGCCTGTCAGGATAAAGCGTCTAACCTGACAGGCAAAGAGGGGCGTCCTTACACTGCTTTTTGCGCAACGCCCTTCCTGACAGGGCAGAGACGGCGGCTAGAGCCAAGCAGGTAACAGCGACAGAACCGTTAGACGGCCAGGAGTGCCCCAAAGCTAGCCCCCGCCGAGAGGCTGACCAGGTCTTGCTGCCGCTCGAGAGGCGCCAGGAGAGACTGAGAACCGTCAACCAGCTGCTGCTGCCCTTCCTTCGCAGCTCCGGGAGGTACCGCAAGCTGCTACGCCTAGTGGGGCGCCTCGACAACCCAACCATGGTAGTCCAGAGCCGAGACTACACTGTAAACATCATGGTCTACACTATGCCTATGGGCCCCCACCTGGTTCTCGCAGTATATGCCAGTACCCAGAGGGCCCGCCCCCTGAGCCCGCAGCAGCTGGCCGCCAAACTCCGAGCCCTGCGAGAAAGAGTCTCCAAGCTACGGGGAAGATACTTCAACCAGGCCGACATAGCCTACCTCGTTCTCGCGCCAGCCGGGTTCACACGCGGCGCGAGAAGGCTAGCCAGACAGCTAGGCGTAACACTCGCGAAACAGGGCAACACGGCGCTCCGGGTACTGGCACGCTACATACGGCGCCGCTATGAGCGGCTGCTCCGCGCCATCGCGGGTAAGAGGGTGTGGGGGATGCTACCGCTACTTCTCTACACACTCGGCGCTATGGCTAGAGAGCTGGGCGAAAACGTCCGGTTGCCAAACTTAGCCTCTATAATAGACGCTGCCACAAAGGGAGGCATGCTCAGGGCGGAGTAACGCCCCCAGCACTAAGGGGCCCTGTTTTCAGCCTTCCCTAGTTAGGGCGGGGCTCTCTAAGCTTCCTCCAGTCTCTCTCTATCGCTATATGCTATAGCCTTGTTCACTCTTCTCCTCTTAACGTCTCCCCGCGGCTATACGCGCGCGGATACTGGTTCAGGGGCTCTTTTCCTGGTTGTCCTTGCCTGTCATCCTCTGTGCCGCCGGCCCGGCTGGCCCTGTAGCCTCTGGAAGCTGTCTAGCACCGCTTAGAGCCATGGATGCTTCTGGGAGGGTGCCGGCTTCTCCACGTCTCTATCGCCTGTAGTACCATCCCGCCAACCGCGTATCAACTAACAGCTCTGTTAACTAAGCGTCCAGACAAGCCATTATACGTGTTTATTTTACTAATTATTCTATATTATGCACTGTAGTAGTAGGGTGGTGCTACGCTCTAGAATTCCCGGCGGCGCGGTGCTACCTGTCAGGGGCGTGGAAGTCTGCGCTATGCCGCTGTATCGCCGGTGTCACTTCTACGCCTCTATTCAATCTCTAGGCGAGTATAGTATAGAGAATCCTAATCTAGTCTAATCATAGATAACGCCTATCATGACCGCTATTTCTCGCCAAGAGCTATTTCTTATTTAAATAACCTTCTTCTTAATCTTTTCTTCTCTATATATGGGTTGCGTAAAGGTAGGGAGGTAAGTGTTATTTTGAAGCGGCCGGGTCACTGTATTCTGAGCAAAATGGAGACAAGTAGCTAACCTGGTGAAGAGCCATGGCTGAGGAGAAGCTCGTAACCCTGAGTGTCATCAAGGCTGACATAGGTAGCATAGCTGGCCATCACAAGGTTCATCCCGACACTATGGCTGCTGCTGCACGCGTCCTGGCGGAGGCAAAGAGGAAAGGCCTTATAATAGACTACTATGTCACCCATGTAGGCGACGACCTACAGCTCATAATGACCCACAGGAAGGGCGTGGATAACTCGGAGATACATGGGCTAGCCTGGGAGGCCTTCAAGAAGGCCGCAGACGTGGCCAAGGAGCTAGGCCTCTACGCGGCGGGCCAGGACCTTCTCAGCGACGCCTTCTCCGGCAACGTCAGGGGCCTAGGGCCCGGCGTGGCCGAGATGGAGTTCATTGAGAGGAAGAGCGAGCCGGTGGTAGTATTCATGGCTGACAAGACCGAGCCAGGCGCGTTCAACTACCCGATGTTCAAGATATTCGCAGACCCGTTCAACACTGCCGGCCTGGTAATTGATCCGAGGATGCACGACGGGTTCAAGTTCGAAGTCCTAGACCTCTTTGAGGGCAAGTATGTTGTACTGAACAGCCCCGAGGAGATGTACGACCTGCTGGCTCTAATAGGCACACCCGGCCGCTACGTCGTGAAGAGGGTCTACAGGAAGAGCGACAACGAGATAGCAGCAGTTGTTAGCAGCGAGAGGCTCAACCTGATAGCAGGCCGCTACGTGGGCAAAGACGACCCCGTGGCAATAGTCCGCGCCCAGAGCGGCTTCCCGGCGCTAGGCGAGATACTGGAGCCGTTCGCGTTCCCCCACCTAGTTGCCGGCTGGATGAGGGGCAGCCACTGGGGCCCGCTCATGCCGGTCAGCCAGCGCGACGCCAAGTGCACCAGGTTCGACGGCCCGCCCAGGATAATAGGCCTAGGCTTCAACATAACCAAGGGCCGTCTAATAGGCCCAGTAGACCTGTTCGACGACCCAGCATTCGACGAGACAAGGCGGCTGGCGCAGCAGGTGGCCGACTACATGCGCCGCCACGGCCCCTTCATGCCGCACCGCCTGGGCCCCGAAGAGATGGAGTACACTACACTGCCACAGGTACTAGAGAGGCTGAAGAACCGCTTCGTAGAGGCAAAGGACTACGAGGCACGGATAAAGCCCAAGATAAAGCACAGCGAGCTACTAAGCGGAGAAGAACTACACGACTAGCCACACTCTCCAGCATTTTTCCCCTCCTAGCCGGCTCCCCGGCCACACACCCAGCTAGAGGCGCGTTCTAAACCCGTCAGGACGGCGGGGCTTCTCGCCAGCCTAGGCTGGCAGTCAGAGCCGGAGGCCACGGCGCCATGGGCACAGTGCTTCTATCCGGGCTACACGCAAGGTACACCACTAGGTCGGGTGGTGCAGCACCCATGCCTAAGGAGGTCCCCGTCCTCGCAGTCAACTACAAGGCGTACCCCACCGCGTTCGGAGAAAAGGGCCTCGCAATAGCCCTGGCCGCGGAAAAAGTTGCCGAAGAGTACAGCGGCCAAGTACGCATAGTCCTAGCGGTTCCGGCGACAGAGATAGCCCGCATAGCAGAGGTGGTCGACGCCGCTACCGTGTACGCCCAGCACGCGGACCCCGTGGAGCCCGGAGCCCACACGGGCTACCTCCCCCTCGAGGCGCTAAAAGAGGCCGGCGCCAAAGGCACCCTCCTGAACCACAGCGAGCACCAGGTAAAACTCTCCCACATAGACCACGTGGTGCACCGCGCCGCCACGCTGGGCATGGAGACCATGGTGTGCGCCGACACGCCGGCAGCCGCCGCGGCGGCAGCAGCCCTCTCCCCCACAGCTGTAGCAATAGAACCGCCCGAGCTGATAGGGACCGGGATACCCGTGTCCAGGGCGAAACCGGAGATAGTGACAAACACGGTCAAGATGATACAGCTAGTAAACCCCGACATACCGGTCCTCACCGGTGCGGGAATAACAAGCGGCGATGACGCAGCAGCGGCAATACGCCTGGGCACGGTAGGAGTACTCGTAGCCTCCGCAGTAATGAAGGCAAAAGACCCTGAGGCAAAGATACGCGAGCTCGCAGAAGCCCTCGCAAACGCATGGAAAGAAAAACACCACTAAAAAGAAAGGAGCCACGGCCCCCGGGTTTAGGGCCACAGACGCCACAGGCCCCCCGCCGGACGAAGAAGCCTTATAGACACGGGGGCTCGCAGAGCCAGACTAGTATGGAGGCCACGCCGGGACACCACCTGGGAGGGCCCGTAGCCTAGCCAGGATAGGGCGCCGGCCTCCGGAGCCGGAGGTCCCGGGTTCAAATCCCGGCGGGCCCGCCACA
>CAZCGO010000010.1:0-17732 GCA_964498685.1 uncultured Hyperthermus sp. | reverse complement strand
TAGCTATGCGCAAGCCAGGCTGTGCCGGGGCCTGGTCCAGACACTTCTATCTACTAGTTAGATGAGTCTCAAAGCCTAACATACGACCTAACATACGATTCTGTAATGTTTTCTTAGGTACGTACCCAGGCCGCCGCCACTATGGCATAGACAATGCCACGACGGGGCCATAACGGGGAGAGCCCGGCGCTATGCGGCTGGTGCGCTGCTCGCATTCTAGACTGGCCCCTCTACGTCGGCCCCACCGGGGCTCCTCTCGTCGTCCCTGCTGCGTGCGGGAAATTCCTGCCCCGCTTGGTTCCCCTATGCCTCTCGGTAGGTGGAGAGGCTGTGGTTGCCTCATTTATGCCGGGGCGGGTGGCGGGGTTTCTGCCGGCTACCTGGCTGGGTTATTTATCGGGGTCTTTTGGGCGGTAGTATAGGGGTGAGTTGTATATGGCGTTGATTCTCTTTGACTGGGGTACTTATAATGCCTTGTCGACGCTTGTTAAGGCTGCGACGCTTGGCATGAAGCTGACCGAGATACCTCCCTATGATTTCGCTAGGAGGTCGCGTGGGCAGGAGTATTTTGAGCAGTACCGCGAGGTTGCGTCTAAGACTTTCACTACTGTGACTGCTCATGCTCCCTACTATAATGTCGTGTCGACTATACCCGAGGTTTACATGAGGTCTAGGAGGGCCCTGGTTGCTGCCGCGAAGAAGGCTAGGCTTGCTGGTGCCGAGGTGTTTAACCTCCATCTCGGCTGGAGGGCGTGGATGGATGAGAGGGATGTGGAGCAGGCTGCTGATACTGTGAAGGCTATACTTAGCGAGGTTCCTGGTATCGTTGTGAGCCTTGAGGTAATGTATTCTAGGAGGATGCTGGGCACGTTCGAGGACATAAAGGCTATAATGGAGGCTGTTGGGAGTGACCGGGTTCAGGTGTCGACGCAGCTGGAGAACGCCTGGATGCTGCTAACTGGGGCCTCGGAGCATGGGAACTTCGAGGAGGCCAACGCGGCTGCCGACGAGGCCTTCTGGAGGAGGGTGTTGGAGCAGACGCTTGCTCTTAGCACGCATTTCTTCTCCCTGAGGTTCTCTCAGGTGATAGGGTTCGCGCTCGGCAGGCGTGTGTTGAAGAAGAGGGTGCCGCTGGGCAGGGGCTACCCTGACCTGAAGCCGCTGGCGAGGGCGCTGGCGGAGTTCATGGTTCACGAGGTTAGGGCTAAGCACGAGGAGCTTAGGATGCACATGATATACACGGGGCCGCCGGAGACCAAGTACCGTGACACGATAATGCTCTACGCTAGCGTCATGAGCGAGGTTGTGCCGCACCTCCGGTAGGGCTCCTCTTGTGCCCGGTTTTTGTGGCTGTTCTCCCCGCTCCACGAGGGGCTGATGGGCCTTGTCTCGTGGGGTGGTGGTGCTGTATTCTCTAGCCGGGTTCTAGTAGGCGCTGGTTCGGCGGCGCTGGGGAGGAGCGCGCTGTGGGTTTGCGTGCTGTGTCCAGGCTGAGGCAGAGGCCGCGGGAGTACCAGGTTGAGGCTGCCGAGTGGGCTCTCAGCGAGGAGCGCGGCGTGGTGGTGCTGCCCACGGGTACGGGTAAGACGCTGGTCGCCGTCATCTGGGCGCTTGAGCTTATGGAGGATGGTAGGGCTAGGCGGGTGCTGTTCCTGGAGCCTACGCGTTTCCTTGTAGAGCAGGTGGCCGGCTATATACGCAGGGTGGCCGGCTTAGAGGCGGAGGCGGTGCATGGCGCTGTTTCTAGGGCGGAGAGGCGGAGGCGGTGGAGCGCCAGGGTTGTAGTTGCTACGCCGGAGATAGTGCTAGCCGACTGGGGGGCTTTTGGGGAGTTCGACGCGGTGGTTGTCGACGAGTGCCACCATACGACCGGGAAGGACGCCTACCGGGAGGTTATGACGCGCCTGGGTGGTGTCCGGTACCGTCTAGGGCTCAGCGCCTACATACCGCCTTCGAGGAGGAGGGAGATAGAGGAGACCATTGGGCCTATCCGTGTCTGGAGCTGGAGTGACCCGCGGATAGCCCCCTACATACCGCCCCTGATAGGCGAGGTTTACGAGGCGGTTCTCAACAGCGACGAGAGACGCCTCTACGAGGCATTGGAGGAGCTGTCTACACGTGTCCCCGGCAGGCTGCGCGTGGCCGTGAGGAGCGCCCAGAGGTGGCTGGTCCGGGACGGCGCGCTTGCCTTGAAGGACAGCATGTCTAGGAGAACCATGCTCGCCGGCCTGCTCCGCGAGCTTAGGGGCCTCATAGAGGCCCCGGGGGTTAGGCCTAGCCATAAGGCGGAGGCTTTTCTCCGGGTGCTCGCGGACCATGAGGGCTTCACGAAGGCCATAGTATTCATTGACCGGGTTGTTGTGGCGGAGTATGCGTGTGGCCTCGCCCGGTCGGCGGGCTATGGCTGCGTCCTTATCCGTGGCCGCATGGGGCGTGCCGGGCTCCGCGAGGCGCTGGAGAGGGCCCGCCGGGAGGACACAAGGGTGGTTGTCTCGACGTCTGCCGGCGAGGAGGGGGTGGATCTCCCGGAGGCGGACCTCCTCGTCATGTGGAGCATAACGGCTTCTCCGCTGCGCTTCATCCAGCGCCATGGCCGTGTGCTGCGTGCGCGTGGGCCGGGGGGAGGGCCTCCCAAGTTCGTCGCCTACATAGTCACACTCGACACTATAGACGTTGATAGCTTCGTCGACGCTATGGAGGCTGCGGAGCGGATAGGTATAGACATGCCGGTTAGCCGGGAGGTTGTGGAGAGGCTGTGGAGGCGTACGACTAGAAGCCGTTTGCTGTCGCTGCTGGAGGGCAACCCTATGCCCCTGGAGCTGCTCGCCGAGGCCGCCAGCATGCCCCTGGAGAGGCTGAGACGAGACCTCCAGAGGCTCATGAGGCACGGGGACGTGGTGTACATCTACACCGGTATTGGCCGTGTTTACGCCTACCGTGGAGATATAGAGCTCCTGGAGGAGCGGTTCGCCGAATACCTGGACCCGGTGGACAATGTAGAGGCTAAGGTGAAGTGCCTGCCTCTGGGGTCGCGGGAGTGGTGCCGCGCGGTGTCCGGCACCTATTCCTCGGTCAAGCCTAGGCTTCTCCGCATGCTGGGCAGGCTAGGCGGCTTCGAGAGGATCCATGTCTCTATGACCCTGCTTCTAGGGAGCGTGGCTAGGCTCGTGAACATCGTGTATACTTTCCGCGTAGACGACGAGGACGTGCTCGATCTCGTGCTGCGTAACGCCTACGCGGTGCCGCGGATAGTCGCCGAGCTTGGAGGGCTCCCCCTCTAGGGGCGCCGAGTTCTCTATTTAAGCCCCTTTTCCGGTCTCCCCCCGGGCGCGGCGACGTGGCGGCGCCGGAGCCCTCCTCCCGGGGGGCCTCAGGCGCTGCGCAAAGCCCTCTTTAGCGCCCAGCGGGTAGGGGTCGGCATGGTTGACCCTCCGGCGGGTCGGCTTGGCGAGCTGTAGTGCTCCGGGCTCCCCCTGCGGCGCGGTGTAGGTGGGCGTCGACGTAGGGAGGTGGTTTGCCTCGGTACAGATACCTCTCGACTACGTTTGCGTCAAGAGCGGCGTCCTATGTCCCAGGTGCCAGGGGCTTATAGACAGCGGCGCTGTCGACGAGAGAGAAGTCCCCATAATGAAGGCGCTGATAGAGCTCGAGGAGTCAGAGGGCATGCAGCTGCTGAAGAAGGCCACCTATCATAAGGCGTATTTTGTCGACAACGACATGGTGATAATTGTCATGGATCTTGGTGTTGGGACGAGTGTGCCCGTGTTCAGCCGCTATGCTAGGGAGATAGAGCAGAAGCTCAAAGAAAAACTCGGCATGAAGGTGAAGATAATACCGCGGGCGAGTGATGTACGTGGCCTGGCCACCCATCTCCTCTACCCGGCACGCGTGCTAGGCGTCAACACGCTGTGGCTGCCGGATGGCAGCATAGAGTACGTTGTAAGGATAACGAGGCGCGACGAGCGCCGCCTAGGCAAGGCGAAGGAGGTATACGAGAGGATACTCAGCGAGATACTCGGCAAGCGCACCCACATAAGGTCGGGGTACTAGAGCAGCGTGGCATCTGGCACCCCAGGGGCGTCAGAGCTGGTAGGGGTCCACTAGTTCGCGGAGAAGCAGGGTGGCGTAGAGGCCTTTTTCGAGCCAGAATGATAGCAGCACCTTCCCGCCAAGTACCCGTACCTCGACGTTCCTAGGCGCAGTGTATACTGGCCGCCAGTAGGGGAGCCTCTTCTCGAGCAGGGGGCTCCTGGAGGCCAGGTCCCGGGGCTCCAGCCCGAGCGACTCGAGGGCCTGCCTGAGTATTGCCCCGGCTACGCCGCCTATCCGCGTCCTCACCCCGACTCCGGGGACGGGGGCTAGGGGTCTCCCGTCTCTTGCCCGGCGTTCGCCTGGTACGCGTTCCGCGAGCCCGTAGCCTAGAGAGAGACGTGTTGAGAGGTAAGTGTTGAACACGAGGGCCTGTAGCGCGGAGGAGTGGATTGACCGGAGGAAGCCGGGGAGCGAGCCCATGCTGCGGGGGAGTCTTCTAGAGAGGCCTTCCTCGTACATCCGTGCTATGTTGCAGCCTGCGGCTCTCCAGAGGAGTGTCCTGCATGCCAGCGCCGTGGGGGCCTCGTCGGGGTAGCCGGTGTCGATTACCTCCCTTACTGTGGCTAGGTGTGGCGCCGTCAGCGAGGCCAGGCCGGCGTACTGCGTAGAGGGGCGCCGTGTGCCGAAGCGCTGGTAGGAGTAGTAGGCGGGTAGCCGCTGGCGGGCTAGTGCCGCCGCCTCTTCTGCGACCTCGGAGGCCGTGGCGTGGGGCAGCGGCTCTAGTAGTATGTGGAAACGGTTTCCGCGTAGTGTGGTCTTCCTGCAGCTGGTGGGGCGGCCCGCCAGCCTAGCCCATAGCCTGCCTGGCACCCGGAGGAGGCGGGGCGCCTCGGGGCTGCAGGGCTGTATGCAGATGAGTTGCAGTGTCGTGGCCCTGGTGTCTTTGAGCCCTAGGGGGTGGGCTCTGCCTCCGAGGAGGCGGGCCAGTGTTGCGGCTGCTTCCGGTGTCGATATGCCTCTCTTGGCTACTAGGTAGGTGCAGGCGCTGCCTTCGGGGCCGGTGTCTGCCTCGCTGTCCTCTATTACCACGAAGGCTCTCTCGCGGGGCTCGGCTAGCCTCGCTAGTGGCTTCGTGCAGCGGAGCCTGTACTCCATTCTCAGCAGGTGGTCTAGTTCGCTGTTGCTTATGCAGAGCCTGTCTTCTCCCAGGCTGCACCACTCTCCCGCCGGCCGCTGGGGCCTGTTAGAGGAGGCGCAGGTGTCCGGTCACGCGGTCCACTAGCCTGCTCGGCGCTGGCCCTATTGCTGACGCGGTACGGGTGCCGGGGGGCAGCTCGGTTAGCCCCGCGTCCGCGATGAGGCTCGCGGGGAGGCCGAGCCGGAGGGCCTCCCTGTACACCTCTAGTAGTTCCTGTTCGTTGGCTACGCGTACTGCTATCTTCTTCTGGCCCTGGCTGCGCCACACGCGGAGCCAGCCGAGCCACATGGTGTTGCCGCTGTCTATTATGGACAGCACTGCCTCCACGGCGGCGTGTGCTGCCTGTACCGCGGTCTTTCCCTTACTCATTTTTAGGTCGGCGCGTATAGCTATGACTTGTTTCATCTCCTCGCCTGGCATTGGGCGCTTACCTCCCGTCTGCCTCGGGGGAGGTTAGCCTATATTATCCCAGGAGGGGCGCGGTGTGTGCCCTACTGGGTGCTAGGGATGGCGCTGGAGCTGGAAGTGCCCAGGAAGCCCAGCATAGTCGACGTCACCAAGCTGCCGATGTGCAGTAGCTGCGGGAGGCCCATAACCCCCTGGGAGAAGGGGGTTGCCTTCCTCTGCCCCAACTGCGGCGAAGTAGTGATTTGGCGCTGCGCCAGCTGCCGCAAGCTGGGTGTCCGCTACCGCTGCCCCAAGTGCGGCTTCGAGGGCCCGTAAGGGCGTGCCGGGTGTAACCCGAGAGGAGGGCGATAGAAGATGGCCAAGGTGCTCGCGCTCGTATCCATATACCCCTCCAGCACCGACATAGACCTAGACAAGCTCATAGAGACCATTAAGTCGAAGCTGCCGGAAGGGTACGAGATAGCCCGCTACGATAAGGTTCCCATAGCGTTTGGCCTCAACGCGCTAAAGGTGTACTTCATAATACCGGAGGAGAGCGAGGGCGGCACCTCGAAGCTCGAGGAGCTGCTGCAAGGGGTTGAGGGCATAGAGGAGATAGAGGTGGAGGCTGTACACCGGCTCTCCCAGTACTAGTCCTCAGCCGCCAGTGGCGGCCCGTTCGGGCCACTTTATTTTCCCACACCTCCCGGTATGGTCTTGGTGCTCTGCTGCCTACGGCCCCCCGGCTTTCTCGGCGCGGGGCAGGCAGCTGGGCCGGGCCTGAGGGTATCCTAGATAAGTCCCTAGGGGTTATCGTAGTGGCTCTGGTTATAGGGGTCTAGGCGGTATCAGCAACGCTATGGGTACGGGATAGAGCCATGTCGGTCACTAGCTCTAGGCGTCGACGGGAGGTAGTGCTACGAGTAGCGGAGGCTAAGCATAAGGATGTAGGTAAATGGAAGGTACGCATAGATCTCGACATATTAAAGATGATTGGCGCGGAGCCGGGCGATATAGTAGAAATAGAGGGTAGGAAGAAGACCGCCGCGATAGCTTGGCCTGGTTATCCGGAGGACAAGGGCCAAGATATTATCCGCATGGATGGCTTGCTGAGGAAAAACGCTGGTGTCGGTATCGGAGATAAGGTTATAGTCAGGAAGGCTGAGGCTAAGCCTGCCTCGCTGGTAAAGCTGGCGCCCGCCAACTTCTCTATAACGATAGATTCGGGCTTTGTGAACTATGTTAAGAAGAAGCTCGCCGAGCGCCCCGTGGTCGAGGGCGATACTGTTCTAATCCCTGTGCTCAACCAGTCAATACCCTTCGTCGTTATACAGACTAAGCCCTCCGATGTTGTAGTCATAACTCCTAATACTAACATAATTCTGCTCGAAAAGCCCGTGGAGCAGGGCAAGATACCCAGGGTAACATACGAAGACATCGGCGGCATGAGGGACATTATACAGAAGGTCAGGGAGCTTATAGAGCTTCCGTTGAAGCACCCGGAGGTGTTCAAGAGGCTGGGCATAGAGCCGCCGAAGGGCGTGCTCCTCTACGGCCCGCCGGGCGTCGGCAAGACCCTCCTAGCGAAGGCGATAGCCAACGAGACTAACGCCTACTTTATCGCCATCAATGGGCCCGAGATCATGAGCAAGTACTATGGTGAGAGCGAGCAGCGGCTGAGGGAGATATTCGAGGAGGCCAAGAAGAACGCGCCCAGCATAATATTCATCGACGAGATAGACGCGATAGCGCCTAAGAGAGACGAGGTGGTGGGGGAGGTCGAGAGGCGTGTAGTAGCACAGCTACTGGCTCTCATGGACGGGCTGGAGAGCCGGGGAGACGTGGTTGTAATAGCCGCCACTAACAGGCCTAACGCGATAGACCCTGCCCTCAGGAGGCCGGGCAGGTTCGACCGCGAGATAGAGATACCTCTCCCAGACAAGCAGGGCCGGCTGGAGATACTCCAGATACACACCAGGAACATGCCGCTGGCCGAAGACGTAGACCTCGAGAGGCTTGCCGAGCTGACACGGGGCTACACTGGCGCCGACCTGGCGGCACTAGTAAGGGAGGCCGCGATGCATGCGCTGCGACGCTATATCAGCAAAATAGACCTCTCCCAGGACCGCATACCGCCAGAGATACTCGAGGAAATGGAGATACGTATGGAGGACTTTCTCGCGGCGCTGCGCGACATCGTGCCGAGCGGGCTCAGGGAGATCTATATCGAGATGCCCGAGGTGCGGTGGGAGGACATAGGCGGGCTTGACGATGTTAAGCAGCAGCTGCGTGAGGCCGTCGAGTGGCCTCTGCGGCGGCCCGACATGTTCCGCCGCCTCGGGATAACGCCGCCGAAGGGTATACTCCTCTTCGGCCCGCCGGGTACGGGTAAGACGCTGCTAGCCAAGGCGGCCGCCACGGAGAGCGGCGCCAACTTCATCGCCGTCCGGGGCCCGGAGATACTGAGCAAATGGGTAGGCGAAAGCGAGAAGATGATACGCGAGATATTCCGTAAGGCGAGGCAGCACTCGCCGGCAATAGTATTCTTCGACGAGATAGACGCAATAGCGCAGACCAGGGGCGCCTTCGACACCAGCGGTGTAACCTATCGTATAGTCAACCAGCTCCTCGCCGAGCTAGACGGCATAGTGCCGCTAAGCAACGTGGTGGTTATCGCTGCCACCAACAGGCCCGACATACTCGACCCGGCCCTCCTGAGGCCGGGCAGGTTCGACAGGCTCATCTACGTGCCGCCGCCCGACAAGAAGGCGAGGCTGGAGATACTCAGGATACACACCAGGAACATGCCGCTAGCCGAGGACGTAGACCTGGAGTTCTTGGCGATAAGGACCGAGGGGTACAGCGGCGCCGACCTGGCGGCACTAGTAAGGGAGGCCGCGATGCTCGCGCTACGCGAAGACGTGAACGCCACAAAGGTCCACATGAGACACTTCATGAGGGCACTGGAGGTCATAAAGCCCAGCATAACACAGGACATGATGAAATTCTATGAGGAGTGGCTTCAGAAGGCTAGACAGCAGCTGCCGGGCTCGAGGCTGGTGCACGAGAAGCCAGCCCTCTTCACCTAGACGCCCTTTCTCAGGCCCGCCTGCACGGCCCCGGGACCACCGTCCCGTCCACGCTTCCGGCCCCGAGGTGGTGTCCATGCCTACAAGCGATACTTGGAGGAGCCGCCCCCTCTACTACGCGATAGTTGACGAGCTCGAGCGCAGAGGCGGCTCGGCTAAAGACGTTGACCTTTACAAGGCGCTGCGCGGCAAGATAGACATAACGTTCGCTGAGTTCCTACGCGAGCTTATGAGGCTAGAGATGCACGGCGTAGTCTACGTCAGCGTGCTGAAGGAGAACCTGCGCAACATCGAGCTAGTGAGGAGGCCATAGCCTCCACGGCCCCCTTTTTCACGTGCACGGTCTTAGCCTAAATCTAGAAACGCGCGCAGTAGAAGATACGGGGCCTAGCAGCGCGTAGGACGCTGTGGCCTTTCGCTCGGACTATGGAGGGTGACACCGTGGGCGTAAACATTAGGGAGATCATACCCCCCGAGGCGGTGCAGGTTATAGAGCTTGACTCTCTGCGTTTCCGCAGCGTAGCCATTGACGCCTACAATGCGCTATACCAGTTTCTGGCCGCCATCCGGCAGCCGGACGGCACCCCCCTCATGGACAGCAGGGGGCGTGTAACGAGCCACCTGAGCGGCCTCTTCTACCGCACGATAAACCTTGCCGAGCACGGCGTGAAGGTTGCCTACGTCTTCGACGGCAAGCCCCCTGAGATGAAGCAGGCCGAGATAGAGCGGAGAAGACGGGTGAAGATAGAGGCTGAGAAGAAGTACACGGAGGCTATACGGAGGGGCGACGTGGAGGCTGCGAGACGCTACGCCCAGATGGCCTCTAGGCTCACCGAGGATATGGTTCGCGACGCGAAGCGGCTTCTCGAGGCCATGGGTGTACCGTATGTGCAGGCGCCGGCGGAGGGGGAGGCCCAGGCGGCCTACATGGCCCGCAAGGGCGACGTCTGGGCCGCGGCAAGCCAGGACTACGACTCCCTTCTCTTCGGCTCGCCGAGGCTTGTCCGGAACCTGACCATAACTGGGCGAAGGAAGCTCCCGAGAAAGAACGTGTATGTAGAGATAAAGCCCGAACTCATAGAGCTTGAGCGCCTCCTAAGGAGCCTCGGCATAACCAGGGAGCAGCTAATAGCAATAGGCATACTTGTCGGCACAGACTACAACCCGGACGGAGTTAAGGGTGTCGGCCCTAAGACCGCCCTTAAGATGGTTAAGTCCCACCCGGATCCCCGTCGACTGCTAGAGTCTCTGCCGCGCAGCGAGTTCCCAGTGGACCCGCTCAGGATATACGAGTACTTCCTCAACCCGCAGGTGACGGACGACTACCGGCTTGAATGGAGGCCGCCCGACGAGAAGATGGTGTACGAGATACTCGTCGAGGAGCACGATTTCAGCCCCGACCGTGTAAAGAACGCATTGGAGAGGCTGAAGAAGGCCTATAACGAGTTCTTCAGGGGCCGCCAGATGGGTCTCGACGCGTGGCTTAGGAGGCGCTAGTAGCTGGTATCACTTCTCCACCCATAGCGGCCTATCAGGGGCACGAACAGGCACGGCGTGACCGGCCTCGCCTTCACCTTGCCGTCGCCGGTTTTTTCGACCACATAGAGGTACTGCATGTAGCGGTCGCCTATCGGTATCACCATCTTCCCGCCGGGCTTGAGCTGCTCGACGAGAGGCGGCGGTATGTCAGGCGCAGCGGCCGTGACTATTATCCGGTCGTACGGTGCCTCATCCCGGTACCCTAGGCTCCCATCGCCCACAAGCACCGTCACACGGTCAGAGTAGCCGGCCCGCTCCAGGTTCCTCCGAGCCCTCTCGGCCAGGGCGGGCACCCTCTCCACGGTGAAGACGTGGCCCCACTCCTCGCGGGGCGCGTCGCTCGGAGCAACGACTTCTGCAACCACTGCTGCGTGGTACCCGCTGCCCGTGCCTACCTCGAGCACCTTCATCCCAGGTTCTAGCTCTGCAAGCTCCGTCATCATCGCCACCATGTGTGGCGCGCTTATAGTCTGGCCATGGCCTATGGGTAGAGGCGTGTCGACGTAGGCCAAGTGGCGGAGATCCTCGGGGACGAAAAGCTCGCGAGGCACACGGAGCAGGGCTCTTTTGACACGCTCGCTTCTCACATAGCCCTCGCGGACCAGCTTCTCCACGAGGCGGCGGCGCTGCTCTGCGAAGTCCACGTCTCCCAACACGGGCCCCGGGTAGCCTAGGTAGCGCCCCGGGAGGCTGCTATACCTTAGCCCCTCCCTGCCGGGTGGGGCCACGCCGCGAAGAGGGAGGGCGGCCAGGAGTTGGAGACCGGCAGGGTGTGTATGGAGCTTATACGCTGCAGGGGCCACCCTAACGTGCAGCTGGCTCACCCCTCGACACTGGAGCTTGACCGTAGGGGGCGCCTAACCCCTAGGGGCGACTGTGTCGCGTGCGTCTCTTGCCGCGGTGGGGGGCGGTGCGCCGCGAAGAGGGGGCTCGCCGCCATGTATTTCGCCGTGCTGGCCCTGGAGCCGCCGTTCTACGCCGGCTTCCGGGTCTTCGGCGTCTCTCCGGGCCGGCCGGTGGGCGAGAGGATGGTCGTGAGGCGCTCACTGCATCCAACCGACTCGGTGATGGTGGCCGCGTCGACGCCGGCCCGCGGCGTGCCTGGCGAGGCGCGCAGGCTTCTAGCCTCGAGTTTTAGCCGCTGCCTCGTTCTCCACGTGGTGCTGGACGTCGACGCGGAAGATGTACTTGCCGGGGGCGTAGTCGAGGACCCGGAGGACCCGGGTGACGCGGAGTGAGGGATGCCTCTCCAAAATACTGCTGGCCGCGTCCTCGGCGCGCCTGGCCAGCGTGTAGACGTGTAGTGTGCAGCCCTCGCCGCTGCAGAGGCTGAGAGCCGTCTCTATGTAGTCTATGCTGGCGTGCGGCAGGTTCATTATTATCCGTGTGAACACGGGGCGTAGCAGGCGGGGGAGCCTTGACGCGTCCTCGTTGAGCACCAGTATCGGAGTCCTTAGCCTGCTCTTGTTAAGAGCTATAGCCCTGGTCAAGGCGTCGACGGCGTGCGGGTTCACGTCGTTGGCCACAACCACCTCCGCCCGGCCATGACGGGATATGTTTAGGGCGAAACCGCCTATCCCCGAAAACATGTCAAGTACCCGCTCTCCCGGCTCGACGGCCCTGGCTATCCTCTCGTGCTCGGCTGCAAGCCTCGGGTTGACGTACACCCTGCCCAGGGGGACGGGTATACGTAGCCCGTTCTCGACGTAAACCGTCTCCCTGAGCCGCCGGCCCGCTATGTGTACCAGCTCCTGCACGCGGTGAGAGCCCACGGTGGCCTTCTTGGCGTAGACTGCTTCTATCCCCGGCACCGTGCGGAGCAGCTCCTCGCCTATCTCCCGCTCCCTGCCCTCGATGCGCTCATCGAGAGACACTATCGCCACCCGGCCCACCAGGACGTAGGAGACCGGCGGCTTGCTTCTCGCGGCCTGGCGGCACTCGGCGTAGAGGAGGTAGACGGGGCACCTGCAGCGCGCTACGAGGCTACCCGCCCCCTCCCTGCACGCGGTGAAAGCCGGGAGCCGGCGGCGTAGGGGGGGCGCGGGCTTGGCGCCGCCGCGTCCCGGGCACAGGGTTCTAAGTAGCCGGCGCACTTCTTCACCGCACTGGGGCTCCGTTACCGCGACGAGACACGTGGTGCTCCCGGTGTAGGAGATGCCGCTCCGGGTCGCCATCTACGCCAGGCCCGACCGTGTAGACGCGCTGGCGCTGGCTAGAGATGCTTACCGCCGCCTGGCCGAGCTGGGGGCGGAGCCGCTCTACGACGTATCCATAGCCGGGATTCTGGGCGGGCCCGGTGTCGATCTGCGCTTCGAGACCGTAGACGCGGTGGTGGCGATAGGCGGCGACGGCACCCTCCTGAGGCTGCTCCAGCTTCTCGGGGAGAAGACGCCCCTGATCCACCCGGTACGGCTCGGGAGGAGGGCTTTCCTCTTCGAGCCCTACAGCGGGCAGGAGGGGCTGGCCCTGCTGGAGCGCCTGGTCCGGGGCGACTACTGGGTGGAGGAGCTGCCCCGCATGAGGCTCACCGCGGCCGGCTATGAGGGCCTCGCTCTCAACGAGGCCGCCGTGCTGGCCCTCGGCTCGAAGGTGGCCGGCCTACGCGTCATGGCCGGCGACGCGCTGCTCTACAGGAGCCTAGAAGGCGACGGGGTCATAGTGGCCACGCCAACCGGCTCGACTGCCTACAACTACAGTGCCGGGGGCCCTGTGCTCCACCCGGGGCTCGAGGCGCTCTCAGTGACGCCGGTCAACCCGGTCAACAAGGCCTTCGGCCCCATAGTCGTGCCCGGCAGCCAGGAGGTCCTGGTCTTCGTGGAGAGGACTACGAGGCCCGTCAAGCTGATAGTGGACGGCGTGCAGGAGAGGCTCCTGTACCGGGGCGCGCTTATCCGGGCCAGGCTTGGAGGCCCTGCCGCAAGGATCGCAAGGTACCGGGCTGGGCGAGGCTGGCTGAGGCTGCCATGGCCGCACTAGTCTACATCGTGGACGCCACGGCGCTGCTGGCTAAATGGGTTCTCCTCGTGCCCCGGGCGTACACTACCAGCCTCGTAGCCGCCGAGGCCCGTGACCAGGAGAGCCGACAGGCAACGGAGACGGCGATACAGCTGGGCAAGCTCGTCGTGGTAGATCCGCCCAGGGAGTACATCACTAGGGCTGTAGAGGAGGCTAGGAGGCTAGGGCTCCAGAGCAGCCTCTCCGAGGCGGACCTCTCCGTGGCCGCGCTGGCACTAATGGCCAGGGACGAGGGTAGCACAGTGGTGGTCGTGACGGACGACTATGCTCTCCAGAACCTCCTCTCACACCTCTCCATCCGGTTCATGCCTCTACGCACGCGCGGCATAAGAGAGGAGAGGAGCTACGTGGTGAAATGCCCCGCCTGCGGCTACGTGTCGACAAAGCCCGGCGAAACCAGGTGCCCGGTCTGCGGCACGCCGCTACGCCGCTACCGCCGGAGACGCGCGACAAAGTAGCCGGTCGCCCCGTGGACGCTCGGGTGGACGCGCTGCGCGGCACCCCCGTAGGGGCCGACCCCCCGGCTCCACCTCCGGGGCCAAGCGTCCTCCAGCACGAGCCCCAGCTCCTCGACAGCATAGGCCATGTTGGCCTCGTTCTCGGCCACCGTGAGAGTGCACGTCGAGTACACCAGCACGCCCCCCGGGCGCAGCAGCTCACGCGCAGCCCAGAGGAGGCCACGCTGGTACCTAGCGATCCCCTCTATGTCGTTCATCCTCTTCACGTCGTACACCTTAGGTATGACGCCCAGCGAGCTGCAGGGCGGGTCTAGTACCACGTAGTCAGCTATTCCCCTTCCAAGCATCTCTGGGAGGCGGCGTGCGTCTGCGCGCAGCACCTCGACGCCAACATGCCCCAGCCGCTTCATCTCCTCACGGAGCCGCTGCGTCTTCCTGCGGGTATGGTCTACGGCCACCAGCCTGGCGTCCCCGCCCACAAGCTCGTATATGTGCCCCGTTTTGCCCCCCGGCGCCGCGCACATGTCGACAATTACGCTCCCCGGCCTTGGGTCGAGGACACGGGCAACCGTCATAGAGGAGATGCTCTGCTCGTATATCATGCCCCTACGGTGCCAGACGGTGTCACGCAGGCTCGGGACGCTATAGAGGGGCCTGGTGACCCTGACCACGAGGCCTCGGCGGACGCGTAGGGATTCATAGAAGCCCTGGGCCACGACGCCGTTGGCCACAGCGACACCGTTCTCCGAGACCACGAGGACCTCGGCGCCCGCCCTGACACAGTCCTCCACACGCAGGACCCCGGGCGCATAGACGTTGGCGCCCATCATTACGCTCTCGGCGGTCCTCTTGTCCACCACTACCTGGCAGCCGGTATCCTCTAGGCGCCTAGGCCCCTCCACCGGTAGCCAGAGAGCCTCCTCCCAGAACTCGTCCATATAGACCCGGAGGCCGCTCGACCTCATATCGTCCAGCAGTTCGCCCGGCTCGGCCCTGAGGCGGTTAACGCGCACATAGTAGCGGCGGGGCGGGGAAAGGAGCGACTCGAGGAGGACGCGAAGCCCTCTCCCACCATAGACGCTCTCAAGCTCGCGGATGAGGCCCTCATCGTAGTTTAGGGCTTCCACCGTGTTCAAGGCCGTTAACCTGCCGTTGGAGAGGACGTGCCCTCGTCTACGAGGAGAGGCCCGCCCATGGTGCGGGGGGTGGGATTCGAACCCACGCCGGCCTACGCCAGCGGGTCTTAAGCCCGCCCCCTTTGACCTGGCTCGGGCACCCCCGCATCCACGGGCGCCTCCATGTACTCTCGGGGTGCCACGCAGCCCCCCTTAAAACGGTCGCTTTACCTGGATAATGCGGCCACGGGAGAGCCTACATGCATCCTAAGGTAGGCATCGCTGCGGCGCGGTTCTCGGGGTCTTACTCCTCGCCGCCCTCGAGCTCCTCCTGGAGCAGCTCCTGCAGTATCTCCCGGTACTCTTCGCGCTCCTGCTCCCACTCCTCGAGGCTCTTCGGCGGCTTCTTCTTAGCCTCCGCGACCTTCATCGTCGTTATGGTTCTCTCCTCCCTCGGCGTAGCAGCGGCAACAACGTAGCCCAGCCGCTTAGCCTCCTCCAGGCTAAGCTTCTCCGTGTAGCCGCAGCGGATGCACCGCAGTATGACCGCGTCGCCCTCCCTGCCAGCCGGCACCATTAGGCCGCCGCATCTCGGACAGAACTTCATAGGCCGCACCACCTTCGCCACAGGCAGGGCCCGTAGGCCCCAGAGCCGGTCCTCACAACGCTCTTGCCCTAGGAGCCGGAGAGGCAGACGCACACCCAGCAATGCTTTATTTAAAACTATCGCCCTAGGGGAGGACCTTCACAATAACCCCCTCAACCATTACAGCGTTCGTCTCCTCGAGTATCCTCAGCGCGTCCTGGAGCCTGGACTCCGTTGAGGCGTAGATGGTTAGGAGCGGCTCGCCGCGTCTCACTCGGTGCCCGGTCTTGGCGTGGAGCACTATCCCGGCGCCCTTGTCGTCGGGGGCGCCCGCCGCCTTGGCGGCCAGAGATATGCCGCGGTTGTTAACCATGCTGACTACGCCGTCCCGCGGCGACTCCACCGTGAAGCGGTGGGAGGCCAGCTTGATGTCCTCCGGCTTTACCTCCGGGTCGCCTCCCTGGGCCTCTATTATCTCCCGGAACTTCTTGTAGGCGGCGCCGGTGCTGAGTATCTTGCAGGCAAGCTGGTAGCCGCGCTCCCTGGGGGCCGCGCCGGCCATCTCGAACACGAGGCCAGCCAGGCTGCAGGCCTTCTCGACATAGCTAGGAGCGCCCTTGCCGTGTATATGCGTCTCCAGGGCCTCCCTAGCCTCCAGCGCAGGCCCAACACTGTAGCCTATGGGCTCGCCCCCATAGGTTAACGCGACTCTCATATTTATCCCGAGGCGCTGCGCCTGCGAGAGGAACAGCGACCCCAGGGCGACGGCCTCATCCTCGCCCTCGACCTTGGCCCCACGCCCCACCGGTATGTCCACGACAAGCCTCGAGACGCTCATAGCCAGTTTCTTCGACAGTATGCTGGCAACCATCTGGGTCTTCGGGTCTATGTCTAGGCGGCGCTCGACGCGAACAAATATGTCGTCGGCCGGCGCCATTCCGAGCGCCCCGCCCCAGACTATCGCGCCCCGGACGCGGAGCGCGATGTCGTGAACCTCCTGGGGGCTGAAGGTCACCCTCGCCAGCACTTCCATCGTGTCAGCGGTCCCAGCAGGGCTAGTAATAGCCCGGCTGCTCGTCTTCGGGATGAGGAGGCCACGGGAGGCCACTATAGGCACAGTGAGAAGCGCCACCTTGCTGTTACCCGGCACACCGCCTATACTGTGGACATCGTAGACAGTGTCAGGGAACTTGACCACAACACCGGTCTCAACCATAGCCCGGATGAGGTGGGAGAGCTCGTCGCCACGCAGCTGGCGGTAGAGCTGGCTGACAAGAAAGCCAGCTATCTGCGCCTCATCGTAGAAACCGTTAACCATATCTGCTATAAGCCTCCTATACTCGGACTCTTCAAGCACATGGCCCTCAAGCCGTTTCTTCAGCGCAGAGAAGCTGGGCGGAAACTCGAAGGGATGAACCTCCACATCGTCGCAGCCGCCCAGCCTGTCCCAGAGCCCACGTGAGAGGCCCACACCCTCCTGCCCAATAGACTCGTCCACGAACACCACTGCGCCGTAGAGCACGCCGCGGCAGCCCACGGCCACACGCGAACCTGGAACAGCGCCTATCCCGCGCGCAGCGGCCGGGGAGAGGACTACCGCGTCGAAACCCGGGTCGAGGCTCATCCTCACGGCACGCAGCCCTTTCAACCACTACACCCCTGCAAGGCGTCAGCCGCTAGGAGGCGAGGAGCAGCCCTGCCGAGCAGCACGGTAAAGATAGGGGCCACATCCAGTATATAGCCACTGGCACGCAAGAGGCGGGGCGCAGACGTGAGGGCCGGCTGTAAGCGGCCTGTCAGGGTAAACGTGAGGCTCCTCGTAGCCGGCTCCGCAGGGGAGAGACCCGTAGCAGGCTTCTACCATCCCCGCGGCTGCCTAGGCGCCAGGCAGAGCCACCTAGACCTAGAGCCCGACAAAATACTGCAGCCACTCGTCGAGCTAACAAGGCAACGCGGCACAAGGCTGACGTGCAGGAACCACAGCGGAGGCGTAGAGATACACATAGCCGAGCTAGGAGTCAACATGCTGATCAAGGTGCCAGGCTCGGAGCTGCGCTGCCAGCAGCACAAGATATACGCCATGACCACGCGTAGCGGGATGCTGTACATAGCACCCCTGGAGCTGAAACAGCTGCAGAGGAGTCGGACACGAGGAATCTAGGGCAAAACATATACCGGCTCGCGCCAAGGGTCTCCCTTCCCCCGGAGACAGCCCCAAGGCAGGGCTGGGCCCGTCGTCTAGCCTGGTTAGGACGCCGCCCTCACACGGCGGAGGTCCGGGGTTCAAATCCCCGCGGGCCCACCATTCTGGCG
>CAZCGO010000009.1:0-19889 GCA_964498685.1 uncultured Hyperthermus sp. | reverse complement strand
CCCTCACACGGCGGAGGTCCGGGGTTCAAATCCCCGCGGGCCCACCATTCTGGCGCCCTCTCCTAGCCGGTCAACGCTCTAGAGTGCTGGCGGCGAGGCTGCAGGTCTTACTTAGCCTCCTGGGTGAAGAGCCCAAGGGCTAAGATGTAAGAGGGAGGCGACGGGCAGTCAGTAGCTAGAAGCGCAAGGCGGGTGAATGCCGTGCCTCTGGAGAAGAGGGCCGAATACAGCTGCGCTGGCTCAACGCTCGAGCTGGCAATAGGCGATATAACAGAGGCGGAGTGTGGCGCCGTCGTCAACCCGGCCAACAGCCTGATGATAATGGGTGGGGGTGTGGCCGGCGCTCTTAGGCGCGCCGCCGGCCTCGAGGTCGAGCACGAGGCTAGGCGGCGTGCGCCGGTGCCGGTGGGCAGAGCTGTCACTACTGGCGCCGGGAGGCTGGAGCCGCGTATCCGCTACATAATCCATGCTCCTACCATGGAGAGGCCTGCTATGAGGACGACGCCGGAGAAGGTGGAGGCGGCGGCCTACGCTGCGCTGAAGGAGGCCAGCCGGCTTGGCGTGAAGTGTGTCGCGTTTCCGGCGATGGGCGCGGGTGTTGGAGGCCTTGACGCCGAGGAGAGCATGTCGGCCATGCTGCGCGCACTGGACCGTGCTGTCGGCGAGGGCCTCCGGCTGCCGGAGAGAGTGGTGTTCGTGGCGTACCGTGAGGCGGATCTTCGACATTTCCAGCGGGCCATGGAGAGGACGCGGCTACGCCACTGTAGGCTCGTCAAAAAGGAGGCCTCGGGGTAGGAGGCTAGGCCCCTGGTGGCCTTTCACTCTTCCTGCTGGTTTTCGCTGCCCGGTGAGAGGATTATCCTTATCTCGCGTACTGTTGCCTTCACTACCTTCCTCACGCCCCGCACGCCGGGCTTGTACTCGGACCGGACGAGCCCTATTTCCTCTAGTCTCCTCACCTGTGTAGACGCGTTGGCCTTGCTCTGGGCTATCATCTCCGCTATCTCTCCTATGTCGGCTTCTTTCCTTAACAGTTCTTTTAGTATCTTTATCCGCGTCGGGCTCGCCAGCGCGCTGCAGACGCGGTAAATGTATTCGTCGCCGGAGACCACCAGCACGCCGTCTTCCTCGAATATCCCTTCTTTCGCCTCGCCAGTGTGCAAGGCCTTCTCACCTTCCCCCTTGCTGAGCCTCAGGGCGCCTATGGACAACCCTGTTCCACCCCGTTGCTGCGGATAAAAGCGCCTATACCTTATTAGGTTTAGTGCTAGAAGAACGCATAGGCGCCTAAACACAGTGCGCAGAGATATACAGATGAGCTATTCCTCTGAATGGTACAACTAGCCTGCTAATCGTTAGCGTCGGGACACATAGCCGGCAGCGGCCTGATAAATTTTGACTACCGGCTACACAGCCTCAACCTCCCCCTTGACATATTTTAAAGCTTTCTCCAGGCTCACCTCCACATCGTACCGTTTAGCGAAGAACCGTGTTATGTACTCAACATCCCTCGCCAGGAGGCGCTCTGCCTCGGGGAAATCCCTCTCAACGTACTGGGGCCAGTCAATAATATAGGGAGTCTCCTCCTCGCCAACCATGCTTACCAGCACGTTATACTCGCTGAGATCGCCGTGAACTATCCCTACGTCCAGGTAGGCTCTACGCAGCGTCTCCAGTATCTTGACAAGGATAGCTTCGGGGTCCACGGGGCTACGGTACGCGTAGAGCTCTATGCCTTCAATATACTCCGTCACAACCACGTGGCGGCTGTAGCTCAGCGGCCTCGGCACCAGCGCGCCGGCGCGGAAGAGATCCTCCAATGCTCTGTACTCCCTCTGCCCGGCCAGCTTTGCCAGCATGAACCAGTCGGCATGGAGCCGGGCGGCGTAGTGCCTTACACGCGCGACGCGTTGGAAGCTGGTCCTGCCCACGCGGTGGAACTTCACGACCACGCGTTCGCCGCCGGGGGCTAGGCCGTAGTACACGTCGCTCTCTTTCCCGACCCCGAGCCGCTCGCCGAGGGCCTCGAGGACGCCGCGTTCCACCAGGCTGCGGAGCGCGAGCATGTCTAGCCCCATGTAGGTCAGGCGGTACCCCACGTAGTCGCCGAGCCTTCTTTTGACCAGCCTGAGCCGGTTAAGCTTCTGGAGCACCGCCGCCACATGGGTGGAGGGCATGTTGGCGTGACGCTCTATCAGCTCTAGTGGGACGTACTCGTATTTCCGCATGCCGCGCTCTACTATGGAGAGTACGCGGAAATCCCTAGGTACGAGCTTCTTATAGGTGACTGCTATAAGCACCATCGCGGCTACCCTTCCCGCCAGCAGGGCTTGTGGGCGTCTCTCCCGGTGCACCAGGCATTGCCTTAAAGTAGAGCTCTTATATAGGAAGCCTTGCCCACTTCTCTCCCACGCCACGCTGCGGGACGCGAAGAGGCGAATAAGGGCGAGGTGCGGAAACCTCCTTGACGCCGCTTATGCACGAGGCGCTGGAGCCGGAGATAGAGGAATGCGTGGAGACCTTCCGCAGGCTAGCCGCCGAGGCACCCAAGAGGGGGCGCACGACGAGCCTAGACACGTACCTCATAGAGTGGGGCCGCTTCAAGCGGAAGGTGGCCGAAGCGGCCGCGCAATGCATTATACGCCTCGTGCCAAGCGTCGCCGAGGTCTACTACACTGAGCTGTCCGAAGACTACGCCGGCAGGGACATAGACCTCGTCATCACCGTGGGCGGCGCCTCCCTCTACGAGCGGGAAATAGAGGACACAATAGAGGCCATACTTGCAAAGCTGGCCGAGGCTGCAGGGATAGAGCTACACGGACACCTCGCCTCAAGGCTCTTCGAGGTGCACCGCAGCGACTCCCTCATAGGCTCCAGGAGCCGCGTAACGCTGCTGGCGCGCCGCTAGAGGGGCACGCACCAAGGCTACTATAGGGCGCCGCACCTCTACTTAACCCGGCAAGAGGCCTCCAAGGCTAGCCGGAAGGGCGGCAACAGTTGAGAGCAGCCAGCGAAGAGGCCGACGAGGGGCTAGAGGGCTGCATGCGGCGGGGCCTGGAGAGGCTCGAGGCCGCCCACCGGCTCTCACTGCCCCGCGGACGGCGCGGCAACGCGTGGGAGACCTTCGAGTGGCAGAGGCTGAAGCGCCTCATCGCACGCACCGCCGCCACCTGCCTGTGCCGCTACACCGGCTGCCCAGTCTACCTAGGCGACATCCACGGCGGCGAGCCCAGCGAGGGGCTGGGGGGCAAGGACGCCGACCTAATACTGGGCTGCCCTATGGGCGCCGAGGAGACACGCCGGATCGAGCAGCAGCTGGAGAGGGTAACCGCCGCCTGGCTGCACGGTGTTCTAGGCGACGACCCTTACCGGTTTCTAGGTGTGGCGAACATAGTCGAGCTGCACACTGTCGCGGAGTACTTGTTTAAAAAATATGTAGAGGCGGGGCCGCCCTACGTGGTGCGCATATGTTGAGCCTATTTCCGCGTGGCCAGGAACAGGAAGGCCAGCAGCGCCGCAGCCACTATCACGGCTACGGTTAACGTGGCTCCGCCTGTGGCGCCCGGGCCCTGCGCCGTTGCCTGCCCGCTAGTGGTTGCGTGGGTCGCGGCGGCTGTCGGCGACGTGGCGGCCTTCTGCGTCGTGGTGGCTGTGGGGCTTCCCGTGGCTGCCGTAGTCGTTGTCGAGGGGGCCGTGCTGCTGGTAGTGGTGGTGGCCTTGACCGTGGAGGCATGCGTGGTGGCCTGCTGCTTCACCGTCCTGGTCTGCGGCGCCGCATAGACTATGTCCCTTGTCACCTCCACTGTCTTGCCGGATACGTCGTGCACCCTTACGACCAGCCTCGCCTTGCCGCTCTTCAGGTCCTTCAGGGGCGGTATTATGAGCCTCACAGTGTCGCCTATGATTGACGGTATCAGCCTCATGGCTTTGCCGTCGTATAGCAGGCTGGCCTCTATCCCCTCAACCCCCCAGGCGTCGTCGCTTATACGTAGCGTTACCACCACCTGCCTGCCCGCGACGGGCCTCGCCGGGTAAACCCGGACTATCCTCACCGACGGCGGCTTGGCGTCGGGCTTCTCGTAGAGCACGGCCCTATACACGGCCCCCTCTCTCGGCCTGGAGTTAGTGTAGGCATAGAGCACGCACCCCAGCGGCGTGCAGCGTATCCGGTAGGAGTCGAGGCCCTGGAGGTAGAGGTGCAGCTTCTTGCCCAGATACTCGCTAGGTATCTCTACGGGCACAACTGTCTTCACCATGTAGCGGGCCGCCTTGGTGCCGCTTATCGTGAAGTAGGCCGACACCGCGTAGGGCCCCCTTATCTGGCCCGCCTTCACACCCTCGAGGTTGAAGCTGGCGTGCCTCGCGTCATACGCGCCGTCGCCGAGTATGGATAGGCCGCCGCTGCTCGACACCCGGATTATCCTGAACCCGTGGTAGTCGCCGGGGCGCACAGAGCCGCCCGTGGCTACCGTCACTACATAGTTCATCACTGACCCGTCGGCACGGTGGACCTCGGCGTAGGAGTCCAGGTGGACATGCCCCGAGAGCGCGAGCACGCGCTTAGCCGGCGCATTGTACATTCCTTTAACTAGCTCGCGGAAGGCCTTCCTGTTTTCGAGCCAGCTGCTGTACACGTACATGTAGTCTGTTCCAGGCTTCTTGCTCGTGAGTATACGGTAGAGGTCCTCGGCGCTCTTCGCGTCAAACACGTGAGGCGTCTTGCCCCAGACATGGGTGAAGTGGGGGTGGTGGAACAGCACTATCTTGACCGGCTCCTTGCTGGTGTCGAGAACCCTGGAGGCCCACTCGGCCTGCGCCACCGTAATGTAGCCGTCGCCGCCGCTGTCAATACCGACTATCCTGTAGAGCCCGTAGATGCTTATAGTGTAGTTCCAGTAGCCGCGGTACTTTGCATAGTTGGGCGAGTTGCCCACATGGTCGTGGTTACCGGGTATCCCTATTAGCGGCTTGTCTAGCACATAGTCGGTCATAAGCGACTCCATGTATTCCACGTCTCTCGCCGTGTCGGCGTCATCGCCGGTATCTATGACTACCGTGTTGTTGGGCAGCCCCAGTGCCACTATGTCCGCCGCCAGGTCGTAGTTCGCGGCCGGCCTGCCGTTCGCGTTTATCACGCCGAAGTGCCGGTCAGTTACATGGACTATTGTCATGTTCCTGTAGGTGTCTGGCCTAGCTACTATGACGGCGTGGGGCTCCCCTATTGCCTCCCCGTTCTTCTCGACTATTATTAGGTCGTAGACGCCGGGCACGGCGCCGGCCGGCACAGTGGCCTCAAGCCGCCCGCCGGAGGCCGCCGTCTTTAGCACGTAGCGGTGCCCATAGCCGTCGTCGATTATGACCTTCGAGGGCTCCACAGTCGGAGAAAGCACCATGGAGAAGCTCGCGCCGGGCTCGGTAAACGCGGGCGTGGCGAGCTTCGGGTAGCGCACAGCCCCCGGCACTATTCTCGCCTTGAACGGCGGCGACGGGATGTCTACCACGATGTCCTTACCTGCCCTGTCAGCAGCCACGGAGAGGGGCAGCAGGAAGGCCGCCACTAGGAGCAGGGGGATAACCAGTTTCCACCTTCCCGTCAAGGCCGGTCTTCCGTGCTAAGCAGTGGCCCGGCCTCCCGGGTAAAGGGAGTTTCCTACCATCCCATGTGTTGAGGTCGCACACCCGCCGAGAACGAGGCGGCGGGGAAAAAGAAGAAGGCGAGACCGCTCCTGCCGCGCCGCGGCGGCGCCGGAGGTGGCCTCACAGAGGGCGGGGCTAGGGTTTGCGCTGCAGCGCTAGACCGGCCGCTATTATCGCTATCACGGCGAGTACGAGGCCGCCTATTGCGAAGCTGTAGGCGCTGTTGGCCTTGCCCTCTACCTGTTGGACCTGCTGCTGCACCAGGCTGTTTATGTTCGCCTTAATACCCTGTATCTCGTTCTGCAGCTTGTTTACCTTAGAGTTTATCTGGTCCACCTGGCTCTTCATGTCTGCAACGGCCTTGTCTAGCTTGGCGGTTAGCTGCTGCTCGAGCTTTGCCACAGCCTCCTTGCCCGACTCCGCCATTATCTGCTTGGCGGCCTTTAGCTCGGAGAAGTCCGCTGTAGCCCATAGCACCAGGTTGCGGAAGAACCTGGGCCCGTCGAGGAGCTTGCCGTGGTACTGGTAGGTAACCATGCTCTGGTAGCCGAAGTAGGGGCTCTCGCCGCTAACAATGACCACCTTGCGGCCCTTCAGGTCCATGACCTGGGCTGCCATTAGGCAGAAGCGGCCGGACTCGCCTGCCTGGTGGGCGTAGCCCAGCTCGCCGGGCTCGCCAGGGTTCTTGGGCTGGTGCTCGACAACCCTGCCGGCGTCAGTCGTTACGAGTATTGGCACTATGTCGTCGGGCGCGGTCTGCTTGCCCGTCTTGGGGTCTATTATCTTGTGCCAGTTGCCCTGCTCGTCGACCCAGGCGACGGCGCCGGGGCCGTGCATCAGCACCTTCTCGGCGCCTAGAGCCAGCAGGTTGGCGTCATACCTCTGCGGCGGCTCCACGAGGGCTATGACTCGGTAGGAGCGGCCTGCGTTGCTCTTCGTGTCCTCTATGCTCACGTAGTCGCTCCTTATCTTTACGGGTATGCCGTTCTGCTGCATGTAGTCGAGGAGGTCGTTGCATATGTGCTGTGCGAGCTCCATGTTGCCGCCCTGCGCCGGGTAGTCGCTGTCAGTAGCGCACCAGAGGGCCTTAGCGCCCTCGCCTTTGAACCAGGACACTATGGCGTCCTTCTCGGCCTTGCTGAGCGGCTCGACAGGCTGCCCGATTATAACCATGTCAACAGTGGGGCCCTTGCCTAGATAGGTTAGGTCGCCAGCGACTATGTTGTATGCGCGGTTTCTTATACAGGAGGGGAGCTGCTGAACCATATCCTTAGACTTGACTATTATTATCCAGTAGGCGTCGGGCACCGTCTGCATCATGGCGCATACGCCGTTGTACTGCTGACCGTGCGCCAGGTCAACCACTATCACCGGCAGCTCCAGCCTCGCCGCGGAGGCCAGGGGCGCTGCATAGGCGAGAGCCATCAGTGCGAGGAGGGCTAGGACAGGTAGACCCCGCTTCATACCACTCCACCTCGGGGAACCATAGGAGGCGGCTTCGCTTACCTCCACGCAGTAGGGGGAGAATGGCGCGGTCTTCCCGATAAAACTCTGTAGCACCAAGCCGGTAGGAGGACAATCTGTAAGAGAACCACGCGTAGCGGACACACCGGTAAAACTAGAGAACCCGCGGTGGAGGTGTAGGAGGGGCTTGGCGGTAAAGCCCGAGGTCATAGCCCTTGTTGTTGTTGCCGTGGTAGTGCTTGCAGCCGTCTTCCTCCTGGCGGGCGGCGGCCAGCCTGCAACCACCCAGGGCTCTCCAACGACGACACCGGCTGCATCAGCGACGAAGACAGCTACGGGGCAGCCTTCTCCCAGTAAGACCTCGGCGCAGCAAACCCAGGCGGCGACCACTACCTCCCCCTCTCCCGGGCAGGGGCAGGGCGCAGCGGCTACCAGCTGCAAGACGTGGTACGTCGTACATGTTCTAACAAGGCACCCGGCGGATATACAGGAGAAGGCCAGGGAGGCGTTCCTACGCTCGCCGCTCGCAAAGAAGTACTGTATAAAGGACGTGGTGTTTGTCTCTCTGCCGGCCGGGTTCTGGGAGATCCAGATAAAGAACAAGAAGGCGGACGTCGGCTGGGGCGGCGGCCCGACACTGTTCGACACACTGTTCCTCGATAACCTGCTTGCACCGCTCAAGACCAAGACGGCGCTGGAGGCTGCGGCACAGGTCCCCGACACCTTCGCAGGGATGCCCATGAAGAGGGTTAAGAACGGCAAGATATACTGGGTTGCGGCCGCTATTGCCAGCTTCGGCTTCACGGTCAACACCGATGTCGCTAAGAGGCTCGGCTTTGATGTGGGCAAGCTGCGGCACTGGAGCGACCTGGCGAGCGACGACCTCGGCCTCCTGCTGGTCAAGACGGGCGCACCGCAGGTGGCGATAGCGAACCCGCTCATGAGTACCAGCAATACACGTATGTATGAGATAATACTGCAGGCTTATGGCTGGGAGAATGGCTGGCGCAACCTCACCCTCATGGCTGCGAACTCGCTGATAGAGCAGGGCAGTGCAGCCGTGCGCGACGACGTAATCAATGGCCGCGTCCTGGTGGGAATAACGATAGACTTCTACGGCTATACCGCAGAGAAGGTGAACCCTGCCTGTAGGTACGTGCTCCCCCAGGGCGAGACAATAGTCAACGGCGACCCGATAGCCGTAACGATAGGTACTAGGAACCAGGACGCCGCCGAGGCCTTCCTGGCGTGGGTGCTCACAGACGGGCAGGCCATATGGCTGGACCCGAACATAAACCGGCTGCCAGCAAACCCCAACGTGTTCAAGATGCCGCCGGACAAGCTCGCAGAGATAGTCGGCACGACACCGCAGGTGATGGAGCAGCAGGTGAAGCTCCTCAAAGCCAAGTACGAGCAGGCTATGTCCGCTAAGACCCTGAAGTTCAACGACAGCCTCGCTCTCGAGACCGAGACGCCTATGCAGCTGTACTTCGTCGCGACACTCGTGAACAACCACGACCTGCTCGTAAGGGCGTGGACTAGGCTGCTCAAGGCATACTACATAGAGCACCGGATAAGCAAGGAGAAGTTCCTGGAGCTGAAGAAGAAGCTAACCGACCTGGTGACCTACAAGGACCCTGCCACCGGGAAGATGGTGAAGTTCACCCTGAAGGACGCGATAAGGGTCAACCGGCTTCTCCAGGAGGCCCTGAAGAAGGGCAACGCGCAGCTGAGGGACGAATATGTTAATGCCTGGAGTAGTGCTGCACGCGCTAAGTATAGGGAGGTTCTAGACGCCCTTGGCGGCTAGCCTCTTGTCTACAGTGAAGAGGAGGTTCAGCCCGCTCCACGTAGACGCGGAGATACTTGTTTTTCTATACCTGCCTTTGCTCGTGCTCATACTCGGCTTTGTCGTGCCCATCCTTAGCGTTGTCATCCACGCCACCGCCTGGGGGGTTATTAACAACCCAACCTACTTTGATATAAGCAAGGAGGCGTTCGCGGAGCCCGTGCTAGTGCAGACTAGCGAGATAGGGGGGCATAGTGTCATACAGGTCAAGATACGGGGCTTTGACTTCGGCGTGATAGGCAACAGCCTCTTCATAGCTACTTCGGTTACCCTTGCCTCCGCCGTGCTCGGGGCCGCGGTGGCGCTGCTCACCGGGTTCTACCTGTTCCCTGGGCGGCGTGTCTTCCGTGTGCTGGCCTTCGTGCCCCTCCTCATAGCGCCTTTCGTCAACAGCTATGTTGTGACGCGCATACTTATGTACAAGGGTACCGACTATAACGTGTTGTCGTTTCTGCTGAGCAAGATGTTTACCGAGCCCTTCCTGGGTAGAAGCATCTATATCGGGTTCACGGGCCAGGCTGGCGTCATCATAGCACAGATACTCATGTTCTACCCCATTGTATATATAAACGCGTTGGCTGCTCTCGGGGTTGTCGACGCTACTCTTATCGAGCAGGCTCTCAACCTCGGCGCCAGGGGGTGGACGCTTCTCCGGAGGATAGTGCTTCCCCTGATAATCCCCGGCATACTGGCTGGCTCGACGCTTGTCTTCATCCTTAGCCTCGAGGACCTCGCAGCGCCGGTCACGTTCAAGTTCTACAAGGTCATATCCTACTTTATCTACAGCAAGTTCCAGGCCGCCAGGGCGTCCAGCTACCTGCCCATAATAGCGACGCTGAGCACCATCATGCTTGCAGCCGCGCTTATACCGATGTTCCTTGTGCGGCGCTATCTCAGCCTACGCTACTACGCTAAGCTGACGAGGGGCGCGCCGAGGGCCTTCCGCGGCGTGCGGCTCGGCCGCCGGGGGCTCCTGGCGGCCTACCTGCTGGTGCTGCCCATGGTGCTCCTCGCTGCTGCTCCCCAGTTTGGCGTGGTCGCGCTGGCGTTCAGCCGCGGCTGGGAGCACGTGTTCCCCAGCCTGCTGCCGCGGGAGGCGCTGCTCTACAACTTCAAGTCCCTCATCGAGGTTGACGGCATAAGGAGGAGCATCCTCAATAGTCTCTACTATCTCGGCAGCTCCATAGTGTTCATAGCGCTGCTCGGCTTCATGGCCGGCTACGCTATATCCAGGGCGAGGCTGCCAGGGGCTGGGCTGCTTGACCTCCTCTCCTCGGCGCCGCTGGCCGTGCCCGGCCTCGTGGTTGCGTTCAGCTACCTGGTGTTCTTCACGGTGCACCCGGTTAACCACTTGCTGAGCCTCGCGGCGGCCGCCTCCGCGGCGGCCATGATGCACGTGCTTATACTTGCCTATATCCTGCGCAAGCTGCCCTTCACCGTTAGGGCCGTGTTTACGTCGGTTATACAGACGCCCGAGGAGCTCGAGGAGGCTGCAAGGAGCCTGGGGGCGCGCCGCATGAGGGTTATATCGAGGATAGTGCTCCCCCTGACCTGGCGTGGTGTCGTCGCTGGCCTCCTTCTCAGCGCCATCTACGTGCTCAGCGAGGTCAGCGTCAGCGTCACCCTTGGAGCCCTCAACGGCGACGTCTACTCGCCGACACATATAGGCCCTATAACGTTCGCCATACTCCAGCTCATAGAGATGCCCCGGGTCAGCACTGTCCGGCTCCCAGGCGGCAGGCTTCTCGCTGTCTCGAGCGAGGCCCAGGCAGCGGCACTGGCGACTATGCTCATGCTGATAGAGGTGGCCGTGATAATGGTCTCAACTAGGCTTGCGAGGAGGGGGCAGGCCCTCGTCACGGTTTAGAGGGGCGAAGAGGTGGGTTCGGATGAGTCTCGGCCAGGGGGCAGGCCCTGCCGGCAACGAGGGTGGTGCGGGAGAGGTGAGCAGGAAGGGCTTCATACGCGTGGAGAACGTCGTGAAGAGGTTTGGTCGCACGCTGGCGCTGCGCGGCGTCTCCCTGAGCATAGAGGAGGGGGAGCTGTTCGCCATACTCGGCCCCAGCGGCTGCGGCAAGACCACGCTGCTGCGAGTAATAGCTGGCTTCGAGGTGCCGGACGAGGGGCGTGTCTACATAGAGGGGCGTGACGTCACCGAGGTGCCTCCCGACAAACGCGGGACGGTGATGGTGTTCCAGAACTGGGCCCTGTGGCCCCACATGACTGTCTACGAGAACATAGCGTTCGGGCTTCGGCTCCGCAAGCTGCCGGAGGAGGAGATAAGGGAGAGGGTGAGGTGGGTCCTAGAGCTGCTGGGCCTCCGGGGGCTCGAGAACCGCTACCCGGGCCAGCTTAGCGGCGGCCAGCAGCAGCGTGTAGCCCTCGCCAGGGCGCTGGCGGTCAAGCCGCGTGTGCTGCTCCTCGACGAGCCCCTCAGCAACCTCGACGCGAAGCTGCGGCTGAAGCTTAGAGGCGAGCTTAAGAAGCTCCAGCGCCAGCTCGGCATAACGATGGTCTACGTGACGCACGACCAGGAGGAGGCTATGAGCCTCGCGGACCGCATGGCCGTTATGCGGGACGGCATCGTGGAACAAGTAGGGGCCCCGATGGAGCTGTACCGCAGCCCCGCCACCCTGTTCACCGCCGTCTTCCTGGGCCGCACCTCCCTCGTGCTCGGCCGGGTTGTCGGCACCACACGCGATGCCCGCGTCAGGGTTAGAGTCGGCGACACCGAGTTCGAGGCAGTGAACCACGGCCTAGGCGTAGGCGACGACGCCGCCGTGGTCGTCAAGGCCGACGGCGCCCGCCTGGAGCCGAAGGGGGCCCCAGAGGGCTACACAGTCATCGAAGGCAGGGTCTCCGTCGCCATGTATCTTGGAAGCTTCATAGAGCTGCGGCTCGCGCCACGCGGAGCGAAGACGGAGATAATGCTGGACCTGCCGCCCGATTCCAGCCCCCCGCCGCCGGGAGAGGAGGCGCGCGTCTACGTGCCGGTGGAGAACATCCACGCGTACCCCGTCGAGGAGAGGATAGTCAGGGAGGCCATGGAGCAGGCGTAGAGTGGCGGGCAACGATACCTCCTTAAGCCCCTCGCCGTGGGTTTCCCACAGCCGGAACCCCGGTCCCCTGCAACCTACCCCGTGTCGCCGGGGCTGGATGAGCAGGGGGCGGGTCACTCCCGGCATCAACATGGGGGCGGACGTTTTCCGCCTCCCCGGAGCCCCTTCTACCCCTCCTGCCTGGCAGGGAGGCCGACTGGGCCACACTTTATAATCCATGAGGCCCTGGTGGCTACGTGGCTCCCGTTTACGGTGGGAGGTGTGGCTCGCTGTGAGCGAGGGCTTTGACAGGGAGAAGGTCCTGGCGGAAGCCCGTGGCAGGCTCAGCGCCCTCTACGAGAGGTACATGAACGAGCTGGAGACGGAGGCCGACAGGATACTCCGAGAGAGGCTCTCGGAGCTGGAGCCCCTGAAGAAGGAGCTAGTGGAGAGCCTCAGGAGTGTTAAGGGCTGAGCCCGGCCGCCGCGCCTCTCCCGGGAGGGAGGAGGCTCCGGCTATACGCCTAGTTTTTCCGCAGCAGCCTGCACCATGGAGGCGTACTCGGCGAGAGTGAAGGCAGGGTGGACGGCACCTAGCCTTAGCTTCCTGCGTAGGCCTCGGCGGAGGTACCGCGTGTCCGCAAGTACTATGAGTGCGCGGTCGCGCCGTGGGTCCCGCTGGGCCCTGCCCACTGCCTGCCTTACACGGATTACCGCCTCCGCCTCGTAGAGCTCCCTCTCGATACCCGGGTCACCAGCCTTCTCCGCTATGGCGGCCAGGCTGTCTCTCAGGTAGTCATCCGGCTGCGGGTATGGGACGCCGGCGACGAACACTGTCCCCAGCAGGTTCTCGCCGCCTATCCGGAACTCTACGCCCTCCACAAGTTTACCGCCGGCGACGGCGTGTATCAGGAGGTGCCTCCTGTCGCTGAGGGCTCTAAGTACCTGGTCTATGTCGCTGCCTGGCTCCTCGGCTGCCTGGTGGAGTGGCTCGTGGCCCGCGGCGCCCTGGAGGGCGGAGACCACGCTTCGCATGAACTCGTAGCTCGGGTATACTGCCAGCACGGCCTTCCTTGTGGCCCTGTAGGTTTCCAGGATGTAGCGTGCGTACGCGCTATACATCGCCGGGCTGCGGCTGGTGTACCTCGAGGTGAGCTCGGCGGCGACTAGGACTATCCTGGTCTCCGGGGAGTACAGGGGGCCGTGGAGCAGCTCGACGTCGTAGCTTACCAGCGGCTTCTCTATACAGAGCACGCCCCTGAGCAGCCTCTGGGACGGCATCGTGCCACTGGCGAGCACGGCTGCGCGGGAGCGGTTGAGCGGCTCCCTGGTGACGCTGCAGGGCTCTAGGGGCAGCACCGCTAGGCCGCGTTGACGCTCCTGGAACACGTAGGCACCGGTACCGTCCTGCTGCGCGAGGGCGGCAAGGGAGGCTACACGGGAAAGGGCGACCTTTACGCGTAGGCCGCCGCCCTCCTCGAGGGCCTCCCGGAGCTTTGCTGCACGTACCTCTGCCGCCGCGTCCTCCCAGAGCTGGGGGTCTCCCAGTATCTCTCGGACCCTTTCCAGGCTTACGCGGCGAAGCCCGCCGAGTAGGCTGGAGGCTGCCCTGCTCTCCTCTTCTATAAGCTTCTTTAGCATGCTCAGCCGCTCCGAGAGGTCGCTTGGCAAGGCGTGCTCTTCCACCTCTCGGATCGCGGAGCCCACGTCGTTGACGGATAGCCGTGCCTCCATCAGGCTTGAGGCGTGGAGGAGCGAGTGGGCCTCGTCGACCACTACCACGAGGTCCTCGTAGCCCAGCGGGTCGAACGTGGTGGCGAATATGTCGGGGCGGAATAGGTATGGATAAGTTGCCACAATGAACCTGGACTCGCCTATAGCCGTCTTGAGGGCGAAGAAGGGGCAGAAGCCCAGAGAGGACAGCATTCTCACTGCCTCGAACGGGGTCTCTGAGCGCTCGATAACCGAGCGGAGTATGCCGCTGTCCAGCCTCTGGAGGTTGAGGTAGTAGTCGCAGCCGCCGCGGAGCCTCAGGAGGCGGCAGTTCTCCCAGAAGTCCTCCACGCTGAGAGCGTCGCGGGAGAGGAGGGGGCACATGCGCCGCGCACTGTAGAGGAAGAGGGCCTCGCGCACGTTGAACCGTCTAAGCTCGCGCATTACGGGCACTATCTCGTTCCTTGTCCTCACCAGGTAGAGGACGCGGTCCACGCCGGCGGAGAGGAGGCCATGGACCACCACAGCGGTCTTACCGAAACCGGTCGGCGCGGAGAGCGCGAACACACCGCCCCTGGACACGGTCTCGGCTAGCGCCTCCGCGGCTTCGCGCTGGCCGCGGCGGAAGCCCTGGTAAGGCCAGCGAGGCTGCTCCGCCATTGCACATCCTTTCCCCTTTTGACGCGGCCCCGGGGGGCTCCCGGAGCGGCTATCTAGCCTTCCCCGAGTCTAGGCCTCTTCCAGGCGCCCTCGCCGGCGAACTCTATCCCGTCGACGCTCTCCACGACGACTCCGCGGTAGAGGAATGATAGCTGCCTCAGGGTGAGGTAGTAGTCGAACTCGTTCAGCGCACTTATCGCGTCCATGGAGGTATAGACGCGGTACCATCTCAGCGCGGCACTGGAGGCCGTGTGCAGGACGCAGATATTCGCAACCGTCCCCACGACCACCACGTTTTCTACCCGGTTCACCCGGAGCAGGTCGTCCAGGGGGGTTCCGTAGAAGCCGTCGTACCGTGTCTTCTCTACAACTATCTCGCCCTCAACCGGCTTGAGCTCGTCTATTATCTCCCAGCCCCAGGTGCCCTTCCGGACGTGCTCCCCCCATATCTCGTACTCCGGGTCGTGCTGGTAGTGCGTGTCCTGCGTGAATATCGTCAACACGGCGTGGCGGCGGGCCTTCTCGAGGAGCCGGCGGATAGGCTCAACCGTGGCCTCGGCAGTGGGCACGCGGAGCCTGCCACCAGGCTTCACGAAGTCGTTCTGCATGTCGACTATTATTAGGGCTGTACGCTCAGCCGGCAGCACGACACGCTCCTCTACCGGTATCTCGGGCACCTCTACGCGGAGGCCCGACAGGCGGCGTGCGGCCAAGATGCGCTCCCCCCGGGGGGGTCTCTGTGGTGACACGCGGCTGGCTGTCTATTGTCTTCCGCCGGCCGCGTCTCTTGCGCCGTCCCTGCTCTCCCACCGGGGTGGGAGCCGGCGTGGGGCGCTATCAAACCCTTTTAGCCCTCCCTGGCGGTGCTGTCCTGCCTCCGGGTTATCCAGGAGGGGTGCCTCATGGGCGGCAAGCACGGCAAGTACGCCTACGTCCAGAGGCGTGACGGCCTCTACGTAAAGGTGAGGGTGTTCAAGAACAAGCCTGATGACAGCCCCGACAAGTACCTCGTCGTGGGGCCTAAGAGGAGGGATGCGCCTCCCTCCTACCCGCTGCTGCGCGAGGAGGACCTACCCGAGGAGGCCAGGCGCGGCCTCTACGAGGTGTGAGCGCCTCCGCCTGCCCGGCAGGGGTTCCTACTGGGCCGCCACGCCCTGCCCGGGGCCGGTTTTTGGCTTAGCCACGCCCTTAGCTTAGGGGCTTCTCGGGGTGCTGCCGTCTTGCCGTACCGGCTGCTGTTTCTGGCCGCTGCCGCGCTGACGTCTGCCGGCATAGTGCTGGCCGTGGTGCCTGCCTGGGTACGGGCCGCCAAGGAGAGGGGGCTCGTCGGTTTCGACATGAATAAGCCTGGTCGTCCGCGTGTGGCCGAGGCGGGCGGCGTGTGGGCCGTTATTGGCGCCGTGTTTGGCCTGTTTGTGCTCGAGGCTCTCCACCGCTACGTGCTTGACGAGTTCTATTACCCTGTTGAGCTGTTCGCGCTTGTAGCCATGCTTCTTCTCTCCGCGTTCCTCGGCTTCATGGACGACATTCTTGGCTGGAAGCGGGGCCTGCCTAGGTGGCAGCGCGTAGTGTTCATGGCGCCTATAGCGCTGCCGCTGGTGGTGATAAAGGCTGGGAAGTCGCGTATGGCGCTGCCGCTGCTGGGCGTCGTGGATCTCGGCATGCTTTACCCCCTCGTGGCGGTGCCGCTGGGCGTGCTCGGCGCGGCTAACGCCTTTAACATGATAGCCGGGCTCAACGGGCTGGAGGCCGGCATGGCTGAGGTGCTGCTGGTAGGCGCCGCGCTCTACGCGCACATCCACCACGTCGCCTTCGTGCCAGAGGCCGCGGCCGTGATGGCCTCGGCGGTGGCGGCGTTCCTCTACTACAACTGGTACCCCGCCCGGGTCTTCCCCGGCAACGCGTTCACGTACTCGGTAGGCGCCTACTACGCCGCCCTAGCGATAATAGGCAACATGGAGAAGTTCGCCCTAGCAGCCTTCGCGCCATACTTCGCCGAGTTCGCCCTCTTCCTCCGCGGCCTCGCACACGGGGTCTACAAGGAGAACTTCGGCAGGCCCCAGGAAGACGGCTCGCTGCTCCCGCCCTACGATAGGGCCTACAGCCTGACACATGCCGCCATGATGGCGGCCGCGAAGCTGTGGGGTAGAGCGACTGAGCGCAACACGGTAGCCCTGCTCCTCGCAGGCGAGGCGCTGTGGGTCGCTACACTGCTTCTCCTGGCGCTGCACGGCGCCCTCTAGCCCCCCTCGAGGGGAGGAGCGGCGCCAGGATAGGGGACGCGCAGAGGAGCAATGGGGAAAAGGAGGGCGGCGCCCACAGCGAGTCGCCCGGGGGGCTCCGCGCGGCCCCAGCAAAGGGCCAGGAAACGAGGCCCCTCTGCTAGGAGGGACAGGGGGCAATGACTTACAGTATACTCGCGTTCGACCCCCTCCTGGGTCAGGCCGGGGTGGCCGTAGCCTCCGGCAGCATCGCCGTAGGCTCCCGCGTGCCCTGGGGTAGGCACGGGGTAGGCGTCGTGGCGACCCAGGCCTACACCAATCCAGCCCTGGGGCCGCTGGTGCTGGAGCACCTGGCTAGAGCCGCCAGCGCCGAGGAGGCGCTCCGCCGCGCGCTGGAGACCGACCCCAGCCCCGCGCACCGACAAGTAGCGGTCATAGACTACCGGGGCGACGTCGCCGTCCACGATGGGAGCTGGTGCCCCGAGTGGCACGGCTACATGGTGTCCAGGAGGGAGCCGGCCGTCTGCGTCGCAAACCTCGTCCAGGGGCCGGAGGTGTGCGAGTCCGCCCTCCACGCGTACCTCTCCACCCGCGGCAGCCTAGCCGAAAGGCTGCTGGCCGCCCTGAGCGCCGCACACCACGCCGGCGGCGACCGGCGCGGCGACAGGAGCGCCGCGCTGCTAGTAGTGGGGCAGACCGAGTACTCGCCGCACTACGACCGCGTCCTCGACCTCCGGGTAGACTACTCCAAGGAGCCGGTGGCGGCCCTCCGCCACGTCTACCGCCTATACCTAGAGGGGTGAGCCCCCCCGGGTCGGCGACTAGAGATGCGCCGGCGGGAGGAGGGGTGCACGGCGTGCCGGGGAGCGGGGAGCCGAGGCTCGAGGAGCTGGAGGAGTACACGAAGAGGCTCATCCCGCTGGAGGCGGGTGCCCGCTACCGTTTCCGCTGCACGCGCTGCGGTAGGTGCTGCAGCGGCGGCCCCAATGTGGCCCTAACCGTCTACGACGTCGTGAGGATGGCCCGGTTCCTCAGGATGGGGTGGAGGAGCTTCCTCCGGGGCTACGTGAAGGTCATAATAGCCGACCTCTTCCCCCACATGCTCCTCCGGGGCGACGAGCGGGGACGCTGCCTCTTCCTAGCAGTGAAGCACGACGGCACAACCCTCTGCACCATATACCCGGCGCGGCCCATGAGGTGCCGCCTCTACCCGGTCCTCGTGGAGAGCCTGCGGCCCCGCCGCGTCTACCTGGACCCCCGCAGCCCGGGCGTCGGCCAGGGGCCGGAGAAGCCCTACCCCGCCCGCCTCCTCGCCCAGTACGTCGAGGAGCGTAGACGCCACTACCGCCTACTCTCCAGGCTCATAGTGGAAGAGGGCCTGGAGCCACTCGAGGCCCTCTACCGCGCCCTCGAGGAGGCATGGGAGGAGGCGGAGAAGGGGGCCAAGTGGGCCGACCTGGACTACGTGGAGGCCCTGGGCTCCGTGTAGCAGCCCCCCGGGGCGCCGGGTCACCCCATTTTTGAGCAACCCGCGGCCAGGGCGTAGAAGGCCCACGGGGAAGAGTGGAGTGGACGCCGACAACCGGTTGCTCCGCGCGAGCCCAGAGGAGAGGGTGAAAGCCTACATAGAGAACGTCGAGCTAGCCCTCGAGAAGGCGAGAGACGCACAGCTCGACGAGAAGGCGAGACGGGTAGTGGAGAACGCCAGGGCCTACCTCGACGACGCCCGCTTCTACCTAGCCCAGGGAGACGTCTTCACAGCCCTAGCCTGTATAGCCTACGCCGAGGGCCTGCTGGACGCCCTACGCCACCTAGGCCTGCTGGACATCGACTGGGAGCCCACGAGCAGCCTCCTAGAGAGGCCAAGGGTCCTCGTGGCGGGAACCTTCGACATCATACACCCGGGCCACGTGGAGCTGCTGCGCCAGGCCTGGCGGCGCGGACGCGTCTACGCGGTAGTCGCCAGGGACGAGAGCGTGAAGCGCTTCAAACACCGCCCCCCCATAGTCCCCGAGGAGCAGCGCCGGGAGACACTGCAGGCCATACGCTACGTCCACCGGGCACTGCTCGGCAGCAGCCGCGACATACTAGACCCGATAAGAGAGGTGCGGCCACACATCATCCTCCTAGGCCCCGACCAGTGGGCCAGCGAGGAGTGGCTGGCCCGCAGGCTAAGCGAGGAAGGCATAGAGGCCAGGATAGAGAGGCTGCCCGAGAAGAAACGGTGCCCCCTCTGCAGCACCACAGAGATAGCGTGCCGGGCGGCAGAGATAGTGGACAGGGAGAAGTGTAGACAAGAGAGTAAACGATAAACCCTCCAGCACTTATACCGCCAGACCCGTGCAGGACGCGAAAAGTGGAGCCGCAGAACAGCCTCCAAGGGGCGCCGCCGTAGCTCAGCCGGCAGAGCGCCGGCCTTGTAAGCCGGTGGTCGCGGGTTCAAATCCCGCCGGCGGCTCCATCCAAATCTCACATACCTTCTCTTCTACTATCGTCAACGCTCGTAAGAGCCATGCTAATATCATAGCTTCTTGCAACAAGTTAGGGCACTAGGAATGGCGCTCGTGCATGAGAGGCAGGAACAGCGGAGCCCGTTGATGTAGGCCGGGGCTTGCGGCAATACATGCCGGCAAGTCCTGGGTTCAGTGCATCGAGAACTACCGGCCTGGGCTTCTACAGGAGCGTTCTGGGAGTAGCGCGGCCTAGGCCTGAAGCTAACTGTAGGTGCCATGCCTATATCGTGCCTTTTAAGGGCCTTTAAGGGTAGATAAGATAGTGTTGCGCTACAGGGGCGGGGGCGTGTTGGCTAGAGTTATCCGAGTACGCTATAAGGGAGGTGTGCTTGAGCCTCTGGAGAAGCTTGACCTCCATGAGGGAGAGGAGTTGACTGTTATTATAAAGGCTAGAAGCTTCTACGAGGTGGTCAGAGAGCTCCAGGTTGAAGCCAAGGAGGATGTGGATAAGATTATCCGGGAGGTCCGCGGGCGTGGCAAGAGGCTCTACGAGTAACAGTGTTGTGCTGGACACCAGTGTTATTGTTAAAAGCATCCTAAAGCCTCCACGGCATCTCCCCCGCCACGTGTATAGGCGGGAGGTTGAGACACGCAGGAAGATCCACGCCATTCTAGAGATTCTTGAGAGCCGAGGCTACACAGTCTACTTCCCCCGAGCGGGTATCGTCGAAGTGGCTGCAGTCCTAAAGCGGGGTGGGCTCGGTAGGCAAGTTATAATCGAACTTATAGGAAGCATGGAGGAGACCTTTGTTATAGTAGGCGAGGACATAGTCTACGGTAAAGCCTTCGAGGT
>CAZCGO010000008.1:0-23187 GCA_964498685.1 uncultured Hyperthermus sp. | reverse complement strand
GACGCCGCCCTGACACGGCGGAGGTCCGGGGTTCAAATCCCCGCGGGCCCACCATCCCGCCAATACTGGTTAACAGCGCCAACACCTCACTCGTCGTCACCACTGTCCCCCTCACCGCCCTCAGCGGGTTATAGCCCGTAAGATGAGGTTGGCGGGAGACGCGCCGAGGTACCTTTAGTATCCTCGCTGGTTTTCGCATTGTGTTCCGTGCCTCTCTTCCAGGTCAGTGTTTGCAGGGACTACTAGGCGAGGGTATAGGCTAAAACGGGGGCTCAGCTGGGCGCGGGCCTCCGGTGCTGGGTTTGCGTCTGCCCTGGAAGCTTATAGCGGAGTGGATTAGCGAGGGCGAGGCCTGTATACGTGAGGCCCGTAGGGTGCTTGTTGAGGGCCGGACACGGTACCAGGAGTATGTTATAGCTGAGCTGGCCGGGCTGGGGAAGGCACTCGTCATTGACGGCAAGGTGCAGTCGTCTCTTCTCGATGAGCACTGGTACCACGAGGCCCTCGTGCACCCTGTCCTGCTTTCACACCCGTGCCCCAGGAGGGTGCTCGTGGTGGGCGGCGGGGAGGGGGCCACTATAAGGGAGGTGTTGAAGCACCGCTGCGTCGAATCCGTGGAGATGGTTGATATTGACGGGGAGCTGGTGGAGAGCGCTAAGAGGCTTCTACCTGAGTGGCACCGGGGTGCCTTCAGCGACCCGAGGGTTAGGCTCATAATAGGCGATGGTAGGAGGTTTGTGGAGCAGCGTCGAGAGGAGTATGACGTGGTTATACTCGACGTCGTTGACCCGACTGAGGGGGGGCCTGCTTCTCTCCTCTATACCCGTGAGTTCTACTCCTCCGTGAAGGGGGCGCTCCGTGGCGGGGGCATAGTGGTTACGCAGGCTACTTCCCCCACCCTGACCCCTAACGTGTTCGCCAGTATAGTGAAGACGCTCGGCAGCGTGTTTAAGCATGTGCGGCCCTACGTGACCTATGTGAGGAGCTATAATGGCCTGTGGGGGTTCGCCGCCGCCTCCGACGCCCACGACCCCGGGAGCCTCGGCGAGGAGGAGGTTGAGAGGCTCATCAGGGATCGCATTGGGGGCGAGCTACGCTTCTACGACCCGGCTACTCACCGGTGGCTCTTCACGCTGCCCAAGCCTCTGCGGGAGACGTTGGCGTCGTCTGGGCGCGTGGCGACGGACGAGGAGCCCATAAGTGTCCCGGTCTAGGCTGCGCCGGAAGGAAGGGTTGATAAGCCCGCTGGGCGTTGACTGGGTTTCCTACTGGGCTGGGTGCCGGGGTGGCCGAGCGGCCCAAGGCGGTGGGCTCGAGGCCCTTGTTTCCGGCTCAAGGCGTGCGGGAGACCCACTGCCCCGCGAGGGGCGCGCGGGTTCAAATCCCGCCCCCGGCGCCACTCTAACACCTATATACCCCTAGCGTCGTTCCTCCCTTCGCCATGACTACGTAGGCCGGGTGCGGGGGTGCCCGAGCCAGGTCAAAGGGGGCGGGCTTAGGACCCGCTGGCGTAGGCCTGCGTGGGTTCAAATCCCACCCCCCGCACCACAGTCTTCTCGCCCAGGGCCGCCGCCAGAATAGCCACAGTGGTGGACAGCAGCCGTGGAGCCCAGAAAAGGCGGCCAGAGAGGCGTCAGGCTACGCGGCCTAGTAGAGGGCCAAGCCGAGGCCCCCGTCACCGTGCTCGACAGGCCCCTCTCCTTCTACGGGGAGGTAGACCCCGAGACGGGGAGACTCTACAACGGCGACACAGTAGCCGGGAGGATACTCGTGCTGCCCTCCACCCGCGGCAGCACCGTGGGCCCCTATGTGCTGTATTCACTCTCTAAGCATGGAGCCGCCCCCGCGGGCATAGTAGTTGTAAGGGCGGAGCCGCTCCTCGTCGCAGGCGCGGTGCTTGCGGAGACGCCGCTAGCCGAGGGGATGCCGGCCCACCTGATAAGAGAGCTTAAAGGAAGGAAGTGTAGGGGGAGACTCGTATCCAGGCCGCCGGCGGCGGAGCTGCTCCTGGAATGTAGCTAGCCTTCTCGCCGCCTGGGGCCCGGCTTCTTTCCGCCCCCTCCTGCTGCTTTCCCCGCCGCGCCGGCCTCCTTGGCTGCGGCCAGCTCGGAGCGCACCATTGACAGTATCCGCTCGGTCCGTTCGAGCACGTCAAGCCATTCTGCAAGCTCACGGGCCCTAGGCTCGCCCCGCCTAGCCGCCTCTATGTTCTCAGATATGCGTGACGCTACCAGCTTCTCCAGCTCCTCTAGAACCCCCTGAACGGTTATCTTTGAGACCTCGGACTCGTCGCGAACAATATACACACGGCCATGAACCGGGCATACGACTTCGCCGCTACGTAGACGGAAGAGGGGCAGCCCACAGAGGGGGCATCTCTCTGGAAGCATCGTGGCGCCTGCGCGCAGCAGGTCAGCCATCTTCTTCACTACATCCGGCCCGGCTCTACTGGCAGCCACAGCAGCCACCCTACCCCTTCTGCCCGGAGCAGCGGCTAGTCGGGATTTCTGCACAACGCCCCCGTAGCCGGCAGGGCCCCGCTCCCGGGCTGCGGGCGCCCGACAGACAAGAGTAGATAAATAATGAAGCGGCATAGCCCGGTGCCGTGGCGCCCAGGCATCCCAGCCCCTGGCGCCTTCGCCAAGTAGCTACCCCGTAGGCCCCTTGATGGGCGTAACCCCGGGAAAGAGGTGAGAGCATTGGCGGCCCCGTTTTACGACAACGAAGCCAAGATAAGGCAGGCCATTGTAATGCTGATGCGTATAGTTAACGACACCGCTGTCCCACGCAATATCCGCCGCGCGGCGACTGAGGCCATCAAGCAGCTGCGCGACGAGTCACTAAGCCCCGGAGTCAGGGCGGCTAACGCGATTAGCATACTCGACGAGATAAGCCAGGATCCAAATATGCCTATATATGCACGTACGCTGATATGGAACGTAATATCGCTGCTGGAGACTGTCCGAGACTAGAAGAGCTACGACGCACCTCTGGGGACGACATGTTTCTCGGACATCACGATTTTTGGGCGCAAGAGAAGTGTGGTGCACCTGTCGCCAAGCCCTGGCTCTGGCACTAGACCGGTATCTCTATGACTGGGCTCCTGGGGTCTACCTCCTCCTTCCGGGGCTTCACTCTTACACCCTCGGCTCGGAGCATCCTGGCTATCGCCGCCCGGATGGCCTCGCTTCTGGTGAGGCCCTTCCGCCTGGCGTACGTGTCTAGTGCTTCGAGTAGCTCCTCCTCTATCTTGAAGGTGACTATTCTCTGTGGCAAACTCTCGCCACCGTTTATAGTGTTACCTGGCCTTAGGGGTGATACTTGAATCAGTACGTAACCGTCTTACAGAGAGAGGGGGGACCGATAGTACTTTCCCGCTTCTTGCCTACCACAGACAACCTATCTACCATAATACGCTATGAACTCCTTTAGGCTTGCAAGCGACACGTTGACCCCGTGGCGGCGCGGTAGGTAGAAGGCCGTCTTCACGGAGTCGGTTGCCACAACGGAGGCCACGCCGCGAAGCCTCGACACGACTATACACGTCCCGGGCAGCACGTGTACGTTCCTCTCGGCGAGTCGCTTAGCAATAGGCCTCAACTCCCTGGCTGCGTAGCCTGGAACCGCTACCCATAGCGGCCGGGAGAGGCGCTTGATCTTTGCCGAGTCGAGCAGCCTTACTATCTCGTAGACCTTGTCGGGGCCGTGGTGCGGGCACCCGGTGAAGAACAGCTCGGCCTCCTCGAGCCCTGCCGGGGCTATCTCTTCCTTCTTCCTCGCCACGTCGCGGCTGTCTAGAGAGAGCTTATCCTCCACCTCGGAGGGGGGCCCGTTGTCCTCCGGCGAGACGCCGCGCACCACGCACATCGCGGTGCTGCCGGCGGCGGCCGCCGCCGCGCACATTGCCTGGACGCCGCGCGGCGCCTCCACGTCGGCGTCCACGTAGACGACGCGGTCCTGGAACACCTCTCCCGCGATGTAGCCGGCTACTCCGGCTTCCGGCTCCGCAAGCCTGGCGCCCTGGTAGCGTAGAAGGACTGTGGGTTTACGGTTCTCGTCCAGGTGGAGCCCCCAGTGGTATATCCTGCCGGTTATTGCGGCCGCCAGGGCTATTGGGCCTCCTTCCCTGTTAGTCCTGGCCCCGTAGAGCGTGTTGGCCACCGCTACTGCGCTTGATTCGCCCCAGGCCAGGTGCTCGCCCAGACGGGGCCTTCTCATAAGGTATGGTATGCATGTGACGCTGCGCCGAAACCCCATGGCTTCAAGGCTTTTGATTATTTCGAACTGTTTTTCGAGAAACTCTGGTGGTGCTGGGAGCACGCTGGGCCCCCAGAGCTCGACGCCTATAGGGTTGTAGGTGGCGAATACCCTGGCCCTGCCTCCGGCGCGGTGAAGGTCACGTATAAAGCCCAGGCCTGCCTCGCCTATGTTGTCGTACGATATTCCGCTTGCATGTGCATGAGTTACCTCTACCAGCTTTTCGGCGCCGAGGGCCTCGCCTACACGCACTATTAGTTTAAGGGCTTTTGCAGTGGCTTCGCCGTATTCGCCGTTGAGCATCTGCTCCTCGAGCCGCGACAGGTACATCTGGCCCGCCCCCTTTCCGTCCTGCGCTATGCCCCTTCCTTGTCGAGGCCCGGTATGCGTGGAGCAGTGTACTTGTCGCGCTCCCTAAGAGGAGCCGTGGCGTCCACAATTAGCTTGGTTGTAAGCCCGTCTCTTGCACTGGGGTCGAGCGTCGAGCCGCGAGCATGGGGGATTACGACTAGGCCCCTGTCTGCCTGGAAACGCGTGGCGATGGCCCATTCGACGCGGCCAGGCACGTCGGGGTCTATGTCCTCGTCTACAACCACTACATGCTTCAGGCTGGGGTGGGCGCTTAGAGCCGCCATGCCGGCGGTTTTGCCGTCGCCATCGTGGCTCTTCGCTATCGAGACAACGGCATGTAGCCACATGCCGCCTGCGGGCGTTAGGCGTACCTTCCTTACACGCGGCACAGCCCTGGAGACAGCGGCGTAGATGCTGGCCTCCCTGGGGAACCCCATGAGCAGCATGTGCTCTATGCCGCCCGGCAGTATGACGTGCATAACCGGCTCGTAGCGCTTATTCACATACACCGCGTCGACGTGCAGCACCGGCTCCTCGCGCACAGTATCATACAGGCCCAGGAGGTCGGTGAAGGGACCCTCCCTGGCCCTCTCGGGGCCTAGCCTCGCCTCCACAACCATCCCCGCACCGCACGGCACCGGGATCCGGTAGCGAGGCGTCCTACACACCTTCATCTCGCCGCCTAGTAGGGCAGCCGCTGTCTCGAACTCGAAGACGCCAAGGGGCGGGCTCAGCGCGGAGGCGAGGGACACGCGTGGATCCACTCCTATGACTACCGCGACCTCCATGCTTCCCCCGCTTTGGCCTAGCAGCGTGTATAGGTGCCTCGGCACGATCCTTACGGCCGCGTAGTCGTCCGAGACCATTATCCGGTGGATGGAGGCGTTGCAGACCCCCCCGCGGCACGCCACGAATATAGACGATGTAATGTATCTGCCGCCGTCCTTCTCGTAGAACTTCAGGGCTGGGAGGAGGTCTAGGCCGCTGCCCGCCTCCTCGAAGTAGGAGCTGAAGCCTTCCTCGGCCTCTACCAGGCTCCCCCGCCTCCTCTCCGCCGCGTCTAGCGCCGCATAGGCCTCCCGGTCATCCCTGGCGCCTAGAAGCCGGTAGAGGAGAGACCGGCTGGGCAACGTGTTGGCGGCGAAACGGTAGGGGTACCCCTTTACCCTGAAGAGGATGGTTTCGCCGCGCCTCTCAGCCTCAGCTATCCGAGCGGCAGCCTCGTAGATGGGGCTTAGGGGCTCCTCCACCTCGACTAGCCGGAGGCCAAGCTCGCCGACGTGCTGGAGGAAGACTGCAAGGCTTGCATCCACGTTCTCCACTAGACTACGCATCTCAGGGGCCTCCCCTGCTCCTCTAGGTTCTGGTTAAGCCTCGTACCCCCTATGATTATACCGGTGATTGCCCCCTCGTAGGGGGTTAGCACGGTGAAAACGTTGCGCCTAAAGTCTATCGAGTCCAGCAGGCCTATCCCGGCCTCGTAGCCGTCGGCGCCTATAATGCCCAGCAGGGCGCCTCTCATATTGTTCACGTCTAGTATGTAGACCTGCTTGTTCAAAGCCGTAGATAGTTTCTCGACGCCAACCGGGTCCGGCTGCCCACGGGTTACAACGTAGAGGGTGTCGTAGGTCTCGCTGGCGGCGAGGACCGGGACGCGCAGCACCGAGGAGAACCCCTCCGCCGTCTCCGCGGGCAGGCGGTCGCCCAGGAAGAAGCAGCTACCCAGCACCGTTACCTCCTCGAAGCCCAGCACTCTTTTACGCAGAGGCTCCAGGAAGCGGCGGTAAGCCTCGCTTCGGAGCAGCCTCCTATCGCTGCGGTCACGTGTGCGCCTAGCCGCCGGAGACTCCAGGTAGTGGACTCCACAGCCGCGCCTACCCCAGCTGCTGCGAAGCATAGAGTAGAGCTTCCGGTCGCCAACCACGATGACCGTGTCGAGCCCCGCGGTATAGGCTGCCTCAAGCTTGTACTCGAGAGACTGTACGCCCTGCACCCAGCCATCGGTGTCAACCACTAAGGCCTCCGTCCCGGTGCTCCTCAGCCACCATACTAGGTCTGTCACGGCCGCCTGTATCCGCCTCTCAGCACGCTGAGGCGTAATGTAGCCCACGAACCTGATACGCTCGGGCGCGAGCTCGCGGAGCCAGAGCAGCTGCCGGCCGACACGGGCTGCAGACACGCAACCGGGCGGCCCCACATCGGCCTGGCCGACGTCCGCGTCTACGACGCCCGGCTTGTAGCCGTGGAGTAGCGCGCGGTTAGCTATGAGCGCGGCTATGCTTGACTTCCCGCTATCCACCTGCCCTAGGACCATGAAGCCGCGGCAGCCCCTGGCGAGGAGGCTGTCCACGCTTGAAACCCAACGGTCCAGGGGCTCTTCGCCAGCCGCGGGCCTCTCAACAGAGCCGCCGTCCTCGAGCACTACCTGCAGGCGGCTGTCGACCAGCGCCTTCGCCGCATAGCTGCGGAACCGGCTCACAATGAACTCGTCTCCACGGTTGAATATAGCGCCAAGCACCATGACCTGCCCTTCCGCTACTCGGGCACGGAGAGGCCCGTAGAGCCTGGCCATCATGCCCTCGCTGATGGACAGCTCTAGTCTCAGCAACGCGTCACCACCATGCCCGGGGCGTTGGCGGCAGGGGCAGGCGCCGCTACCCAACTATAGCGCTGGCGACCCTGGCCCTCAGGGCTATTACCGCGGCCGCCCTGACATGGACGCTCATACCCGGCCCCAGGCCCCGGAGCCCGGGCGGCGCCTCACGGTTAGACCCGCTCTCGTCCACAAGCACCGCGTTGACGCCGCACGTGCTGCGGAGACGGCCGGCTAGCGCCACTGCGCTCCTTCTCACCGCGGGCGCGGCGCCGATGCCGACGGTGGCTAGGCCGGGCGCGCGGCGCACTATCCCGCAGACAAGGCTGGCCACGTCAGCCCTGCTAGGCACGACGCTGCCGTGCAGGACAGTGCTCTGCGCGACCATCGCGTACCCGGTGGCCGACTCGCCCGGGTCTATGCCTATAGCCAGCTCCGAGGCCCCCAGTATACGAAGAAGGTCGGCCACGGCTTCACCCGTGCTGCCGCCTATCTCCAGGAGGGGGGCCGAACCGCAGGAGGAGGGAAGATACCGAGCGTCACGGGCATCCACCACAACTAGGCGCGCGCGGCCACAGATGCGGCGAAAGCCACGCGAGCCAGGCACCAGGGCGGAATAACCCATCACGTTCAGGGTGGCTGTAACCGCCTCCGCGAACTCGGCGTCGCTGCTCCACACAACAGCCAGGCCCTTCCTAGCCCAAGCCGTCACGGCTTTACCCCGCACGGCCTCCTCGACGCCCCTCGGGGGCTGCGGCTCATCCTCTACCATGGTCTAGCACCTCGCCGGGTCTAATTATGGTTTCACGCTGGCCGTGCTGCACGGCGCCCTCCTGGGCCGGCCACGCCACATACTTACACCCGGCAGAGCCACAGGCTGCCCCCGGGGCTGCGGCTCCCGTTGCCGCTTTGCAAGGCTATCCGCGAGAAGCTGCTAGGGCCCGGCGTGAAGCTGATCTACGGCGAGGCGGGCGTAGGCAAAACTACGCTCACTCTAGAGGTGCTTAGTGAGGCGTGCAGCAACCGGTGCCTCTACATAACCACCGAGAGGCTGGATTTCCTGAGAAGAGCCGCCGGCATGGACATCGACCTAGGGAGGCTTATCGTATACGAGGCCTTCGACGCGGAGGACTTCCTCGAAGTAGTCACGCACCGTCAGCTGCCGTTCTACGACGCCGTGGCGGTCGACTCCATTAACAGCTACGCGCACGAGGGCCGCGCCGCCTATGCGCTGACCGCGCTCCTTGCGTCGATGCTCTACAGCGTGTCTGAGCGGTACGGCCTCCTGGTCGTGGAGACTGCCCAGGTCCGCTGGAAGCCCGGAGAGGGCGTCATCCCGGCAAGCCTTCATGCTATTGGGCTCTGGGCCGACACACTCATAGAGCTAACCAGGCGGGAGGGTGGGACAAGGGCCGCGCGCGTGGATGGCGAGACGTACCTCTACCGTATAACAGGGGAGGGCGTGAAATGGCTCAACTGCTAGGGGCGGCTGAAACAGTACTTGCTCTCCTACCCGCGCTTGTAGCTAACGCCTCTCCGGTGCTCCTACGTGGCCACGGCCACCCGGTTGACGGCGGCCGCAGGTTCCGCGACGGGAGGCCGGTGCTGGGAAAGGGTAAAACCTTCGAAGGCCTACTCATAGGCACACTGTACGGCGCCGTGGTTGCCTACCTCCTCTCCGCAGCCATGGGGGCGGCGGCCGTCTTCCCTGCCGGCTGCGCGGCAGCCATAGGCGCCCTCCTGGGGGACATGGCGGCTGCATTCATTAAGCGCCGCCTCGGCCTTGAGAGGGGGGCGCCGGCGCCGGTGCTCGACCAGCTCGACTTCTACTCGGGGGCGATAGTCGCCACGATCGCCGCGGGCTACCTGCCGGCCCCTATACCCGCAGCAATCCTCGGCGTCTCAGTGCCCCTCCTCCACCGGGCGACGAATATCGCTGCCTACCGCCTCGGACTCAAAAACGTGCCATGGTAGGGGTGGCTACTCGGAGCCCTCCTGCGAGGTCTCTTCCCTCTTTCCGCCTATCATGCCGGCCAGCAGCTTCATGCGGTACCGGTAGACGAGGTAGCGGTCCTCGGGCGAGAACCGCGGCGGGTGGGGGACTACGAGCTCGCCGCCGCAGACCGGGCACCGGTCCCGCCTCAGGGTGTAGCGCCCACACTTCACGCAGCGCCTCATCAACCACTTCATGGCTGCTCTCTGCCTCCAAGCAGCGCCTAGCGCTGTCTCCGTGCCAACGCGCTACTGTTTACGGAGCCTCGTGAACGAGAACTCCACAGCCAGGCGCCGGGCCTTCTTCTCCCCCGCCTCTATTGCCTTCTCGAGAGCCTTCTCGATGGTCTTGTAGTCGAAGCTTTCCACGTCCAGCCGGTACCGGGGGGCGCCAACCGTGTAGAGCTTCACCGAGAGGTCCTTGCTTGTAGCCAAGATAGTGTTCTTCACCTCCAGCAGCGTCTCGCGCACCCTCTCAACACCGTCACCGGCGTAGCTGCGCGCAGTCAATATCCCGGAAATACGGACCCTCTTTACCTCCACGTGGCGGCGTATCTCCTCGAGGAGCGGGGCTATCCACTCCTCCGGGACACCGGCCTTCCTCAGCACCTCTTCGCCCCGTATGGCCGCCTCCTCGAACGCCGCCATGAGGTCGCCGTAGGCCTCCTCCAGCTTCCACCCAGCCTCCCGGTAGGCGTCATCCAAGCTCCTGCCCAGGCGCTGCGCAGCTATCTCGAGTATCTTCTCGGCCTTCTGGGCCCTCTTCCACTCCATCATCTTTCTGCGGCGTTCATTCTCATAGACACGTTTTAGAGAGACGTCGACCTGCCGCCTCCTCCTGTTGACACGTATAACCTTGACAACTATCTTCTGGCCCGGCTTTACCACGTCATGGATGCTCCGAACCCACCTGGAGGCCACCTCGCTCCAGGGGAGATAAGCCTCGAGCCCCCCGTACTCGTCGAGCGTAAGGTAGGCGCCATAGTCGTACACTTTCTTCACTGTAGCAACCACTAGCTCGCCCACGTCTGGTAGCTCCTTTCGGCGTAGAGGCATCAGCACACCACCTCGCGCTACGCCACAAGTACGACGCGTCAGTCAATAAATGCTTCACAAGCACGGGCCGAGGACGGCCTTGCCGGCAGAAGAGCTAACCCGAGCCAGGTGCGGGGAGCTAAAACAGGCAGTGGGGGAAGGCGCGGCGCATAGACCAGCCTCAGCCCAGGACGCGTACCACCTGGCCATTTATCTTGGCCTTACCGCCGGTGGGCTCCACCAGCTGCGCGCCGCACACCAGGCAACGCGCCGGGAACGTGGCGTGGCTGAACACTACCTGCTCGTTGCCGCACACGGGGCAGCGGACCAGTAGGAAGCGGCTACGGGGCTGCGGGACAAGTATACGCGTACGCCTCACCGCGCATCACCTCACTTCCACGAGTTCAACCTTCTTTAGGCGTATCCCGCGGCGGTGGAGTATGTAGCCACACTTCTGGCACTTCAGCTTGAGCACGACCTTCTTTGTAACCTTGGCGAACCTCTTCTGCTCGGGCTTGCGCTTGCTACCGTAGCCTTCCTGCTTCCTCCGATACCTCCTCTCGCCCTCAGCCAGGCTCCGCCTCTTCCCATGCTTGTATATAGTCACGCTGTGCGGCGTATGCGTCCTACACCGTGGGCAGTACGTCACTATGACCTTTGGAACCTTCAAGCCGGCCCTCCCTCGCTGTACCCGTGATACCCAACCGGCCGGAGTAACGCACCTTCTTAAACAAACCGCGCCCACACCCAGCCCGGGCCCCTAGCCGGGCCGGCTACCGCTCGCTGCCCCGAACTCCTTCAGCAACACCTTGGCGAGACCCGCTGCGTCAAGCAACAACGCGGTAGGAAGCTCCAGGCACACTATGCTTCCCTTCTTCACAAGCCTCCCTGAGAGCGAGACGTCGCTAGCCAGCTCCACTAGCAGGCAGCCATCCCCACCATAGGCTAGGCCGCAGACCGCACGCGCCGCCAGCTCCGCGTCACCGAACACACGCCCTGCGGCCAAGAGGGCCTCGGCGAGATAGGAGAGCCCCTCCATCACCATCCCGCGGTACGCGTCGAGTAAACCCTGCATCTCAGAAGTGTTCACATCAGAGAGGGTTTCGACAAGAGCCTTGCGGAGCCCTGCACAAGTATCCTCCAGCTCTGAGAGATCGGCGCCACGTAGCGCCGCCTCAGCCGCCTCCGCGAGAGCTGAAAGACCCTGAGGCACTGTCCTGACCCTCCCTCTCACCGCCCTTACAGGGAGCAGGCACCGCCGGCCTAGTTTACCCCAACCCCCGGCCCCTCGAGCGGCGCCGCAGCACCCTTAGCTACAAGGTAAAGCGCTACGGGGTAGGCTAGCCGGGGCCGCTCGCCGCGGCGAAGGCGGAGACGGTGGCCTAGAACCTCTACCGGGCTGGGCGAGGTTACAAGTATCTCCACCCGGAGCTCGCCTAGCCTGGAGAAGGGGGACAGGTCCTCGCTAACCCGGAACTCGTCCAGAGAACTAATGTCGAGAGGCTTGACTGGCAGCATTGTTTTACCGTTAAGGCTCAGGGGGGCTCTTATGAGCCTCCGCGTGTCAACAGTCACCTGCGCGTCTACCACTGGCGAGGCGTAGCGTCTGGCCGTCTCCAGTAGTTTGTCCACCTTCTCGCGGTTCTCCGCATAGAGCCGGGCAGCCTCGACGGGGGTGGAGGTGAATACACGCGCTAGAGGCGAGCCCCGGGCTAGGCGCAGGGCCGTACGCGCCAGTCGGCCACGGTAGCCGGCCATCGTCACCAAGGGGGGTACTGGCTGGATGCTGCGCCTCCTACGGCCAAGAGCCCGCCAAGGCTCGAGAACCTCCTCGTGGAGGCCCACTGCCTGCACGTAGTTTACAAGCTCTCTTCTATAATCCTGCCCTAGCCTTGCCTCCTCATCCGTATCGCGCAGGTAAACGGTTACATGGAAGCCCCGGTGTCCCGAGAACTCTACCTGCAGGCTGTCCTTCCTAAAGCCTAGCTCCTCGACAAGTATATCATAGAGGCTTACAGTGTGCCTAGCAGCCTCTACAATACAGCGCTCCTCGATAAACGAGGCCTCGTCGCCGAAGATGGACTCCGTCTTCACAAGGCTCTCCTCGCAGCCTGGAAGGTGGTCGGCATCAATGTCGAACACTATGTCGGACGACCTCCACCCCTTGGCATCCATATCGTCGACTCCAGGCTGGTCGTAGCGCGCCGAGGAGTAGTAGAAATGCTTAGGAGCCTTGCTCACCAGGAACCGCTGCACCTCGCCCTTATTCGCAAAGCTCATGTGGCGGATATAGCTGCGGCTGCCCCAGAGCTGGGCCGCGAACTCGCGGAAAGGATAATCGTAGGGCAGGTAGACGCTGGTCTCGCTATAGTAGCGGCGGGTCAGCTCCCCGAGCAGCCTAAGGGCGCGCCTCTGAGGGCTCCTCATTTACTCGACCCTCGGTGCCACGAGGAACCCGAAGTACGCCCCCTGGGGTAGCTCGTGGTCAACCTGCACCGGCATGTCGCTCGAGAACTTTATTGTAACCGTGTCGGCGACCCGTGACGCGCCGCTCAGGTCGCTGAAGTATTCTAGCGTATAGCTTGCCTCCTGCGTGTCCTCGGCCTCGAGTTCCAGGAGGCTGCCACTCTCCATACTGAATATTATCTCTGCATCGCCGAACTCGCTGCTTGAGAGCACGCGGAACTCGTCAGGAGTCGCGCGGAGCCTCAGCACGTCACCGACTAGTTCAACGTCCTTTATCGTGTCACGGTAGATGTCGCTCATAACTTTGACGTGGGCCTTGTACTCCAGCTGCGGCTCCGGTATATTCTCGCCGCTTATGTCGAGTATCGGGAGGCTGAACTTCCTCGTACCACGGCCGCTCAGCGTTATGGTGAACGTCGTCTCGTCAGCCTCCAGTTCAAGCCGATCCTCCTTCCGTGCACGCCGCAGCACCTTGGCCAGATCCTCGAAGTTGACACCTATGCTGCGCTCCCCGTCGACGTCGAAAACCTCGAAGGAGTCCGGCGGAAACCTCATGTCGAGAAGTATCACATGGGAGGGATCCATGGCGCGGAAACGCAGCCCCTCATCACGCGAGACTGTGAACACGCCCTCGTCTATAACCTTCGATATTGCAGACATCAAGTATCTCCAGACACGTGCATCAAAGAATACTAGCTTCACGGCATCCACCCGGCACCATTGCTAGCAGCTAAGGGGAACCATAAAGGCCTTGGGGAGGGTTTTAGCCTCCAGGGGGCTCAGCCGCCCCGCCGCCCGATGGCGCACCGTCCACAGCCGAGCGGCATTTCTCAAGCGCATCCATGCTAGCCGTCATGCCGGCGCGGACCAGGCGGAGAGCCCTCTCAATATACGGCCTCGACGAGACCGAGACCGGGGTTCTAGCGTACGCCTCAAAAAGATCCTCGTTGAGCTTCCGGAATATGCCGGCATAGAGCCTCGCAAGCTCACAATCCACGCTAGTCATACTCCCTCCACACGTACCCGCAGCGTACACACTTGAAGAATCTTGTTGGAGGCTCATCGGCCTTACGTGTCTGCACGAGCCAGTAGTAGGCTTCATGGTAACCGCAGCGTGGGCACGTAGCCCTCGTCTTAGGCAGGTTCTCGGCCTGCTTCGACTTATCGACAACTATTAGCCGCTCCTTGGGATGGTGGTTTATCCTCTGCTTCAGCACCGGCCCGGCCGCCTGCTGGCCCGCCCCGATCTCTTCCCGGTAGCCGCAGCTAGGGCAGACCCACACACGTTTACCGTTCTCGACGCGTAGCATCATTAGCGAGCCGCACCGTGGGCAGAACCTCAATGCTCCCAACCCCGTTGCGCGGCCTTTGCAGAGGCCTTCAGCCCGCCTCCTCCGCCGCGAGGCCGAAGGGAGGTAACACTAGCTAGGTAAATAGGTGCGTTTTTCCACGCAGAACCCGTCTCGGCCGCCATCAGGCCGGCGTGGAGCGTAGGGGCCAAGAAGGGTCTACTTAAGGGGCCTGTGTCTTGGTCTCTTCTAGGGGCTAGGGTTGCCGGGGCTTGACGATCTACGCAAGGCGGTTGGCAAGCTGCTTCGCAAAGGCGGGCCGTATGAGAGCCTTGTTAACGAGTATGTAAGGGATCTTCAGCGCGCACTGATATCGGCCGATGTGAACGTGCGGCTAGTGTTTAGCCTTTCGAAGACTATACGTGAGAGGGCGCTCAAGGAGAAGCCGCCTCCTGGTGTTAGCCGCAGGGAGTGGCTGGTAAAGATAACCTATGAGGAGCTGGTGAAGCTCTTCGGCGGCGACGAGGAGCCGGAGGTTAGACCACCCTACACGCCATACGTTATAATGATGGTGGGTGTCCAGGGGAGCGGCAAGACGACCACTGTGGGCAAGCTGGCTAAGTTCTACCGGGACATGGGGTACCGGGTCGGCGTGGTGGCTGCCGACACCTACCGGCCCGGCGCCTACGACCAGCTTCGCCAGCTAGCCGAGAAGACTGGGGCCATGTTCTACGGCGAGCCCGGCGGCAGGGACGCGGTCGCGATAGCTAAACGCGGCGTTGAGGAGTTGAAGAAGAGGGGTGCTGATGTGATAATTGTTGACACTGCGGGCCGCCACGGCTACGGCAAGGAGGAGGCGCTCCTCGAGGAGATGAAGAACATTGCCGCAGCGATAAACCCCGACGAGGTCATACTCGTCATAGATGCCTCTATGGGCCAAAAGAGCTTCGACCTGGCTAAGAGGTTCCACGAGGCAACACCTATCGGGTACATAGTTGTGACAAAGATGGACGGCACCGCGAAAGGCGGAGGCGCCCTCTCCGCAGTCGCCGCCACGGGGGCCAAGATAAAGTTCATAGGGACAGGCGAGGATATAGAGGAGATCGAGCCTTTTAGGCCGAAGCGCTTTGTGGCCAGAATACTGGGCATGGGCGATCTTGAGTCCCTGCTCGAACGCATAGAGAGGCTTCAGGGCGTCAAAGAGTTCGAGAAAACCATGGAGGAAATGCTGGCCGGCAAGATAACCTTCCGCACAATATACAAGCAGTTAGAGCAGATGAGGAAGCTAGGCCCGTTTAAGAAGGTGCTCCAGATGCTGCCCGGCGTCTCTTCTATGATGCAGTCCTTTGACGACGCCGCCAAGGTAAGCGAGGAGAAGATGAAAAAATGGATAAACATAATGAATTCTATGACGTATGAGGAGCTTGACGAGCCTAGCCTGCTAGAGGAGCGCAGCCGGGTGAGGAGAATAGCAATAGGCGCAGGCGTCGAGACCAGCGACGTAAGGGAGCTATACTCGTACTATAAGACGGTGAAACGCATGGTAAGGCAGCTGAGGAAGAGGAAAGACATGCTGGAGAAGTTCTCCAAGCTCGGGAAGCTCCCAGGTGCCTAGGTTGGAGGACTATAGATACACCATACGCTACATTGACGCCACTCGGGCCCGCAGCTACAGTGACGCTCTTCTACTGCTCCTCCGTCTCGCATCGGCGGCCCTCCTCCTGTCAAACGATATACGGAGATGGGTCGTGTTCGAGGGCGCGGCGGCGCTCAGCGACGGAGGCTTCGTCCAGCTACGCGTCAACGGCTCCAAGGTGAGGGGGCTCGCGCCCCAGGCGACGGCCCTCGAGGGCATAGCTAGGGCGCTGGTGAAGAGGGGCCGGTGGCCGGGTATATTGGTGCGCCGTGTTGGCCGCGAGCCATCCTGCGAGGGCTGCGTTGCGGCAGCGGAGTTCCTCGAGGCTGGCGACACCTGTCCTGGCTGCCTGTGCCTCCAGTCCGGCGGGGACGAGGGGGCTACGTTTAAGCCCTGGTGGCTCCTCGCGGCACTGATGGTAGTCCACGATGAGCGCTGCATATGTGGAAGGCGTCGCAGAGAGGGTGCTGAGGCTGCTGGAGGAGTATCCGCTTTGTGACAGCTGTCTCGGCCGCATGTTTGCCCTGCTTGGACGTGGCTTGTCTAACGCGGAGCGCGGAAGGGCCCTCAAGCTGATAGCGGTCATGGAGCTTCACCGCAGGATACGGGAAGGGGACGAGGAGGCGCGTGCGCTCTTCCGCAGACTCGCGCCGAGGCTGGGCAGGGTGGCTGCGGGCCTCTACCGGGAGCTTTTCGGCGAGGAGCCGGGGCTTGAGGCGTGCCACATCTGCGGCGGCAGCCTGGAGGACAGGGTTGCATATGCGGGCGGGGATGCCGTTAACAGGCTCCGCTACGTGGATGTTTCTAGTTTTCTCGTTGCCGCACGCATACCGGACGATGTTAGGGCCAGGGAGGACGAGGTTAAGCTTCGACACGGGCTCCAGTACAGTGAGAGCATTGGGGCCGAGGTTAGGAGGGAGGTCAGTAAGAGGGTGCAGGCGGAGCTGGGTCTTACCCCGGACTTCGAGGCACCCGATGTCTTGGTCGAGGTGGACCTAGGCACGTGGACCACGCGTCTCGAGTTTATGCCGCTTCTCATCCGGGGGCGGTACTGGAAGACGGCTAGGAGGGTTTCACAGTCAATATGGGTGACGAGGCGCGGCGAGAGAAGGTACCCCTTTAGCGTTGAGGACGGGTTAAGCAGGCTCGCAGACATCTATGAGGCCGACGATGTGGTGCTTCACGGCGCAGGCCGCGAGGATGCGGATGTTAGGATGCTCGGCACAGGCCGCCCCTTCATAGCCGAGGCTAAGGCGGCCAAGAGGAGGGGGGTCAGCGTTAGGGCCGCGGAGGCGGAGATCAACCGGGGCAGCAGGGGGCTTGTAGAGTTCCGCCTCGAGGGCAGGGCGAGGAGGAGAGACGTCGCGGGTGTTAAGGGGGTTGACGGCAAGCATGGGAAAGTCTACAAGGCACTTGTGGTCTTAGACAGGGAAGTGGGTGACGACGATCTCGCCATGCTGGAGGAGTTCTTCGCCAACCGGGCGGTGCGGCAGAGGACGCCCAGGAGGGTACGCCACCGGAGGCCGGACGTGGTGCGCGAACGCGTCGTCCACCGTGTATCCACCCGCAGGCTAGGCAGACGCGTCTTCGAGGCCCTAATCTACGCGGAGGGTGGACTGTACATCAAGGAGCTTGTGAGCGGGGACGGCGGCGACACGGCGCCGAGCTTTGCCAGCGTGCTGGGTGCAGCTGCCTACTGTGCAGAGCTAGACGTGGTAGCGGTCACAGGGGGTAGGAGGGCAGCGGGGAGCCTATAATTACCCCGCGTTAGCGGCTAGCCCAGAGCTGCGTGGGTGACGGCAGTGGTCAAGGCGCCAAGGGGCTATAGGCACCGCACCAGGAAGCTCCTAAAGAAACACGTACGTGAGCGCGGCGCGGTGCCGCCGCTAAGCCTGCTCATGCACGAGTACCGCCCTGGCGACAAGGTATACATCATCATAAACCCCTCCGTTATGGGCGGCATGCCCCACCGCCGTTACCACGGCAAGGTAGGCACCGTGGTAGGCAAGAGGGGTAAGAGCTACATCGTGCAGCTACGTGTAGGCAGCAAGCTGAAAACCCTGTTCATTAGGCCGGAGCACTTGAGGCCGGTCCCCCCGGAGGCGTTTGCCGGCGGGAAGGAGAGCGGGGCTGGGAGCTAGTGCGGCTCCCACCGGGCCGGCGGCGAGTGTTTCAACACGGCGCATCCCCCGGGGCCCGCATGGTCCGGCCGCACCGGCCGCCTGCAGATAGCACCCAGAGGTGAAAGGAATGGTTGAGATAATATCCCAGCGACACGTCCCAGTACCGGTCGCCAAGGCGCTTCTCGAGAAGCACCTGCCTAACTACATGGAGAACCCCATTCTTGCAAAGGTCTACGAGTACCTGAGCCGCTTCTCCAGGTGCGGCCCAGAGGAGGCCGAGAAGGCTATGGAAGAGCTTGTTGGAGCCGGCTTCTCCAGCCTCGCCGCAGCTATGCTTGTCAACCTTGTCCCTAGGAGCGTTGACGAGGCGAAGGCCCTGCTGGGCAACATAGACGGCGGCTACGAGGACGACAAGGTTGAGGCGGCCGTAGAGCTGCTCAACAAGTACTGTAAGGAGGAGGAGGGCGCGTAGAGGGAAGGGGCCCCGCCGGCCTCGGATACTGTGGTGGCTCTGCTGCTTGTCTTTGAGCGGCATGCCGCCGCGGCCTAGCCGTAGCCTATTCCCTGTTGGGGCTAGGAGCTAAGGTTCTAAGAGCCGCCGGTGTGCAGGGTAGTCTAGGGCTCTTTGCGGGTGTACAGGGATGCAGCATCAGCGCGGCCACCGGCAGCGGAGGCCTAGGCGGAGACCCTATCGGGAGGAGTACGCCTACGTGCTAGACTACCTGCCTATGGGTAACCCTACGGACCGCCACCCGTGGCACCGTAATAGGCCTGTGGTGCAGCTGATAGGCGAGGACTATTTCACGTTGATGGAGGCTACGCCGCGCCCGATGGCGCGTATAGATATAGGTGAGAGGCTCTACGTGGGCCCGGTGAGCGAGAAGCGGCTTAAGATAGAGAAGGTTGACAACGATATAGAGTATGGGGACCTTACAGCTGTTGCAAAGAATACCCTGCCGCAGGTGCTGGAGGAGATAGTGAGGAGGAAGGAGCCGCTCTTCGTCGAGTTCTTCAACATAGCTGAGCCCCTCTCGCTGAGGTTTCACAGCCTTGAGCTGCTGCCGGGGCTGGGGAAGCGCACGTTGAAGCGCATACTTGAGTACCGGGAGAAGAAACGCTTCGAGAGCTTCGAGGAGATAAAGGAGCAGGCACACATCGACCCCGTCAAGGCTATCGTGGAGCGCATACTTGAGGAGCTGCAGGGCGGGCAGAAGTACTACCTCTTCGTCCGCCCGCCTAAGAGGGAGCGGGAGCAGCCGGTGCCTCCCCTCTTCCTCGACTACCTCTCAAGGGCCGCCAGGAGCCTGCGAGCCAGAAGGCCCGGGGAGAGCCATAGTGAGCCCGGCGGCGCCTAGGCCGAAGAAGCGTCTTGGCCAGAACTTTCTCCGCGCCAGGTGGGTTGCACGCCTCTTCGCGGAGTGGGTATGCGGCTACCACCGGGTAGTAGAGGTTGGCGCCGGCACCGGCGCCGTCACAGGCGAGGTCCTCCGGCGCTGCCCCCTCGTCGAGGCCTACCTCCTCGAGCTGGACAGGGGGCTGCTTCCATTCCTCTCCGCCCAGAAGCTCCTAGGCCCCTTTAGCGAGGTCCTGGGGGCGGACGCCCTGGCGCCGCCGCTGCGGCTCGAGGGCCTACAGGCGCTCTACGGCAGCATACCCTACAACATCACGGGCCCCTTGTTGTCGCTGCTTGCCCTCCTCCCTCGGCGCCTGCCGGCCATGCTCCTCGTGCAGCGCGAAGTGGCGCAAAGGCTGCTGTCCAAGCCCGGAGAGAAGAGCTATGGCCGCATAACGGTGCTGGTCCAGCTGGCCTACCGTGTCCGCCCGGGGAGAGTTGTCCCCCCGGCGGCGTTCTACCCGCCGCCGCGCGTGTACTCCCAGATAGTCTACATGGAGCCGAGGAGCAGTGCACCCAGCCCCCGCGTCCTGCGCCGCGTGGAGCAGCTGACTAGGTGCATGTTCTCTCAGCGCAACCGTCTAGCGGGAAAGGTGGCGCGCCGCTGCCTGGGAGGCGTAGCGGGTGACGCCCTGAAACCACTAGAGGGGCTCCGAGTTTACCAGCTACCGCCCGGCGTGTTCCTGGAGCTAGCCGAGGCTGCTGAGGCCGCCGCCGGAGGGGATCGGGGTTAGGCGTGGGCTACGCCTGCCCGGTGGACGCCGAGCCCTACGAGCAGCTAAGCTACCTGGATGAGGAGGCTTTTGTCGAACACTGCGGCGAGGTCTACGAGCCCGCCGAGGACACGTGGCTGCTCCTAGGCGAGGTTAAGAGGCTTCTCGGTGAGCTGAGGCCGCGAGTGTGCATCGACGTTGGCACCGGTACCGGCGTGCTGGCAGCCGCCTGCCGAGGCACCGGGCTGGTGGTGGCCACCGATATCAGCCCCTGCGCGGCTTCATGCGCCAGGTCTAACCTCTACCGCCTGGAGCCGGTGGAGGCCGTGGTGGCGCAGTGCGACCTCGCCTCATGTCTCCGCTGCCCCCGTAAAGGCCCCGTGCTGGTGGTGTTCAACACCCCGTACCTCGTGCCCGAGGAGGGCGAGGAGGGGCTGCTGGGGCTCGCCTGGAGCGGCGGCCTGGAGCCCGCTGCTAGGCTGCTGGAGGGGGTTGCCGACTGTCTCCGCTCGAGGGGTGGCTGCGTGGTGCTGGCCACGCTCCGCGACTGGGCTGAGAGCCTGCTGGGCCGTGCCGCGGAGAGAGGGCTGGAGGCGGCTGCCGTGGCGTCAGCCAGGTACTTCTTCGAGGAGATAGTGGTTGTGGAGGCGTGTTCGCGGTGAGAGTGCGGCTCGTGCTAGTCGGCACCGAGGGCGAGATAAACCTCGGCTTCATTGCGCGGCTTGCAGCCAACTTTGCCGTCGACGAGGTCTACCTGGTTAGCCCAGCCGTCGACCCATTTAGCGGCGAAGTTAGGAGGTTTGCGGCCCAAGGCTCATACATGGTTGAGCGTTTCCGCGTAGTCGACAGCCTGGACGAAGCCCTGAGGGGGGTCGATGTAGCCGCGTGTACGAGCGCAAGGGTTGGGCAGAGGAGCGACGTCCTACGCCACTCTGTCACTGCGAGGAGGTTCGCGGAGGAGATCGCGCCGAGGTACCGCTCGGTAGCAGTAGTGTTCGGCAGGGAGAGCGTCGGTCTCACGCGAAGCGAGATAGCGAGATGCCACCTGCTGGTAACTATCCCGGCTAACCCCGAGTACCCGGTGCTAAACCTCAGCCACGCTGTAGCCATAGTGCTGTACGAGCTTTGGCTCGCCCGGAGCAAGGGGCAGGGCCACGTAGTTGTCGAGGAGTCGGGCGCCGAGCAGCTGGAGAGGATCTACCGGCTACTCGAGGCGCCTATAGAGCGGCTTGTCGACAAGGAGCGGTGGACGCAGGTGAAGGCAGCGGTTCGGCACCTACTCTGGAGGTGCAGGCCAACGGCGGGAGAAGCTTCGGCACTCTACACGCTAGCCAAGAAGCTCAATAAGTTCCTGGAGACGTGCCGTGGCGGGAAAGAGGGGTGAGGGAGAACAGGGGTGGCGGAGCTCATACTCACCACTAACCCCGGCATAGAGGACATCACGGCGGAGGAGGCGAGGGCTAAGCTGGGCGCCGAGATAGTCTCCGTCAAGGAGGGCCTGGGGCGGGTGATAGTCAGGGTCAGGGACGAGTACCTGGAGCACATACGCCTGCTGGGCAGTGTCCACCGCGCGCACCTGCTCCTAGCCCGCGGCTCCATATGCCCCGAGGCCTCCTGCCTCGACACTGTGAGGAGCATAGTGGCGGAGTCGGGGGCCGTGGACTTCCTCGTGCCGACCGGCAGCTTCGCCGTCCGTGTGAACCGCGTAGGGAGCCACGAGTACCGTTCACTAGACGTGGCCAGGGTGGCAGGCGACGCCGTAATCGCCGCCGCTGTGGAGAAGCGGGGCTGGAGGCCGCGCGTCGACCTAGACTACCCCTCGACCATAATACACATCGATGTAATCGAGCGAGAGGTCCTGGTCTCTATAGAGCTCGGCGGAGAACTCTCATGGCACCGCCGCGGCTACCGCGTCTACGACCACCCTGCCGCCCTGAAGCCCACACTAGCCTATGCTATGATAATGCTCAGTGGCGCCCGCGACGGGGACCACCTTGTTGACCCCATGTGCGGGGGAGGCACCGTGGCGATAGAGGCCGCCTACATGTTCGAGGACAGCAGACTGACATGCATAGATAGGAACCCGCGCCACATAGCGGGGGCCAGGCTGAACGCGCGCGCGGCCCTAGTCCACCGGCGGATAAGGTTCCTCGTGGGTGATGCCAGGAGGCTCAGCAGCCTCGTGGGCGAGGCGGACGTGTTGGTCTCTAACCCGCCGTACGGTATAAGGCTCGGCAGCCCACGCCAGGTGCGGCGGGTCTACCGGGAGTTCCTTAGAGAAGCCACGAAGGTGTTCAGGAAGTCAATAACTATAATAACACCGGAGTATGTTTATGCGAAGAGAGTGCTAGAAGAGAATGGCTGGAAAATAGTGCACGAGAGGCGCGTAGCCCACGGCAACCTGTATCCACATATAATAGTTGCAGCGCCCTAGCTCTTGGCGCCGCGGACCTTCATTATCATGTAGCGACCCATTACTACCCAGTACTCTACCTCGACGCCGGGCTGCAGCTTGCCGGCAAGCTCCTCGTCCTTAGGCTTCTCCACTTCAAAGGTATCAAAGGTCTCCATGTCCATTATCTGCACCATGTCGCCCATGTCTGCTATTACCTGGCCAACCCTCTTGTCTATAATCGGCACCTCAACCCTGGTGTCGACCGGAGCTGTCAGGGTCCTCTTGTTGCCCGAGAAGAGGCAGACAGCGACCACGTGTGCCTTAGCGCTGCCATGCTTACCGGTCTTCGCCTTACTCATCTCAACTATGCGGCACGGCTCGCCCTCGATCACTATGTAGCTGCCCGGCCTTAGCTCGCCAAGGGTAGCGTAAGTCACGCTCATGGCATCCACTCCCTCCACGGAATCCAAGGAGAGCGGATTCCGTCACTCTGCTAATTTATGCCTAGCGGGCAGCACACAGCCCACCAGAAATAGTTAAAAACCCCTGCAGGGCTGCCAGTGGGACATGGTGCCGCGGTAGTATAGCCTGGCCTAGTATGCGGGCCTGTCAAGCCCGTGACCCGGGTTCAAATCCCGGCCGCGGCGCCACCTAACCTCAAACCCGCGCCTCCCAAACCTACACGCCTACGACCCAGGGTTGCAGCACGAGTGCAACACACGACCCTTAGGAAGCTTGGCGGTAGCCACGCAGGGAGCTGGATGTGAGCATCGCCAAGACCTTCCTGCAAGCCTCCGAGAAGGTGGAATGCGCGTAGCGAGGCCCCCCAAAAAAGCCGTAATGGGCGTTACAATATACTGTCTATCTCTTCCCTCAAACTGCTCAAGAATTGTCTCGTTCAAGTCCTCTGGTGGGTTCCTCTCCTACTTTCCGGCGCCGGCTCT
>CAZCGO010000007.1:0-38019 GCA_964498685.1 uncultured Hyperthermus sp. | reverse complement strand
GTCGAGAAACTGGCTCGGCGCGGCCTCTGCCGTCCGGCTAAGGTGTTTCTGGAGGAGCACTGCAGAGAGATTGTAAATGCGTGAGCCGGTCAGGTGGTTGACGCGATGGAGAGGGTGGCGGGCCCGCGGGGATTTGAACCCCGGATCACCGGCTCCGCAGGCCGGCGTCCTATCCTGGCTAGACTACGGGCCCAGGCAGGCCTTACCGGGGAAGGGACTATGGCCCGAGGCGGGGTTAATAAGCTCTATCGGTAGGTTTAGGCAAGAGGCCTTGGCGCTTTATAGGGTACTACACTTCTTTGATGCCAGAGTAGGGGCGCTCGCCACTATGCCGTCTACGCGGCGCGGACGGGGCCGTCGGAACGAAAAGAGCCTGCTAGACTACCTAGGTAGGGGAAGCTCCGCTGGTCAAAGCGAGAAACAGGGCAACCCAGCGAGCGGACGGAACTCCTCCCCTCTAAACACTCGCGACAGTCATAAGCCCCTCAAAGATGAAGCGAGTGAGGCAGCAGAGCCCGTGCTTCGGAGAAGCCTCGAAACCCTCCTACGGGAGCTTCGCCAAAAGGCCTCTAGAGGGGGGGAGAGAGGTAGTGAGGCCGGTGCTTCGCTGATAGACGCGGCCACGGCTAGGACGGGATATGGCAGGGGGGAGACGGCAAACCTGGTGGCCACGCGCAGCGCTAGCAGCGGTGCAGCAAACAACCCCGTGGAAGCCCAGGGCACGGGCTACTTTGGTGTTTCACGTGGAGCAGTCTCATCCACAGCCGCCGGGGCCGCGCCGCACCACAGGCATAGTGGAGGCGACGATGGGCGCAATGGTAGGAGCCTCGAGGGCCTCATGCTCTCTGATGACGCGTTGGAGCGTCTCTCACTATATCCTCTCCAAAGAATACCCTCCTCGGCCCCGGAGGGGGAGCCTCTCTTCCTGCTACAAACCTTCTATGACGGACGGCGTGGGGTAGCAGCGGCAAAGCTTTATGAAGAGAAAACCGGCACCGTCTACGTCTACTACGACAAGACCGGGTACAAGCCCTACTTCTTAACGGATATACCTCCAGATAAGCTGCAGGAGGTACGTCAAGTAGTAAAACACCCCGGTTTCGACCATGTAGAGGTTGTTGAGAAGTTTGACCTACTTCGCTGGCAAAGCATAAGGGCCACAAAGATAGTTGTCAAGACGCCGGACGTGGTGCCGGCGCTTCGCGACAAGGTGCCGCGTGCATGGGAGGCTAACATAAAGTTCCACCACAACTATATATATGATCGTGAGCTTGTTCCAGGCATGGTCCACGTTGTTAAAGACGGGAAGCTGGCTATTGTGCCGCCGCAGCACGGCAAGGACGAGGAAGAAAAGATAAAGAAAATATTTGAAGGCGAGGACGAGAGCACAATTGAGATGGCCGTCAAGTGGTACCCCCTGTTCGAGCAGCCTCCTCCTCGGCCTCGTCGAATAGCGGTGGACATAGAAGTCTACACGCCCTTCAAGGGAAGAATCCCAGACGCTAATAAGGCCTCCTACCCCGTTATCAGCGTCGCCTTCGCTAGCGACGAGGGGCTCCGCGCAATCTACGTGCTTTCAAGGCCCGGGCTAAAGGCCGGAAAACCCGTCGGCGACATCAAGGAGAGCGTGCACGTGGAAATCTTTGACGACGAGCGCGCGCTTATTCTAGAGACCTTTAGGCTGCTCGCAAACTACCCGGTAGTGCTGACCTTCAACGGCGACAAGTTCGACTTTGCATACCTCTATAACCGTGCATTAAAGCTCGGCATACCCCGCGAAGCCATACCCTTTAAAATTATGCGTGACTACATAACGCTTAATTATGGTGTACACATAGACCTCTACCAGTTCTTCACGATAAAGGCTGTGCAGACCTATGCCTTCGGCAACGCCTACAAGGAGTTCACTCTAGAGGCGGTCTCCTCTGCACTACTAGGCGAACATAAGGTCGAGGTGGAGTCGACAATAAGTGACCTCTCCCTACTGGACCTCATACGGTATAACGTACGCGACGCCGAGCTAACGCTTAAACTAACCACATTCAACGGCGACCTAGTGTGGAAGCTGATGATCCTACTCATGCGTATATCGAAGCTCCCCCTAGAGGACGTGACTCGGAGCCAGGTCTCTGCATGGGTGAAAAGCCTCCTCTTCTGGGAGCACCGGCGCCGCGGCTACCTCATACCGACTAGAGACGAGATCATCCGGCTTAAGGGACGTACGTCGTCATCTGCGATAATAAAGGGCAAGAAGTACCAGGGCGCAGTCGTGCTAGACCCTCCAAGCGGCATATTCTTTGATATCGTCGTCCTAGACTATGCAAGCCTGTACCCTAGTATCATTAAGCGCTGGAATCTCAGCTACGAGACGGTTAACCCGGTGTACTGTCCTCGATCCGAGATAGTCGAGGTGCCTGATGTCGGCCACAAGGTGTGTAAGAGCATACCAGGTTTAACGGCGCAGGTTGTCGGACTTCTCCGCGACTACCGTGTGAAGATATACAAGAAGAGGGCGAAGGACAAGTCGTTGCCAGAGGATGTGCGTACATGGTATAATACTGTCCAGGCAGCAATGAAGGTCTACATAAATGCGAGCTACGGAGTGTTCGGTGCGGAAAGTTTCCCCTTCTACGCTCCCCCGCTTGCTGAGAGCGTGACAGCAATAGGCCGCTTCGTGATAAGGCAGAGCCTGAAGAAGGCGGCCGAGCTAGGGCTATTCGTGCTCTACGGCGATACGGATTCTCTTTTCCTTTGGCACCCTGATAGGGACAAGCTTCGCTCGCTCCAGGAGTATGTTAATGAAAAATTTGGCCTCGACATAGAAGTCGACAAGACCTACCGGTTTGTCACCTTCAGCGGCCTAAAGAAGAATTACATAGGTGTCTACGAGGATGGCAGTGTTGACGTTAAAGGGCTTGTGGCTAAAAAGCGTAACACGCCCGAGTTCCTAAAGAAGGAGTTTAGCGACATACTGCGCATGATAGGAAGCATTGAGTCGCCAGAGGGCTTCGTTAAGGTACGTGAAGCCATCCTTAACAAGCTACGCGGCGTCTACAATAACATCAAAGGCCTAGAATATAACCTCGACGAGCTAGCCATAAAGATGGCCCTAAACAAGCCTATAGAGGCCTATACGAAGAACACGCCTCAGCACGTTAAGGCGGCGAAGCAGCTAGCGGCAGCGGGCGTGCAGGTGCTGCCAGGAGACGTTATATCATTCGTTAAGGTGCGGGGTAAGGAGGGCGTAAAGCCGATCCAGCTGGCGCGCCTACCGGAGATAGATGTAGACAAGTACGTTGAGTCTATGAAAAGCATATTTGAGCAAATACTTGCTGCCTTCAATGTGACATGGGATGAGGTCCTAGGCTCGTCGCGCCTAGAGTCGTTCTTTCACAGGGCGTAGGCCTGAGGGCGCCCTAGTCCTCTACTAGGCGAAGAAGAGCGGCTAAGGGGTAAAGGTGATGGCTGCCGCGCCTATCTTCAAGATATGTAGCTGGCTGGACAGGGAGGACTACGAGAGGCTTAAGGATGTAGCCGAGTACCTTGGCAGGAGGGATGGCTGCAGCCTTTTCATGCTCCGCTCGTCCGTCATAAGGTCGCCTCGTCTTCAGAACGTGCTGGAGATGTTGGAGTCTCTTGGAGCAATCATGGAGCCGCAGGCGCGTAAATGGCTAGAGCAGGAAGCCGAGATGCAGGCGACAGTGCGTGTGGGGCTAAGTCGGCAAGGCTTCGTGCTCTGGTCGAAGATGTACCTGGCGGAGCTGCTCTCAAAGTACCGTGGTCTAGGTCTCGTCTGGTATTCGCGTCGTGAAAGAGGTTTTATTGTGAGGCCGTTTGCAGTAGTAGACGTTGTGGAAGAGATACGTTCGCGTGGCTACAACGTAGAGGATACGACTGGGCTGCTCTCTGCGAATAGGACCGATTTCGTGTTTACTGGGCGCCTCCGGCCGTACCAGGCTGAGGCTGTTGACGCGTGGAAAAAGAATAGGTATCGTGGCCTGGTTGTTCTTCCTACTGGCGCGGGTAAGACCGTTGTAGCGCTTGCAGCTATGGCGGAGCTCCGTGTACCTACCCTGGTGGTTGTTTACACGAAGGAGCAGATGTACGAATGGCGGGAGAAGATAAAAGGGTTTATCTCGACAAAGATGGCTGTGGGCCTTTTCTACGGCGAGAAGAAGGAAATAAAACCTATCACGATAGCGACATACCAGTCAGCCTATCGCAACATAGAGCAGCTCTGGGATAAGTTCTCTTTGCTTATTATAGACGAGGCGCATCACTTGCCGGCTGAGCGCTTCCGCTCCATAGCCTTGCATGTAATGGCTCCCTATCGTCTAGGGCTGACGGCTACCCCCTACCGCGAAGACGGGCGCCACGATGAGTTATTCAGCCTTATGGGCGGCGTCGTCTACGTTAAGACACTGGAAGAACTAAAAGAATATGGCTACGTTGCGCGTTTCGAGATAATCCCTCGGCTTGTCCGACTAGATAGGGAGGAATACGAGAAGTACCGTGCGCTTAAACAGCGGTACAATGTTCTCGCGCGGGGACGCTCAGTGCAAGAACTAGTGGCGGCGTCGGCAAGCGGCGACGAGACTGCTAGAAAGGCGCTCCAGCTTCTCAACGAGATGCGTAAACTGCTGGCCCTTAGTAGGAACAAGATTGAGGAAGCTAAAGCGATAGTAAACGAAGAACTTGCAAGGGGGAGCAAAATAATAGTATTCACGCAGTATGTGCAGCAGGCCGAACTCCTCGGAAAAACACTTGGCGCGCCAGTTGTGACCGGGAAGACCGATAAGCTGCGTAGAAGAATAGCGCTGGAGCTTTTCAAGAAAGGCAGGTACCGGGTACTGGTTCTCACAACGGTCGGCGATGAAGGTATCGACATCCCCGACGCTAATGTGGGCATAGTTCTTTCCGGCACATCCTCTAAGAGGCAGTTTATACAAAGGCTAGGCCGCCTTCTACGTCCCCAGCCTGGGAAGGTGGCTAAGCTCTACTATGTAGCCGTGCGTGGGAGCCAGGAAGAGACTGCGATGAAGAAGATACTCGACCGCCTTCATTCCCTGGCTTGACATGGATAGGGGCCTCGCCCCTCTGGCCCCAGCTATATGTTTAAACGATGGTGGTGGAAAACAAGCCTCCGCCCCTCACTCCTTAATTAGGGTGTGGCTATGGGGCTTGGAAACTAGCCAATAGAAGGTAAGCTGCGGTGAAGGTGCAGCGCCATGGCGCAGGGCTCGCTAGTGCCCGTGTTTGAAAGAAACGAGTTCAAGGGATATGTGGTATATGACGCCGTGTTTCCCTCGGTTCAGTTGGGCCAGTCCACGTTAACAGTGTTTAGCTCAAGCTTTGCAGTGCTAGAGCCGGATGTGGATACCGCTATTATTGATGCGACGCTTAGCGTTGGTGAGTCGAAGCCGGCGGGTTTCCGGGTAACCTGTAACGGGGTAACCATAACTAGGGAATTTAAACCGCTCATGTGTGTTGAACGTAACGAGGTAGGTGGGAGAATATGCCGGGTTGTCTACGATATAACGCCCATTGTTAGGTCTAAGCCTGCTAGCACTATAACTATCGCTGTGGAAAACTACGGTATGAGCACTATTACGCTAGAGCATCTAGCAGTCACCGTCCTCTATAAAAAATCCAATGCGCGCACAAATATCCGGCAGTATGGCGGCGTCCTCGTATTAGAACCGGGCGAAGCTGTGCGTCTTCCACCCCTGGAGGGGCCTGCGCCTCTTGAGGCACGAATCGTTGCCTATGTGCCGCCGGGTAGCTGGCTCACGGTAGGTGGGCGGAAAAGTCGCGGTGCCGGCTTTGCAGTGTACGACTTCAGCCTAGGCGGTACGAATACTTTCGAGATAGGCTACATGGGGAGAAGTGACGTCTTCCCGCGCGACGCGTTAGTTGCGAGCGTGCTGCTTGTAAGAGGGATTGTACCTAGGCCGGTTATAGACGCGTCTGCTAGGCGTATCGGGAGCGATAGGGTAGAGGTCCGCGTGAAGAACACCGGCTCCGCACCGGTAGACAAGTTAATAGTAGTGGCGCTGAACAAGGGCCTCGTTGTGGATAGGAAGGTTGTCGACAGTATAGCGCCTTCTAGGGAGGAGGTTATCGAGCTAAAGGCGAGCAGCGAGCCTGTCATTGTAAGGGTCATCTGGAGGGAGTTAAATGAGCTAAAATTGAAGGAGTTCAGAATCCAGTAAGCACCTAGGGGATGAGGAATTACTCCCGGACTGAGTACAGGTGGATGAGTGAAAGCTTACCCGTCTGACCCTTCGCCTCCTCGCTTCTTGAGGAAACTATCTAGTGGCGCATTAGTAACGCTATTAATGAACTCTTGAAGCGTATAGGCCCTGTCCAGTACTTCCTTGTCTATTTTGACGCCGTTTCTCGTCTTTTTAGCCATGTCTAGCCCTACTATGTACCAGCCCTTCCTGGCTATCTTGACAGCCACGAAGGCTGAAGCACTAGCCCTTCTTGCAAACTCCTCAAGCTTCTGCAGCTGAAGTAATGATACGTAGAGGGTAGCGCTCCTACGATACTTGACTTCAAAGATGAAAATCTTGCCGCGGTATATGGCTACAAGGTCGGGATATATCACGTGTTTAGATTTCGCACCGCTGGCTGGCGCCCTTATAACAGCGAAGCCGCTGTCCCACAGTATCCTTGCAAGCTCTCTTTCAGCGCCAAAGCCTCTCCTCCTAGCCGATGTCATGGTATTAGCCTACCATGTTTACACGTATGGCTATACCATACTTGTCTTCAAGTTTTTTGAGCCGCCTCATTCGCTTCATCAAAGCCTTAGCCATGGTTCTCGGCACGTTGACGGTTATAGCGTTTGAGTCTACTTCGACCTCGGCGCCCGGCAGAAGCCTCTCAATAATTCGTTTCACTTTTTCGTACGTAGTTGAGGCTGTAAGCCTCCCCACTGGTACAATGACTGTCTGCTCCCCGAATGTGTATATTTCGTAGGCAAGCTCGCCTGTAAGCGCGTCGCGTACCTCGACAACGGGTCTGGCTAGGTCGGCCTCTCTAAGGCCTGTTGGGAGCTTTACAGTCATATGGAGCTCGTAGACCCTGTCAACGTACCCCTTGTTTATGAAGAGAACGGTGTCTATTATGCTTGGCAACATCCCGATGTCTACACGGTGCACGAACCTCTGTATAGCATCTATGGGAGTAGTAGCGTGCACGACACCTATCATTCCAATACCGGCAAGCCTGAGGTCGACATAGAGACGGAAATCCATGTCGCTGCGTAGCTCATCGTATACGGTGTAGTCGGGTCTGCTCAGCAGCAGGATGTCGTGTAGCTCGCCTATTTCCGCGTAGTTTTTAGAGTACTGCGTTATCTCTGGCGGCAGCTGCATATCTCTCGGCGACTCTATGGTTTTGACGACACGTCCTTTGCGCGCATAGTACTCTGCAAGTGCCTGCGCGAACGTCGTTTTACCCATCCCGGGTGCTCCAGCTATGAGTATGCCCTCCGCTTTTTGCTCGAGACGTGCGACTATCTTTGAGGGAAGACGGTAGTCTTCGAGACGTAGTCTTCTCAGCGGCCTCACGGCTGTTATCTCGTATCCCTCGCTAAGAGGTGGGCGCGTTATCACGATACGGTAGGCTCCTAGCTGCACGATGGTTGAGCCTGCCCGGTCTATCTCTACGAAGCCGTCGGGCCTCCTTTCGGCTACCTCGACTATCTCTCTAGCCATTTCCTCGACTTGTCTTCTTGACAGAGGGTTTGGCTCTAGGTCGACAAGCACCCAGTCGCCAGGTACACCTTTTTTAGCGCGGGGCGGGGCACCCTCCTTAATATGGACACTCATAGTCTTCTCGTCAAAGTATTTTACTATGCTGGGTTCTTCGGCCTTCTCGGGCGTAATGAACATTACGCTCATGCCAAGTGCTTCGGCTACAAGAGCCTGTACGCGGTCGGATGTTATGAGGGTAGCGCCTATCTCGTAGGCGTAGTCCCGTATAAGTGCGTCAATGCTGCCTGCATGCGCGTGTTTTATCTCCATTCTTGTGGGGTATTCGCCGCCGACTTCAAGCTCTATATCCCCTTGGCGTGCTAATTCATGAAGCCTCTTAAGTTCATCGAGGCCTGCATAACCAGTTGTTTTACCCTTATTAGCTTGGTGTTCAAGCTCGGCTATAACAGCTCTGTGTATAACTATTTTCCCTCTTATTTTTCCTTGCCGAACAAGTCTAGATACAATACCTTCTATCACTACGCTTGTATCGGGCACGTAAACCGGCATGAATCCCGCATAGCTTAGCTCTGCCATGCCTGCGGTTCACCGTCTTAACCGCTGAGTTACCAGGTGCGGCCCGGAAATCATTGTTTACAGGTATCGGGTTAATACGCGCCACTCGGGGCTGCAGTATTTAGAAGTATTTTCGGCCAGCCCTCTAGGCGGCTTTGAGCCCTCTGCTTCTAGTAAGTATGGTGGCGACGCTATGCCGAGAGTAAACGTAGACGTTAGGAGAGTTGCCGCCATGTTGTTCCTCCAAGGATATATATACATAACTGTTGACGAGCTAGCCCGTATCCTTGGTACTTCGACACGTGCAGCCGGCAGACTCCTCGCAGAAATGCAACGCCAAGGCTACGCCACGAGATGGAGTAAGAGAGCATATAAACTCTTAGTCCCAGCCGAGTTGGCGGTGTGAAAGAAATGGCGAAAATAACGAAGCTAATACTGGTCACAGCCAAGGACCATCCGCACCATAAGCTCTGGCTAAAACTACTCGACCAGCTAGCCGAGGAACTCAAAGTAGAGAAAGAAACCAGGATTGAAGATTATCTCCTCCTAACGGAGCACGGAGACACCGACGAGCTAGGTATGCCCTGGCTGCCCCAGCTACTCGCAGAATTCGATAACGGCGAGATAAAGGTCGTGCTCTCGAGGCTGCCTCTCAATGACTCGCTACAGCCGGACCTAGGCCTAGCCCTGGAAGCGGCCAAGAAACGGATAACAGAACTAACCAGCTGACAACGCAATGAATCGTTATAGGGAGAGTCAGCCCCCCATCCTCTATACTTTATAAGGTGGCATGTTTGCCGCTTCACGCGGCAATGCTGAGAACAGCCTAGAACGGTGAATGTAAACACGGTGGTGAAGCTTGAAAATTATGGTTATCAGGAGCGAGGAAGGCAACATAGTCAGCGAGGAAATATATGAGGGGGAACTCTCTCAGGCGGCAAAACAGTATGCACAAAAAGCCTTTGAAGAGTGGAACCCGGAGACAAGTGATTTCACAGTACTCCGGGGCAAGTACGAGCTAAGGCTAACCCTGCCGATAGACCCTGATCTGCTTGACATAATAGAGGCACTCAACTTGGGGCGCCGTATTGAGCTAGGTGAGCTAGTTGTCGAAGTACCACTGATTACTATAAGCTTCGACAACGAGTGGGTAAATGACGAGTATCGTGAGAAGAAGATGTATATTATAGTGCCTTATATTGAGCATGGTAAGGTCGTAGAGGAGATAAGAGGTTATGCGCAGGAGGCTACACGTGAGGCTAAGAAGCTAAGCGACTTCGCGGAGACACAGCTTACTATAGGTGAGGATGAGCTTAGGAGGCTTGAAGAAGGCCTGAAGGAGATCGAAGAAAGCGAGAAAGCGTCAAAGAAGGCTAGTAGAGGCAGGAGAAGGCGTAGAAAGAAGAAACAATGATTTGAATATGAGAAGACACCGGGTTCCAGGCATCTCTTCTCCATGGGTATTTGTTGGCTTTTCGCTGCCCTTGTTATGCTGCGTCTACTCCCTCTATATCTATGCAGAAGTATGTTCTTCCCTCGCTGTAGGAGCAGATGGCGTTTTTCACTACGCGTTCCATTTCCCCGTCTTCGGTGCACTCGAATATAGCTAAAACCCCGTCGTCAGTATTTTTGAAATAGATTAATAAGTCATATGTAATATTCATTAATTTATTAAATATATTATTCTTCTTATTTTTATTTTGATTATTTTCAAGAATTATAATGCAGCCAACTTCGTGAAGCAACGGTTTTTCAGCACAGAAAGCGTCCCGAGGAACAATCCTAAACACTATGCCAGCCGCTGCCCCCTCGTCAAGGGGGGCGACAAGGGCTACATAGCTACAATCATTTAGACAACCGTAGGCCGCCACCTCGGAAAGCGTTGCGCCGTCTACACAATGCATTATCGCGGAACGTCCCTTTGGAGCTCGCCGCGTGGGTTCTTCATCACGCAAACTAGATCAGCCTTTAAGACCCACTTCATCGCTCCCTCGAATAGCCTTTTAGAGCAGTAGCGGTCCAGGTGGTGATAGGCTCTCACTCGTTAATATAGCTGGCCAAGTTGAGCACTTTTACTGTAGCACCTATGCGTTCAAGATGACGCCTGACTGCGTGGCTAATACAGTTCGGGGCAAAGGGCGACACGATAAACACGCTACTCTCTCCGCCGGATAATTGTGGAATACTATAACAAGCTAGACGCTGCCCTCCTCCACAGCCCTCAAGCACGCATTTCATTGAACGCGGTATACTAGCGCCCTCATACCATGCACTACCTAGCGGCCTATCCAGAAATGTGGAAACAAGCACCGCTACCGGAAAGGTTACGTCTAGAAGCCCTACGACTAGATCAATGCTCCCCCTAAACTGGTTCGCTATAACCGTTGCAAGGAGAATCTGCATATCCCGCTGCACGGGCTCTGCGATAAAGGACCTTGCAGCGGCTCGTAATAGTTCCTCCGAGTTAACATCAATATACCGCAGCAGGCGATGCATGTACGACCTGCTGGGTTTGCTACGCCGTCTCGTATACCTAGACAGCATGGCTACACTTATTCCGGTCTCGGCGCTGAGCTGTTTCAACCCCACAATACGGCCTAGCGCCCTTACCACGTCGTGAGCAAACGTGCGGACGGCCTCGTAAAAATGATCGCCATTGTCCGGCATGCTCATCCCTCGGCGGCGAGCCGTCTTCACGGCGTTCTGTGGCGCGGGTCTTGCAGCCCTCCTGCTTCAGCCCGGCGTGGCTTGAAAAAGGCCTCCCGAGTTTAACTGTCGCAGCTGTAGGGTGAAACTTTGAGCGGCGCAAAGCCTAGCGTGCCTCCCGAAGTACGTGCGAGGATAGAGGCGTTTAAGAAGATAAGAGAACAGGAGAAGATGATAGAAGAGAACATGAAGAAAATAAAGTACAAGATAGCGATACTCAGCGGCAAAGGCGGGGTGGGCAAATCCTTCGTAACAGCCAGTCTCGCATTCGCCCTGAGCTACCTCGGCAAGAAAGTGGGCGTCCTTGACGCAGACATTTATGGCCCATCAATACCCAAGATGATGGGTGTTATGGGGCAGCATGTGCTCGCGACGGGTGAAGGACGCCTAATACCCGTAACGGCTCCCTTGGGTGTAAAGGTGTTATCAATAGGCTTGATGCTGCCAGCAGAGGATGTGCCGGTGATATGGCGTGGCGCAATGACCACATCAGCTATACGGGAAATGCTGGCTTATGCGGACTGGGGCGAGCTAGACTTCCTGCTCATAGACCTGCCGCCAGGCACCGGTGACGAACAGCTAACAATAGTGCAGTTAATAAAAGACCTAACCGGCGCAATAATAGTTACAATACCTTCAGATGTATCACGAATAGTGGTGGCCAAGGCAATTAACTTCTGTAAAAAACTGAACCTAAAGATACTCGGCATAATAGAAAATATGAGCTACTTTGTTTGCCCAGATGGGAGCCGTCATTACATTTTCGGTGAAGGTGCCGGTAAGCGAATAGCAGAAGAATACGGTGTCCCCTTCCTAGGGGAGATACCAATAGATCCGCGTATATCGAGAGCGAACGACAGGGGTGAGCCATTCTTCGTAAAATACCCTGACACGCCTGCCGCGAAAGCCGTGATAGAACTCGCCAAGTCCCTTATTAGACAGTTGGAGGAAGAAAACAGCGGAAAATCGGGGAAAGAGTAAAAGGTAATACAGAAAACCCTTAACATAGATAGAGCTTAAATATGTTCTCGTATTTTTCAACACGCCTATTGGTGTGCTTAGATGCGGCTCTCAGAAATAGTTAAAGTCGACAGCAAAGGTAGGGTCACAATACCTCTCGTTGTCAGGGAGGCATTAAATATTATAGAAGGCATGAACCTGATCCTAATCGCGGATCCGGAGAAGAGGGAGATAATTATAACACCGCTTCCAAGCTCGGAGGGACGCCTATACGAGCTAAGAATAGAATTCAAGGACATACCTGGGGCACTAGCCAGGGCCTCAGAGAAGCTCGCAGAGCTAAAAGTGGACCAGATAACAACCCAGTGCACGACGGTGAAACGCGGCGAATACGCCGAGTGCATAATAATAGTTGATCTCGCACCCTCGGGGATAGACGTGGAGCGCCTCAAGAATGTACTGTCCAGCCTCCCAGAAGTGCGCTTCATTCAGGTGAAGCCCCTCCAAAGATAACCATCATACGCTGGTAGGAGGTAATAGCTATGTGTATCCTGGTTGGGTGTTGCGGCTTCCCCTTTTGCTAGAAAAAGGTACTATGAAAAGTTCAACACAGTAGAGCTTCAGAATACTTTCTACCAGCTCCCCTCCCTCGATTATGCCAAGAGGCTTCGCAGCGAAGCACCACCAGGCTTTGTATTCAACATGAAGGCGTGGCAGGTGATAACGCATCCGCCGCGCAGCCCTACATGGAGGCGGTTAAGGAAACCGCCCCCGGGCAACTTGGAGAACTACGGCTACCTAAGGCCAACGCGGGAAAACATAGAAGCATGGCGTCTGGTGCACAGTTTTGCTATCGAGTTGGGCGCGCATGTTGTAGTGTTGCAAACGCCGCCAAGTTTCCGGTACAGCGAGGAGAATGTCGCGAATATTACAAAGTTCTTTAGTGCTGTAGAGCGTGGCGGCGTCGTCGTAGGCTGGGAACCAAGAGCAGATTGGAATTTAAAGAAAGAAGTTTTGAAGGAAATAATATGCAGGATGGGGCTACTCCACGTTGTAGACCCGTTCCGCCACCAGCCAGTAATTTGCGCAGGGCAGAGAATCCTTTACTTCCGACTACATGGCATAGGCGGTAGAGAGGTCAATTACCGTTATCGCTACACAGATGAAGACCTCCAACGACTTGCCTCCTACATACATGAGATCATAACAAGTAAAAAAGATATCAAAGAAATCTATGTGATGTTCAATAACATATATATGGGCGAAGATGCTGAACGTTTCAAAACTATAGCTTCGCGGAACGACCTGCCGCTTTGCCGGAAGAGAAGCCGCTAACGGGGCTCAGACGGTGGTTAGCTCTTCAACGGGCACAAGTGCCCTCACGGCGGGTAGAGCGCCATCACCGCCCCAGTTGATAACGTATAGAGCCGCCGTTAGACTCTAGCATATAACGCCCCGGGCTCGGTTCGCCTAAAAGCATTGAATGTGGTCTCTTCTGCGTGTCAGCGGTTAAGTAGCCGCCAGGGCCGCTTCAATACACGTACGGGGGTACACTGCCGTGGGGTTTAGAGCGGTTTATCCCACAGCAACCAAGTTCAAGTACATAGTACAGACTATAGCGAAGATAATGGACGAGATACCTTTTGTCGCACGTGCAGACGGCCTTGAAGTTAAGACGCTAACACCTGACAAAACTACGATGATAATTCTACGTCTGCCAGTATCAGCGTTTGAGGAATACGAACTCGACGAGGAAAAGAAGGTTTTCGTGGTATCATCTGAGGAGGTGAATAGAATAGCGAAACGTGGCACCCGGAATGACATGGTTGAACTCAAGCTAGATGAGGAACGCCGACGCCTAGAGATAAACTTCATAGACAAGAAGACTGGCGTTGTTAGATCGTTCTATGTTCCACTGAGAGAGGCTATCGTAGAAGAACTGGCAGAGCCACAGGTCGAGCTTACAGTCAGCATAAGGCTTGAGGCCGAGGACTTTAAAAACATAATTAATGATGCAAAGATAGTTAGTGACGAGATCGAACTTGTAGCAGAAGATGAGCACCTAGAAGCCATAGCAGTAAGCGCGCAAAAGAAATACACCGGGATATTCCGTGTAGGCGACCCCCTCATAAGCTATGAAGTCAAGGGACCCACACCAATTAGAGCAAAGTACTCGATCGACCTACTCAAGGCAACGACCAAGGCCACCTCGGCTGCTGATACTGCGTCGCTGGAGTATGGGGAAGCACTACCTATGAGAATAACCTTCGAGCTCCCCTCTGGAGGCGTGCTAGTATACTGGGTCTCGCCCAGAGTCTAGATGCCTGGAGCGTAGGGCTAGCTCTCCTCTAGTTTTCGCAGCAACTCTTCCAGCGCCTTGCGGGCATCCTCGGCACGTCTATGCGTCCTTGCATCTCGGAGACGAAGCCCGGGGAACCATGCAGGGTTTGTGCAGATATCGCGCTCGGGGCATGCTAGGCAACAGTAGGGGCATATGCTCCGCTCCGGGTGGAGCCAGCACTGCTTCGTGGGGCGATGTTTGCCGCAGATGTCGCAGCGCTCCCAGTAGATGCTCACAGCGCTTCCCTCGCCTCCTGACTATCGGCCAGCGTATCGGCAGGCGGGATAAATCGGTTCACGCCTACAAAGACTGCACCGCTATGCGGGCGCCACCTAGCAGCGGACCCTACAAAGCCTATATCCCGGCCAGCGTCGACGGCTAGCTAGTGACCGATGAACACTGGTAATCGCGGCGGGGCACATGCTATTACCATAGGCCCCGCATTGTAGGCCGTGGGAGGGATGAGGCCGCCTGGCCTTATTTACCTTAGAGCGCCCCTCTTTCCATGTGGTGCATGTATTATGGGTAAAGGTGAGGCGATAGTACGTGTTGATATTTCTAAGTATAAGTTTGTCGACCTACCGGCTAGTGATGTTGAGGAATTTGTTGAGGCGCTTAGGAACGCGTTAGGCCGAGACAGTAAGGATTTCAAAGAAGTTCTTAGATTTGTACGCAACTTCAACGACTTCTACGAATATAGTAGGAAAAAATTCAAAGACTATATAGCGCTGCCTCATAAGCCAAGCGACTATATACGCGGCGCCGTTGTGATAGATAAGATAAAACTCTACAAAGACAGCGACGGAGAACCCCGAGTCGTCCTCGTAATTAATAGAAGCATCGACTTGGACCCTATAAGAAAAGCCCTGGAAGAGGTAGGGTATAAGGTCTCAATCAAGAAGGAAGTATAAAGCGGTGCCAAACAACATTAGGCGGTCTTCTTTCTTCTGCGTCTCTTTTCAAGCGACGGCATCCGGATCCTGCCTAGTTCCTCTCTTACCACATCTATGCTTGCATCGCCGCTGAGCAGCTTCTCTAGAATCTCCGTCCTCTCAACCATCACCTCCAGCAGGCGTGCATTAAGATCAATTACCTCTTCCACTTCTTCAGCAGCACCCTTTTCAGCTTCTTCGCTGATAGGCTCGGTGAACTCTTCAGCCATGGCTACCCCCTCTTTTACTCTGGCACTGCTCCCCCAGCAATATATTGTGCTTAAAATAGCTATGGCTTATTTCGCTGGGAGTACACGCCCGTCCTCAAAATGACTACCTCACCTACATTGCCTCGCCTTGTCACAACATAGCCTTTTGGGAGCATGCTCAACGTATACTCTATTACCTTTATCCTTTCGGCATCATTAATTCCGGAAAGTGTGTGTGCAATATAGGTGGCTTCTCTCGGCTCAACGTGATGTAGGGCTAGTAGATGGCCGGTGTTGGCGAGAACCTCGTCGTGCAGCTTTGTGGCCTGCTGCGTTGAGGCGATAACAACTACCCGGTATTTCCTTGACTCCGAGAATATCTTTACAAGATAGGGTGAAGGTAACCCTCTTGAGACGAAGTTATGGGCCTCGTCTATTACCAGGAATATCCTGTCCCCGTTGTCTCTCATGTGTCGTCTCGAGATAAGCGAGTATATCGTTTTGAGCACAGTGTCGACATAGAGAAAACGCAGCTCTGGGAGAGGAATGTCTTCTAGGTTGACAACGATGCAAGGGTACTTCTGGATAAGTTCGCTAACATTGTATACATATTTTCCTGGGGAGAAGTAAGCTATAAAACTATCAATATATGTTAAAAGATTTGCCGCTCTATTTGACGACTTTAATGCTTCTCTAAGGGTCTTTCGGAGATCGCTAAGTGTGGGCCAATCCCCCTCTCTAGCGTTTCCGGCGCTATCGGGGTCTATGCCCTTCTCTTCATAGGTGGAGAGCAGCGCCGAATAGAGCAGGCTCTGCTGCAGTGGGCCAAGCCGGTAAAGGGCTGCAAGCATGAAGGAAAGGTTGGAGGCATGGAGACGGGGGGCTATACCTGGCGGAGGCTCGAGGGGGTTAAGCGAGGTGGAGCCTGCTTTAAGTAGAAACACATCTCCAAATATTCCTTTACAGTGGGTGTAATATTCTCCGTGGGGATCAATTACTATAACCCTGTTGTTGCCGTGCAGCGACGCTATGCCGGTAATTAGCTCTTTCACGAGTGTCGTTTTGCCGGAGCCGGTGGCTCCAACCACTAATATATGCGGAGTCGTGCGGTGGTCAACGTTTATAGTGTATAATGTGCCTGGTTCCGTGGCCCAGCGCCACCTGGTGTTCTTAGGCAGTGTCTCGTGTAGATGTTTAAGCCATCTAGGCAGCCTCTTCCTGTGACGGATTGCCTGGATAGGGCTGCTAGCTCTCCTAAGGCTCGCAGTGATTACCCCAACGGGTATGCCAAGTATTTCGCCGGTGCTTCCGCTCTGGCGCCTAGTAGAGGGCGGGGGCGCATCATGCTGTAAAACGGTACCTAGCAATAATGGGATTGGGGCTAGGCTGTGGGTTGCAGCCGCCGAGGCCGCGTATACTGGTACAACCTGGAAAACTGTAGAATTCTGGCAGGTACTGGTGAGGATAAGGGCCGCTGCAAGGGCCGCTAATGTTTGAAGTGCAGCGCCTGCATAGGAGGCGAGCATGGAGCTGTGTGCGATTATACTGTATGTGGCGTACGTTAACGCTAGGAGCGCTAGGGATGCGGCGGAAAGGGGCAGAGAGATGCATATAGAATAATATAGATCCTTCTTTCCACTAGTAGGGTGCCGTATAAGAACTGTATGTATGAGTAGAGCTGCTAGGAGCCCCGCTCTCAGCCAGTATATAAGTGTGGGGCTACCTATATGGAGGAGCATAGTGACGGCGGCGTCTGCAAATACTATTGCGGCATGGAAGGGGCTTTGTGCTAGCAGGGCTGCGACCAGCAGCATCTCTGCCGTGAAAGCGACCAGCCGCGGGGCCGCGATAACTATAATTGATACGATGGTAGCAGCTATGATGCCAGTAATGCAGGTACCCTCTTTGGCTACCGCAGCACACATACAGGTTAGCCACCTTCTCTGCCCTGGCCTGGTGCTAAGAGGGCCGGTCACAGGCAGTAGCTTTATCGCATAAAGCCGCTGGGGGCAGTGATTTGGCCGGTTTTGAGGGCCTCTTAGGCGATTTCGTGGCGAGAGTTCTACGCTCTATCGGGTATAGTAGGCCTACACCAGTCCAGGAGAAAGCAATACCAGCTATACTTAGTGGCAATAACGTGCTAGTAGTAGCCCCTACGGGTAGCGGGAAGACCGAAGCCGCCCTGTTCCCGGTTTTCAAGAAACTTGCAGGCAGCAGGCCTGGCGCGATAAAGGCTGTCTATGTTACTCCCTTGCGTAGCCTAAATAGGGATATATTCACCCGCATGAGCCTTGTTGGTAGGGCCCTGGGTATACAGATAGAGGTTAGGCATGGAGACAGTAGTGCTGGGGAAAAGAGGCGTTTCCTAAAGAACCCGCCGCATGTAATGATAACGACGCCGGAGAGTTTCTACTTCCTACTCTCTGTTCCCGAGTTTCGACGCGCTATTCGCGAGCTTAGATATGTGATAGTTGATGAGGCTCACGAAATACTGGCAAGTAAACGTGGTGCAGAGCTGAGTCTGGCTATAGAAAGAGTGGAGAAATACTATACGAGGCAGCGGTTGCAGATTATTGGCCTCTCGGCGACTGTTGCTAAGCCACGCTTCTTCGCGCGCCGCCTCTTCTCTTGGCGTAGCTACGTCGTGGTAGAGGACCTGCAAAGGAAAATCATTAAAGTTGATGTTGACGGCCATAGTAGCCATGAGAAGGTAGTTGAGCTTGTAGCCAGGTACGTTGCATCGTCAAAGGGTAAGGTGATAGTATTCGTCAACACTAGAGATACTGCAGAGGTGATTGGCGCGCGTTTAAAGGAAATACTTGGCGAGAAAGAGGTAGAGGTCCACCATGGCAGCTTGAGTAGAGACTTGCGGCTACGGGTGGAGGAAGAGTTCAAAAAAGGCAGGGTTAAGGCAGTGGTGGCGACTTCGAGCCTTGAGCTAGGCATAGATGTCGGCAGTGTCGACCTCGTCATACAGTACATGTCCCCACGGCAGGTTGTTAAGCTAACACAGAGGGTAGGTAGGGCTGGACACGGCTACGGGGCACCATCTCGTGGGGTTATAGTGTCTACACCTAACTTGTTTGACGTGCTCGAGTCTGCCGTCATAGCTGCTCGTGCTAGCCGTGGAAACCTCGAAGAAACTCCGTTCTATGCAAAACCCTTCGATGCGTTAATCCACCAGGTTGTTGGAACAGTGCTGGAGCTAGGCGAGGTCCAGGTCAATGAACTCTATGAGCTGGTTACAAGGAGCGCATTCTACAGGGATATGAGTATAGACGAGATGGAGGCGCTCCTTGGCTTCATGGAATACATAGGTGTTATAAGGGTGCGAAACGGCGTAGCTCGCCCAGGTAGACGCGCGAGGAGCTACTACTACCAGACAACCATGATACCAGATACTAGGCAGTACAGTGTCATAGACATAGAGACTTCCAAGAAAATAGGCATTCTGGACGAGGAGTTCGTCGCCACACTTGATAGGGGCAATGTATTTGTCCTCTCCGGTAACGTCTGGGAGGTCGTCAGCGTTGACGACAACGCTGTTCGGGTGAAAAGAACTAGGTCAACTAACCTCTTGCCGCCGTCATGGGAGGGGGACCTGATACCCGTTGAGTATGGGGTTGCACGCGAGGTAGCCTCTATCCTGCGCCGGCTCAGGAAGGGATGCGACGTGCTTGACTCCTACCCGTTGAGCAGCGCGCTGAGGGATCATGTATGTAAGGTGGTAAAGGATGCCGAGCTTCTCCCAGGCGATGATACGCTTCTCGTCGAGCATTACCGCGACACCCTTGTTCTCCACGTGTCGCTTGGAAGCCGTGGCAACATGGCGTTCGAGTACCTGCTCGCGGCTCTGGTCGAGGATATTACCGGGTATCCTCCGGAAACAACCAGTACGCCCTATGTAGTGGCGCTGCGTGTGAATAGTAGAGATGCTGTTCACTTAGCGCGCAACTTGGTCGCAATACTCCGCAAGCTGGGCTCTGATGAGGTTGAAGAACTAGTTGTTCGTAGTCTGCGCAGGAGCCGCGTGTATAAATGGACGCTTCTACATGTTGCTTTGCGCTCTGGCGCTGTCAGCCGCGACGCGAAGCTGAGCGAGGTAAAACGTCTCATATCAGCCTTGTCGGAGACGCCGCTTGGCAGTGAGGCGTTAAAAGAGATCCGGGTAAAGAAGGTCGACATAGGGTTGTTGGAGAAGTTTCTGCTACGCTTAAAGAAAGGTGAAGTAAAGGTTGTTATTAGAGATAGGGAGGGCTTTAGCCGTCTAGCGCTGGAGGCTTTGGGTGAGTCACGCTTCCCAGAGCGGCTGCGTAGCCAGGCTCTTCCATCCACGGTCTTGAGCGAGGTAGTTAAAAGAAAGATATTGAAGAGAAGGATTATTCTAGTCTGTATGAGGTGTGGGGCAACTAGGAGCGTTACTATAGGTGCTCTCCCTGAAAGGCCTCGATGCGAGAGCTGCGGTTCCGGCCTCTTAGCCCCAGTATATAGCGAGGAAGAAGCTAAAAATATTAAAAAAATTATATTAAAAGTTAAGAGAGGTAAAAAGCTTTCGCGGGGCGAAAGAGAAACACTACGCCGCTACATGGAAGCAGCAGATCTCGTGCTAAGCTACGGCAGGAAGGCAATAGAAGCACTTAGCTACACTGGCGTCGGCCCGGCTACTGCGAGAAGCGTACTCCAGAAACTAGTGTTCGGCGAACACCAGTTCTATAGGGCACTCGTCGAGGCCGAGGCGCGGTACCACCAATACAAGCACAAACTACGCAAGAACCCCCAGCGAGGCCCTGCAAGGGGCTAGGGCTACTGAGAATACATGAGGGCTCCTCCTGGCCTCTCCGGATAATAGTTTCGGCCTACAGCCTCGGAATGCCGTCTTCAGGGCTCCGTGCACTAGTAGGGCGGCTTTGACAGGAATAGTAGAATTCATACAGACGCTCACACGGCAAGTTGTAACTGCCGCCTGGGGTATGTTCCTTTTAACATGGAGCATAGGCTGGCTCCTCAGGGGCAGCCCAATACCCTTCCTGCGCGTTAAACGTGCAGGACAAGACCTTATAGAAGACGCTGTCTGGGCCGCCTTCTGGATGGCAATAGGCTCTACTGTATTCGCCCTCGTATCCTACATTGCATCATCGATATCCTCTGCTATGCCTGGCGTGAACACGACACTGGGCTGACCGGTGGTAACATGGCGGCCGAACCGCCACCTAGTACATTATTTATAGTTATAGCGTCCAACTTGACTGTATTCACATATAATATAGGCGTATTGATATACTCTCTGCCTATTCCGTCTAGGAGGCTAAAGAAATGGGCTCCTATGTTAATAGAGGACAGCATCTACTCAGCGCTAATGATACTACTCTTTACCACAGCGTTGTACGCCAGCGATTACGTGGCCGCGTTCAGCGGCACAACGCTCACCGACATAGCGTCCTGGCTTAAAGACAACGCACATCACTTTGCAGCAGAGTACCTTGTACGGCGTCTAGCAAGCATACCTATCCGTCTCATACCGATAGGTGGAGGAGTCATATCATCGTTGGTGATTCTGCCTGTCTCTCTAATATTCTACACGGTGGTGACAGCGACAGCAACGCTCCTAGTACCGATATACATACTTGTCAAGCTACGTAGCTTTATTGCCGCTCTGGGGGTGGCGCTTTACGCGATACCGTTCCGTATAGGTAGAAACATTGGCGCCTCGCTGATAGCCTTCGCGCTGGTAGGCTATGTTGCGTTCCACTACGTGCCACAGTGGATAAGCCTCATACAGGGTACGGTAGAAGGCGGCTATAACGGCACATTGCCCGCCAATGTAACCGTAGATGTGCCCGGTCTTAGACGAGTTGAACAGTTCTACGTGTGGGGGGTTGTTGTTGACAGGTTCTCGGGTAAGCCCGTCTATGGTGTACTAGTATTCAAAAATATTGACGAAAACGTGACCACTACGTACATGGTGCAGAGGGATGGGGCATACTATAGTATAGACAGTGGTGTGCCGCTCGCTAGGGGTAGATACAATGTTACGCTCGAATACCTTGGCCTCAAGCTTAACCCGGTGCGGTCGCTAACACGCCTACCTGAGGATTTGAAGCTTACATACGAGTATAGCGACATGCCCTACCGTCTCGACCTCTTGTTTCATAATGTCGTCTTCTTGCCGCCACAAGCAGTCTTTGTGAGTTCATGTTATGTGCAAAAGTATAATATCAATATAGTAGATAAATATGTATATAATATAACTTTTCTTTGTGATAGTCCTCCGTATACGACACAGGGCGCGGTTCTAGCCGTACCCGAGACATATCATATAAAATCAATAAAGGTAACCAATTTGTCAAGCTCGTTGACGATAACCAGGTACTATATACCCTGGAGAGGCGTACCTGCAAGACAAGTGGCTCTAGCCTACGTTACCTACACATCCCCCTACTATATTAGCGTTGAATATACTGCATCAAGCAAATACTATAAGCCAATTATTAATAAAAATAATAGTAATATTAATAGATTTAGTATTAGTATTGATAGTATCATTAGTATAATAGATTTCATAACTCCCACTGTTATACATGGTGTCGCATATGCAGTCGCTGCTTTCAGTTTCGTGACCATAGTCTCGTCCCTTATACTAGGTTTTGCAAGGTTCATCGGGGCCCGGGCGCCCAGGCTGGTGTTCGAGCCCTAGGGTGCAGGTGGTACTCCTTGGCCGTGGAGCTTCGTTTAGGGTTCCGAGGGGCGACTGCTGTGGCAACGCTTACACTCATATCTGCCCTCATAATAAGCCTAAAAATAAATAGTAATATATTACTATTATTGACATCTTTTAATTTAATATTTATTATTATTGTAATAATAATTGTGAGGGGGTTGTCGTGACACACCGGCGTCCACTCCTAGTACGCCTAGTTAACCGCCTTCTAGGGAGAAATGGCAACAACGAGCCCGGTAAGTGCATCTACTGGCGCCTGACCTTTGAATCTAAACAATGCGTCCTCTCACTGATATCAAAAACAGTGTTCAGAGACATACTTGTTTCAAACGATATTTGCTCTCTCTGTGTCTCTATGCGTGGAACCGATGTGGCTTCCGCGTTTCGCGTCCTCGAATCTGAAGCTCTCAACTTAGAGGTCCAGGCAGAGAGGAGTAAACGAAAAAGCATAGCAGAAAGGAAAAGGGCAGTAGACGAAGCTATACGTGTACTAGCACTCTATGGGAAGCCGGTTATTTTTTCACTCACAGTCTACGTGTGCAGCAGGTTGAAGGCAGAGGAAATAGCGTCACGTGTGTCAATGTATGGTTGCCGTCCACGCATTGGCTGCACCGGAGAACCACCCTGTGGTAAACACGCTGAGAAGAAGTTTTTTCGAGGAATTATAGGCGGTATTGCGAGCCTACCAGTGTCGCAGGCGGTGGTAGCACTCCTAGTCCGCGAGCCGATTGAATACTATGCGTCCCTCTTCCTGGCTTCTACGGAACATGTTAGTGTACCCCTAGGTTACGCCCTACGCAGCGGCTTCACGGTCTATCTACCCTTATTTGATAGCGAACTAAACGCGTACCACACGCTCGTGACCGGCCCCACGGGAAGCGGCAAGACTACGCTGCTCGCTTATATTGCAGCCATGCTTCTAGCCGCTCGCTCCGTGGGATGCATACACGTAATTGACCCAAAGGGGGACTTGAACTCGCTACTTAGTAGGTTCAACTCCAGCGCGGTAAATGTGACGGTGGCGCGTAGCACTAATGAAATCAAAGAATTGCTGAGTGTGCCGCCTTTTTGCAGAAAGGGTCCCCGCGTGCTTCTAATCGATGAAGCTTGGCGTGTTGATCAAGCGTTTCTTGTAGCCGCCTACAAGCTCTCCAGAAGTAAAAAGTTAGCTGTTGTGGCTGCGACGCAGGATCCGTGGGATGTAGACGCTAGGGTCTGGAACAATATCTCCAATATAGTTCTTTTCGGCTCGGGCAGTCTTGACTACGTCAGAAGAGTGGAGAAACTCATAGGGCCCATAGGCGGTGCCGATGTGCTACGGAGTCTCATTAATAGCGGTGACTTCGCTATAAGATATAAATGGTCGTCTATGCTGATTGAGGCAAAACTGCCACCGGCTGTGGTAGCTAAGCTTTTAGGAAGCTCTCCCGGGGGCGGCTATTATCACTTCTCGGGGAGCTAGTGTGGGCAAGCGGCTAATCATCCAGCGCCGCGGCAAAGCCTCGCCGCTTTACCGTAGTCGTGGCTGGCTGCATGTCGCCCCAGCAAGGTATCCTCCTCCCATCGACGTCACCCTGAAGGGGCGTGTGGTAGAAATACGCCATGATCCAGGCCGTTGGGTCCCGGTTGCCAGGATAGTGCTGGAGAACGGCCTCGAGTTCTGGGTGCCCGCCGCGGAAGGCATGTACGTGGGCCAGGTAGTGGAGATGGGACCCGAGGCATCCCCTAGAAACGGCAACATACTCCCTATAGGGAAGATACCGGAAGGAAGCCAGGTATTCAACATAGAGATAAGGCCTGGCGATGGGGGCAAGCTGGCCCGCTCTTCCGGCGCCTATGGTATCGTTCTGGGACGTAGCGGCAATAAGACGATAGTGCAGCTTCCCAGCGGCAAGGTCAAAGAGATACACAACAGTGCAAGGGCGATGATAGGCATTGCCGCCGGTGCCGGTAGGCTCGAGAAGCCCCTGTTGAAGGCCGGTGCAGCCTACTACAAGTGGAGCGCTAAGCCGCATAGGTGGCCGCGGGTGCGCGGCGTCGCAATGAACGCGGTGAACCATCCACATGGCGGTGGCAACCACCAGAGCCCGAGCTTCCCCACAACTGTGGCCCGCGACGCGCCTCCCGGCCATAAGGTTGGCCATATAGCCGCCCGCACCACGGGCAGGAGGAAGAGGTAAGGCGCTAGGCGGAGAGGTGGCAGGCATGGCGCAGCGTGGCCGCGTGGAACTGGACGAAGAGATGAAGAAGTGGCTCGACAGCCTCCCACAAGAATGGAAGAAGTTCCGCTACCGCGGCTACAGCCTCGAAGAGCTAATAGCGATGCCTATGGATACCTTCGTGAAGCTCCTCCCCGCGCGTCAGCGTAGGAGCCTAATGCGGGGCCTTACCGACCCTCAGCGCCGCCTGCTATGGAAGATAAGGAAGGCCCGCAAGAAACTGCTAGAAGGCAAAAAGGTCATAGTCAAAACCCATGTAAGAGACATGATAGTACTGCCGGAAATGGTAGGGATGACTATAGCGGTCTACAACGGCAAAGAGTTCGTCCCAGTAAAGGTAGTACCGGAGATGATAGGACACTACCTAGGCGAGTTCAGCCCGAGCTGCAGGACAGTACAGCATGGAGAACCCGGCCTAAAGGCGACACGCAGCAGCCTCCACGTCGCCCTCAAATAGGCGAGCACGTATGCGCCCAGCCCCCTCTACCTCGTTTTATCGTGGCCCTCTCCGGCCGTTGTTCACTACACCCCTTCTAGCCGAGCCTGCCGGGGAGCAAACAGGCCATGCAGGACAGCAGCGGCTCCCCCAAGTGGAACGATAAGGCGATAATGCAGGCAAAGTATGATATAACGTCACAATCTTACGACGAACTCTATGGTGAAGAACAGCGCTGCAAGTATAGGGCTGCCTCACCCTTCCTGGCAAAGGCGGCGAAGGCTGACAGGCACACGGTTCTATGCGATATAGGCTGCGGCACCCTCCTCCTCTACGAGTATTTAAAGAGCACAGTGGGTGAGGCCGCGGAGAGGATAGCCTACTATGTTGGTATAGACCTATCTCTAGGCATGCTTAGGGTCGCAGCTAGTAGACGCGACGCCCTGGTCGACGTTGTGCAGGCGGACGCGGAGCACTTACCCCTAAGAGAGGCTGCATGCACGGTGTCTGTATCCTTCACAGTTATCGACTTGGTGCCCTCCCCTCGCCAGTTTCTAGCAGAGTGCTGCCACGCTACTAGGGGGTACTGCTTGGTCTCCAGCCTAAAGAGGGCGCAGAGGCTCCGGCGCGTAAACCTACGTGTAGGCACGTATATAGGAGAAACAGAGAAGGACACGCTCTTCGCCGCCAGGTGTGCTTAGGCCGTTTAATGCCGAAACCGGAGCCGCCTGGCCCGGCGCCATCTAAGCCCTGGAAGCTATGTGATACACGACACGCTCAACCTCGGCAGGCTCCTCGACACGATAGACGTTAACCCCCCTGGCCAGAGGCGTAGACACGGCCAGCCTCGTGGAAGGCAGTATTAGGCTTATCCTCCAGCCCCTCGAGGCGAGCTCGTTGAGTATCTCGGCCGGGTCGCGGCGGGTTACAACGGTCTGCACCATATCGGTGATAAGTACCAAGTGCCTCGGCGGCACCCCCTCGGTGGCCGCCTTAAGGGCGGTTACTATGTCGGTGTGGCCTTCGAAACTCGTGGAGAGGAGCAGGTCAACCAGTCTGCGCCAATTAGAAGGCAAGGCCCTCCGCCCATAGACAGCGGCTTTCTCGTCAAACACGACTAGTCTATCAACCAGCGGCGCGAGCGCAGCCGCCGCTAGTAGAGCATAGAAGGAGTACTGTCTCATACTAGCACTCTTGTCGAGCACGAGCACGAGCCTCCTTACACGCCTTCGCCGCCTCCACACTAGCGGCTGCGGCAGATTACGCACCATGTTGTAGATAGTCTCTCTTATATCAAGCATCTCTCCCTCAGCAGCCCTAACGTGCCGTGGCTTCACCCTCACGCCTCTGGGAGCGCTTCTCGCACGTGCCAGAATACGGGCAGCTAGCGTCGCCGCAATCCTCCTAGTAGCCTCGTCGCCCAGCTTTATGCCTGCGAGGAAACTAACAGCCTCAAAGGGCTCCATTTCTTCAACAAGTATTTTGAGCGCCCTGCCTACTAGGCCACTTCTGGCAGACGTTACTGCCTCCTCTACGTTGGCATAGATGTGGCTGAACCGTGTGTCGCCTCGCAGCACCTCTGCACGGCCTAGGTAATACTCGGCGGCGTCAAGGTAGCCCACGTTGCCGCTAGTGAAATAGTTGACGAGACTGCGGTAGGCTTCTGCGAGGCTAGACAGCATGCCAAGCCTCTCCTCGTCCAGCTCTCGAATATCCTGCAGCATCCTATGCCTGGCGAGAAGCTCGTAGGCCCCCCTCGCATTACGGTTCCTTAACGCAGCCGATGCTAGCAGAGCCGCCCGTGCAGGCGACCTCCTAGAGATGCCGGCCGCCACGTCAAGCACCGCTTCTCGGCCTATAACCGGCTCAAGCCTAGCCGCCAGCCGCGGCTCCGCCTCGAGGAGGCGCCCGGCAACAGCCTCGTCTATAAGGCCGTGCTTCCTGAGTATATCGGCTACACCGGCGGCGTCCCGTCTATCTACGCCCTCTCTTCGAGCGACCTCCGCTATGCGGCGTGCTGCAGCACTCCTCACGGGGCCGCTGCCTGCGCTCCGGTACAGGTTTGCCAGCTCCCTAATACCCAGCTGGCCCAGGTCAAGCAGGTCCAGCACAGAGCTTCCAAGGAGACGCACGTAGTCTGAAGGGCCGCGCTTCAGGTTTTTCCTCAGCCTCTCGGCCACAGCCTCATGGTAGCTCACGCCCTCTCTTGCGAGACTCTCGGCAACAGAACTAATGGCTCCATGGCGGACTATATAGTAGCCTCTCCGGCCTCGACGTACCAGTCCAAGCAAGCTGAGCCTCGCAAACGCCTCCCTCTCCTCGGCACTCATCCGCTTTACTGGCTGGGGTATAGCGGCGCCGGCTCTGGCGCCGAGTCTGCGGATATCCTTGTATATGGCAGCTGTTATTTCCGGCTTCGTGCTCTGGCTATGCCTGGCGTCGCAGAGTTCTAAGACGAGCCTCCGGACGATATCCTCTTCGCCACGTCGCTTAGCATAGACCGATACCATTACCTCTGCTACTTCCCCGGCGTCAGTGCTACCGCCGAGCGCCAGATAGGTATCTAGCAGCCGAGCAGCTGTAGAAGCGTCAGCTGCAGAAACGCGCAGCCCCCTGCGTCGAAGCTCTGCTGCGAGCGCTACAGCAAACCGAGGAATATCCCTAAAACACCTCCCTGAGGACACGCTCTACTACCTCCTCCTCCCCGACCCTCTTATACAGCACAATTATGGCCGCCTCGAGGACATCCCTTCTCTCGACGCTCGGCGCGCCTCTCAGCTCGGCCAGCCGGCCGGCAATACGTGCCCAGAGGACAGTGTCGGAAGGGCCGGGGCGGTAGAGCGAGACGCGCTCACGCAGCATGTTCACAGCACGCACCATCTTAGCCAATATGTCGTCGCCGAGCAAGGGGCCTGCATCGTAGCGTAGGCGGACAATGTCCTCTTCGACCTCCGGGGGAGGATAGGTGAAGACTATTCTCACTACACGCCGTAGAAAGGCATCGCTTAACTCCCCCTGGCCATAGTCCTCCGGGTTACTGGTAAAGATTATCTGGAAGCCGGGGTCGCGGGCATAGACGACACGCTTAAGCTCCGGTATTACTATGCGCCGCTTATCGATGACGTCCAGCAGGAGGTTCTGAAACTCCTCGCTACTCCTCCTAATCTCGTCCACCAGTACACCGGAGCCCAGCACAGCGGCTGCCAGGAGAGGCCTGGGTATGAAGCTCTCCTCGTTAAAACCAAGCTTCATAGCCATGAGAGGATGGAAGTCGCCAATAACGCGGTACTCGTTATAGTTCTCGCTGCAGGGTATAACAAAGGCAGGCCTGCCGGCCCAGAGGCTGAGTATCGCCTCGCCTATCTCTGTCTTCCCCGTGCCAGGCGGCCCCTCGAAAAGCACTGGCCTCCCTATAAGAAAGGCCGAGGCAACCAGCCTGACCAGGCGCTCGCTCACAACAAGCCGGTACTTCTCCCGTAGGAGACGCGTAAGCAGGGAAGGCTCGCGCACCGGCCTCCCAGCAGCAGAGACATGCTCACTATATATCTCCCTGACACGCTCTACAAGCAGGTCACGTCCATCCTTCTCCAAGGATAGGCGCCTCCTCGACCAACGCAGATGCATGGTAGAAACGTGCGATGCCAGCGCCTCGTCCATAGATACACGGGGGGCTCCGATGCGCAGCTGACTGACAACACCACGCCCGGTTTATTAACACTGTCGTCTACACCGGCATGGAGGCGCCTCTACAGCTTTATGGCGCCCCTCTCGCCTGGGATTACGGCCGCCGAGGCAGAGGGGGAGACATGGAGAACAGTAACGTGGTCTACAGTGTGCGTGTACGCGGTCTCGACACCCGTCACTACGACATGGTATTCCTAGAGGAGGGCCTACTCCTCCGCTATCTAGGCGAGTACTGGGAGCGCTCAAGGCCGCGGAGAGGGCTGCAACGCCGCGCCGACCTACTACTATACTCTATGAACAAGCGCAAGAGGAGGGAAGAGAAAGACCCCGTGGACATGTTCGACATCCTCATACCCTATAGCGAGCTACGGGCCTGGAGGCTGACCGCGCCCAGGACGCTGCGCCGCTGGCGCCGCCTGGGCGGCCGGAAGCTTCAGATAGTCGAGATAGTAAACCCTACCCTGGAGCTACATATGAAGAACGGGAGAGTCGTGGTGGTAGAGTTCTCCCCCCGGGTTTATGAGCTGGTGAAGACCCTCGCCAAGCAATACCTGCCCGGAAAAGCCAGGCCCGGCTTGGGGCGTCGCTAGGCCTCCAGGCACCCGCGGTGATGTGAGCCCGATAGACTGAAACTGCCGTGATGAAGGATCAACCGGCTGAGACGCCTCTACCCTCAGCTCCCACTCCCTTTAGGGGTGGCACAGTGTACACCTTTGCCCCGTAGACCTTGCCGTCATGGGTGGACTCTGCCAGGATCTCTTCTATCTCCCTTGCCGTCTTCTCTAGAGAGTCGGGGTTACTGACGGCTACCTCCAGGTGGTACAGCTCGGGAACAACCCTGGAGCGTTTGACTCTAAGGCCCTCCCCGTACCTCTCCCTAATCTTATCGATTATCTCGGCGGCGACGTCGTCGTAGTAGGTGCTGAAGAAGACACGTACGGCGTGAAGATGCTTAGCCATTGCGCCTCCCCGCCTCCTTCTCCACCCGTGCCGCGTACTCATCGATGTCGAGCAGTACGCTGCACTTATCCCTATCCTTTACTGGTCTCAGGCCAAGCTCCTCTGCCAGCCTCGTTAACGCGACGAAGTCTGCGTAGGCCTCTCTCGCGGCGCGAAACTCCGCCGGAAACGTTGAAGGTATGAGCTGGGGCCTAGCCTCGAGCAGCTTTAACAGCCTTGGCCCCTGCCTCCTGACCCAATCGCACTTGCCGGACACCATAAGGTTGCCGGAGGGCATCTCGAGTATCAATGGGTACATGCGGCACGCCAATGGCTTCTTGTCGTGTATCTTGCACCTTCTAGAAGAGCGGTCAAAGAACGGGCAGAAACCCGGAACAAGCCAGCGATACATGGCGGCAACGCAGCCACCACCCTCGGGGGCCCTATAGACCAGGATAGGCTCAAACCGTAGCCTCACACCATGCTCCTCTGCCAGTTTTTCGAGCCTCCTCTTCTCCCAGGGATACACGGTAGGGTACTCAACCTCGGAGCTAAAGTAGCAGCAGTGCTCACAGAACAGGCACTCGAACCTAGGCGCCCTCACGTCGTCTACACCACTCACGGCCAGCGGGCCGCTGCAGCACAGGGGGGACACAATAGCCCAGCGGCGGCGAGGCCGCGGGTTATATCCTGCCGCGCGCCACGGCCACCGCGGGCCGCGATGAGCGGGGGTGCAAACGCTGAAAGAAGCAGTGGCAGGGGCCAGGCGGTGTCAAGGCCGAAGCCCCGGTGATGAGTAGAACCCGTGCGAGCGGCGCCTCAGGAGAAGGGATAGTCCTCATCGCTCGCTGCTATGCGCGAGGCTCGGCACTCGGCAAACTCCTCACCGGCTCTCTATGTCCTCGTGGAGGTTGCCCATCAGCCCTGCCTGGGCAGCGGGGAGTATTTTTCCTAGCCTCCGGCGCCCGGGTAGGCACCAGGGTTGAGGAGATGGGCGGCCGTCAACGCACAAGCCTCTTCATGAGCGAGGAGAGGGCGAAGCCGCAGCAGCGCAAGCAGCAGGCGCAGCAGAAAGGCCGCGGCAGGAAAGGGAAGAGACGCTAGCCCTCGACACGCATCCCCGGCCCTCCCGGGCGACGGCACCGTTTTTGGCCCCGAACCAGAGATCCGTGGCCGCGTCGAAACCTCCTCCAGCTCCCCGTGCCGGGCTCCTCCCCGTGAGGGTTCCTGGGCGTGCAGGGCTGGGAGCCGCCGCCGAGGCCGAGAGGGCTTACAGTAGCGGTCCCCCTCTCCTATGGCGAGACCGAGCACAGCCTTCTACTCCGCACGCTTAAATGGGGCATACTTGGCCGGCTCCTGGGCGTCTACCGCGCCAGCCGCGTCATCCTCTACCCGGTGCGTGGGGAGCCTGTTCCCGGCCCTCACCGCCGCCTGGCGCGGCTTGTTCTCAGGTACCTTGTCACCGCCCCCTACCTCCGCCGCCTTGTTTACCCCCGAACCAGTCTGCTGAGGTATGCCGGCGCCCTACCTCCCCTGCAGCTCCCCACCCACGGCGTAGGTGGCCCGAAGCTGGGCGAGTGCAGGCAGGCGCTGGTGCTCGCCAACCGCGGCGGGGTCCTGGAGCTCGAGGCCGGGCTTGGCCGGCGCGTGGCTGTTAGGGGCCGCGGCAAGCCGGGCGACATAGTCCTCGTGGAGGTTTCTGGCCTCGAGCCTCTACGGGTAGGACTAGGCTGCAGCCGGCCGGTCTACAACGGCTACCAGGTTCTCGTGCGGGAGAGCCTGCGTGGCGTACTAGAGGGCGGCTTCGGCGACGTCGTTATCGCTACGAGCCGGCTCGGCGAAGCCTTCAGCCATGAACGGGCGGCCGGCCTCCTCTCCCGGGCCAGGCGGGGCGTCGTTACCGTGTTTGGTAGTCCGTGGAGAGGGCTTCACGAGATTGCACGCGCCGAGGGCTTCGCACTGGAGGACGCCGTGGACGCTGTCTGGAACACCGTGCCCCGCCAGGGAACGCTGACTGTTAGGGTCGAAGAGGCTGTTGCTGCGACACTGGCTCTCGTGAACCTATATCTGGAGTAGCAGGGGCGCCCCCTCTAGTATTAAATAAGGGCGTGTCCCGGTGTCGCCGCCTGGGTTGGCGTCTAGCGGCGGCGGTGGTTAGGGATGGGTGCTAGAAAGAAGCATGCGCCACGTAGAGGCAGCCTGGCTGTAAGGCCGAGGAAAAGAGCCAGCAGGATAGTGCCGCGGGTCAAGACGTGGCCGGAGGTTAACAGCGGCGAGCCCCTGCCCCTCGCGTTCCTCGCCTACAAGGCCGGTATGACGCACGCATACATTATCGATGACACGCCCGGAGCGCTCACGCATGGCAGGGAAGTGTTCGTGCCGGTGACTATCCTCGAGGCTCCACCAATGGTTGTGGCGGCTGTGCGCGCCTACGGGTACGACCCCAACATAGGCCTCTATACCCTCAGCGAGGCCTGGGCGCAGCCAGAGCAGCTCAAGGAGAAGTTCAACGTCGACCTAAGCCGCGTTGTCCCACGCCTGCGTTTCCCCGACACCGATAAGGCTGTCGAGAAGCTGAAGAACATGGTGGACAGCATCTACGACGTGAGGATCATAGCTGTGACGCAGCCCAGGCTCGTAGGCGGGCTCAGCAAGAAGAAGCCGGACGTGCTAGAGATAAAGATAGGTGGTGGCTCCGGGATAGAGGCTCGTCTCGACTACGCTACGGGCATGCTGGGCTCGGCCCTGAAGATAAGCGACGTATTCAAGGAGGGCCAGTTTGTCGACGTGATAGCCGTCACTAAGGGTAAGGGCTTCCAGGGCGTGATAAAAAGGTACGGCGTCAAGGAGCTTCCGAGGTGGCACAAGCACCGCAAGGGCAGCCGCAGCGGCCCGGGGACCCGGGGCCCCGCGACAACGTTCTCGTGGAGCGAGGTCCCCCAGCCGGGCCAGACCGGCTACCACCGCAGGACGGAGTACAACAAGAGGATACTGCGGATAGGCGACAACGGCTACGAGGTCACGCCTGCGGGCGGCTTCCTCCACTACGGTGTGGTGCGCTCAACCTATGTTATGCTTGCAGGCAGCGTACCCGGCACCCCTAAGCGGCCAGTAGTGCTCCGCCACCCCGTGCGGCCCCAGTGGGAGCCCGAGGGGCCCCCCAAGATAACCTATGTGAGCCTGCAGAGCAAGCAGGGCAACTAGCAGTTGCCTGCATAGCTGCACGCCGCCAGCCCATGCACGGAGGTGAAGGCCCATGGCGAAGATCGGCTCGATGGTGTTCCTCCTCGCAGAGGAGCCCCCCCGCGTCCCGGTCTACAGCCCGGAGGGGGAGAAGGTAAGCGAGGTGCAGCTACCCGCCGTCTTCGGCCTCCCGGTCCGGGTGGATCTCATACGCAGGGCCTTCCTCTCGGAGTTCACCGCGAGGCTGCAGCCTAAGGGCCGCGACCCTATGGCTGGCAAGCGGACAACCGCCAGGAGCTTTGGCGTAGGTCTGGGCATCGCAAGAGTGCCGAGGATACCCGGCCTCGGCCGCGCAGCGTTCATAAACTCCGCCGTGGGTGGCCACCTAGCCCACCCGCCGCGGCCGGAGAAGAAGCTCCACGAGGAGATAAACAAGAAGGAGAAGAGGCTCGCCACCGCTAGCGCTCTGGCAGCCACCGCGAGGAAGGACCTTGTCGAGAAGCGTGGACACGTGTTCAGCGCGCCCGCGGTGCCCGTCGTGCTCGACGACGCCGTGGAGACAAGCTACGGCACCGCAGCGGCGGTAAAGGAGCTGCTACAGAAGGTGGGCGTCTGGAGCGACATAGAGAGGGCGAGGCGCCGCACCAGGACAAGGGCCGGGAAGGGCAAGATGCGTGGCCGCCGCTATGTGACGCCGCGCAGCGTGCTCTTCATAGTCTCTAGCCACCGTTCGCCCTTCGCGCGTGTAGTGTCCGGCCTGCCGGGCGTCGACGTCGCAGAGCCCGGCCTCGTCAATGTGCTGCAGCTGGCGCCTGGAGGCGTGCCGGGCAGGCTTGCTGTGGTAACCCGCTCTGCGCTCGAGGCGCTGGGGAGGAGGTTTGACCCCCTCCTCCTCCGCTGACACACCTACGGCGCAGTGAGAGGTGGGTGACGTGGCCGCGCAGTCCCCCTGGACGGTCATAATCCGTCCGGTGCAGAGCGAGAAGGCGCTCCGGCTCATAGAGGAGGCTAACACACTGACGTTCATAGTCGACCGTAAGGCTACGAAGCATGACGTGAAGCGTGCTGTCGAGAAAGCGTTTGAAGTCAAGGTGGAAAAGGTGAACACCCTGATAACGCCCCGGGGAGAGAAGAAGGCATACGTCCGGCTTGCGAGAGAGTACAGCGCCTCTGACATAGCTGCCCGCCTAGGCCTACTCTAAGGCTTTTCCTCCGAAGAAGGTTATTACCCCCGCCTCTTCTCCTTCCCGCCTGGAGCATGGCCCGCGCAAGGCCCCCGTGTCGCCGGGGGGCTGTGAGCGCGCGGAGGCTCCACCCCTAGGCGTCAGGCCCTCCGCACATCTCCTGTCCTGGCCTCATTGCCTCCTCCTTCTCGCTGCACGTGCGTGGCGCCGGCACTGTCTACTTTATTTAGGGGGCGTGGCTGGGTGGCGGCTGGGTTTACCGGGCTAGGGTGGTTAGCGGTGCCGGTATGGCATTACTCGGTGAGGGTTGACGAGGAGAAGTCGGCTAAGGCTGTTATACGTGACGCGCCGATATCCCCTAAGAAGGTTGTCAACCTTGCGCGTGTCCTACGCGGCATGAGGCTTGAGGAGGCTAAGCGCTTCCTCGAGCGCGTGGCCGCCGGCAAGGAGCCGGTGCCCCTCTACAGGCACAACAAGAAGCAGGCCCACCACAGGGGCGTTGCCGCGAGGTACGGTGTCCCGTATGCTCGTTACCCGGTTAAGGCTGCTAAGATACTCCTCAAGCTGCTGGAGAACGTGGAGAACAACGCCGAGGTTAAAGGGCTTGAGGCCGAGAAGACACGCATCGCCCACATAGCTGTCCACAAGGGCCGCGTTCTTAAGAGGTGGATGCCCCGGGCCTTCGGCCGGTCTTCCCCCAGGTTCAAGCACACGAGCAACGTGGAGATAGTTGTGGTGGAGGAGGAGTAACCATGGTCCTCATAAAGAGGCACTTCATCAGTAAGTCCATGCTGCAGACGAAGATAGACGAGTACCTGGCGAAGCGGTTCTACCGGGCTGGCTACGCGGGGGTCCAGATAGTCCAGTTCCCGCTGGGCACGCGTATACTCATACAGGCAGAGCGCCCTGCAATGATTATAGGCAGGCGCGGCGAGACTATACGGCAGCTCGCGACAATCTTCGAGAAGTACTTCGGTCTAAGTAACCCGCAGATAACTGTGCGTCGCGTCGAGAACCCGGATCTTAACGCCCGCGTCGTTGCCTCGAGAATAGCCGTGTTCCTCGAGCGTGGCGCCTACTACCGCCGTGTGGCCAACGTGATGGTGCGCAGGATTATGAATGCCGGCGCCATCGGGGCCCAGGTGATAATCAGTGGTAAGCTGCGCGCCGAGCGTGCGAGATACGAGAAGGTGCGATGGGGCAAGGTGTATTCCACCGGCTACCAGGTGGAGTACATGATAGACAGGGCGGTGATGCATATAACGCTTAAGCCGGGCACGTTCGGCATAGACGTTACCATAGTCAAGCCCGCCGTCACCGGAGACTATGTTAGGATAAAGGAGCCTGAGGAAGTGAAGGAGTTCGTCGAGGAGCTCCGAGAGGAGCTGGAGAAGCAGCGCGAAGAGGAGGCAAAGAAGCTCCAGGCAGGAGAGGCACAGAGCTAATACTCTCCACCGGCTGCCTGCACCCGCCGGCTACCGGGGCAGAACAGACGGGGTGACAGGTCGTGGGCAAGTACCTTCTACGCACGAGCGATATAAGGAAAATGAGCCGTGAGGAGCGCCTGCAGAAGCTCGAGGAGCTCCGAGAGGAGCTTGTCAAGCTGCGCCTCAAGGCCGCTGTGGGTACGCTAGAGAACCCGGGTGCTATACGCGCGGTGAGGAAAAGCATCGCTAGGATAATGACGGTTCTCCGCGAGGAGGAGCTGGGCAAGGCCCCGTAGTAGGGCAGGCTCCACGTGTCCGCGGCTATTTCCCTAGGCCTCTTCCCTCCTCCTTTCCTCCTCTCCTGCCGGGTGCGGTCTGGTGGGCCGACGCGGCGGGTGTTCTGCTAGAGACGTCGTGTTGGCCGCCTTCTCGGCCCTCACCGGTCTCGAGATGTGTGTCGTCCTCCACAGCGACGCGGGGCTCCGGGGGCTTCGGGGCCGTGTCGTGGGGGATCTGCCCCGCTGCCTGGTCGTCCGCGGCTCTGATGGCAGGCGGCGTTGTATCCTGAAAAGGGGCGGCCTATTCGCATTTAAGCTGGGGGAGGGTTGCTGGCTTCTTCTGCGCGGAGAGGAGATAACCGGCTCGCCGGCGGAGAGGGTGCGCGCGTTAGAGAAAGGTAAGGGGGTTAGGCGTCTTGTCCGCACGCGTGAGGAGCGTGGGTATACCGGGTGTTCAGCCTCCGGAGAAGACCTGTAACGACCCCAAGTGTCCGTGGCACGGAAGGCTGCGGGTGAGGGGCCTAGTTCTCACCGGCGTCGTGATAAAGAACAAGATGAAGAACACGGTCGTTGTCGAGCGCGAGTACACGTACTACGACAAGAAGTACAAGAGGTTCGAGAAGCGTAGGAGCCGTATACATGCCCATAACCCGCCCTGTATAAACGCGCAGCCCGGCGACGTGGTGGTCATCGGCGAGACCAGGCCGCTGTCGAAGACCGTGCACTTCGTCGTGCTGGGTGTTGTTGGTAGGAAGCCTCTCTAGCAGCGCCTCGTCTAGAATGGTTTCTCCCCGTGGGCTCCCTCTCCCGGGCTTCTGGGCCCCGCCGGGTTCTTCGCCTGCAGCTACTCTTTATATAACGGGCTGGTGCTGCTGCGGTGCCGTTCGGGGGTAGAGGCTATGCCCAAGGGCGGCAGTGGTGTAGCGCCTAGGCGGCGTATAGCCGCAGGCGTGCAGGTAGGCACGTATGTGAGGGTTGCCGACAACAGCGGCGCCAAGGAGGCTATGGTTATCGGCGTTGTGGGGTACAAGGGCCGGCTGAGGCGTATACCGTTCGCATCTGTCGGCGACATGGTGGTTGTGACGGTGAAGAAGGGTACGCCGGAGATGAGGAAGCAGGTGACGAGGGCCATAGTTGTGAGGCAGAGGCGCCCATTCCGCAGGCCAGACGGTACCTGGGTGGCTTTCGAGGATAATGCTGTCGTGATTGTGAGCCCGGATGGCGCGCCTAAGGGCAGCGAGATACGCGGCCCCGTAGCCCGTGAGGCCGCCGAAAGGTGGCCTAAGGTGGCAAACATAGCCAGTATAATCATGTAGGCCGGCTGGGCCTCTCGACGGGACGCATGGGTGATGGCTGCATGAAGTGGGTTAAGTCGAGTCACCCTAAGAAGCAGAGGAAGGCTCTCTACAACGCCCCTCTCCATAAGAGGCAGAAGCTGGTGGCCGCGACGCTGAGCCCAGAGCTGCGTAAACAGTACGGCGTCCGCAGCCTCCCTGTCCGCGCCGGGGACGAGGTAGTGGTGATGCGCGGAGGCTTCCGGGGCCACAAGGGCAAGGTGGTCCGGGTAGACCTCCGCGGGATGCGCGTCTATATTGAGGGGGTTACGGTGAATAACGCCAGGGGCGAGCCCAGGTTCTACCCGGTGCATCCCTCCAACGTTATGATAGTCTCGCTGAACCTCGAGGATAAGCGCCGCCGGGAGGCGCTGGAGAGGAAGAAGGCTATCCACGGGCTCTACGCGAAGCTCCGTGAAGCCGCTCGGGGCTCCTCTAGTCAGGGTTAAGACATTCCGTGTTAGCCGTGTGCTCGGCGGGGTGAGTTGCTGTGGCGCGTATGGGTGGCAGGCGTCACCTGAAGACGCTGGCGGCGCCCAAGTTTTGGCCGGTTCGTGGAAGGGTGGGCGTGTTCACGGTAAAGCCGTCCCCTGGCCCGCATCCTATCGAGCGGTCGGTGCCCCTGCTTGTGCTTGTGCGCGACGTGTTGGGGTACGCCAAGACCGCCCGTGAGGCCAGGAAGCTGATAGCGGAGGGCCACTTCCGCGTCGACGGCAGAGTTAGGAGGAATTACAAGTACCCGGTTGGCTTCATGGACGTCGTGGAGATCGTCGACACCGGCGAGACGTACCGCCTACTACCGTACCCAGTGAGGTTCTTCACGCTGCACCCGATAAGCAGGGAGGAGGCAGGCTTCAAGCTGGGACGCGTAGAGGACAAGTCGACAGTCAAAGGCGGCCATGTGCAGCTACACCTCCACGACGGGCGGAACGTGCTGATACGCGTCGAGGACCCCACTAACCCGGTGGAGGCCAAGGGCTACACCACGCTCGGCACCGTTAAGATAAGCCTGCCAGACCAGCAGCTGCTCGACTACGCCCCCCTAGAGACAGGCAGCATAGCCATAATCTTCGGCGGCCGGAACGTGGGCAGGGTCGGCAGGGTCGTCTCGATACAGCGTGGCCTGAGCCGCGCAGGCAGCATAGTCACGTTGGAGGACGCTAGGGGCGAGAAGCTCCAGACAAGCCTGGACT
>CAZCGO010000006.1:0-45393 GCA_964498685.1 uncultured Hyperthermus sp. | reverse complement strand
ACGCCAGCGGGTCCTCAGCCCGCCCCCTTTGACCTGGCTCGGGCACCCCCGCACCTCCTTTCCGAGGCCCTGGGCCGATGCCCGTGGTACCCGTTGGCAGCAGGCGGGGGCTTTATGAGTCTTATCGCCTTGCGGCTAGTCGCCGCATGGCTTGGCCCTGCCCTGCCGTTGTGGGGCGGAGGGGTGGCCTCTAGTAGCTCCGCTGCGGCTACGCCCAGGAGGGGGGTTGGGGATGTTGTTTGCCTTCCACTTGGTTCTTCGTGACTTGTTGACGAGGCGTGTTAGGCGCTTAGCTAGGAGCAGGATAGCGCTGATAGCGGTACTTGTGCTCGCAATGTGGCTTATATCTGCATCTCTGTTCTACTACAGCGAGCACGTAGTTAACGGTAGGAGCGATATAGACTTTGCAGCGTCGCTCTATTGGGCACTGATAACAATGGCTACTGTAGGCTATGGCGACATAGTGCCGCGGAGGGGGCTCGGATGGGCTGTTGCGGCAGTCACGGCAGTTATGGGCATAGCTGTCTACACGTTAGCCATATCGGTGATAGCCGACGAGTTCATGGAGGCTAGCCTTAAGCGTAGCCTTGGTGCCGCGCCTCTTCGGCGTAAGAGGATAGTGGTGATAGGGGATAGCGATGCATGTAGGGACCTTGTAGACGAGCTCGTGAAGAACGGCTACGGGAGGCAAGTCGGCTGGCTCGTTTCGCAGAAACCGCAGCCGGAGCCGCCGGTTGACTACCTTATCGGTGACCCGTCGAAGAGGAGCGACCTATCTAAAGCCGGCGTTGCGTCTGCAGAGACGGTTGCACTCTGCCTAGGTGATGACAGTAGGACGCTGCACGTAGCGTTGGCGGTTAGGAGGCTGAACAGCAGGGCGCGTGTGGTAGCGGCCGTCTCGTCGGGCGAGACCGAGGAGCTGCTGAGAGAGGCTGGAGTCAGCCACGTTGTCAGCTCGAGGCTCCTAGGCAGGACTCTTGCCTCGGCGGTCTTCGAGCCGTGGGTGGCGTGGTTTATCGAGGAGGCCGTATCGGTTGAGGGCGTTGCCGATGTAGCCCAGCAGCCGGTCGATGAGACGCTGAGGGGTAGGAGCCTCGAGGAGGCCGAGAAGGTGCTAGCGGAGAGGTGTGGCTGCAGGGTGCTGGTACTGGGGATAGTGCGGAGGGGTGAGGAGCCCGTCCTCGCCCCGAGCCGTGACTCCGTGCTCGCCGAGGGCGATATAGTGGTCTTTCTCCGCGCATTCACGCCTAAGGGTTGACGGCGTTACGGCTACCTGCACGCCTACCATGTCCCCCGCTGCGGCCTAGTAGGTGGTAGTGGGCTAGCCTCTCTGACACAATGTCTGCTATCTCGGCTAGTAGTTCCTCGGCCTCGCTGCTTGGGGGCATGTTCTCTAGGAGGAGTGTCAGCTGCCTCCACATGCTCCTAGCGGCGACTATCAGTAAATGGTCGCGGAGGTCCGGGTCTACACCCATTAGTAGCCGGCATACCGCCCCCACGCTGGGTGCGAGGCTTCCCCTGGTGTAGCGGGAGACAGCGGGCGGGCTCACACCCATGACCTCTGCAAGGTCTTTGGCCGCATAGCCGTGGAGCAGGGCTTCCTCTACTAGGCGGCGTCTAGCCGCCGGGGAGAGCGAGGCCAGCGCCTCGCAGAGCGCCGCGTAGTCAATCCTATCCTTCTCCTCCAAGCCGCTCCGGGCCCCTCTCTCGCGCCCCTCGGGTCGGCGGGCCGGGCTTTCTAGGCTATGGCCTATCGGTGCACCGTGCTGCCAGTAGCCCCGCCACCTCCGCCAAGGCTGCGCGCCGCTCCTCGTCGCTCGCGGCGTGCTTGTAGCGGTGAAGCAGTTGGCGCAGACGGCTGTCCCTGGAGACATCCTCTAGGCCGCAGTATCTTCCCAGGCTTGTCCGCGGCAGGCCGCCGAGCAGCTGGGACAGGTTGGTCGCCCCCCTACTTCTCCATGTAGCCGACTCGTAGTCTATGATGTATGGCTCCGGGCGGCTATAGGCATAGTCTATGACTACGTGTCCCTCGGGCCTGGCTAGCTCGTTGTGCCTAAGCCCCGCCCGGTCTAGGAGGTATGTCTTAGCGGTTAGCCTCAGCACTACATCCAGGGCCTCGCGCGGGCTACCCGGCCTGTACTCGCCCAGGGTAGGCCCATCGGCCATCTCGTAGACCAAGCTGTACCTGCCTACGTGGAGCACGGGCTTCGCGGCGCCCAGCAGGCTTGCAGCGTAGGCTGCTATGCCCTCGGCTAGCAGGCTTCGGCGTCTTCCACTCGGGTTTAGGATCTTCAACGCGGCGAGCTGGCCGCCCCTTCTGGCCGCTAAGACTATGCCCGCCCAGCCCTTGCCGATCACATGGATGCCGGCCCCCCACAGCTCTATGCCGCCCTGGTCCAGCAGGCAGTCGATGCCTGCATCCTCGACCTCCTCGACTACAGCGTTGCAGAGGCTAGCGTCTCCACCCAGGGCGCGGCAGATAGTAGTCAGCGTTGGCCGCACTTCTCGACAACCAGGTGTACCCAGTAGTGCCGAGTGGCCACCGCTTCCCATGCCCACCTGCCCCCTATCCTTGACGCCTCCTCGGCCGCCCGTAGACCGTAGAGGAGCGACACTCTCCCCCCTATGCGGTGCAGGCTCGACGGTGTTACCGCGGGGAGTATGCGGCCCAGCGCCTCGTCGAGGCGGCGTATCCTACGCGGCCTCCTGGCCGCCAGCAGGCCCTCCTCGGTCACGATGCCCCCGTGTGCTGCGAGAAAGCCGGCTACGCGGCCTCCAGGGCCCCATGCAGGCGGCCCCTCTGCCAGCATGTAGCCGGGGAGGGGGTTCTCTTCTACCTCTATGTAGACCGCGCCGCGTGTGGCGGAGGCGCCGGCCTCCTCTACGGCTGGAGACGCGTAGAGTACGCGGAAGCCGTAAGTCCTCAGCTGGTTCCGAATAGCCTTCTCTAGCCTCTTCACTATCCCCCACAGGGTGTCCGGAGCGACCTCTCCGCCGGGCTGGACGAGTAGGAGCGCTATGTTGCTGAGCCTACTGCCCCACATCCAGGGCGACGTCTCTGGCGGCGGGGGCTGCGCCGCGTGGAAGTAGTAGAGGCAGCGCCTATCCTGGTAGAGCTTCGAGGCAAGTATGAAGGTTGACAGGCTCCTCTTGGAGACGGCTGCGGCGGCGTTTCTCCTCGGGTCAACCGGGTCCGGCATGTACATAGCCTTGGCCTGGCTGTCGTCCCTGCAGCCGTCTAGGCATACGGGGGGTTTCCACTTAGAGGCAGACGCGACGAGGCGGCGGAAGCAGCCATAGCGGGCTATCAGCAGCTCCGCCATGTAGCCCGAGAAGCCCTCTACAGCGGTCTCGGCGCCGTAGACCCCCACGCCCTTCATGAACGATTTCAGTAGCCGGACTTCGTCCTTCTGCCTGTCGTCCAGCACACGGTTCACGTACTCGCGGTGAAAAGGCGTGCGGTCGACCGGCGTGAGTATATGCGAGGGGTCACTCACGCGGCAGGCGGGTACAAGCTCTGCCCACACATCTCTCACGAGAAACCGGACATAAGGATGCTGGGCGTAGCGTAGGGCAACACGGTACCCCATTTCTCTGAGAACCTGTGCAACCTTCTCGGCAAAGCCTTTCACAGCTACTAGGCAGGTATGGGGCTCGAAGAGCGCAAATATGTCTATATCCAGCTCGCCTCGGAGCCATGTGCCTTTAGCAAAGCTCCCCTCGATGCTCAAGGTGTAGCCACTGTAGCCCGCCCCGCGTAGCGCCGTCTCCGCGGCTTCGAGCGCCTCCTGGGCCCTACGTGCAGCCTCCTTCTCCTCTCTCGGCGAAGGCTTGACCAGGCTTAACGCCGCCTCCTCCACTTCTCCGAGCCCGCAGGCGCCCTCAGCCATGCCATGCGTCACCGCTCCAAAAGCCCTATAGCGGCGCCTCCAGGACAGCGATAATAAAGAGAAAAGAGGTTTCGCCGCCTACCTGGCAGTGCCGCCTTGGCAGCGCGGTGAAGAAGGCTGGTATTGACGAAGCCCCCGGGAGAAGCCGATGAACGCCCTCCCGGGGGCTATGTGTTAGGACACCAGGTCTGAGCGCCCTCCAAGCAGGGTGCCGGGTGCCCGCGCTGCTGCGGACTAGGCTATACCCTTGAGCCCGGCTGGTTACTGGCGCCCCGGGATGACATGAGCGCCTAGATAGGCAGGCCTCCAGGCTACAGAGGTGCCAGTGAGGTGGGATTATGGCGAGTCCCCGGCCTCTAGCAAGGCCGGCTGAGGGGGCTATCGAGAGCCTCCCTGAAGGCCTACGCAAGAGGGTTGAGAGGGTCTACGAGTCGCTGTTGGAGAAGGCTTACAGCATAAGCGACACCACGCTGCGCGATATTGTTGTGAAGCTGCTCCAGGAGCCTATAGTCACCTTTACAAAAGTAGAGCCGAAGATAAGTTTCTTTGAGAGCCCTGCTGCCCCCAAGAAACACCACGCCTACCCGGGCGGCCTGCTCGACCACACGCTCGGAGTGGTAGAGATAGCAGAAAAGCTGGTTGAAGTGTACCGGGGCACCTATGGTGCAGACGTGGACCGCGATATTGTTGTTGCCGCGGCGTTACTACACGACCTGTTCAAGTACTACCAGTATGAGCCGGATCCTTTGACTGGAGGGTATCGGCCGCGCAGCGACTGGTACTTTAGCCACGACTTCTTGATGGTTGCGGAGCTGTCTGTAAGGGGCGCGCCGGACCCCCTGATACGTGCAGTGGCGGAGACGCATGGCACAACCCCCTTCACGATGATAGAGTCGCAGATAGTCCACCAGGCCGACACTACGGACTCAGAAATAGTGTCTAAAATACAGGATATCGTGTGGAAGGCCTGCCTAGACATAGAAATAGAGCTCGGCAACGTAAAGGCCATAAAGATATTCCATGAGGCAATGAAGAAGGCGCCTATATTCGAGTACGCGAAGATATACTACAGCAGCGGCAGAGACCAGCTAAGAGAATACATAAAGAAGCTACTGGGGCTACAGCCGCTAGTCGATAAAGAAGCCCATACCAGCCTCTAAACCGCCCAGCGGCCCCAGACCCCCGGCAGGGGGATGCTGAGGCCGACATAGACTAAGCCCCGCACCAGGGGCACTGAAGAAGGGTCGATTGGCTGACCCCCGCCATCTCCCGCCTGTTGGCTGGGCAAACGCCTACGCGTGACTAGCCTCCTACGGCCGATGAAGAACCGTCGGACGTTAAAAGACCAGGCCAGGGGATGACTTATCCCCTGGCTCCTCTGAGGCAGCCACACGGCAGTGATGAGCAGGCACCGGTCAGCGTAGCGGAGAAGCCTGGTATGCAGACGCCGGACCCGGCTGAGCCCGGCAGCACCCTCTCCTCAGCCACATGCTGCCCTCCATGGCCCCGGTGGCTCGGTGAGAGAGCTCCCGCTCATCCCCTCCGGCGAGGGTCGCCTGGTTTGCTAGTCCTCACAGCCACCGTGCTGCCTGCGTCGCTGCGCACCGGCTGCTTTTACTTGCGCAGCGCGTTACGCAGCACCGATGCGATGCTAGCCGGCAGCGCCGGTAAGGCGCGCAGCAGCTGCAGGGGCGATAGCTCGCCGACACCTAGCCCCACGAACACGTCTACAGGTAGCCTAGCGAGTATCTTAGCCCGTGTCTCTGGGCTCGCCTTCCGTACGGCCTCTAGAATCTGTTTCTGAGCCTTTATCCAGCGTACTGTATGCGTCAACACCTCTGGTAGCGGCTCGCCCTCGGCCCGCCTGACAGCTGCTATCCCGGAAACTATTGAAGGCCTTATGCCTTCACCTGTGAGGGGGTATACGAAACCGGCGGCCTCCCCTATAACCGGCGGTATTGAGTAAAAACGCTTCTCGTCGAAGCCTCCAATGTTTATCCACGACCCCTTTATGGCCTCTATCGGCTGGTAGCCGTCTCCCCCGAAACGGTGCTTTACGAACTCCCTAAGCTTTTCAACAAAGTCTTTGGGGCTGCCTATCCCGCCGACCCCGACGTCAACGACACGGCCGCTGCGGGGGAACACCCAGTAGTAGCCTACAAGGCTCCGGTCGAACCAGAACTCTACCACTTCCTCCTCGACAGGGGCCTCGCTGCGGATTATCATCTGCGTGGCATAGATGCGCTCATCCTGAGGAAGCGAGGACGAGCCGGCGGCTATTACATAGCTTCTCGTTGGATGCTCGACGTCGCCTAGCACGCGTAGGTTTCTAGCGTCAAGCTTCACCGGCTTCTTAGTGTAGAGCGTGGACTCGTGAAGCATGTTTTCTAGAAAGGCGCGCTTATCTATAATGTAGCCCCACTTCACGCCGGTCTTTTCGTGGACAAGGCGGCCGTCTAGGTAAACACGGAACCCCCTTATCTCGGTCAGGACAACCTCCCTAGGTATGGGCATGATCCTTTCCAGCTGCTGGGGCACTGCCCACCCGCATGCCTTGAAGCCGGGCCACGGGGCCTGCTCGTAGACTGAGACGCTGAAGCCGCGTCTAGCAGCCTCGTAGGCAAACGCGGCCCCCGCGGGGCCGGCGCCGATTACCACGAAGTCCGGCCTAGCCATGATCTGTGCCCCGTCCTTGGGAGGCCTTTTGGCTGGGACCTACTATCTGCTCGCCTCTTCTTGTCTATCAAATCACTGGGCCGAGCATCGCCCTGACAATGAAGAGGGGTAGCCTATGGAATGAATAGCTGCCACCGCCTATCAGCCTAGCTGTTAGCTCAGCCGCCTTCTCTGCCAGGCTTCGAATATAGTCCAGTGCCTTCTCCTCGGACGGCGCCCAGCGGCGGAACAGGCGGAGGCTCGGCTCCTTGCTCAGCTTCTCCGGGTCACGACTATCTCTTATATCATCGGCTATCTGGTACATTACTCCGAGCAGCTCGCCCAGCTTGGAGGCCGCCTGGAGCAGGTCTAGCCTTCTCGCCGCGATAACGCCTAGCTCGGCTGCTAGCCGGAAGAGGGCCCCGGTCTTGAGCTTTATCATTTCCAGGTAGGTGTTGTCCGGGAGCCTCTGGGGGTCGGCGAAGGCGTCCAGCACTTCACCGCGGCTAATATCGAGCCAGGCCTTAACGGTTCTCCGGAGCGCTTCTTCGCCGTAAGCCTGGTCAACTATTCTCTGCGCATAAGGTATTAGCAGGTTTGACACCATAACAGTCTTCTTTAACCCGTAGCGTATCCACGCTGCCTCCATGCCTCTACGGGTTATGTCTTCGTCGATTATGTCGTCCAGTGCGAGGCTTGAAGCATGGACCAGCTCGACCGCCACTGCGCCGTCTATAGCGTCGCTCATGCTGCCCCCAAGCTCTTCGGCAAGCTCTACTACGATGAAGCCCCTCAGCCTCTTCCCCCCACGGGCTATGTAGCGCGCCGCTTCCACTGCATTGGCCTCAGGCAGCTTGCTCACCGCCTCGTCTATAGCCTTATCTATCACTATTCTTGCACGTCGCCAGCGCTCCTCTATATCGACCGCGTCGTCACCCATGGTTGTCTACCTTCCATTTAGCTGTGGCGTGCCTCCACCTGGGGCCGCGGTAACCGCGTCATGGGGAAAAATTGAGTTATGCCGGGCTAGTCGGGTGCTGCACCGCAGCTGTAATGCGTAAACATGCGGGCCGGGGCCGGCACCATCAGTGCCAGGCTTCTTGGAGACGAACAAGGCGCTCCTAAGGATTTTATCTCTAGGGCAGTATACGGGTTGCATGGGGGTAAAGATTTCATGGCTAACGCGAAGCTCTCCTACCCGGATGCAAAATCGTTCTACAACATACTGGACGCTCTAGCTAAACTAGTTGACGAGGTCAACATGGTTATAACAAGTGACGGCGTCAAAGCAATAGCACTAGACCCGGCTCACGTGGCGTTGATAACGATAGAGCTGCCGCCGGAGAGCTTCGTAGAGTACGAGGTTGAAGGAGACCGCGTCGAGCTGGGCTTCAACGTTGCGAATACGGCTAAGATAATTAAGCGTGGCAAAAAAGGAGACAAGCTAGACATTGAGGTCGACGAGGAAAGGGTAGCCTGGACTATAGTTGGCGCCACTGTGAAGCGATATCGCCTGCTTAACCTCGAGGTCCCAGTGCCCGAGATACCGGAAACCTCCCTGGACTTCAAGATACGCGTAGCTATGATAGTAGACCCGTTCAAGAACGCGCTTAAAGACGCCGAGGCCGTCGGCGACACGGTTATACTAGAGGCGCCGGACGAGGACACACTGATAATACGCGGCGAAGGTGTTGCCGTCGCGGAGGCTAAAATACGGCGCGATACACCGGCGGTGGTAGAGTTCGAGGTCAAGGAGCCGGGCAAGTCGGCCTACAGCATAGACTACCTGAAGCACGTGCTCTCGCTAACCAAGGTGGCTGACACGATAGTTATCGAGTTCTCGCAGGACATGCCCCTGCGCCTACAGTTCCAGCTGCCCGCGGGGGGCAAGGTGACATACCTCCTCGCCCCCAAGATGGTGTAGGGCTGCAAAACGCGCGGTGACGAACACGTCCGGCTCAACCGAGGCCACGATGAGGACGGCCAGGACAGCTGAGCAGCCCACAACGCCGCGTCCTAGGCCTTCAGGAGCCTCCATACTAGCTCAGCTATATGGGTGGCCGGGTCGACCCCGGTTGCACGGTACAGCCCCCTCCAGAGAGGGGAGGCATTGGCTTCTAGAATGTAAACCCGGCCGTTTTCCGTCGACTCCACTATGTCTATGCCGGCGTAGAGCAGGCCTATACAGGCGGCAGCCCTCACGGCGAGCCCAGCGATATGGTTATCCAGGTCGGCTGGAGCAGGCTTTGCCCCCTGCGCTATGTTAGATTTCCAGCCCTCCGCGTAGCGGTAGATAGCTGCAGCGACCTCCCCGTCCACGACGAAGACACGGATGTCCCGGTTATTCCTCTTATCAATGTACTTCTGTATGTAGAGAGGCTGGTTCAGCTCTGCGAGCAGGTTCACTACGTAGTAGGCTGTATCGACGCCGTCGGCGAGGAACGAGCCTAGCCCAAGGCTGCCCATCAACGGCTTTATAACAGCCCGGTTGAATACCTTTACGGCGCGTAGCGCTGCTGCAGGGTTCTCGGTCACCAAGGTCTCCGGCGTGGGTAGGCCGCACTCGTCTAGCTTCATTGTAGCGGACAGCTTGTTCCTGGCAACCCTTATACTATGAGCCGGGTTTATAACGTAGATGTTGTCCTTCTCGAGCAGCTCTAGGAGCGTGTAGCGGTATTCGAGTATTTCGGGAGAGATGCTCCTGCCTATACCACGTACAATAACCGCGTCGAAATAGTTGCAGCGGCCGCGGTATTGCACCCGGCAGGCCCCCCGGTTCGAGGCGCTAAACGCGTCCCAGAGAACATAGTGTGCCTCGAACCCTCGGTTAGCGAGTGCCTGCAGCAGGCGGCGGTTTGTCCACCCAACCCTCGGGGACGAGTTGAGTACAGCAACCCTCAAGGCCCATCACTGGTCCTCGGTTCTCCCTCCCTCGCCACCCACCGTGAACATGTTTGAGGATATCATAGTCCCGTAAAGCGGGGCTGTAAGTGGGTCAGTATCCACAGTTATTACCTTCAAGCCGGCGCTCGATAGAAGACCAGTCCTGTAGCTAGCCTCCCTGACCATGTCTGCCTCTACGCCGGTCGTGAAGACCAAGATTGTTCCTCCCTGTGGCGGAGCGTGCTGCAGCAGCGAGAGCAGCGAGGACAGCGGCTCCACGTCTAGGAGCAGCCGTCTTGTAGACTCGTAGTAGAGCCTTGATAGAAGCGCGGAGGGCATCATCGTGGGCGACGCGAGTATCGCTGCTGGAGTCATCCTTGCCGCCTCTCTAACAACGTCTCTGTATCTTCTGCGTATGTCGTCGTAGACCTCCGCCAGGGTCTCCAGCTCCTCGGTAAAACGCTTTATTCTTAGCTTAATCCCTCCGAGGCTGTCCAGCATTTTCGAGGCAAATAGGGCTGCCGCTATTATGTAGCCGGTCGCTATAGGTACGCCCTCCACTTCTATTAGCTCGTTTGCATAGATGCGCTCCTCGATAACGGGGGGCAGCGGCGGAGTTATAGCCAAGAGTTCGACGCCGGTATGCCTCGCCGCATCGGAGACCCTCACGGCCATGTTCTCGCAGCCGGGCTCTGCAAAGAATACGAGGGCTTTGGTTTCCTCACGGTACGCCATGACGTGGTATACGGCGTGTTCGACCGGCAACAGGGTGGCCTGGAGCCTAGTCAGCTGCATTAAAGGCCAGTAGAGCGTCCACGCCGCTGCCGGCGCATAGTACCTTCCACAGTAGGTAACGTAGAGGGGTGCGTCGCCGCTCCTGCCGAGAAAAAGGCTGACATCCACCTCTTCCACGGCGGCGGCGACGCGGCTTATCGTGTCCTGCAGCTCCTGCCGCGTGGCCGCTACAAGAGCGCGGTCTCGAGCGAGCGGCAGCAACTGCACTTCCCGGGCTGGGGGGTCTCTGGTAGGGAGGGTATTAGCTCGTAGAGTATCCTCCTAGCCTTCTCGGTGTTCTCTTTCATAACCTGTGTGACCTCTTCGGCTGTTACAGGTCGGTCGGCCCACACGTCGTAGTCGGTCACCAGGGCTAGGGTTGCGTAGCATATCTGGGCCTCGCAGGCCAGGTTGACTTCCGGCACAAGCGTCATGCCTATAATGTCCGCCTTGAATACGTCCTTCCATATCCTGCTCTCCGCTCTTGTGGAGAAACGCGGCCCCTCTATGCAGACATAGGTTCCACGTGGGTGTATAGGGTAGCCGAGCCTCCTCCCTACGGCCAGTATCCTCTCGCGGAGGTCCTCGCAGAACGGGTCAGCCATGCTGACATGTGCGACTACAGGGCCGTCGAAGAACGTGTAGTCCCTCTTCTTTGTCATGTCTATGAACTGGTCTGGCACCACCAGGTCGCCCGGCCGGTAGTCCTCCCTCAGGGAGCCGACGGCCGAGACGGCGATTATCCACCTAACTCCGAGAGTTTTGAGGGCCCAGATGTTGGCCCGGTAGTTGATCCTGTGCGGCGGTATGCGGTGCCCACGCCCGTGCCTAGGGAGAAAGGCTACACGCTTATCGCCGACGCGGCCTACTATAATATAGTCGCTTGGCTCGCCGTAGGGGGTGTAGATCTTGACCTCCCTCGTGTCCTCGAAGAAGCCTGGGTCGTAGAGGCCGCTCCCGCCTATCACCGCTATGTCTGCCCGAACCGGGGGCGCGGGGGGAAAGCTCGGCATCACGGACACCCGTAGGCCTCAGCCCTCCTAGAAGAGGGGAGGATTTAGGCTGTAGCGTCCGGCAAGGCATGGCGAGGAGCGAGGCGCATTTGCTAGCGGCGAGGCTTCACCGCGACAACGGAGAGTGCGTCCTCACGGTAGCCTAGTACGCGGAACCCGGCAGCCGCGAGCCGCTCCACAACCCCCCGGACTATGGGCCCGCGGCCCCTGCCGCGGCCTCTCTGGGGCTCGCCCGTGTAGTGGACTAGCCGGCCACCGGGGCGAAGCACCCGGAATAGCTCACGGTAGAAGCTGAGCGAGTACAGGTGGCCCGCCACACTGTACCTAGGGGGGTCGTGCATCACCGCGTCGAAAACCGATGACTGCATGTGTTTAACATAGTCTGCCGCGTCGCCGACAAGTATGGCCTCTGCCTCCGCCAGGCTTGCGCTGTAGGGGTTATGCTCGGCTACCGCTAGCACCTCCCTACTAACCTCTATCGTGACGACCCTGGCTCCCCGCCTCATTGCGCGTATAGCCGTATAGCCCAGGCCCATGCACGTGTCGAGCACGAGGCTCCCCTTCTTGGCGTGAAGGTATTTCACCTTGGCATCGGCGTCGCGGAGAGGATCCCAGCCCGCGGCTACACGGTGCATGTGTATCCCGTTGATGAGCAGGGTCGGAGCTGCGCCGGCCCGGGGGCTGTGGAGCCGGGCGTAGATACCGCCACGCACCTCTACTGGCGCGAAGCCCCTACCCGGGACATAGTAGTACCATGCCTCCGGCTTCAGCCTGGTCGGCGGCTCGGCCTCGTCAATTCCGTCGCTGTGTCTTACCTCTATCTTCCTGCCTTGTCTGCAGAAAACAGCGGCACCGTAGCTACGGCACTCGGCGCGCCCGGAGCCAAGAATCTCTGCTAGTACCCAGCCGGGTACCGACCTCCTTCCAGGGGACGGGTCGAAGAGATATATCTCGGTCTTCACGCCGTCGCCTTGGGTGAATAGAGCGCGTAGCACCTCTCCCCGGCGGCGTCGTGGCCCGGCGGTCAAGGGGGTGCACCGCTAGATGGCTTCTAGTAGTGCCGAGTGTAGATGGGTGACGGTTACTAGTGGCTGTGATGAGCACGACTCACCCCGAGCCTGGCGGCTGTGAGGAGGGAGGTTTCGGCTGACCCACCGGGTTTATGAAGAGCATGGCTCGCTGGAGGGCTAGTGCAGATGGCTGGAGGGAAACTTGGCGCATATGTGGAGCTTCTACGTGTCCACAATCTCGTCGTTGCAGCGCTCACGACGCTGATAGGCTATGTCACAGTCGTGGCCGGGATAGGGCATGTGGATGCGAGTGGCGGGCTGGTTTACGCTGTTGCAGCGGTAATAGCGGTAGCGGCGGGAGGATACGTGATCAACGACTACTACGACGTCGGCACAGATGCCATCGCTAAGCCCTGGAGGCCGATACCCTCTGGACGTGTTAGCCGGCAAGAGGCCCTGGCGTTAGCCCTAGTACTATTTGCAGCAGGTGCGCTTGCCTCACTGCCGCTGGGAGCAGTCGTCGCAGCCTTCGTCGCCGTAAACATAGTCTCGGTATACCTCTACTCCGCCTACATAAAACGCGTAGGTTTCGTGGGGAACATTGTTGTAGCACTTAACTCCTCGGCGACGATACTGATGGGTGCGCTAGTCGGCTGCAGGCTGGAGCACCTGGAGTGTCCGCTGCTAGTACTGGTGCCCTTTGTAGTCTCCTTTCTCCTAGTGCTTGGCAGAGAAGTAGTCAAGGGCATTGAAGACTACTTTGGCGACCGCGCCGAGTGCTACATGACGCTTGCGGTGCGCCTAGGCCCGGCACGGGCGGCTAGGATAGCGCTCGTGCTTCTCTTGGCCACAATAGCTGTGAGCCCTCTTCCTTTGCTGTTTCCACAGTATGGTCTACTATACGCAGCCCTGGCCGCAGCCACCGACGCCGTAATAGCGAAGGCAGTAGTGGAGCTGGCCGTGTCTACTCACAGCGGACAAGTTGAAAACATTATAGCCGCTGCTAGGAGGGCGCGTACGCTGCTAAAAATAAGCTTCGCTCTAGGAGGACTCGCCTTCCTGCTAGGCCCTCTACAGCCCTAGCCTACTGAACTTCAGCGAGGTCGGTGCCGCTCATCGCCCCGCGCCCTCAGCGGGGGCTCACACAATAGGGTAGCATCATCACCTGGCCGGAGGATCAAGCGTCTCTACAGAAGCACTGTGTGCAGCTTAGCGCGCTCTTCAGCCTCTCTAGGCTCCTCTTGGCTCTATCAAGATAGGTGTTGAGCAGCGAGGCTAGACCGGCTATCCACTCTCTAGAGGGCCTCCCGGCGAGGTACACGTTTTTGACACGTATCGGCACGTCTATCCTATCCGTCCCATGCACTGTGATGTAGTAGGCCCTGCCTGCCCGGCTGAACCGGTAGCCGGCGTACTTGAACCCGGCCTGCTCAAGTAGGGCGGCGATGCTGTCGGCCACAGCGTGGCTGCACGCGTAAAGCGCCAGCAGCGGCGGCTGCGCCGAGACCCAGACATAGGGGTGCCCCGTTACTAGTGCCTCCTCCACGGCATCGGCCAGCTCTGAAACACCGACGCGCCGGTGCCACGAACGCAGTATTCCCCCCCTTCTCTTATCGGCAGGGTCGGGCGCCGCGAAGACCGCGATGCGACCACTACAACTGCTCGTGGTTACAACATGGGGGCACGCGTTCAGCGCCAGCAGGAGGTCGACTATGTCTCTATCGACGCGGTCGGCAGCGATATCGCCGGCGAGCCTCGTTAGGTGCCTTCCTCTTAGCTGCCGCCAATGCGGCTCCCTACATGTACTCCTCGGCGGCTCCGCACTCATACAGCATCCCTAGCGTGGCCGCAACCTGTATGTTCCTAGACGCGTTTCCGAGATCCGTTTGTATGAGTAGCGCGCTGCCGATACCCTCTATGCGCGAGATGACAGGCTTAGAGGTATCCGAGATGTAGAGGAGTGTCTGCGTAAGCCTCCCAAGAGGCCCCACGAGCTGGTATAGTGGCTCCGCGCAGGCATATACACCGGGCTTGCCGAACGCCGACGCCGGGTGTAGGGGGTTCGGCGTCCCCAGCCGCCCACACGTCCCCGGCAGCTCTTCAACCTCAAGAAGGTCCGCGGCGTTGTCGATGATGGCCACGCCGTGCATAGCCTTCTTGGTCGACATCTCGACTAGGCTGTGGAAGCCTGTGTCGACTACCCGGAGGCCCAGCCCGGCCAGCTGCGCCCTATAGCTGGGCGGTCCATGGTAGAGGCACTCCAATCCGCGCCTCACTACTCTACCCTGCCCCCACGTAGGGTTTACGATGCGGTAGGAGCCCTTAGAGCCGCTGCAGCGTGGCTCGCAGACCACGCTTCCAACGCCAACCACGCGTTCGACAACAAACCCTTTGACTGTAAGTGTTGCAGCAAACGGGGAGTCTATTATGCTGCATTTGCAGCCGGAGGCTATCCTAGCTATGATCTCGTTAACTACGCCATGGTCTCGCAGTATATCCTCGATGACATACACCACGCTATTCTCGCTGAAGTACGGCATATCCGCGCCCCTCGGCAGCCTGGTTACCAATCATAGCCCTACATGGGCTTCATGCCTTACATGGCTCCTCATCGGGGCTCCTTATTAGTCCTCCCCTACCAGGCTCGCCCACTACGAGGGGCTAAGAGGCTATAGAGGGTACGTGTCGTTTCACGCGGCTCCTCTTTACCCGCGCCGGCCCTTCTCGCCCCCCAAGGCTCCGGGGGTGTGGTACGCTTTTGTTGAAGAGGTGGCTCTCTAGAAGAGAGTTTGCAATCTACTACCTGCTCTACATGTATAGTAGAAGCCTCGGTGGGTCCCTGAACTACGGGCAGGCGCTTGACATAGTCCGCGGTGTCGTGGGCAGCAGGAAGGTTGCGGACAGCATCCTGCGCCAGCTGATCCGCAGGGGGCTGCTCCGTAAAACGGGCAACATGTCGTACATCGTGGTCGAGCCGGATGTTCTTTTCCACAAGGTGCTTGTCCATTATATTGCCGGTAGGTTGAGGAGAAGGGGCTTAGAGGCCTACGTGGAGGACGACCGAATAGTGGTTAGGGGGGAAACCGTCAACCATGCAGGGTTGTCGGAAATAGAGAGCCTAGTGCCCCTTCTCAAAAAAGCGGGTATCGAGGTTAGAGTCGAACATGAGCAGTAGCGTCTCTAAGCTAATCGGTTTTCGGCTCCTCTTCGTAGATCTCAACGACTATCCTTGCACGTACACGGTCCTTTGAGAAAGGTGGAGGAGCCTCACCCAGGTCGACAGCAAAAGTAACTGGGTTACCGAGGCTATCTGTGAAGCGTATTTCGGCTACGTAGCGTTTCTTGGGGCCCGTCTCGAAGGCTTTGAGTACAGCCTCGTATATCCTGCTTAGAGCCATCTGGAGGGCCACGGGGCTAGAGAAGTCCTCGGGGCGTAGCTGTATCGCCTGCAGCCCCTGCATCACCTCACCCACACGGGCCTCGCCCTCAAATATGGCGAGCCTCTTGGCGCCTTCCTCCTCGCCCACGGCTAGCAGCCTCCATTTCTGTTATTGGACGGTTATCGTGTTAGCAGAAACCCGGGTTCGCCGTAATATCTACCTTGGCCTGTCCAGCTATTCATCCCATTGGATGCCGGTGGGTGCCACGTCGGCGACGGGATGGGCCTAGTTGGAATACTTATATAGCCTCTCTCGGCGTGTTGCCGCTAAAGGGAGCGGCTAAGGGGGAGGTAAATAGCGCCATGAAAGTGTATGTTGTGGACCACTTTACCGGCAGCTACGCGTTAAACGAGGAGAAGGACCTTGTTGAGTTCCAGCACGGGCCAAGCAGCCTGGACGACATGGTGGAAGAGGCGCTGAAGATAGAGCGGGGCGAGGCTACTGCCGCCTACCTACGCCTCCTCGACAAGCTGAAGCAGCGCGGCATAAAGGAGATAGTTGTCGAGACCACTGAGATGGCGAAGACGGCTTCGGCGAACGGGTTCGAGGTGCATGTCGAGCCTGCGAACGACATTGCGCGCTACTTCCGCGAGAACGCGGAGCAGATAGCCATAGATACTGGTTTCGTCAAGTCGCAGGAGGATTACGCTACGTTACTCCACGACTTTACCATCGAGCTTACCCGTAGAAAGCTTCGTAGAGCGGCCCAGAAGCGTGACCTGCTTGCGGCTCAGGCTATACGCGCGATAGACGATATAGATAAGACTACTAACCTGTTCGCCGCGAGGCTGCGCGAGTGGTATAGCCTCCACTTCCCGGAGCTGGACGACCTCGTGCGCGAGCATGAAGACTACGTGAAGATAGTGGCCGAGCTTGGGCATAGGGATAACATAACGGTTGAGAACCTTGTTAAACTTGGATTCAGCGAGGAGAAGGCGAAGAAGATAGCCGAGGCGGCTGCTAAGAGCATGGGGGCCGACTATCCCGAGTTCGACATAGAGCCTATGCAGCGCCTGGCTAGGATAACGCTTGACCTCTACAAGCTGCGCCGCGACCTATCGGAATACATAGCGCAGGTGATGAAGGAGGTCGCCCCCAACGTTACAGCGCTCGTTGGGCCTCTGCTTGGAGCCAGGCTTATCAGCCTTGCTGGCGGCCTAGAGGAGCTGGCGTTCCTGCCTGCGAGCACTATACAGGTGCTGGGGGCGGAGAAGGCCCTCTTCCGGGCGCTCAGGACTGGCGGTAAGCCGCCTAAGCATGGCATAATATTCCAGTACCCGGAGATTCACCGCAGCCCCCGCTGGCAGCGTGGCAAGATAGCCCGGGCGCTGGCAGCCAAGCTGGCTATAGCCGCCAAGGTGGACTACTTCACCGGCCGCTATATAGGTGACAAGCTCAAAGAGGCGCTGAAGAAGAGGATAGAGGAGATTAAGAGGATATACAAGAAGCCGCCGAAGCGTAAGGAGGAGATACGGCCGGCTAAACCCGCTAAGGCCCGCCAGCGTCGCCCACCGAAGCGCGGTAAGGGCGGCAAGAAGGGGCCCAGGAAAGGCAAGGGAGGCAAGAGGGGGCGTCGCTAGCCCTTCTCTGCTTTGACTGTGTGTCTGCTCGTCTTGCATGGGGGTGTGGTCTAGATGCCCGAGGTAGTGGATGTAAGGGAGCATGAAAAGTATAAGAACGTGTATGTTGTTGAACTTGAGGATGGCTCGATAAAGCTCGCCACGGTTAACCTGGCGCCGGGTAAGCGTGTCTACGGCGAGAGGCTCTTCAAGTGGGAGGACCGAGAGCTTCGTGAATGGAACCCCTACCGCAGCAAGCTGGCGGCAGCCCTCTTCAAGGGCATAGAGGAGCTACCCATAAGGGAGGGCCATAAGATACTCTACCTTGGCGCCGCTACCGGTACCACGCCTAGCCACGTGTCCGACCTAGTGGGGCCGCGTGGTAGGGTCTACGCGCTCGACGTGGCGCCGCGCGTGATGAGGGAGCTCATCGCTGTCTGTGAGACGAGGCCTAATATGTTCCCACTGCTTAACGACGCTAAGAAGCCTTACGAGTATCGCCACATAGTGGAGCTTGTTGATGGGGTATATGCCGATGTGGCGCAGCCGGAGCAGGCAGAGATTGTCGCCGACAATGCCGACTACTTCCTAAAGGATGGGGGCTACCTGCTCCTCGCGATAAAGGCTAGGAGCATAGACGTGACAAAGGAACCAAGCGAGGTGTTCAAACAGCAAATAAACGTACTAAAGCAGCGTGGCTTCGAAATAATTGACGTAGTGCACCTAGAGCCGTTCGACAAGGACCATGCTATGGTGTACGCCAGGTATCGCAGAGGTTCTAGCAGCGAGTAGCCGGGCTAGCCGTTGGCGCCGTGTGCGCACCGTTTTTAGACCCGGCCTTTTACTCGGGGAGTCAGGCACTATAACAGCCTCGTGTTAAGACTCAATAATGGTGCTCCCGTCTTATTCGGCTATAGACCCGGTGTTGTCCACGCTGCCTCGCCTCCCGGGCGGGGCTTTGCGCGGTGTGGGATGTTGCTACGGCAGGGTGATAGCGGCGCCGAGAGGCTGAGGCGCCTTATAGTGAGGCGCCTGCTTGAGGACAGGAAGCGCTTCGAGGGCATTATGCCTGCTGAGTACAGGAGGCTTACCGAGCTTCTAGAGGATCCGGATCCTGGGGTGAGGCTGGTCTCTGGGGACTTTCACCGCTTTCGCCGAGACGAGCTAGAGGCGCTGTCCCGCGACCTTCCCTGGTATCTTCGGGGCCTCGTTAGGCTGCCTTGGGTGTTTGTCTACCAGCGGGTCGGGTTCAAGCACGTCTACCGGCTTAAGGCTCCGGATCAGTGGGCTGCACGTGCTCTCAACTACCTGTTCGTGGGCGATGTTGCGGGGGAGAAGTGGGAGGTAGACGCGTGGAGCTTCCCCCGACTACTGCGAAGATATAAAAGCCTTATCTTGGTAGTCCTCTATATAGGTTTACCGGGAGAAGAAAGTCAGGGCGCCGCGGGCCCTCTCTAGGCCTCTCTCAGCTCTGGTCGTCAATGGTGCTGAGGTGTTTCAAGGAGGTGGCGGCTATGGACATCTACGAGCTTCTCGAAAACGTTGACAACGTGTTGAGGATGCATGGGTTCCGTGTCCAGCACATACGCTACCCGGACGAGCCCAGTAGGCGCAGTATAGATGTGATAGCTGTTGGCGACGAAGGAGAGCTACTGGTGAAGGTTGTCAACGACGTAGACATGTTGACGGGTGGCGATCTCCGCGAGCTTAATGCTTGCGGCAGCGTGCTAGGCGCCTCTGCGCTCGTGGTGGCGGAAGCTGAAAAGGGCGACGAGATAGACCCTATGGTTGCGATTGAGAAAGGTGGTGCGTTTGTCGTAGGCGTTGAGGGCCTTGAGTCGGCCCTTAGGGGCTCGGTCTACGTTATACGCAGGCAGAGCAACTACTACATGAGGGTAGATGGTCGCCGCCTCAGGGAGAGGCGGCTTGAAAAAGGCTACAGCCTAGGCGATGTGGCCTCTATGCTCAGCGTAAGTAGGCGTAGTATATACCTATACGAGCAGGAGGAGAGCCTAGTATCGCTGCCGGTGGCACTGAAACTAATGGAGCTCTTTGGCGACGATATATTCAAGCCCTTCGACATAATGCATGGCGAGGAGCAGGGCGGGCGCGAAGGTAGGACATACGCTGTCTTAACTCAGAGCGCTAGCCGCACCCAGCTTGCCCGCATACTGGCATCAATGGGCTATAGTGTTGTTGCTACAAGACGCATACCTCCAGACATAGTTGCCAGCAAGGAAGGACGCCGCAAGGACAGGCTAATAGTGGTTGTCGAGCGGAAAAGAGAGGTGGCCCTTGAGAGAAGGCTCGAGGAGGCTACACGTGTCGCGGCGCACATAGAGGCAGAGGTGGTAGCGATGACAAAGAGGCGTGAGATAGCCTCCAGCTACGATGTTGAAATAGTCGGGTCGGTGAACGAGCTGAAGGAATACGTTGATGAGAAGAGGAGAAGTAGCGGTACCCTGCAGGACGCCTAACAGCTTCTACGTGGCAGCCCTTTTTGCTGTAAACAGCGGCTGCCCCGGGTAATAGTGGAACCGGCGGCCTCTCCTCATTCATACCCGTTTTTAGGGCCCGTTCCTCTCGGCGCCATAGTCCTCGGCGTATTTATCGCGGATTCGCGGCAAGGGGTGGCGCTGCCATGATATCGCTGAAGAATAGAGTATACATACGCGACCTGTTTGAGCATGGCATTGTCGGCAATGAGTACGTCATAGCGGGATGGGTAGATACGGTGCGTGTCCACGGCAAGCTTGTTTTCATAGTCGTGCGGGACCGGAGTGGCCGTATACAGGTTGTCGCCAAGAAGAACCTGTCCGAGGAAGCCTGGAGAACGGCTAAGACGCTTACCCCTGAGAGCGTTATCGCTGTCCGAGGCGTCCTTGTGGAAAGCAAGGCCGCGCTGGGCGGGAGAGAGATACAGGCTAGGGAAATAGAGGTGTACAGTAAGGCAGAGCCCCTGCCGATAGATATACATGACCATGCTAAGACTGTTCTAGCTAAAAGGCTCGACTGGCGTTTCCTCGACCTACGCAACCCGCGTAACCAGACCATATTCCTCGTGGAGGCCGAGATGGCTAAAGCGGCGAGAGAGTGGTTCATTAGCAATAGTTTTGTCGAGATATTTACCTCGAAGATAGTTGGTGCCGCGACTGAGGGCGGCGCAGAGGTATTCAGCATAGTCTACTTCGATAAGCCGGCATTTCTGGCTCAGTCGCCTCAGCTATACAAGCAGATGGGCGTGATAGCGGGCTTCGAGCGTGTCTATGAAATAGGGCCGGCGTTTCGAGCGGAGCCGCACCACACCACTAGGCACCTCACAGAGTACACCAGTGTAGACCTTGAAATGGGCTTCATAGATAGCTACGAGGACGTAATGGATGCAGTGGAGAACGTTGTGCGCAGCATGGTTGAGCACGGTATATCCGCTTACCGTGAACGTGTAGAAGAGTACTTCCCTAACGCCATCCACAGCCTGCCGAAGAAGATCCCGCGTATAACGATACGTGAAGCCTACCGGCTGCTCCAATCAGCCGGCGTCCACGTAGAATGGGGCGAGGACCTATCAAGCGAGGCAGAGAGAAAGCTAGGCGAGATAGTCGAAAAAGAGTATGGCTCGCCCATAGTGTTCGTAACAGAGTATCCGTGGAACGCGAGGCCCTTCTACACTATGAAGAAGCCGGAGGAGCCGGACTGGACGCTCAGCTTTGACCTGCTTTTCCGCGGCTTGGAGATAGCTACAGGGGGCCAGCGCGAGCACCGCTACGATGTACTGAGGAGGCAGATAGAGGAGAAAGGCCTGAATCCACGTAACTTCGAGTGGTATCTAAACATGTTCCGCTACGGAGCGCCCCCTCACGGAGGCGCCGGGATAGGTCTTGAAAGAGTTGTGATGCAGGCGCTCGGGCTGGGCAATATACGTGAGGCACGGCTACTGCCGAGAGACCCGGAGAGGCTGACACCCTAGAAAATTCGCCGATGCCCCGGATTGGGGCTCAGCCCCTTACGGGTCTTCACTCCCTCCTTTTACCGGCCCCCGTGTTTCTCGGAGGGTCAGCGTCGTCTAGCCTCTTCATCGCCGGCGGCCCTGGGTTTGCGCCTGTTTTGCCGCCCTGTTAGCCGCGGGGTGAGCATTATTACAGTGTTAGCTGTTCGGCCTCTATTGATAATGGTGGTTACCGGGCGTTGAAGCACCAGGGCGCTGAGCTGCACCGCTCGTGGCCTTTCGAGGAGAAGCCTCTGCTGGTGTTCTGGGAGACGACTAAGGCGTGCATGCTTGCATGCAAGCACTGCCGGGCATCGGCTATACTTGAGCCGCTTCCGGGTGAGCTGAGCCACGAGGAGGCGTTGAGGCTTCTTGACGACATGGCGGGCTTCGGTAAGCCTCTACCTATCCTGGTGTTCACCGGCGGCGACCCCCTAATGCGTAAGGATATCTGGAGTCTGGTTGAGAGGGCGAAGGAGCTTGGGTTCCGAGTTGCTCTTGCGCCGGCTGTGTCTCCGCTGCTCAGTGATAGCGCCATCAAGCGTATGGTTGAGTATGGGGTTGACGGCGTCAGTATAAGCATTGACGGGGCTAGGCCAGAGACTCATGACAGTATACGTGGCATACCGGGTGTCTTTAAGCGCTCCCTGGAAGTAGTGAGGAAGATGATAGATGCCGGTCTACGCGTGCAGATAAATACCGCTGTTATGCGTGACAACGTCCTAGAGCTTCCAGACATGGTGAAGCTGCTTAAAGAGCTTGGCGTGAATACGTGGGAGGTGTTCTACCTAATACCGGTTGGTAGGGCTCAGCGCGAACTCGACCTGACACCGCAGGAATGGGAGGACGTGAGCCACTTCCTCTACGAGGCCTCCAAGTACGGGATAGTTGTCAGGACCACCGAGGGCCCAATGTTTAGACGTGTAGCGGTCACCCGGCGACTACTGGAACTTAACGGCCTCAACCCCGACGAGGTGTTGAGGCCTGGGGAGCTGTTCCAGAGGCTTGTGGCGCGCCTGAGGGAGCTATTGGGCGAGGCGCACGGCAGGCCCCTGGCGTCTACGACGGGCACTAGGGATGGCAAGGGCATACTCTTCATATCCCATGACGGCATTGTGTATCCGAGCGGCTTCATGCCGTACCCGGTTGGAAGTGTGCGGACACAGAACATTGTAGACATCTACCGTAACAACGTTGTCCTGCGCAAAATACGCGCGGCGGAGTTCAAAGGACGTTGTGGGGTGTGCGAGTTCCGCGACATCTGTGGCGGTAGCAGGGCGCGCGCCTACATACTGCGTGGCGACCCCCTAGGCGAGGACCCTGCCTGCCCCTATCAGCCTGGAGAGTTCACACGGCTAGTTGAGAAGTATGGCTTGTCTGTGGAGCGCGCTGTCAGCGAGATACGCGGGCTACGCTACGTGCTGCCGCTCAAAAACCCGGCAAAGTAAATAACATGCGTTAAAGCAGTGAAGGGAGTGGGGGACATGTCTGTGGAGGCGCCTTCTCCTGCAGTAAAACTGGCGCCGGAATGGCTAACCGAGGCACTCATGGAGCTACAGTACCGCTTCCCGCTAAGCGAGACACCCTACCAGGATGTGGCGGAACGCCTAGGGATAGACCGGGAGACGCTTCTGGAGCACTTAAAGAGGCTCAACAGGGAGGGTTTGTTAAAACGCGTAGGGTTCTACTTCAACTACCGCGCCGCTAGGAGAAAAGCCGCGCTAATAGCAGTGTCGACCAGCAAGCCCGAGGAGGCCACCAAGCTGTTCGCCAAGATGCTCGAAATCACCCACAGCTACCTACGTAGCCACCCCGTCTACAACCTATGGGTGGTAGGCAAGCACCCCGACCCGGAGGCCATAGTCGCAGCTGCACGGGAGGTCGCGGAGAAACACGGCAACGGGAAATGGATAGTACTGTGGGGGGTTAGGACGCACCGCCTTAGCGTAAAGTACGACCTATACCGTGGCGTCAGCCGCGCAGGCCCCATGGGCAGGGTCGCCCAGAACCCGCCAACCCCCGAGGACCTAGGTATACCGAGCCGCTACGCCAGGTCGTTGCGCGTCCTCCCGCTCGAGCCGCGCCCCTACCGTGTTCTAGCGGCAAAACTGGGCCTCGACGAGGCCACGCTCCACAGCTACATGCTGGAACTGCTAGACAAGGGGATACTCGGCGACCCCGGGGCGGCGCTGGACGGCCACCGTCTAGGATTTACATACAACGCTATGTTCACGCTGGCGCCCCGTGAGGGGGTAGAGCTCCCCAGGCTATGCAGCTGGGTAGTCGAGAACGTGGACGAGGCGACGCATGTCGTCGAGAGAAGCGTAACGCCGCCAGGCGCGTGGCGCCACCTATGCTACTTCATGTTCCACTCCGTCGACGAGTCCAAGGCTGCGCCGGTACGTGACCGGATAAGTAGGAGCGACGTTGTCGACGACGTGCTCGTCATACCGAGCATAAAGGACATGCTGCCAGGTGTTATCCGGTAACGCCGTGCCGAGCGGAAATAGTTCTGAACCGTTTTCCACGAGCATAAAAATGGTGGGCTCCAGGTTCCGAGGCTAGACAGGCACCGGGTGTAGCGCTATGATACCCGTGACAGTGATGGTTACCGGCCGTGGCACGGTTTCGACCCGTATAAAGGGCCACTACAATGCTAGGAGGCCACCCTCCTTCTCGGACTACTATAGGCCAATAGTCTTCTGGAACATAACCTACCAGTGCAACCTGAAATGCCTGCACTGCTATATCAACGCGCTCCGCGAGAAGAACCCTAGAGAGCTCACCACCGAGGAGGCCGTAAAAGTAGCTGAAGAAATGGTTGACATGGGGATTCCTCTCGTAATATTTAGTGGTGGCGAGCCGCTCGTCCGCGAGGATTTCTGGAAAATCGTAGAGCCCATGGCTGGGCGTCAGAGGCCTAAGCTATCCCTTAGCACTAATGGCACGCTGATTACCAGGGATGTAGCGGAGAAGCTGGCGTCATACGGGTTCATGTACGTCGGCATCTCGATAGACAGCATACGGCCCGAGTGGCACGACAAGTTCCGTGGCGTAAAGGGCGCCTTCGAGGCAACGATGCGTGGCATAAAGAATAGCATAGATGCGGGCCTCGATGTCGGTATAAGGACTACGGTCACGCGCTATAATGTCCAAGAGGTTCCTGCAATACTTCGTTGGTCCTACGAGCACGGCATCCGGAGAGTAAGCCTCTACATACTTGACACTGTCGGCAGAGGCGTGTCAATAAAGGACTGGTTGCCAACTCATGAGCAGCTGCGCTGGCTTGCGGATACGTTGATAGATGAGGCCAGAAAATACGCCGACAGCATGGAGATACTCGTTGTCCGCGGCCAGTTCCTGGGGTTCTACATAGCAGACAAGCTGGCAAAGGACAAGGAGGACTTCATAAGCTACATAAAACTGCTCGACGCGCAGGGCAACTGTGGAAGAAAGAGCATCAGCATCTACCCCGACGGCACGGTGAAGCCCTGCCAGTTCATAGACTGGGTGAGCCTCGGCAATGTACGTGAAAAATCGCTGAGAGAGATACTGAGCAAAGACAACGAGGCCTTCGAGCCGTTCCTCGAGATAGAGAAGCACCTGAGAGGGCCACGCTGCTCACGCTGCCCCTTCCGCCGCATATGCGGCGGGGGCAGCAGGGGGCGCGCGCTAGAGGCCACAGGCGACCCGTGGGGCGACGACCCGCTCTGCTTCATAGACTACATGTCGTTGGCCAAGAAGTACGGCATAGCGCTCGATGCCGTCCTGTAGCACGAAGGGGGGCAGCACTGCTAGGCGTCGCATGGCGGTTTTACCCCCCTGGTCTTCGCCAGCTCCTGTAGAACCGGTATCTCGCGGTACTTTTTGCAGCTAAGCAGGCTCCAGATGACGCCTGGCGGCCTCGGCTCCCGGTTTGTGAACCTTAGTAGCCTTGTGGGCGTGGCGGCGTAGTCAAGGGTGAGGTCGTAAGGCTCCCGCGGTACCTCGTCGACAAGCTGTAGGTCGTGTATAGTGGTTACTATGGGTGTATGTTCGTCCACAAGGCCTAGTTCGCGGAGGACAGCGTACTCTATCTCCGCGTAGCCCTCGCCCTTACCTACCCGCCTCCCGCGCTTATCGACGGCCACCGAGCCGGCCACTATGATGTCGATTACTCCGATTTCCTCGCGGAGACGCCTCAGGCCGATCTTCTGGCCGAGACTGAACGCGCCTCTAATCGTTGCCGCGCGTCTAAGCATAGAAGCAGGTATCCTGGCGGGGTCTAGGAGGAGGAAGCCCTCCCGGAGCCTGGGTGTAGCCATTAGCAGCTTCTTGCCTTCAAGCAGCGCGGCCTCACGGAGCCAGCGCTGAGGCGCGTCCGGGTTTGCCTTTACAATGTCGGCGCTGCGCCACTCCCGGAGCCTGGTTATCCTCGCTGCAGCCTCTCTCGCGCCTACAAAGTTGGGTATACGCCCATAGACGGGCCTAGGGAAAGCGGCGACGTTGTTTTCTTCGAGGCGTCGCCATACCTCCTCTCTTATCCTGTTTTTAGCGCTCCTAGTGTCGGCCATGCACACCACCTTAGGGGCACGGCTAGGGGTTGGTTCTTGACAGCTTCTCGCTGGCATCGTAGAGGGCGTCGAGCGCTGCACGCATGCGTAGCCCGGCCAGTACGAGCTGAGCAGTTAACGTGACGCCCCTCCAGCCGCCCCGGCGCGCTATGGAGGAGGCACTCTTTAGCAGCTTCACGGTTTCGCGCAGTTCGCCGGGTTTTACCCCTAGCCGTTTCGCAGCCTCCAGGATGTTCCTAGAGGAGGCTACCGCTTTGAGACGATCCAACTCCTCGGGCGGCACGCGGGGCGGGTTTAGAACAAGCGAGAGGGCCTCAGCGACGCCCTCCACCACGGCCCCATGTACTATCTCCTCGAGCTCCTCGGAGTCCACCAGGAACACATCTTCAAGCTCTATAACCTCTACGCCCAGGCTCTCTGCAAGCTTCTTTGCGGCGTCGTCGGCGAAACCCTTAGCCACCACCAGCGGCTTGGCGTCCTCGAGCACGGCTGCCGTGTAGACCTGCCGCACGCCGTGCACGTCCAGCCTGCCCGCTTTAACCTCGACGACATACCTCTCCCCATCCGGCCCCTCCGCGAGCGCGTCGACCTCGCCCACCTCGACGCCGTCCAGCACAAGTTTGCGGTGCGTCTCCAGTATCCGGAAGCCGCGCTCCTCCAGAACCCGGAATGCTATCCTCTCGCTTGCGAGCCATCTCCTCCTGCCGACACCCATCTCGCCGACACCAGGCCATCTATCTAGGGGCACCGTGTTCCACAAGAGGTAAAGCGTCGCCTAGGAGCCCTGGGGCCACCTCTCTCGAGGAGGGTGCCGCGGTAATGGGTGCTGCGGTGGGGCGTGACGAGTTCATACGCAGCCTCGAGCCGGTGGTCGACGTCGAGATAGACGAGGAAAGTGGCCTCGAAAGACTCGTGGAGATGTACGACTCCATATATGGGTTCATGGCTGGCCACTTGTCGCGCTCGGCCTACATGTTGGCCGAGTGTATGAAGGACGCCGACCTGCGCCTCATCTCATTCACAGCGAACCTTGTCGCCACGGGTCTACGCGGGATACTGGCGCAGCTCATACGCCGCGGCGTCTTCAACCTCGTGGTAACCACGTGCGGCACCGTGGACCACGACATCGCTAGAGGAACGGGCCACAACTACTACAAGGGCTACTTCGAGGCGGATGACCGCGAGCTGAGGCGCCTAGAGATCCACAGGCTCGGCAACATCTTCATACCCTTTGAGAACTATGGGCCGCCGGTCGAGAAGACAACATACCGCGTGCTTGACCGCCTGGACAGGGACAGGGAGTGGGGAATATACGAGATCCTCTGGGAGATCGGTAGTGAGCTCCGCGACGGGATACTAAGGGCAGCCTACGAGACGCACACACCCGTAATAATCCCGGGCTATCTGGATGGCGCGTTCGGGACAGCCCTCTTTACTTACACCCAGACACACCGCGACCTCAGAATAAACCCGTTCCGTGACGAGGAAGTAATGGCTAGCCGTTTCTTCTCCGCAAAGAAGGCGGCAGGCCTGCTGATAGGTGGCGGCATAAGCAAGCATCATAGTATATGGTGGGCGCAGTTCCGTGAGGGCTTCGACTGCGTCGTCTACATGACCACAGCAGTGGAGTACGATGGCAGCCTTAGCGGTGCCCGCCCCCGTGAGGCGATAAGCTGGGGCAAGGTTAGGCCGGACGCAGGCCACATAGTAGTCTATGGCGACGCGTCCGTGATGCTCCCGCCTCTCGCCGCCTACCTGCTCTCGCGGCTAGCTAGTGGCCGGAGTCGCTGACACCTTTTATGTAGAGGTATAGCGTGCGGCTCATCCCGGCCACTAGGTGCTTCTCGACCTGTACCGGCCTCCAGCCCGGTATCTCGAAGTCCAGAGTCACGACCCTTGCTCCGACACGTAGCTCTCTCTCAAGCTTTGGCCGTAGCTGCGCGTTAACCCTGGTCAGGAGGTACATGTAGACCACGTCAGCCTCTCCGAGGTCCACGTCAAAGAAGCTCGTGTTCAGGAACTTTATCCTGTCGTAGACCCCCTCGCTCTTGGCCCTCTCAACGGCCTCTGCTATTAGGTCGCTTCGAAGCTCTACGCATACGCCGCGCGCACCGTGCTTAGCCGCCTCTATGACAACACGTCCATCACCGCAGCCAAGGTCGTAGAAGACGGTGCCGGGCTCAACCCTTGCGAGGCGGATAATATGGGCTAGGAGTTGTCGACGGGTAGGCACCCAGGGGACATTATGTACACCCAGCACGCTGAGAGGGAGTGAGGCGAAAAAGCCGGACAGCACGGCTCACCACCCTGACGGGCAAACACCCCTAACAGCACAACGTGGAACACTCGTGGCCTTGAATATTGCTTCCCCTTGTCTCCGATAGCCGCCAGCACGTAGGGCCTCGGCGTCGCGCCTATACATGGGTACTACACACTGGGAGCCAGGACGGGAAAGGGTAATACTTTGAGGCCCCTGTTCAACGTTATGCTGTGGGGTCTCTGCGCGGGGTTCTGCGTGTTGGCGGAGTGCAGTGATTGGCGCGAACTGCTTCCGCGGCTCAGCGACAGCGATGAACGAGTCCTAGAGGAGCTACGCCGGTGCCTGGTCCTAGAATACTTCGGCGGCGAGATCGAGGAGGCCACTGCGTGGATAAGGCGGTTCCGCGAGGCGGTGGATGAAGTGGTTGCTGCCACCGGTGCGAGAACAGTCCTGCTGTCGAAGGAGCTGAGGAGCTTCGTGCAGGACCCCCTGCACCACCTGATGAAGAAGATATTCATATACACACATGACCTCGCTAAAGGGAGGTACAGTGTAGAGGAATACGAGAAAATAGCCATTGCAGCCATTAGGACAAGCTTAAGGACAAACCTAAGGAGCATCTACGAGAACTGGGTCCTACTAGGCATAGTGCTCGGCATGGGTGACTACCCGCTCCGCCTCTTCTACCCCGAGCACGGGGCGTTGCTGCTGGAGCGGAGCGGGCGGCAACGGAGCGGCGAGATACCCCCCAACTTTGCCCTGCACATCCTGTCCCGCGGCATGCTGACCTTCTACCTTGAGGCGCCGCGCCCGGTAGGCTGGGGTGATAGCAGGGACCTGGCGCGTGCCTGGAGGCTCTACGTCGCGCTGAGGCCGGACATAATGGTGTATGGGGGCTTTGTGCGCAACATAGTGTCTCTGGGGAGCGACCCGCCTATCAGGCGTCCCGACGTGATAGTCGAGGTGAAGGAGCTTAGCGACTGGTACATGAGGGTGCGCGAGGTACGCGGCCCGTTCGCCCACGCTATGACGGCCGAGGAGTGGCGTAACCGGTGGATAAGGGGGCTCTGGGCAGGCCTGGCCGACGTGCTGGGTGTAGACACGCCGGAGAAAGCGTATGAGCAGGTGCGTCGGCGGAGGGGGCTGCGTCTAAGTGAGCCCCAGATAGTGAAGCTCTACATGAGGATCTATAGGCCACGGCGGCTCTTCCTTGTCTCGAAGGAGCCTGTTAGGAGGGAGGTTGTCTCGGAGCTTGAGGCTGAGGGCATCGAGGTGGTGGATGGGGTGGGTTTTGACCGCCGGCGGCTCCTGCCGGTGGCAGAGTACCTTAGTAGAATAGCGAGATACGAGGGTGTTAACGGTGTTCCAGTGGTTGTGCCGTCTAGCGTGATAGTTTATATTGAAAGGCTTGCGGTTGAGCTTGGTGTGGGGCTAGAACAGGTAATGGAGGCAGCGATTCGTGTTGCAGCAGAAAACAAGCGCGCGGTTAGAGAGGCGCTTGGACTACCGGCTCTGGGAGAGTATAATACAGGACATAGAGACTATTGAGCCCAAGTACAGCCTCCTGGGCAGCATATTCTCCCTCGGCTACGCTGAGCGTGTACGCAGGGAGGCGCTCACGCAGGCGGCGCATCTAGCCGGGGGAGAGGTAGGCATAGCGGTAGATGTCGGCGCAGGGCCGGGTGACTCCACGCGCCTCATAGCCTCGCTCGGAGCCGGCTACGTTGTGGCGGTCGAGCCCTCCTCCGTGCTGGTGCAGAAGCCCTGCAGCGGGCACGGGGCCCTCTGCGACGCCGTCCAAGCAGTGGCCGAGTACTTGCCGATACGCGACAAGGCGGCTTCGCTGGCGTCCTCCTTCTACGCGGTCCGGGACTATGGCGACACGCAGCGGGGCCTAAGCGAGCTGGCCAGGGTGGCTGACGTGATAGCAGTAGGCGACATATTTGTGCCAAGGAATGCCTTGAAGAGGCTTCTCGTCAAGACCTGGGTCTGTGTGATCGTGCCCCCTCTAGCCGCGCTCCTATACCTAGCCAAGGGTGTACGCTACCGCGGCATCTGCAGGTCGCTGCAGGGGTGGTGCAGCCTAGAGGAGCTGGCCGCGGCCCTGGCGGCCAGAGAGGGCTTTAACGTGAAAACCAGGAGCTTCATGCTAGGTGGCCTGGGCTATGTCGTCGCATGGAAGAATACTGGTGGCCCTAACAGGAGCCAGCGGCATACGCTACGGGGTGAGGCTTGCAGAGGTTCTGAGAGAGGCCGGGAACCTGGAGGCCCTAATAGCTACAAGGGCGGCAGAGAAGGTGGCGCTGCATGAGGAGGGGGAGTCGCTCATCTCTGTAGCCAGGCGCCTGGGCGTCAGCCTTTACTGGGAGGACGAGATAGACGCGCCCTACGCTAGCAGCAGCAGGGCGGCCGACGCCCTAGTAGTCGCGCCATGCAGCATGCGGACGCTGGCAGCTATAGCCCACGGCATCCCGGACAACCTTGTGACTAGGGCTGCCCTCGCCCATCTCCGCCTGGGGCGTCCAGTGGTCCTCGTTCTCAGGGAGACACCTCTTGGCAGAGCCGAGATAAGGAACATGCTCATGGCGGCGGAGAACGGCGCGGTGATCCTGCCGGCCTCGCCGGCCTTCTACCATAAGCCGCGCGGCATAGGCGACATGGTGGACTTCGTTGTCGGAAAAGTGCTTGACGTGCTGGGCCTGCCGCATAACCTGTACCGGCGGTGGCGCAGCCCGGGCTCCTAGCGCTAGATATCCTCGTCCAGGCCGTAGCCGCGCCTCCTCATAAGCCTCTCGACCCTCGACATCTCCTCCTCTTCCCGCTCCAGCTCCTTTTCCAGGTCGTCCAGCTTGGTCTCCTTGGATTCCTTCTCCTTTGCGAAGAGGCAGGTACCGTCGGGTAGCAATGCCTTCGCGGCGCAGCTGGCGTACTGGCACGAGCCCCCAATGCACTCGTCTCCTATCCATCTACAGTATGCTACGCGCATCATCCTGCCGTGCGAAGGCTTCCTAACTATGGTCAGCGCGTTGTTGAGGCAGCGGAAGTAGGGGCAGAGAGGATTACAGCGGCCATCCGGCAGCGGCATCGGCCTCGGCTTACCCTGCCTCCCGCCACGCGGCCCAGGCCTGCCGCCGCCCCTCGGCGGCCCCCCTCTCCTAGTTCGCCAACCGCCACGGTATGACACTGCTGCTCACCTCACAGCGGCTAATGAGAATGGAGAACACGGGAGGGGTGGGACAGGTCCACGGAACCTCACCTGCCAGCCACTCGGCTGCCAGTACCGCTCACGGAGCCTCCGCCAGCTCACCAGTAGAGGCAACACCAGGGGCCTAGTAGAAGAAGATAACGGCTGAGGAGCCCGAGCCCTGCGCCTTACGCTTAGAGGCGTGTCCACTCGAAAGCAACATACTTGGCGCCAGCCTTGGGCGCCTCGACTACTGCCAGCACGAAGTACTTCCGAACACTGTGGCTTAGTCTGCCGGCACGGACAATCTCCAGCGGCTCAATGCGTTTCCCCCCGCTCGCCACGTGGACGAGATACGGGGCATGCTCCAGGCCAGGCCCCTTCTCGTAGACGGCGAAGTCCGCGCCAAACTTGAGCCCCGACCTCACCACGAGGCCCCGCTCCCTGAGGTCACGGTAGACGGCGTAAAGCAGGTCGAACCGGTCCATAAGCTCTCTCGCTCTCTCCTTCAGCTCGTTAAGGGATAGCGTGGCGCCCTCTACGTCCTCGACTACGAGGACGCCCTTCTCCACCAGATAGATGGCCTCTATGAGGCCGAGCTCGAGAGGCGCGTCGAAATCGGCTCCACGTGGCTTAGCTATACCCAGTGGTTTACCGTAGAAACCGAGGGCGTAGATACGCCTAGCCTCCTCCGGGTTGAAGACTATTACGCGTATACCCGCTAGGACGCCGCGGGCCCTGACACCCTCATCCCGCATATTCGGCCCTGGTGGGCTAGGCCGTGCAAGGGGAAAACTATAAGCACAGCATGGGGCCGCGCTAAGACCTCTGGGCCTGGTGCAGGGCGAGGAACTTCACATCCTCGCCGGCGTCTCTTATAACATCCGCGATGTCTTCCGCCATGTCGACTATATCCTTCATGAGCATTAGGCCCACTATATCGTTCTGAAGCTCGCCATACATTGACATGGTTAGCTGGCGGTACAGCTCGTCCGCCTGATCCTCGAGGCTCGTTATCATCTGGGCCTCCTCGTAGCTCCGCTTGGGGTTCGAGGAGAGCATCTGAATAGCGTTCTCCAGGCGTTCAAACTCCTTATGCAGGGTTGACGCCAGGCTTGACATGAGCTCGCGTAGGGTTTCGGATGACAAACCCCTCTGGTTTGAGAACAGGTATGCCCTATAGATGACGCCCTCTGCTATCTGCGACACACGTGCAAGAAGGAGGAAGATGTCACGGTACAGCGTGCTGGTAGGGAGTATGTCACCGAGACGAGCCAGGTAGGCGAGCGCGTCCTCCTTCATAGACTCCGCTTGCTCCTTCACCTGGTTAGCCTTACTGTGGAGATCCCTTAGACGCGCATCATCACCCGCAGCCATGGCCGAGGCCACGTCTCGCAGGAGAAGCGTAGACCTGGCAACCAGCCTAGCAAGGCTGAGCATCTGCTCCCCTAGGCTTTCCTCGGCCAGCGAGCGTCTACGACGACGGTCCGCGTCGAAATCGTAATACTCGGAAGCCATAGCCAGCCACCTTCCAATGCATGGAGACAGTGCCTGGCTTCCCGGGGCTCTAGCCAAGCCTCGGGGGCCTCATGCCGGGGGAGCATTACGCAGGTAAAAGTATGGGCCCCCACTCTACCACGCCCCCGCCGTGGATATATAAGAGGCTAGTGGTGGTGCACGGTAATCTGGCTAAGAGGGCGGATGCGGCCGCAGCCTAGCCTATCGACGCGTGGCCTGGAAGCCGCTGCTCCGGCAGCTCTGCAGCCAACACGTGGCCCCTGGCGATATAGGTGTGGCTCGCAGCGTGGAGGGGTGCTGTGTTGCCGGAACAAGGTGTTGACCCGTATCGTCTGCTCCGCCTGCTCGAGGAGACCACGGAACGCCACGCGAGGACGGTTAAGTCGCTGGAACGTGTGCTCAACCGTCTGCGCCGCGACATCGACAACGAGGAGTTGCAGCTGCTGGTGAGAAACTACCTGAGAAGGCTGCGGGTCATGAGGCGCCGCATCGAGAGGAGCCTTGAGGGAAGCATAGACTTCGAAGGCGTTGACGGCATTGTTGTAGAGAATATAGCTACGCTTAGCGAGTACATGTTGATAGTAGGCTACGTGTATGAGGAGGAAGTTCTACGCAAGGCGCGTATACTGGCTAAGCGCGGCGCCAGGCTCCTACAGGAGGAGTACGATCAGCTAGCAGACGACATGGACCAGCTGGCGCGTGTGAGCGAAAAGCTGCAGAAAATAGTCGACAAGTACTATTAAAGCCTCAAATAGCGCACCGCGCCCTAGGGCTCGCCCGCAGCACGGGCCCTTCCAAGCCGTCGCAGCACAACACCGGTGGCAAGATGGTCGCCTTTTACCCCGGTTATCCTCACTGCAAGTATGTCGCCTAGTTCCGCGCCCCCATAGTCCTCGAGGAGGACAACGGGGCCATGCTTAAGCATATATGCTACCGGCTTCCCATACTTGGGGTGTGTGCCTGCAACTATCACGTTGAACACTTTTCCTATGAGGCGCCTTTTTGCGCGTATATTTATCTCCGTAGCCTTCTTTTTGACCGGGTGGTTGGCTGCGCACCGGGGCGGGTTATCGGCCAAACGTTCTAGGTAGGAGAGGGGGAGCGGCGTGAAGCGATAGGCAGTTATCTTCTCTGCGCCCTCCCTGTAAAGCTGCTCCATTAAACGCAATGTCTTCCTCACGACGACCCTGTTCTCGCCCGGCAGGCAGTACATGACGTATATGTAGGGGCGCAGGCCGTGGCGCCTCAGGAGACGCACGGCTCTAACCACGTGGCGGACGCGCGCTGGGCGGCCCAGCAGCCCCAGAAGACGGTCATCACCCGTCTCGGCGCCCACGTGTATCGGTGTGCCTTTAAGGTACTCGCCGAGTACCTCCGCAGACTCCTCTTCAACAAGGTTAGGCTTAGCGTTCTCCGCCATCACCGAGACTTCTCCCGAGGCTATCTCCGGTATCTGAAAGAGCCTGCGGAGCAGGCCCCTCAGGGCCGCGACGTTGGGCCTCGGATTGTCGGGGTCGACGAGTGGGCGAGGCTCTACCAGCCAGTCGCGCCCATAGTCCAGGAAGTCGGGGCCGCTGAGCACTATGCGGTGCACACCCTGCTCTATGAGGCCCCGCACCTCCTCGTATACTAGCTCCGTGCCGCGGCTACGCGCATAGCCCCAGAGGCTTACCACGCTGCAGTAAGCGCAGCCGGGCCTAGGCTTATCCGGCCTCAGGCGGCGTGGAAGCAGGCTACCTATGCCCGGCATCCTATAGTTGCTGCACCCCCTGACAGCCTCCACGTAGACCCGGGCAGCCCAGTAGAGCGGATAACCGCGGACCACGCGCGTGCTCGGCCGGTACCTCTCCCACACCCTCCTAGGCATAATGGGGCAGCGGGGCCGCACCCTTAGGCCGTCTCCGGTGCGGTACACTACGCCGCACAGCCTGCCAAGCTCAGCCGGGTCGGCGCGTTCGAGCAAGCCCTTAGAGGCTAGGGCGTCGAGCACCGGCTCAGCCTCGCCATGTATGCCTATATCGGCGCCCACACGTAGAACGAAGCCAGGGTCTGACGCTATCGGCCCCCCTACTATCACCTGGCCCCTAGCCCTGCGCCTCCATAGGCGTACCAGCCTGGCAACGGTAGGCTCATCGATACTCATGGCGCTCACGAGTAGGGCGTCTGCGCCGCGCAGAACCCGGGGCTCCTCGAAAACATGTTCAGCAGTATACAGCACGACATCGATGCCCTTCGACTCCAGCACGCCGGCTACTGTACGCGGCCCCGCGCCTATAGCGTCGACCGTCACTATTCTCCTGCCGTAACGCCCCCTGGCCAGCGCGTCGACAAGCACGACACGCATAGCAGCCCACCGTGCCACGCGGCGCCACAGCCCTCTCCTTGGCCACCAGCTCTCCAGGGAGTGCTGCGCCCCGCCCGGGCAGCACTAGGTGCCCACTCAGCCTAGTATAGAGGGATAGGAGGCGCGGTGCAACTAGTAGAAGCAGGCGGCGTTAGGCACCTGTGCGCCGTCACCGGCCGCGCAGCCACAAATGGGGTGCCAGTGTGTACCAAAAAGCCCCCGGCTCCCCCCTCTTGGCCGTTACTGCCCCTCTTCTACGCGTATGGCGCGCACCGTGGCAATGCTGTTATCCGATATACCGTACTCGGGTAGGTCTTCCCCGTTGACCCACACCTCGTTAGGGGGGACCTCGGGGTCCACCTCTACCCGGTAGCGGAACCGGTGACGGTGGGCGACCACGACCTCTATGTACTCGGCCTCCCCTATCTCCTTTAACAGCTCGGGGTTGAGCTTAGCCACACCCTTACGTAGCTCCTCGTGGAACCTCAGCCGTATTCTTCTCTCACGCTGCTTCTTCTGCTTCCCCAGCACCTGGGAGGCTGGCGGTATAAGCGACAGCGCGGAGCGTATGTCTATCTTCTTCTTAGGCGCGGCCTCCTCCTCGCGTTCCTCCTCCCGGGGCTCCTGCCTCTCATCCACCATGGCCGGGGGACCTCCCTGCTGCCGTCCGCTGCGGGCAGCGTCTCCATGCTTTAAGTCTGCAAGGATGCCGGCCTAATAACAATCTGCCGCCCTGACGCTACTTCCCACCTTTCAGCCCCAGCCTCTCGGCCACGGCGTCCAGGCTTAGCGCGTTATCGTTGACGAATGCCGCCACGGCTTCAACGACGTTAGAGAGCGGTATCCTAACCTGCCGCCAGGTATCGCGGTCTCTCAGCGTAACGGTGCCGTCTTCAAGGGTCTGGTAGTCGACGGTTACGGCGACGGGTACGCCTATCTCGTCTACACGCGCGTAGCGCCTCCCTATGCTGCCGTCGTCGTCATAGATGGCGTAGAGGCCGGCCTCTAGGAGTCTCCACCACGTCTCACGCGCTATCTTTACCAGTCTCTCGTCTCGGACCAGGGGGAACACGGCAGCCTTTACTGGCGCTATGCGGCGGGGCAGGAGGAGTACGACACGCCCATCCTTCTCGGTGTAGGCGTGGTCTAGCGCTACAAAGAGGAGCCTCTCGACGCCGAAAGAGGGCTCAGCTACATGCGGTATGAATTTGCGGCCTGTTATCTTCTCCTTCTTGGTGGCTATGGTCACCTTGTCGGCGGGTATGCGGACACCGTCGACCTCGATGTAGCCCCTCTCCTTCAACTCCTTCTCTACGGTCTCGGCGTCAAGCCCCCGTATCTTCTCCATCACCTCCTTCGCCTTGCCGCGGAGCGTCCTGCCGAGCCAACGCGGGTCTACGAGCACTATCTTCCTCTCAACAACGCGCGGCTCTCGGAGGGGCTTGAAGACGCGTAGATCCTGCCCACTGTACCTCATGTGCCGGGATAGGTCATAGTCGGTGCGGTAGGCGTGGCCGGAAACCTCGAGCCAGCCTAGCCGGCTCACCCTTACCAGCTGGTCAAATGTCTGGGCAGCATAGTGGGCCCTCTCCTCCGGAAGCTTCTCGTCGAAGTACATGTCGTTGTAGCCGACTCCCAGGTCTAGCACAAAGTCCCGCGCAATCGCCATCCAGTAGGCGAGCCAGGGGGTGGTTATGATGCCCTCCTCTATGGCCTCCCTCACGCCGTACTCGACGGGCTTCTCGTCGCCACGCGTCTTGGCATCGGCGGTTAGCAGCCTCAACTTGGTATCGCCGAGCCTGTCGAGGAGCTCGTCCAGGACGCCCCCGTGCCACGGATCCTCCGGGTCAAAGAAGAACTCCAGCTCTGCTATCGTGAACTCGCGTAGCCTCATTATGCCCTGACGCGGCGAGATCTCGTTCCTAGCCACGCGGCCTACCTGCGCTATTCCAAGCGGCAGGCGCTGCCTGGAGACCTCGTACACCCTCTTGAATGCCACGAACATGCCCTGCGCGGTCTCCGGGCGCAGGAAGCCAGTGTTCTGCGTGTAGGGGCCTATAGTGGTACGGAAGAGCAGGTTGAACCGGCGCACCTCGCTGAGGGGGCCGCCGCATACCGGGCAGCGTATGTCGTGCTCACGTATTATGCGGGTCATCTCCTCCGGCGACAGGCCCTCGGCCTTTATGCCGAGCCTCTCCTCTATCAAGTGGTCGGCCCGGAACTTACGCCCGCATTTAAGGCACTCCACTATGGGGTCCGTGAAGTGCTCTAGGTGGCCGCTCGCCTCGTAGACCCTGGCAGGCCCTATGATAGGGCTCTCTATCTCGACCACCACGTGCTGCTGGCGCTTTATGAAGTGCTGCCTCCACAGCTCCACTATGTTCTCCTTCAGTCTCGTTCCGAGAGGGCCCAGGTCGTAGAACCCCGCAACGCCTCCGTAGATCTCGTAGCTCGGCCAGAAGAAGCCCCTGCGCTTGGCAAGCTCCATTATCTTATCGTACCTATCCGCGTCACCCATGTCAGGCAATGCATCAACACCATGTCCAGGCGTTTCGGGCTACCGGCTTCTCCAGCCACCGGCCCCGGAGAGATATAGGGAGCGCCTCTGGCGCGCCTCAAGGGAGGCGGCCGTGGCCATGAGCAGCGGCTTGCTTAGATTCTATCTTTCGAGCGCACCGCTCTACTTCGGAGGCGTACAGGCAGAGATAGATGAAGCCGACTTCCTCGTAGCGGGCGTGCCCTTTGACGCCACAGCCAGCTACCGCCCGGGGACAAGGTTCGCGCCGCGCGCTATACGGGAGGCTGCGGCTAACATAGAGTTCTACTCGCCGAGGCGCAGGCTAGACGTAGAGAACGTAAAGATACACGACCTAGGCGACACGGCAGTGTTCACGAGCGCCGAGAAACAGAACAGGGTATTGGAAGAAGTGGCGGCTAGCCTGGCCTCCCTCTACCCCGAGAAGCCCCCCATCTTCCTAGGCGGGGAGCACACAATAACCTACGGCATAGTAAAGGGGTACTCTAGACAACACCCCACCTGCCTGGTAGTCCTCGACGCCCACCTAGACCTAAGGGACGAATACATGGGTGACCCGTTTAGCCACGCATCTGTGCTTAGAAGGCTAGCAGAGGGACGCTTCATAGAGAGAGCGCTGGTGATAGGCGCACGCGCGTACGTAGCCGAGGAGGCCAGGTACCTGGAGGCGGATGAGAGGCTCACGGCGGTAGAGGCTCTAACGATAAAGCGCCGGGGCGTAGAGGCAGCAACGCGCATTATTAGAGAAACGCTGGGCGAGGAATGCAGGAGAGTACATGTAAGCATAGATATGGACGTCTTCGACCCCGCCTACGCCCCTGGCGTCGGAAACCCGGAGCCGGAGGGCCTGACGCCAACCGAGGTGCTGGACATCCTTCACTACGTTGTAGACGAGGCCCACCGGCAGGGAGAGAGCCTTTCGCTCGACGTGGTAGAGGTTAACCCGCTGCTAGACCATGGAGGGGTGACAAGCGTGCTTGCGGCAAAACTCGTTGTGGAGTTCATAGCGGCGGTTACGGCGAATAAACGGGCCGGGCGCCGGGGCGTCGGCTAAGCCGGCTAGATGGCTTTTACGAGCTTCCTGCCGGGCGGCCTCACCTTGTAGACCACCCGGTAGCCGCAGTAGGGGCACTTTATGCTGGGCATGTATTCCAGGTCCAGCGCCGTGAATTCCATGCCGCAGCGTCCACACTTGTAGCGTATAAGCGCCTTATCCTCTATTGTCCCGAACTCGTCTCCCTCCCTGGGCTCATATAGCTCCATGTCTTGCTGCACCCGTATAGGGGCAAAGACTGTGGAGGGTGTTAAACTGTTGCGCGGCCCCGTGCTCGGGGCTTGCGCCTATTTGCCTCTGCGCGAAACTCTTATAAGAAAAAGTTTTGACGGTGTGGCTGCCTGGATAGCGTAGCTTAGCTGTCGGCGGAGAAAGCTGGGAAAAGGGATGTGTACTCCATGACGGAGCTATCCTCCCTCTGCGGCGGTCTTCCGCCGGAGCTCTGCGAGCAGCTCGCCAGGGAGCAGCAGGTAATCAAGATAAAGCTCGAGAAGCGCCGCTACGGCCGCGAGGTCACGATAATCGAGGGTCTGGATGAGGCAGAGGTGAACCTCAAGAAGCTCGCCTCCCAGCTTAAGTCTAGGCTTGCGACGGGGGGCACTTACAAGAAGGGCAGGATAGAGCTGCAGGGCGACCACCGGCACCGCGTGAAAGAGATACTCATAGAGATGGGGTTCCCCGAGGAGAACATAATCATAGTCGAGTAGGGCCTGTCTTCGGGCTCTGCGGCGGGTTTTTGGCGCCGCTATGGTGTAAGGCTACTAGCCTACGGTTGCCTTCGCGAGGGCCCAGATTATGTCTGCTGTGGGCTCCTCTAGCCCGAGTATGCTGAAGTGGCTTGGCTCCACTATGCCGCTTAGGAGGGCTACGTGGGCTGCGGCTTCTAGAAGCCTATCCGCGGTCTTGAAGGGTATTGGTTTGCTCCTTGTAATTGTTTTCCGGAGCCTGTTGTAGGCTGCGTAGATGGGGTAGACTTCTTCTAGCGGCGGGTATTGCCGTGGCTGCTCGGCTGGCGCTAGGTGCACTAGGTGTAGGCTTAGCCAGAGGGCTTTCAGGGCTTTTGCCGCCTCGACGTATGTGCCTGGGAGGAGTATGGTGTTCTCGTCTTCGTGTGGCCACTCGGCGCCTAGGGATGCGATGTATGTGTAGAGGTTTCTCCTTAGCGTGTATACTGTCTTCATGTAGCGGTCTGGTAGTTTCTCCTCCGCCAGTCTCTCAAGCTCCCATGCGGTGAGTGTCCAGGCCTTTATCCCGCTGTACATTGCTGCTAGGTATAGCTGTGTGCTTCTCTGTAGCGCCTCTAGCTTCTCTCTCAGCCCGGGTTTCAAGGCTCTGCTTCTTCCCCTCTGCCTCTTTGTGTGGGTTGAAGCCCAGCCTACAGAAAACCTTATAAAGGGTTCTGTTGGAGTTGTAGTGTTGGGGCTTTAAGGGTTTCGGGGCCTTGGCCCTGGGGCAGGCCTCGGCCCATGCACGGCCCCTACAGTTTCGGACCCGCGGGTGGCCCGGCTTTGGAGGACACATACCCCGGCCCGGGGGCCTCTAAGAGGAGCAGCTGCCCCCCCGAACATATAGTCTACGACGAGGAGCGTGGCGAGTACGTCTGCACCCTGACCGGCGAGGTAGTCGAAGACACGGTCATCGACACGGGCCCCGAGTGGCGCGCGTACACGCCCGAAGAGAAGACCCGGAGAAGCCGCGTCGGCAGCCCCCTGACCCACACCCTGCCCGACTACGGGATACTGACCACGATATCGAGCTACCGCGATGCCAGCGGCCGCAAGCTCGACGCGAGGCTGCGCATCGAGGCCAGCCGCCTCCGCCGCCTCCAGGCCAAGCTCCGCGCAACCACGAGCGTCGAGAAGAACATAGAGCAGGCGGCGCGCGAGATAACCCGGCTCGTGGAGGCGCTCAACCTTCCGCGCAGCGTAATAGACACGGCCATGATGATATACCGTCAGGCGGCGGAGAAGGGCCTCGTACGCGGCCGCAGCCTCGAGTCGATGGTCGCAGCCTCGGTCTACGCGGCCTGCCGCATGAGGAACATCCCGATAAGCATAGACCAGATAGCAGAGATGGTTAAAGGCGGCAGGAAGGAGGTGGCGAGGTGCTACCGGCTCATAGTCCGCGAGCTGCAGCTACGCATGCCCATAGTTGACCCGATAAGGTACGTGTCGCGCATAGTGTCGGCCCTCAAGCTGAGCCCCGCCGTGGAGAGGCGGGCGGCCGAGATACTGATGAAGGCGCGCCGCATGGGCCTAACTGCGGGCAAGGACCCCGCAGGCCTGGCGGCGGCGGCCATATACATAGCCGCCCTCGAGCTTGGCGACCGGCGCACCCAGAAAGAGATAGCCTCGGCCGCGGGCGTAACCGAGGTCACCGTGAGGAACCGGTACAAGGAGCTAGTCCAGAAGCTCAACATCCCGCTCCCTGTGCAGTAGCCCCCTGCTCCTCCGCCTCTTTCCCCCTCCCCGCGTCTTCTGGCGGGCCCCGGTGGGCGTGTGCCCTGCGGGGCGGCGGGGCGCCGCGTCATGGGGTTTTTGTACTGCTCTTCTGCAGCCTCAGCAGCCACCGGGGCCGGAGTTGGTGGAGGCAGCCGCTGGGCGCGATATACGCCGCGAGCGTTTCCTGAGAGAAGCGGTCGTTGAGAGAGACGGCGAGCTGCTTCACTGGGTTGACGCCCTAGCCGAGTATCTCGCCTCGCGGTACCGTGAGAGGGGCATAAACCACGTAGTGGTTAACGGCGGGCTCTCCGTTTCCGGCCTGCAGCATGTGGGCAGGCTGCGCGGCGAGATAATAATAGGCGATGTCGTCGCCAGGCTGCTCTCTGAGAAGGGCTTCACCGTGGAGCAGAAGCTCACCCTCTACACCCAGGACGCGTGGAAGGGCAAGGCGAGCCAGCGGAGGCAGTTCCCGGACCCCGAGGCTGCGCGCCGCTACACCGGGTGGCCGCTTATCCGCGTCCCCGACCCTAGGGGCGAGCTGCCTAGCTGGGTTGACCGTTACTGGCAGGACTTCGGCCCCTATATAGGCGAGTTCACCTGGGGCAAGGTAGAGGTAGTGACAACCACGGACATGTACCGCGGCAGGCTCAAAGAGTTCGTGAAGCTATCTATAGAGCGCAGCGAGGACATCAGGAGGGTCATAAACAAGTACCGCGGCAGGAAGCCCTACCCGGAGGGATGGATACCCTTCGAACCCAGGTGCAGCAAATGCGGCCGCATAGATAGGAGCGTCGCGCTCGAGGCGGACCTGGCTGGAGAGCGGGTCCGCTACCGCTGCCGCAGCTGCGGCCACGAGGACTGGGCCCCACTCTGGGACGGCAAGCTGAACTGGCGCATAGAGTGGGTCGGCGTCTGGTGGGCCCTGGGGGTGGGCTTCGAGCCCTACGGCAAGGACCACGCTACACCCGGCGGCAGCAGGGACAGCGCCAACGAGCTAGCCGAGCAGGTGTACGGCATCGAGCCGCCCGAGGGCCTGCCCTACGAGTGGGTGGCGATGCGCACGCCGGACGGCCGCGAGCAGGACATGAGCAGCAGCGACTTCGTGGGGTTCACTCCGCGCGAGTGGCTCGAGGTGGCGGAGGCCGAGGTATTCCGTTTCCTGGTGCTCCGCACGCCCCCTATGCGTAAGCTCGTGGTCGGGCTCCACGAGGCCCCCCTCTACTACGACTGGTACTACCGCGCCGAGCGCGTATACTACGGCAGGGAGTCTACGGGGAAGAGGCAGGAGGACCTGCTCCTGTCCCGCAGCTACGAGCTAAGCTATACCCGCGGGGCTCCCCCGGAGGAGATGCCGGCTCAGCCGCCCTACACGCACCTGGCCATACTTGCACAGGTTGTGCCCCGGGAGCAGTGGGGCAGCGAGGCGGTGAGAAGGCTCATCCAGAGCGGCCACCTGCCCCGGGAGCCTGACGAGGCTAGCCTCCGGCGCGTGGAGAGGCTGCTGCCCAGGGCCCTCAACTGGGCGCAGCGCTACGCTCCGGACTATTACCGTATCCGAGTCCTCGAGGAGCTGCCCGGGGAGCTGGCTGAGCGGGTGCCGCCGGAGTACCGTAGCCTCCTGGCCGGTCTCGGCGACGTGCTTGACGGCCTGGAGGAGTGGAGCGAGGAGGCGATAAAGAACGCTATGATAGGCTATACGCGTGGGTGGCCGCCGGAGAGGAGGCGCCGGTTCTACCACTACCTCTACCTCGTCTTCCTGGGCCGGGAGAGCGGGCCGAGGGCGGCGCCTCTCTTCTCGCTGCTGCCCCGCGGCGTCGTGGTGGGGAGGCTGCGCTCGCTGCGGGGCCGCGGCTAGCCGTAGCCTACCTCTACCCGTTCTAAACGGGTGATAAAGACTTTTTAGAGGCTTCCCGGATTGAAACAAGCATAGGAGCCAGCACCCGCGAGGGGTGTAGCATGTCTTGACAGACCCCCTCCTGCAAGAACTAGGCATGATGCCGGCCTCTAGACAGCACGGCAGAGAGAGCAGCGAGAGCCACTACGTCAACGTCACACGCATGAAGTGCCTTCTAAAATGCGTGCTCTCACTGAACGAGGAAGAAGCCCAGGTACTATCATACCTCATAGTGCATGGCCAGGGCGCTATCGCGAAGGACATAGCGGCCGCGCTGGGCAGGAACCCCGAGGTGGTCCGCAGAGCCCTCCGCGGCCTCTACTCCAGGAACCTCGTAGTACGCCGCCCCTACCCGCTCCGGAAGGGCGGCAGAGCCTACATCTACGAGGTGCCCCGCAGCCTCGTAGAAACCCTGATGGGCATCTGCAGCAAGGTGGACGACCTGATAAAAAGCGTGCCCCTGCGCCGCCAGCAGCACTAGCCGAGCCTTAGGCCCGCAAACGCCCGCATAGCCACAAGTCTTTCCCCGTTGAGGAACCTCAGCCGGAGCCCCCGCTCCTCTATACGGCGCTGGGCCTCGCCGCCGGTAAGCGAGGCAAAGTCATAGCTATCGCTCGCTATAACGAAGCTATTCATATAGCTAAACGACGGCACCCAGACGTCGTACTCGTAGACGTGTTTGAAGTTAGCAGAGACGGCCCGGTAGACGGCCTCGAAGGCCTCGGCGAAGAGCGTCGAGCTACCCGCCTGCACGACAAGCACGCCGCCGGCGCTCATCGCGCTCTTCACCAGGCTGAACGCCTCCCTAGTGTAGAGCCTCGCCGCGACCTCGGACCCGTAAGGATCAGTAAGGTCCATAATGACGGCGTCGAAGGCGTCGCCACGCATAGAAGCCGAGCGCACATACTCGAAGCCATCCATTATCAGCACCTCGGCCCGTGGGTCGTCGAAAGCGCCCTGGTGCCACTCCGGCAGATACCTCTTAGCCACATCCACAACAACGCCATCAATGTCAACCATTACGGCCTTCTCGACCGACGGGTGCTTCAGGGCCTCACGGAGCGTGGCCCCCTCCCCGCCTCCGAGTATCAGCACGCGCCGCGGCTCCGGGTGCAGGATGAGCGCAGGATGCACCAGGGCCTCATGGTAGACGTGTTCGTCCTTCTCGCTGCTCTGTATAAGGCCGTCGAGCACCAGCGTCTTCCCGAAGCCACGCAGCACCAGGACCTCTATCTCCTGGTAGCGGCTCCTGGTCCTAAGCAGTACCTCCTCCACCGGGTACAGTACACCCACAGGCCCCCCAGGCTGGTAGAGGGCTAGACGGAACTGCTCCAGCTCCACAACACGGCACCTAGAGCCACAGGCAGCCACGCGGCTCATTTAAACAATTTTAAACAACACCAGGGCGGCCCGCCACGCGGAAGAGAGAACAGGAGGGCTCAGCCGAGGGTACTGCGGTCACCACGCATCCCCCCTAAATGCCCTCATCACAGCCCTTAGAGGAAGACAGGGGCCGCTCTAGAAAAATAAGGAGAACGCGGCCCCCAGCACAGCAGCGAAGACCAGAGAGCCGGGTGCACAGGCTGTGGCCAAACGGGCCAGAAGCAAACCCGGGAGGCAGAGACGCCGCCACACGCTAGTAGCGGCCCTCGCAGCGCTAGCCCTAGCCCTCGCAGCGGCAGCCCTCTATGCCACACAGGGCAGGAGCCCCGGCAGCCATGGCTGCACCAACTGCGCCCTAATAGCAGACGGCCTCTCAGAGGACTACCCCAACCCCGCCCTGATAAAGGAGCTGCGGGCCCTGCTCGAGAAAGCCGGCTACCACGTCTACGTGGCCGAGGGGAGACAGGTAAACCTAGAGCTCTACCAGCACCTCACACGCTACAAGCTGGTAATCCTCCGCGTCCACGGGGGAGTAGCGGTAGAGCACACGAACAGGGGCAACACATACCTAGGCGGCATATTCACCGGCGTCCCCTGGAGCAACAACTACACCAAACTAGGCATAGAGCGCTACGTCGCAAAAGCAAGACCCATACTCGCACCCCACCGGCTCTACGTGGCGGTGCTGCCCCGATTCTGGCTGGAAAAGCTCCAAGGACGCTTCCCGCCCGGCTCGGTAATGATAGTCTCCTCCTGCTGGGCCACAGCCGACCCCAAGGTGATAGAGGCGCTCTTCCTACACAACCTCTCAATGTACATAGGCTGGAACCACAAGGTAACCCTACAGCACGCGGACAGGGCACTACTAGAACTAGTAAAAGCAGTCACAGAGAAACACATGAACTGGGAACAAGCAGTATACTACGTCAACCAGCACCTAGGCCCAGACCCCAAGACCGGAGCCCAGCTCTACTACGCCCTAAGAAAACACTACCACCCATAAACACCCGCCCCTAT
>CAZCGO010000005.1:15499-71028 GCA_964498685.1 uncultured Hyperthermus sp. | reverse complement strand
TGTAAATACGGGAAACATCGCATAGCTAGAACCGGTTCCACAAAGGAACCATACCAGCCGCACCCATGAGGGAAGTACAGCACGAGCCGTACTTTGTGGCGCGTCCCGGCGACCGCTGTCTCGTCGAAGCCGCACCCATGAGGGAAGTACAGTACATAGTTGTGTATCATGTAGTCAATAGCTATCGTTGCGACCGGATCACGCCCATGGGGGAAGTATAGCCTGCTGCGTCCTGGGTGCATGCTGGCACTATGTGGCATGGCTATGTAGTTGTCTTGTAGAGTGCTAGGTCTGGTATGGTCTCGTCCTTCTTCTATGCTGTGGGCTGTGCTTCCCCCTGTGTGGCGGATTCCTGCCTACTGCTAGCGGCGTGTCGCTGGGTGTTTAGGTTTTGTATAGTCTACGTTTGTGAGGCAAAGGATGGGGAGTGGCGGTGGGGGCCGCGCCTGGCTCCTTTTCATCCGGCCTGTTGCCTTGCGCGCCGCCTGGAGGTGCCTGAGGGGCCTTGGCGTGTGGGGGCAGTGTCGTGGCGCCGTATAGCCTGTTTGGCTCGCTCTCCGCGCTGGCTGCCGCTGCTGTCGTTGGCGGCGGCGAGGTGCGGGTGGCGAGGTCGCGCTGCGTGGGGGACATGGCGGCGGGGCTGCGGCTTCTGGGGTACCGTGTTGACCGTGTCTCGGGGGAGGCGGTTGTGGTGCGTGACGAGGGCGGGGTGGGGCGGGGTGGTGTGTTCTCGCTGCGCGGTCCCTGCCTTCACCCGTTGGCGTTTCTGGCGCCGTTGGCTGCTGTGAGGCTCGCGCCTGGGGCTAGGCTGGTGTTCCGTGTCTCTGCTCCTTCCCGGCTGTGGCGTTGGCTTGTGGAGGCTGTGGGGCTTCTCGGCGGCAGGGCGTGGCCTCTTGAGGGCGGGGGTGTTGTGGTCGAGGCGGGGGCGGGGAGGAGGCTTGTGGCCGGCAGGCTGTATACCGGCTGGCTTGGCTTGGCCGCGGGCCTGGTCTATGCTGCTGTCTACGCGGAGGCTAGGCTTGCGGTGAGCCTGGTGGCGTCGGGGCTTGCGGGCTACAGGTGGCTTCGCGGCAGCCTGGCGATGCTGGGCATCGAGGCGGGGGATGTGCTGCGGGGGCTCCGCCTCGTCTACGAGCCCGGCGCCGGGCCCCGGGGCGGGGGCTTCGAGCCCTGGAGGAGCGGCGGAGCGGCCCTCATGGCGCTGCTGCCTCTGGCTAGGCACGGGGGGAGCGTGGAGCTGAGGGGGCTTGCGGAGGGGGACGCCGGCCTGTTCGTGGAGGCTGCGGGGGCTGCCGGGCTGCGGGCTGGCCTCGTCGGCGGCTGCGGCGGCCGGGGCTGCGTGGTGGGAGTCGGGGCTGGCGGCGGCGTGCCGGGGCAGGTGCCGGCGCGAGTCCTGGCGGAGGAGCCGGACTACCTGTACCCGGCCGCGGCGGGGCTGGCGCTGGGCGGGTCGCTGGAGGCGCCCTATCTCTGCGTGGAGGACCCGGCCGTGGCGGGTGACAGGGTGGAGGCGGGGCGTGTGACTGGGGCGGGCTGCGGCGGGGAGCCGTCCTCGCTGCTTGCGTGCGCGGCCAGCTACGGGGGCTACGCCTATGGCTCTTCTCCGCCGCCCAGGGGGCTTGGGGCTCTGGATGACCGGCTGCCTGGCTTTCTGGCTCTTGCCGAGGAGGCTGGCTGCCTGGCCTAGAGGCTGGGGATTACCGCCGTGTTGCGGGGGGCGTGGCGGCGGACGGCGGGGCTGAAGGAGGCTATCCTTTGTACACCCATCTTCTCGGCTACGTGGAGCGTCAGGGCGTCTCGTAGCGGTATTTGTTTCTCTAGGGCTATCTGGTAGGCTTTCTCGACGTCCTGGAGGCTGGCCGTGTATACCTGCAGGTGGCCGGCGGCGTGGAGCCGGGCGAGGTAGTCGAGGAGGGGCTTGACGGCGCGGTAGGCCTGGGCTCTTATCGTGTCGTCGCCTATCTTCTCGGCGAGGACTGTGGGGTCGCCGCTGCCCAGCATGGATGACGCGGCCGCGTATGTGCCCGCTTCGAGCGCCTCCCTGACCGCGTCCAGGGTTACGAGTATGTTCTCTAGGCCCTGCTCGGCCCTGGCTAGGAGGTTTACCGCGAACTCGGCGCCTGGCTCGCCGAGTATGAGGCGCAGCAGCACCGTGGAGTCTATGAGTGTGAGCTGCATTCCGCACTCCCCGCGGGGACGCGTGGCGCCGGGAGAGGGGTGGCAGGGGTGGCCTGGAGGGCTTAGGGGGCGACCTGGTCTAGGAGCAGCTGGGAGTCTAGGCGGGAGCCGGAGACTAGGCCTTTGAGGCTGCGCGCCTGCGGCGCCCTCGTGTACCGCATGAAGAGCTTCATTGCCTCGCGTATGGCCTCGCTCCTGCTCATGCCGTGCTCCTGCGCCACGGTGTCGAACTCGTTTAGGAGCCTGCTAGGGACCCTAACATATATCGCTGTGGCGGCTGCGAGCTTTGCGGCGCACACGGCCGTACTCCTCCCTCCACGGTGGGGCTGTGCTGGTGGCTACGCTTGGGCGGGAACAGTGCTCCGCCAGGATTTTTGCCTTATCCCAGGCCTCTTCGGGCTATCGCCGCTAGTTAGCCTCATTTACCCCGGCGCCCGGGGCGTCCGGGGCATGGAGGCGGAGAGCCATGCCGGTAGGCAGGAGGTACACCCCCTACCGTAAGGCGCTGCGGGAGCTGAAGCTCCGCCAGCTCGACGTCTACCGCTACCCCGGCCACGAGGAACTCCGGCTCATGACGCAGGATTCGAGGATAGTTCTCGTCAAGCTGCCGAGGCGCCGCGACGAGATGACCGTCGAGGAGTTCAAGAAGTACGTAGCTGAGGCTGTGGCGTCGCAGGGTAGGTGAGGGCGCGGCCCGCCAGGTTGGAGAGTTTTACCGCCTCGGCCTCCGGCAGGCGGGCGGTGAGCCATTCTAGCTGCCGCCTCGCGGCCTCTGCCAGGTCCCTCCTCGCCCCTAGGAGGCCGGGCCTCTTCAGGGCGAGCATCAGGTGTAGGGGTACCCGGTGCTCGGCCCAGAGCCTCTCCGCGAGCTCCTCCACTAGGCGGCGTATCTCCCAGTGTGCGTGGGGGTGGAGGCGCAGCGAGGCCATGTGGAGCACCTCGCGGAGGTTGGTCGTGACCAGTACGTGGGCCGCCAACGCGTCGGGCTGCGCGTAGCGGAGCGCGTCGTCCACCCTCCGGCCCTCGCCGCTCTCAAGGTACCCGCAGGCCGTGTCCAGGTAGCGGCGGCAGGCCTCCTCCACCGCGGCCGCCTCCGCGGCCCCGCCGGGGAGGACGCAGAGCTCCTCGAGCCCCGCGGCGCCCCTGCAGTAGGCGGCCAGCTTCTCCGCGTAGCCGGTGGCGTGGAACCCGCCGAGCCGGGTGCTGGTCTGCGAGTAGCTCGCCAGCCGGTGCCTCACCAGCTCATGGGTGCATATCCGGGAGCACCGGGCGAGGAACCTGACAGTCACGTGCTCCAGTACGCCCTCGTAGCCCTGCCGGGGCTGGCAGGGAGTGTCCACCGCCTGCACCGCCCACGCCACCGCGTCCCAGAAGGGGTACTCCTCCACGTAGCGCTCCGGCGGCTTCAGGAACGTCTTGCCAGTCGCGGCCTTAACCGCCAGCACGACCGCCCAGGGCCACCCGTCGACACCCAGCCAGAGAAGGGAAGCCACACCCAGGCCCCGGAGGAGAGGTGACGAGGGCACGGGGGCCCTGGTAAGGCCGGGGGCGGCTTCCTACCACCCCCTAGGGGCTAACTACGCGCCTCGAGAGAGCCAGGCCGCGCAAAGCCAGGGCGGCCTCCCGCGGGGAGAGGCGCGTAGTGTCTAGAACCGCCAGGTGGAGACGCCTCGCGGCCTCCAGGAGGAGCCTCTGCGCCTCCAGGTGGAGACGTATAGCGCCCTCGACCACGTTGGCCCGGCGCTCCCCCTCGGCGGCTAGGCGGGCGGCTATCCTGGCCCGCAGCGCCTCCGGCGACGCGGCCAGCACGACCAGGCCTGCATCGCTGTGGTCCTCGAGCTGTGCCCGCGTCGCCTCCAGCGCCTCCTCCGCTACCTCGGCTACGCCCAGCGCGCGGGAGTAGGCGTAGACTGTCAGGAGGTGGTTGCTGTAGGCGCCGGCCCCGCCGCGGCGGAGGATGCGCATGAACTCCCTGAGGAAGCAGCGCTGCCGGGCCTCCGGGCCGGCTACGGGCCAGCAGCGGGGGGCCTCGACCTCGTACCAGGCGGTGCCGTAGAGGCGCGAGTAGAGCCGCGCCAGGGTGGTTTTCCCCGCCGCAGCCACGCCGGCAAGGAAGAGTCTCTCCACGCGCATCGCCGTCGGCGCCTCCGGGGCAGTGTCCAGGGGAAGGCGGGCGGGGGGCGAGAAGCGTGGGGGACGCAAAGAAGGCGGAGGGGTTAGACCTCGCATGTCTTGCAGGTGCTGTTCTCGGTGAGCTCTACGACCACCTCGCCGGTCTCGGTCTCCCTCTCCCGTACCTCGAATAGCTCCCTGAGGCGTTCGTCCTCCTCCAGGCTCTTCCTGCTCATCCTCCGCTTCAGGTGGGCCATCCTTAGGGGGCGTCTCTGCCGCGCCGCCGCCCGGCGCCGGGGGCGGACTGGCTGCTGGGCTACCTGGGCCTGCTCGCCGCCGAAGTAGATGACCTGTACGCCTTTGCTCTCGTCCCGGTACACTGTTACCCCTTTGAGGCCGCCTAGCCATGCGGCGAGGTAGGCTGTGTAGACCGTGTCCTTCGGCGCGTCCCTGGGGAGGTTGATTGTCTTGCTTATCGCCTGGTCCACGTAGAGCTGCGCGGCCACCTGGTGGGCTAGGTGGTACCAGACGTCGAAGTCCATGCTTGTCGGGAAGAGCCTTGCAAGCCTCTCCACCTCGGCCAGGAAGCCGTTCATTATGCCCCTCTGGATTAGGCGGTCTCTTATCTCCTCGAGCGCCCAGCGGATGCTCCCCTTGTGCCTGCTTATCGTCTCGTATATCTCTTCTAGCACCTCTCTGGGCACCCTGTGCCTGGCCGCCGCCTCTAGGAGCTTCGCGCGGAACACCCGCGCTACCTCGAGGAACTCGCCTACGGTGACGCGGCGCCTATAGACGAGCGCGAAGTAGGGCTCTATGCCGCTACTCGTGCCGGCTATTATGCTTATAGTGCCGGTGGGCGCGACGGTCGTCATAACGGTGTTCCTGGGGGCCCTGGCTCCCAGCATCCTGCCGTAGCTCTTCAGCAGCTCCCAGGCGGCGCGGGGCATCCACACTGCTAGAGCCAGCAGGTGCCTGGGGCTGTTAGCAGCCGCCACCGGGCTCATCCGCAGCGCCTCCCACGCCATGTCCCTGGTTACGCCGAACACCTCCCTGGCGACCCTCTCCAGCACCTCGAGCCGCAGCAGCCTCACAGAGCCGTCGTCCATGATTCTCTTCTGGGCCTCGCCGACTAGGCGGCGCCGCACCTCAGAGGACACCTGGACGCGGTGGAAGCGGAGCACCAGCCAGCCGTCCTCGAAGCTGGCTACCTCGCCGGCCTTCACCAGCGCCGGGGTGTGGAGGCCTAGAAGCTCCTCGGGCTCGGCCTCCTCCAGGCACCTCATCTCCCTCCAGTCCCAGCGGCGGCACTCGAAGGCCGGGGCGTGGCCCAGCCTGGCCCCCAGCTCCCAGCTCCTCTTCCAGCTAAACGCCTCCAGGGCGGCCATGAGCAGCAGTGTGAACGCGACCGCCTCCTCGCTGTCATAGGGGTAGCCGAGGCTTGCCAGGGCGTCGGCGAGCCCCATGACGCCTAGGCCTATCTTGCGGGTGAGCTTGTTGGCCGCCTCCTGCCGGGGGTCGGGGTGCCGGTTGTAGTCTATGACCGCGTCCATTGCATCCACGGCGAGCTGCACGTCCTGCATGAAGCGCTCTAGGTCGAAAACGCCCCCTGCGATGTACTTCTCTACACTCATGCTGCCCAGGTTGCAGCTCTCGAACGGGTAGAGCGGCTGCTCGCCGCACGGGTTGGTCGCGTTGACGGCGCCGAGCCAGGGGGTTGGGTTCCACTTGTTGTGGTTGTCTACGAGTATGAGGCCGGGGTCGCCGCCGGCCCAGGCGTTCTCCACTATCTTCTCCCATATCTCCCTGGCCCTGGCTCTCCAGGCGTAGGGGTTCTTCTGGCCGGGGTCGAGGCCGGCAGCCTTCGCCGCCTCGAGGGCGCGCTCCTTGGCCTCGCGGAGCACGTCCTCGAAGACTCCCAGGTAGGGGTTGTCGAGCAGCCAGGGATGCTTCTCGACCAGCTCGCCCAGCCTGCCGGGCCCGGTTGCCATGGAGGCCGTGTAGTGGAGACGGTAGACCCCCTCCTTGCTCGCACTGTACCGCGGGTTGACCATCCACCACTCCCGGTCCTCCACCACCGCCTGCATGAATGCGTCGTTGGCGGCGACGCTTATGTTGAAATTGGTGAGGTTTGCGTCCTGGAGCGGCGGCTCCTTTGCCTGTATGAAGCCGGCGTCCTCGACCGTGCTCCAGCCCTGCTCGCTCAGCCTCGTCACCATCTCCTTGTACGCCCGGTCTACCTCGTAGCCCTCCTTCTCCAGGAACTCCAGCAGCCTGCGCGTCGAGTCTATGAGCGCCTGGAGCTGCGGGGGGAGCATGTTCCTCAGGGCATGCCACGGGTTGAACCAGGGATTGTAGAGGTCGGGGTGCCAGGCGTGCATTATCCCCATGTTGGCTCCGCGGCGCTTCCCGCCCTGCTTAACCATCTCGGTCACAGTGTCGAATATCCTCATGAAGCTGAGGGGGCCGCTGGCGTAGCCGCTTGTGCCGTGGACGATGTCCCAGCGGGGCCTCAGCTCGCTGAAGCTGAAGCCCTGGCCTCCCCCGTACTTGAACGTCAACGCCTGCACCGTGGCAGCATCCATTATGGCCTTCATGTCGTCGTAGACGGGTGTGACGTAGCAGGCCGAGAGGGTGCCCCTGGCGCCGTCAGCGTACATGTTGAACAGCGTAGGCGAGTTGAACATGAACCTCCTGGAGACCAGGAGCCCGTAGAGGGCCTCCGGGTCGACCCTCCCACGGAACCCGAGGGCAACCCTCCTCATAACCATCGAGGGCGTCTCCATTGGGCGGCCGTGCTCGTCGCGGGTAAGGTAGCGGGCCATAAGGACGCGTACAGCGTTATAGGTGAAGCCGAGGTCGTCTCTGCACGGCTCGCCGCCCCCCTCAGCGGCCTCCGTCACGCAGCGCGGCAGCGGCACCAGGTGGCCGCCGTTAGGGGCGCGGCCGCGGTACGACCCGGCCACGATACGGTACAGCTCCCCTAGGAGCAGCCTCTTCGCCTCCTCCTCGGCCTCTGGGCGGTACAGGCTCTCGCGTATCAGCTCCAGCTGCCGCGCGTCACTGCTAGTCTGCATTGTCACCACACCTCTCCCTGCTATGTTTTCCCTCAAAACCCCGTTATTCGCTGCTAACCCTTTCAGGGACGTGTATTACCAATAGGAGTTAGCGACGGCGGTGTCACGGCGTGCTAGACGTCCGAGTTACCTTCCAATGTAGTGTTACGCCCCGGCCAGGGGCTTACCTAGGGAGAGGCGGGCCTGTCAGGCCTAACTCGTCCGGGCCTGCTTTTACACTACAAACCCCTTGCCTGGGCCGAGCCGGCTACACGAAGTAGACGCGTATATGCTCGTAGGGCTCCTCCTCGAAGTAGACCTGGCGCCTGGCCACCATGTGGAACATTATGTCAGTGGTTGTAAGCACCGCATAGTCGTAGAGGAAGTTCGCCGGCGTTATTATTGTCAGGTACTTCTCGAAGTCCAGGTCCGTGTATATTACCTCGAAGTTTCCGACGTAGCTTCTCCCAACAATGTCTATCCTAGGTGCTTCGAGCGGTTCTATCTTCTCACGGAAGCCTATGAAAAGCGTCTTCCTCGTCGCGTCCTGTACCTCCTTCTTGTAGCTGTAACTGGCTCTTATGTCCACCTCTCTGGGCTCAAGCACTATGACAGCGTTGGCCGCCACTATCTTCATGGCGTCCTGGCCTACTTCGAGCCTCAGCGCCTTGGAGGGCCCCCATTTTAGGTAGAAGACGCCTCGCTGCGACGGAGCCATTCCCTTGTCCCGCCGCGGCCGCTGGGTGGCGGGCTCTTTTAGTGGTAGCCGTTGTGGCTGTCCGCCGAGAGGTATTATCCTTGTTCACTGTAGTCGCTGTCCTCCGGTATCTCTAGGAGTTTCTGTATCTCTGAGGCCAGCATCTTGGCGGTGACTGAGGGGGGTAGGGTTGTGTCCTCCTTCCTGTATCTGGTCTCGGCTACTACCCTCATTCCTGCCCCGTCCCGTATTTCTATCTCGTGCATCTTGAGGCTGTGCTCGGTCTGGCGCATCTTCTCTATAATGACGTAGCGTTTCAGCTCGCCTCTTATCACGCTCTTCCGGAACCTTATTATCCCGTCGGCTACGTGCTCGATGCCGAAGCCGAAGCCTAGGCTTGTTGTGACCGCGTACTGGCTCACAAGCAGGGCCGTGAAGTCCCAACGGTAGAGTATCCTCTTCACATAGTAGCTGTATTTGCGCGCCATTGCGGGCTTGTCGAGCCAGAAGGCAGACATTGAGTCGACCACGAGGCGCGCCCTGCCATAGCCCAGGTAGCGCTTGGCTTCAATTATCTTGTTGACGAGCGTCTCCACGCTGAGCTCCTGGAGGCTCCAGGGGTCGTCCCTGCCGCCCATCAAGGCATCCACAATTACCAGCCGTTTATCCTCAATAGCCTTCTCGAAGTCGAAGCCAAACATCGCCGCCTGGCGTATAATGCTCTCCTTGCTCTCCTCGGTGGTTATATAGATGTTCTTGTCTCCCTCGCGGACGCCCTGCGCTATAAAGTGTATAGAGAATATCGTCTTGCCCGCGCCGGGCTCGCCCACCACGGCGACAAAGAACCCCCTAGGTATGCCGCCTCTAACCAGGGGGTCGAACCCCTCAACACCTGTCCTCAGGCGCTCAATGTAGACCTTTCTCAACACTCGGCTCACCGCGCGGCACAGGGAGAGGGCAGGGCTGCCCCCTACTACTAGCTTTCCTTTCCAGGGCCGGCGGGGCGCACGTAGCCGCAGAGGCCGTTACCCGTGCAGACCTCTACGAGCGACACGCGTGCCTCTATGCCTTCGGCCTCCAACGCCTTCCCGACACAGCCCGCTATGCTGAGGGCGAGGTTCTCAGTCGTAGGGGGCTCGATGACCGCGTTGAGGAGCCGGTGGTCCAGCGGCTCGATGCATGACCGCAGGAGAGCCCGGGCGAGGTAATGGTCTAGGACGAAGCCGTCCCGCAGCCTAGTAGACTCCAGGCAGAGCCTCACTCGGTAATCGTGCCCATGCACCTCCTTGGAGTGGGGCGTGGAGCCCTCCACGTAGAGCGCCGAGGAGAACCACTCCTCCACGCATACGCCGTACACTAGCCCGCCGCTGGTCAAGGTCCTGGCCCTCCTCTCCACACGCTCCAGGGGCCCGGTGGAGGAGCCCGGCGGGTCTTACTTCCTCTCAACCCGGGTCCGCCTCGGAGGGACACAGAAGGCCTCCGGAGAGGGGGTGCAGGGCGGTGGCTCTTCCCGGCTACTTGGCTGCGGCTGCTGTGCCCAGCTCTAGAGGCGACCAGGTTCAGCCGGCAGGGGTGGATATCCGGGTAGGCGCTGTCCTCCGGTTCCTTGGCCGTGGCCGCCTGGGAGTGGAGACACGCAGCCTACCGCGGGTGGAGCCCGTGGAGCCGGAGAACGGCATGTGGCGCCTGGAGAAGGGCGTCTACAAGGTCGTCTTCGCCGACCCCGTGTATGTGCCCTCTAGTGCTGTCGGCCTGTGTTTTCCGAGGAGCAGCCTCCTCCGCTCCGGTGTCCTCATGGCGTGCGCGGTCTGGGACCCCGGCTACTATGGTAGGGGCGAGGCGCTTCTCGAGGTGGCCAACCCTCATGGTTTCGAGCTGGAGGTCGGCGCCCGGGTGGCGCAGATAGTCTTCGTCCCGGTTCAGGGTGTTGCCGGCGTCTACCGTGGCAGGTATCTGGGCGAGAACCTGGGCGGGGGGCCGGGTGGCTAGCTTTTCCGCATCTTCTCCAGGAGCCTGGTGTAGAACTCCTTTTCTGTGCGCCTGGTGCTCTGGTTTAGGAGCTTCCTGACGACCAGCTCGGGCGTCGAGCGGGCTAGGTAGTTGTAGCGCGGGGTCCGGTCGACGACTAGGTTGTAGTTCTCGTCCAGCCCGCGGGCCTCTATGCCGTCTACCCGGACCGTGGGGGCGCCTGGCGCCTCCAGTAGGCGTATTATCTCCTCCGCCATGTGTGTCACTATCACCGCTACCGCGTTCCGGCCGGCCAGGTGCTCTATGAAGGAGGCTATTATCCTGGCCGCAGCGTTGGCCTCTGTGACGGCCTCCAGCTCGTCCACGAGTACAAGCACCCGCCTCCTCGAGGACTCCTCCGCTATGCCCGCCAGGCTCCGGAGGAGGGTTTCAAGCGCGCCGGCCGAGAGCATGCCGGTGGGCTTGCTTACATAGTAGACGCGGTCGAAGGGGCCGAGGTGGGCCTCTGCGGCCGGGGCCGGTATCCCCGCCTGGGCCAGTAGCGTCGCCTCCGCCAGGAGGCGGAGGAGGGTGGTCTTGCCGCCGCTGTTCGCGCCGGTTAGGAGCACTATCTTCTCGCACCGTGTACCCTCTGGCCGGTACGGTGTGCAGCCGACAGTGTAGCTGACGGGCTCTACGGCGCCGGGGCCCCTCTTCTGGAGCAGCTCCAGCTCGCGGGCCTCGCGGAGCCCTATGCCCAGCCACTCGGTGCTCGCGGCCGTCGAGGCGGCCCCGGACGCGTCCATGTAGCGGCGAAGTGCCTGCAGGTAGTCGGCCTCGAGCAGTACGCGGTAGGCGGCGTCGATTGCCCAGAGGTGTTTCTCCGCCTCCGCTGCTAGGCGGGTCAGCGCTCGGAGCCGTGCCAGGGCGGCTTTCCGCTCGAGCCGTAGGCGCAGCTCCTGGAGGCGGTCTTCCCTGACGCGCAGGGGTAGGAGCTTCTCCGCCTCAACGGCGTCGGCCAGCAGGTGGGCCTCCTCGGGGCCGAGGCCGAGGGCCTCTATGAGGCGGTTAGCGGCCTCTAGGCGTACCTCCTCTATAGCCTCTATTATTGTGTCCGGTATCCTGACGTCGCCGGCCTCGATGGAGTCCAGTATTCTTATCAGCTCCGCGGCGCTGAGGCGCAGCTCTAGGCTCTCCAGCCGCCTCCTGGCCTCGTCGTTTGCCCAGACCTCGACGTCGCTCACCACCGCGTCGAGCCTGTCCAGAACGTCGCTGAGCCTCTGGTAATCGTCGCCCAGCTCGCCGTCCACGTAGAGGCGCGACGCCTCGAGAAGCGCCGCCGCGGCCTCTAGGAGGCTGCGCGGCTCAAACCCCAGCCCAGCGGCTATCCTCTCGACGAGCACCGGGCTGGCGCGGTGCAGCTCGTGGAGGGCCTCCACTATGCCGCGGTTGCAGGCTGCCTGGTCTAGGATGGCCTCCGGCGCCAGCTGGTAGGCGGCGGCGGAACGGGCAAGCGGGATACCGTCATCGGCGCCGCTCTCGGGGTCGTATACTATTATGTCGTTGAAGCTGTACGCCTGCAGCGCCTCCTCCAGGTCCTCGGGGCTGCCTAGCTCAACCACCCTGGCTCCTTCTATCCCTGCGAGGGCCTTCCTGGCCTCGGCGGCTCGCCCTCTAGGTGCGAGCACCACTCTCTTGGCGTGGAGGCAGTTCTTAGGCCAGGTGAGTCTCTCCAGTATGCTGGCCGCCTTGGTTAGCGAGCCGGGGGGCAGCCCGTTGAGGACGCTGAGCCTCTCCATGGTGGAGGCCAGCAGCCTGGGGGCTATGTGAGAGGGCGCGGGGCTGTGGGCCAGTATGAGGAGCCTTGCTGGCTTGCTCGCGGCGAAGGAGGCGACGTAGCCTAGCGCCTTGTTGTAGATGTCTGCGGCATCGCTGGTTCCCAGCACCTCGTCGGGACGGTAGCCTTCGAGGCTGGCGCGTGCAGCGCGTATGAGGCGCAGCGCCTTCCTCTCCGAGCCCACTGCCGCGGCTATCCGGGGGACGTCGGCTTCTAGGAGCGCCTTGAGGGCGTTGTCCTCGCCGCCCAGCTCCTCCGCTAGTTTCCGTGCGGTCTTCTCCCCTATGCCTGGTATCGCCGATAGTCTCGGTGAGGGGTTCTCCACGGCCTAGGCTCCTGGGGTCTAACAGCTGCGCAGCACTTTGCGCCTAATTAAGCTATAAATCGTGGGGGTTGGGGGTGTACGCGCCGGGTCTAGCCAAGGAGCCGGGAGGTGTAGCCTGCAGTGGCGGAGTTCGAGCCCCTGGAGACCGCGGCGAGGAGCCTCGAGGCAATGGCCAACAGGATGAGGGAGTCGGTTAGGCCGGCTGAGACGCTGGTAGAGAACAAGGCTAACAACGTAGTCTACACGATCTCGGAGATGCTCGACGAGATCGCTCTGGCGCTTAAGAGGCTGCGCTGCATAGGCGAGGCGGCGGGCGCGGAGGGCGGCAAGGTGAAGGCCCTCTGCACTAGCTGGCGCATAGTGCCGGGCGGCGACGGCCTCATACTCGTAAGGGTCAAGCCTGAGACCGTGATGTCGCTGCGTGAGGGGCGCTTCTCGTTCCACCGCGGAGTGGCGCGCATGGAGGTCGAGGGGACGAGGGTCAGGCTGTGCAAGTGGGGCTACTGCAAAGAGTTCAACACGGCGAACCGGGACGAGATAGTGGCGGAGCTGCCTCAGATACTCTACCTCCTGCGCCACGTGGCCAACGCGGCAAGGAAGAGCAGTGAGGCCGTACTCGTCTGCGCCAAGGAGAAGGCCCCGTCCTGTGTGAGGCTCTGAGAGCCCGCCCCCTCCCCGGGAGGACGCCACGGGGGCCGCGGCGCCTCTACGCGGTTTTGGCAGCCCTTGGCCGCATCCAGGGTGTCTATCTCCTTGCCTCGGCGCGGGCTGGGCCCCGTTGAGGGCTGGCTCGTGAGGACCGGCGGCGTGGTGGGCTTCGTTAAGGGCTGCTTCCACCCGCTACCCCGCCTGGTCTACACGCCACGGCTCCTCCACGGCCGGAAGACTTGGGCCCCGAGGCCCCAAGCCGTGGCAGCTATGACGCGTTGCTTCGACTTCCCCGTGCCCGTGGCCGACCCGGAGGCCGCGGACCTCGTCTCCCCCCTGGAGGCCGCCGAGAACCTGATGAGAGGCGAGTGCTCGACCCGTGCCTGTCGGGCGGGGCGGCTACTCGTCTCCCTCCTGGAGGCCGCCGTGGGCGAGGTGGGCGTCACCGGGGGGCTCGCCTATTCGCCCCGAAGCGCCGGAGACGTAGACCTGGTGGTCTACGGGTGGAGGGCTGCGGAGCGGGCGTATGAGGCTCTGCGCGAGCTGCGCGAGAGAGGCATCACCGAGCCCCACCTGGCTGGCGGCCACGGCTGGAGCAGGAGCGATGAGGCTCTCCACTCCAGGCTTGCAGCCCAGCGGCTGCTCTTCGGGAGACTCAACGGGGTCGAGTACAACGTGAGGCTGGTTCCATGCACGCGGCCTGTCCCCTGCACGCGGGTGAGGAGCCTGGGCAGGGGGCGTGCCGCGGGCGTGGTGTGTAGCGCGGTGGGCTACACTACGCCTGCATACTACCGTGTATGTGGCGACCAGGGTGCCGTGCTTGTTGTGACTCACCGCCTGCGCTACATGGAGATACCGGTGGGCTCCAGGGTGGAGGTGGAGGGGAGCCTCCAGGAGGTTTGCGGGATGCGCGTGTTGACCCCCGACCACGGTGGACGGGTGTCTGTGGCCGCCCTGCCCGGCGACGGTGGAGGCGTCGGCTAGGCGTGGTAACGTATTAGCCCTTATGCGGCCTCCGGCGGCTTCTCTAGGCGGTGTAGTGGGGAGTGGAGGCGCCACGCCTCTTTGTGACGCGTCGGCTTCCCGGGCCCTGTTTCGAGAGGCTTCTCTCCGAGTTCGAGGCTGATGTGTGGCCGGAGTGGAGGCATCCCCCGTACGAGGTGTTGCTGGAGAAGGCACGGGAGGGCTACGATGGCTTCGTAACGCTGCTGACTGATAGGATTGACTGCGGCTTCATCAGGGAGGCGGCTAGCCACGGTACCAGGATAGTATCGCAGTACGCCGTAGGCTACGACAATATAGATGTGGAGTGTGCGACACGGCACGGCGTCTACGTGACTAATACTCCGAACGTGCTAACGGAGGCCACCGCCGAGCTCACATGGGCCCTCATACTCGCAGCCGCCAGGCACATAGTAAAGGCGGACCGCTACGTGAGGAGCGGAGAATGGTTCCGCAGCGGAACCGGGTGGCACCCGGAACTCTTCCTGGGGATGGAGCTAAGGGGGAAGACGCTCGGCATAGTAGGGTTCGGCAGGATAGGGAGAGCCGTGGCCAGAATAGGAGCCAAGGGGTTCGGCATGCGTGTGCTCTACTATAGCCGCCGCCGCGCCCCTAGAGAGGTGGAGGAAGAGATAGGCGCCAAGTACACGACACTCGAGGACCTCCTACGTAGCTCGGACGTTGTGAGCCTCCACGTCCCGCTGACGCCGGAGACGCGGGGCATGATAGGGGAGAGGGAGCTGAAGCTGATGAAGCCCACGGCCATACTAGTCAACACTGCTAGAGGAGCGGTGGTCGACACCGAGGCGCTCGTGCGTGCCCTCCGCGAGGGCTGGATAGCCGCAGCCGGCCTCGACGTGTTCCACGAGGAGCCGCTGCCCCCGGACCACCCGTTAACGCGTCTAGAGAACGTCGTACTGGCGCCCCATATAGGGAGCGCCACGCGGGAGGCAAGGCAGGCTATGACCTGCGCTGTGCTTGACAACCTGCTTGCCTTCAGGGAGGGCAGGGTTCCACCTAACCTGGTTAACCCGGAGGTCGCGGAGAAGGTGCCGCCCGGGTTCCGGGCCCAGGGATAGGCATGGAGAGGGCGGGGAGAAAAAGAGGGGGAGCTACTAGAGCTGGCCGCGGAGCTTCATAGCCTCCACGACCCTGCTGACAGCTAGCATGTAGGCAGCGTCGCGCATGGGGTGTTTGCCCGGCTCCAGCTCCCGGTGCCAGTACTCCCAGAGGGTTGCAGCATTGTGGCTCATCTTTTTCTCAAGCATCTCGCGTGCCTGCTCCTCGGTTATCATTCCCCCTATGCGGTTGTTCATCCACTCGACGTGGCTCATTATTACGCCGCCCGCATTGGCCAGTATGTCGGGCACCACTACGGTGCCCTTCTCTGCCAGTATCTGGTCCGCCTCTGCCGTTGTCGGGCCGTTAGCAGCCTCCACTATGAGCCTGGCCTTCACCCTTGCAGCGTTATCCTTTGTTATAACGTCCTCTATGGCAGCGGGCACGAGTATGTCGACATCTAGTTCTAGTAGCTCCTCGTTTGTTATCCTCCTCTCAGCCTTATCGTAGTAGATGACCGAGCCTGTCTTGTTCTTCACCTGCTTGACCTCGTCCGGGTCGAGCCCCCTGCTGCTGTATATACCGCCGCGGCTGTCGCTGACGGCCACAACTATGGCGCCCATTTCGTGCAGGAACTTCGCCGCATAGTAGCCGGCGTTGCCATAGCCCTGCACGGCGACAGTCCTGCCCTCAAGACCGCCCCACATCTTCCCGGCTATCTCCCGTGCCGCCACGGCTACGCCGAGACCCGTGGCTACTATCCTCGTCTCCAGGCCGCCCAGCAGCTTCGGCTTACCCGTGATGACCCCGAAGTGGTGTAGCCCGGTTACACGGTAGTACTCGTCCATCATCCAGGCCATTATCTGGGGGTTCGTGTAAACGTCCGGCGCGGGTATATCCTGGTCCGGGCCAATGTACTTGTATATGCCGCGTATATAGCCCCTAGAGAGCTGCTCCAGCTCACGGGGAGACAGGGTGTGCGGGTCAACCCGCACGCCGCCTTTGCCGCCACCATAGGGGAGGCCTGCGAGGGCGTTCTTCCAGGTCATCATCATGCTTAAGGCTTCAACCTCCTCCATCGTGACGCCGGGGTGGAACCTTATGCCGCCCTTGTAGGGGCCGAGGGCGCTGTTGTGCTGGCTACGCCACCCGGTGAAGACAGACACGCTGCCATCATCGCGCCTGACGGGGATCTTCACCTGGATTACACGCTCGGGGATGCGGAGAGCCTCGTAGACCTCTGGGCCGAGGCCGAGCAAGTCAACGGCACGGCGTAGAATCTTTTCCTCCTCGAGGAGGAGGATACGAGAATCCTTTGAGGACAAGACGGGCACACCCTCGCCATGTAACATAGGTTTGTCCTGGACAAATTTAACAAATACGCCGGCTGTTAGGATATGGGGCAACGGTGCCACCGGCCAAGCCCGGGGGCTACTGTATGCGGCGGCGCCGGGAGGAGGCAGACGAGGGCTCGAAGGGCCTCGTCGAGGGCACGGTTCTCGTCATAGATCTTGACAGGTTTGAGGAGGTTGTCGAGGAGAGGGGGTGGAGCCGCTACAGCCCCAACCCTGCCACCGGGCTTCTAAGCCGCCTTGTCGACGAGCTTGTGACACGCTGGCACGGCTACGTCGTCTATGGCCTCGACTGGGAGAGGGGGACCGAGGAGGCGGTCATAGAGGTGCCGTTCGTCGAGCCCGAGGAGCTGCGCAGGGACCTGGAGGAGGTGAAAAAGAGGCTGAACGAGGCCGGAGTCAATGTAACCATAGTCGCTGTTAAGGGCTATGTGGGCCTGGTCAGCAGGCGCGGCGACCGCAGAACGGCGTATACCGCAACACCCTCTAGGAGGCTCGCCGCCCGCCTGCTTCGCGAGGCTAAGCGGCGCGGCGGCAACCGGGTTGTGATAGCATAGGAGCCGCCCGGCCAGAGAAACCCTAGACCAGGGCCGCTAGGAGGCGCACCGCCGCTGCCGCCACAGAGGCCAGTACCATGTCGTAAATGAAGGCGAGCAGTACTAGCTTCTTCTCCCCGGTCTCGCTGTACATGGCCGACAGTGTTGCCACGCATGGGATGTAGAGGGTTACCGCCACCATTACTGCTAGTGCCTGCGCCGGCGTGAGATGATACGACCATAGGCCCTTGGGCCCCGGAGCCACCGCCGCCAGCGCGTCAAGGAACACCTCCTTCGCCACGAAGCCGCCTATGAAGCCGAATCCGAGCCTCCAGGCGAGGTCCTCGCCAACGCCTATTATAGCCGATATGTAGGGTGCCAGCACACGGCCCAGCATGGAGGCATAGCTCATCGACGTGGCGTGCGTGTCGCCCAGGTAGCCGCTGGGGCCGTAGTTTGCGAGCAGCCAGAGCACTATACTGAAGAACGTTATCACAGTCCCAGCCCTCACCAGGAAGTGCTTTATCTTGTCCCAGGTGAGCCACCAGACTACCTTCAGGCTCGGTTTCTTCAGCGGCGGGAGCTCTAGGAGGAACTCCTCGCCAACAGCCTCCCCCCTGGTCATTAACCGGAGGGTTAGGAGGAACAGCGCTATAGAGAGCATGTAGATGGCAAAGACGACTGCGGCGCTTCTCAGCCCCCCAGGGAAGAAGACATGCGCGAAGGCCATCAGCACCGTGAACCTGGCCATGCAGGGCACGAGCGGCACTGCGAAGACCACTGCGCGGCGCTCCAGGGGGTTGTCGAGCACCCTCGTGGCCAGTACTCCGGGCACGTTGCAGCCAAGGCTCAGCATTGCAGGAAACACGGCCTTGCCGCTGACCCCGAAGCGGCGGAAGAAGCCGTCCACGCCTGCCGCTATTCTAGGCACGAGGCCACTGTCCTCGAGCAAGCCTATAAGCATCATGAGTATTGCTACTAGCGGCAGGAAGCTTACCACTAGGCCGACGCCGTAGCCGGAGGATAGGACGCCCTCGCCTATCATCTTTGCTATGACGGGGTTAGGTATCGTAGACATCGCGATAGCTGCCAGCCGGTCCATTGCCTCGGCTACTAGGTTCACTAGGCTATACTTTGTCACGATCTCGGCTGCGTGGTGGAACCCGAGGGAGTCCAGCAGAAGGTCTAGGGGCGACCCTGTTGTAATCACATAGGTTGCCAGGAACACCGCGAACATCGAGGCAAGGCTTGCTATGGGGCCCAGCATAGGGTGAAGGAACACGCGGTCCACCGGGCTCGTCGAGGGCTGCTGCTGGTGGCTGGACACGACTGCCTCGTTTACTATGCGTGACGCTATCTCGTATTTCGCCGCAACGAACGCGGTGGAGGGCTCTATTCCACGCCTCCTGGCCTCCTCCGCTAGCCTCCTGGCCTCTGCGGCGACCTCGTCGGCGGCGCCAGGTAGCAGCCGCTTCAGGAGTTCCTCAGCCCATTCGGTCTCCTCTAAAAGGCGGGCGGCGAGCCACTTGGCGAGCCTCCCTTTCACACCGTGGGCTTCTAGCCGCTTGACGAGCCTGGCGTGTAGCTCCTTAAGCTCCGGCGGCACTACCACGTCCAGCACGGGCTTTATCCGTGTAGCCCCGTGGAGCGCTGCCGATATGAGCTGGCGGAGCTTCTCTACGCCCTCCCCGGTCAGGGCGCTGACACCGACGACCGGTACCCCGAGCAGCCTGCTCAGTTTCTCCACGTCTATCTTTATGCCTCTTTTCTGGGCTTCGTCGAACTTCGTCAATACGACTATGGTGTTGGGGAATAGCTCGACCACGTCGATGGCTAGGAAGATCCCGCGCTCTAGGTTGGTACTGTCAGCCAGCACCAAGATGAGGTCGGCGTCGCCGCGTAGTATAAACTCCCGTGTGACTTTTTCCTCGGGCCCCGTGCCGTGGATGCTATAGGTGCCCGGCAGGTCGACTATACAGACGTTCAGGTCGTTGAGCCTCCTCTTCACGTACTTGACGGCGACCGTCGCGCCGGGCCAGTTTGCTACAAGCTCGCTCGACCCGGTGAGGGTGTTGAAAAGCGTGGTCTTGCCCACGTTGGGCGAGCCAACTAGGGCCACAGTCTTATCGCAGCCGCTCTTCCTGCCGTCTCTGCCCAACCATCCCCCCGTGCATAGACCGGAGCAGCATAGGTTCTTTAACGCAGCTGAAAGTATAAGCGAAGCGTCTTCGTCATAATAACCGTCACTGGTTCGGAGAAGCTGAGGGCGGCGGGCTAGGTCTCCGAGACGCCCACCGCCACGTGGCCCACCGCGCCGGGCGTCGCCGATACGGTCGTCCTCGTAACCCTTCCCTCCTCTGCGGGCGCAGCAGCCTCGCCGTTCATGAGCCTCGCGAGCATCGCCTCTATCACTTCCGCCGGCTGACGCTTGAGGGCCTCTATTGTGGCGTAGAGGTTCTGAAACGCCTTGCTAGACCCCCTGTAGCCATACCCGTTCTCTGCTACATGTTTAATCATCCAGGCGTTAAACAGGGCACGTGCCTCAAAACTCTCGGCTATCATTGCGGTGTTTATGCCTAGCAGCTTCTCCGCCCTTTCTAGGTAGTCTTTGAATAGCTTCACCTCGTCCTCCTCCCGGAGCACAGCAGGCCCGAACCTAACCTTTCGCCCACTCACGTGGCGTTCGCCTATGCCGGGTATAACCACCTTACCGAATGCCGCCTTGTGTCTCCATGTCTGCGTGTCGCCGCTATCCACCCCTATTGCCCGAAGCAGGGGCAGCATCGCCGCCGAGGCGAGTCCGAGGGCGTGTAGGCGGCCACGCCAGAGCCGGCGCGCGAGGAGCATGAAGAGGACCGCCTTTAGGCGCGAGCCTTTGCCGGCACGCTGCATCACATAGGGTATGAGGCCCCCGATTGCTGCGGCCACAGCGTGGGGCTCGTACTCGCGTAGCTGCAGCTCCAGCCCGTCCCCGGTTGTGATGTGGAACACTGGCACCAGCCGGCCCTCCCGCGCGATGCCTCGGAGAGAGCTACGCATCTCCATGAAAGTAGCCACGGTCTTCGCTATCTTGGTTGCACGTTCGCCGGGAGGATCCCTGGGGCCTGGGGGGTAGTCGAGGCTCACATAGTAGTCTGCGTCTATCTCCCTGTACAGGCGGATAAGCTTCTCCGGGTTAGGCTTTAACCTGTTCTTCAAGAACTGGTAGCCGCCGCTGTCTATCCAAAGCTCGGTGTCGTCGTCGATGCCCAGCAGGCGGCGTAGGCCGCGGCCACGCAGCTCGCTACGGCGCCGCGTCGAGAGGAGCTCATAGGCGTTCACCATGACGCCGTCAAACTTGATTAGCCTCCAGGGCTGTGGCACAGCGTTAACCGGTGTACCCAGGATTAGCTTGAACGCGCCCATGCTGCAGCGCCGTGGGGTGTAATACCAGGGTAATACTTGATGGTAAAGAAGCTACTAGAACCGGGCGAACATGCGTCTATGAAACACATGTGAAAAAGGCGGGTGTGAGGATGCTCGAAAGGTCGGAGGCCGCCCCGAGAATAGACACCCCGGGGGGCCGGTGAAGAGCCGCGCAGCACCGACCCCGCCGCCATAGGCGGTAGTAACAAACGGCGATGATGACGTTACGCACTGGGAAGCCACGGCAATGACCGGGGCCTAGTCCTGAGCCTTCTCCCCGCCGTCCCCGGCGCTTACCAGCCGGCACGAGCCGCGGAGGCCACAACTTGTCTCGACAGAGAAGGAGCCATCCACACGACCAGCAGCCGTAATATTGCAATCCTTCGGGTGGAGGATGTAGAAGCCCTCATGAGCGTCAGCCACGTAGCCGTAGATGGTGCCGCAGAGCGCGTAGAGGTCGTTAACCAGGTTGCGCAGCGCCTCGGCAACCCCCTTGGCCCGTATAGCTCTGGCCAGGCACCCCGCTGCTAGCGAGAACTCGAAAAGCCCTAGCCCGAGGCACCTGGCGTCGGCGCCCTCAACGCTTACAGCGACGCAGCTACCTCCTAGGCAGAACCTGTTCCCCAAAGCACTCCACCCAGGCACTAAGCAGCCCCTCCTTCGGCGGCTGATGTAGGCACTACGCCCCGCTACGGGCTGTAGACTAGCTCCGGGTTCGTGGGGCTCAGCCCTAGAGCCCTCAGCCTGCGGAGCGAGGTAGGGTAGAGCACTAGGGGTTCAATCTCTACGTCCTCGACTAGCCGGGGGGAGGCACGCCTAGCTATCTCCGCTAAAAGCTCTGACCAGCATTCCTTCTCGCCGAAAGCGGCGAAAAGCGCCACTCTTACCACTGCACCACTACTGTACAAGCTCTCTATAGCCCTCAGCTGCAGCTCGAACCCCCTCTCAGACGCTGCCGTGAGCACGCGGAACCACGTAGCGTTACAGGCCTTCACGCTTACCCGCACATAGGGCCGAAGCGGGTGCTCGGCCAGGAACCGGGCACGTTCTTCGAACGCACCTATCAGTATACCGTTGGTCTCCAGGACAAACCTGCCCTCCTCGAGGCCATCTTCGTACAGCCTATCCAGGAGGGCCGCGAGGTGGCGCCAGCCGAGAGTCGGCTCGCCCGCCGAGAGGCGTACGAGGCCGCCGCGCCGTGCGAGCCGGAGCAGCCTCTTCGAGGCCTCGCCGGGCGTGACCCAGAAGCCTAGACGCGTGTCGTCACGCGGCTTGCCCGTCCAGCAGAACGCGCAGCGGAGGTTACACCCAACCACGTCGCCAACGGCACTGCCTCCATAGAACCTGCTGTAGCGGAAGCGGAAGTACTTCCTCTTTGACCCCTTCTGGATCTTGTCCTCGAGGAGCCGCGACACCGCGACCGGGTCGAAGCCTCGTATCCTTCTAGCAAGCTCCTCTAGCCTCATGCCATGGGCACCTAGGGCCTGCTCCGTGGCCGAAAAGCGGGATCGGGGATGAGGGCCGCCGAGGCCTCGGTAAGGATAGGACCTCATCACGCTGCCGGGGGTTCAGGCGGGGTTCTCTCGCTCATTTCGCCGCCCCGGCGGCCTCCCCTGCTCCCTCGCCGCGAGGGGAGGCTACTATCGCGTTAACGCTTCCCGGGGGAACCTGGAATATCTTGACGAGTACGGGGCAGAATGCAGTGAACGCTAGAAGCATTGGTGTCTTCAAGGGGTTGTTGTGGAAGTATAGGCTCTGGACGCATCCCTTCACTACCACGAAGGGCGCGTTGTTCATACGGCTCACTATGTGGCTGTCCTCCTCTAGTGGCGCGGCTGCGGCCTCTATCTCGACCACGTCTTCGAGATAGTTAGTGGCCCCCACGGTGTCCAGGTCCTCAGCGGTTGCGTAGTCTTCAAAGGGCTCGCCACGTACAACACCTACTACTGAGACGCCTTCGTCAACGAGCTTCTCCACGAGAAGCATGTCGTATGGCAGCTCGTGCGCCGAGGCGAAGAGGTAGTATACTGGCTGCGAGGACGAGGAGGCCTCATCTACAAGGCGGCTAAACTGTTCAACATCTATGCGTCCCTTCTTTGCGCTTACCACGTCCAGCTGGCTGGGCGGCTCCTCTAGCAGCCTCCAGTGGCCAGCTAGGGGCCGGTAGCCTGTTGAAGCCGCAATAGTCTGCAGGAGAAACTCTAGCACGTCGCCTAGCCTCTTATCCTCTATTGTTCTCCTTATCTCCTCCGCTCTCTCCACAGCCATCTTCATGGAGGACGCTGCGAGAGTCCTGTACATCTCGACTACGCGTGGGGCTAGGCTGCGCAGGCGGCGAAAGCTTACCGTGGCCAGTTCCGCCGCCTCGATGTCGGGGCCTATGTAGAGCCCGGTTGCCTCGAGAAGCTCGCGCATAATGGAGAGGCGGGTGTTGTTCTCCTCATCGCCGTAGAGGCTTTCGAGCTCAAGAGAGCGTTTCATAAGTGTACACGATATGCAGAGCGGCGTAATCTTCATGCATGTACCACCTGTCCGCTAAGCCGGCAACCGTTGCCATATTTTTATAGTTATAAATGGAATTAAAGCAGTACAGCGATATGGGCTTGCGTGCCCTATGCCTACTTCTTTGCCGAGCTGTATCTCTCTATCGCGGCCCGTATCTTTTTGAACGCCTCTTCTGCTCCTCTCCAGTCACGCACTTTGACCCATTTGCCGGGTTCAAGCTCCTTATAGTGCTCGAAGAAGTGCCTTATTCGTTCACGGATAACCTCCGGCAGGTCGTTAACGTCTTTTACATCCTTGAACTGCGGGTCCACCTTCTCCTTGGGAACAGCTATTATCTTACTGTCGGGGCCCTCCTCGTCCTCCATCACGAGTAGGCCGATGGGCCGCGCCTCTATCACGGTTCCAGGCATCACAGGCTGCGACGACACTACAAGTACGTCAACAGGGTCGCCATCCTCCTCAAGAGTGCCAGGTATAAAGCCGTAGTTGAAGGGATAGAACATTGCGGTATAGAGGAAGCGGTCAACGAATATTACACCTTTTTCGCTGTCATACTCGTACTTCACGTTGCTACCCATAGGTATCTCTACTAGGACGTTGACTAGCTCCGGGGCCTTCTTTCCTGGACCAAGAGTTTCATGGATGTTCATCGCTTGGACACCGAGTGGGGTAACACACAGTGAAGGCCTTTACATTTAAGTATTTGATTGATTTCTTGGAGAGAGCACGCTACGTGCGTTAAAGCAGGCCCAGGGAAGGCTCAAAATCTCGCCACACGCCTCGCCGCCACCGGCGCCGAGAAGACGGACACAGTCTACAAGGCTTTGGAGGTGCCACCATTGGCGATAGACAAGGCTAAGGTCGAGCAAGCTGTGCGCATGATACTAGAAGCCATAGGCGAGAACCCAGACCGCGAGGGTCTCCGCGAGACACCACGCAGAGTAGCCGACATGCTAGAGGAGCTGCTCGAAGGATACGAGCTGGACGGCGAGTACACGTGGTTCACGGAGTCGAGCGACCTAGTCGTGGTGAGCGGAATAAGGTTCTACAGCCTCTGTGAGCACCACATGTTACCGTTCTTCGGTGTCGCGCACGTAGCCTACCTGCCAAGAGGGAAGGTAATAGGACTCAGCAAAATAGTGAGGATAGTGCGCAAGTACACGAGAAGGCTTCAGATACAGGAGAGGATGACTATGCAAATAGCGGATGAGGTGAGCCGGGCCTCTGGCTCTCCAGACGTCATGGTTGTAACTGAGGCTATCCACCTATGCATGGCTATGCGGGGCGTGAAGACTCCAGCACCCACCGTCGTGGCGGCTGTACGGGGAGCGTTCTCAACCGACAAGTCTCTAAAAGAGGAGGTCTACGACATCATTGCGCCGCACCGGTTCCGCGGGTTCCCTCTCTAGGCTCGCCGATCTTGGCCTCAATAACGTAGAGGGCTATAGCGGCGGAGACCACAACGTTGTAGCTCATGCCCTGCACCGCCACGGGTATCTTGGCTACTATGCGTTCACCGGGGAGGCGGGCAGCCTCCTCCTCGGGTATACCATAGTCCTCAGCGCCGACAACTAGTACCAGGCACCCCTGGTTCCCTTCCTGAAGCTCTATCTCCTCGATGAACCTTAGCCCGTACGTCTCGAGAACCAGGTAGAGGGCCTCTTTGAAGACATTTCCGACCTCTCTTATGTCCTGGACGGTTATCACCCTGGCTCTAGGAGGCAAGGCTGGGCGGACCTGCTCTCCTGGCCGCTGGACAACCACTAGGGGGACACGTTTATGTGACGCAAGCGCCGCCATGTCGCCGAGGTTCTGGGGGTTCTTGGGATGGTAGAAGACGATGCCGCAGAGGTGCATGTAGTGGTCGCCTCCCCGCCGAGCTTGTTCGACGCCGCCGTTATCGCCAGGACGCTCTATACCGGCCTCGGGCCTAAAGGCTGGCGCCTCTACATAGCCGGCCTCGGCTCTAGGCTGCCGCTGAGGCTTATAACGGAGTCGCGGATACCGGTACGTGTCGCGAAGACCAGCATAGTTATGGACACTGTCCCCTCCGGCCCGGGCCCGGTTTACGTGGTCGACCCCCGAGGCAGGCCTGCCTGGGAGATCGGTGAAGAGCCCGGCCTGCTACTGGTGGACTACTCTGATATGCTTCGGAGACCGCTGGGCGCTAAGCCCGTCTCCACCCTTGGCGCTCCAAGTATAACCTATGAGGCTACTGTCGCGATATACGAGTTCTTTGTTAGGAGGCGTCTACGCCCCGCGCCGCGCGGCAGGAACGCGTTCTCGCCGGACCCGCGGAGGGGCAGCTATCTTGCAAGGAAGCTGCTGGAGGCTGTGAGCGTGTTCGATAACTACGTTGTACTCGAGCCGAGCGTGGTAGTATATACGCTGAAACGCGTCCTACTAGCCCAAGGGCTCATCGTGGACCCGGCAGGGTACCGGGTAGAGATCGAGCCTCTTGGCGGCAGCGTCGTGGAGAGGATAGAGCTTGACGTGTACGACAGGAGGCTCAATGAGAGGGGTAGGGCGGAAGTAGTGTTCAACGGCTCCCTTGTGTCGGTGACATGCTGCGGCGAGGAACTGTTCCGCATCGAGATAGACCCCGAGCGACGGGTCGCCTGCAGCGCACCCGGCCTCTGCGTGGGCGAGAGCGGGGGCGGCGAGGCTTGGCAAGGGTTACCTCAGTGGAGCTAGATGGTGAAGAAGTGAGGGTTGTTGTCTACCGTGGACGCTGCTCTGGAAGCCCGTGCTTCATCCTAGCCTATGTGTATAGGGGCGTGCCGCGTCTGCTCCTGGTGCCCTCCCCGGCGTCGCCTTTCTGCATGCGTGCCAGGCTGAGCAGGCGCGAGGCCAGGCTGGTCGAGGAGGCGCTTCTCCACACGTACCGTGCCGTCATGTCCTATCGTCTCCCTGTTTGCCGCATCCCCCGTAGCCTGCTCAAAGAGAGCCTGGCGGAGACCCTGGACCACCTGAAGAGCCTCGGCGTGGTAGACGAGGTGCTGGCCGACGACGCGGGCAGGGGGGAGACGGTGTAAACCCGGGCGGCTTGGCTGCTTAACCCGGGGGGCCGCTGAGCGCTCCTACGCAGGGCTGAGGGGAGCCGCTAAGGGCGCCTGGTGACGAGGCTCGGGCATGGGCGAGGCCCCTCGTAGGAGGCGTCGGCTATGGCTCGTAGCCCGCGGAGCCGGGGCTGGTTCGACGAGTACACTTTGCTGAACTTCGTTAGGCGGTGCCGCGAGCGCTGGAAGGACTTCGAGGTGGAGCGTTTTGAGCAGCACCGGGGCAAGCAGGTTCTCTACGCCAGGCTTCAGGGTTATAGTGTAAAGCTCATAGTTTACCGAGACGGGCGTATACGCGCCTATGGAGGGGCGGGCGGCCTAAGCCTGGCATTGAAGAAGATTGCTGAGAGGGTGCTCGGGGTTGATAAGCGAGCTGGACGCCAGGAGCGCTAGGCGTACCCAAAAGGCTAGAATAGACGCTGCTATGGAGGCTCTGTCCCTTATCCTCCAGAAGGGGGTGACTGACAGGGAGGAGGCGAGGAGGATACTCAGCGAGGTCTATAGCAGGCACGCTGTTCAGCCGATACGCGGCAAGGCGTGGCCTCCGGACATCTGGGACAAGGAGATGGCCACGCTCTATGTTCTAGCCAAGTATGCGTTCGCACTGGACGAGGAGAAGCCCGGGCTCTTCAACAAGCTATTCAGCTACGAGGAGGTTCTGGAGGAGGCGGCCAGCATTATACGTGAGAAGCCCCCGGAGGAGGCGAGGAGGCTGCTGCTCTTCCTCCTCGGCGGGAGCGTCGACGACAACACGATAGCACGTCTTCTGCGCGTAGAGTTCACCAAGGTGCTGCTAGGCTTCGGCGAAGAGGAAGAATTCGTGAAGCTTCTACAGAGGCTGGCTAAGGTGCTGCCCGAGCAGGAAAACACTGTGCGGAAATACGCGCGCTACTACATTGCCACCAGGCTCGCGCAGGCAATAGCGGCGGGGCTGGTGAGGTCACGCATAGGCAAGGAGGCGTTCAAGCAGGCCCTGGCTGCAAAGCTCGACCTGGAGAAAACCATGCCCGACGACAACTACATCAGGTTCATAGCTACGACGGTTTTTAGCGTACCCAAGAAGAGGCTGGAGCGAGTCCTCGGCGGCCGCCGGGGAGGCGGAAGGAGAATAGGCGGATCAGCCGCGGGTTCATAGCCCATCGCCCCGAGGGATAGCGAGCCCCCCGGGGCTAGCCCCTTGTAAGCCTCATCACCTGTAGGCAGGCTATCTTGCCTTCTTCACTTCCTCTATTATAGCCTCTACTGCGTCCATTAGGGTGTCTTCTGGGATCGTCAGCGGGGGTGCTATCCTTATTGTCGACGAGCCAGCAGCTATGACTAGGTAGCCCCGCTTGAAGAGCCTGGTCAGTATCTCGCCTAGCTCGCGGCGGGCGGGTTCCTTGGTTTCCCTATTCTTTACCAGCTCCACGCCTATCATTAGCCCCTTGCCCCGGACGTCGCCTATCATCTCTGCCTCGCCGCTCTCCATTGCCTCGCGGAGCCTCCGCATAGCCATGTCGCCGAGCTTCTCTGCCCTCTCGCAGAGCCTCTTCTCCTCCATGTATTCTATTGCGGCCAGCGCGGCTGCCGAGGAGACCGGGTTGCCTCCGAAGGTGGAGGCGTGGCCGCCGGGGCCTATTTTCATGGCCTCCTCCTTGCCTATCAGGGCGCCGAGGGGGAGCCCACCTGCTATCGCCTTTGCCGTTGCCACGAGGTCGGGCTCTACCCCCCAGTGCTCTATGGCGAACCGGCGGCCAGTCCGGCAGAACCCGCTCTGCACCTCGTCCACGGCTAGCAGTATTCCGTGCCGGTCTGCGAGCCTCCGCAGCTTGGGGAAAAAGTTGTCCGGAGGCACTATGTAGCCGCCTTCACCCTGTATGGGCTCCACTATGAATGCCGCTGTCTCTGTAGGGTCAAGCATCTTGCCGAACACCCATTCCTCTATGAAGCCTATCGCTGCGTCGCCGCATTCTCGGGGCTCTAGGTCTCCGAAGGGGCAGCGATACGGGTACGGGAAGGGCACGTGGACGACGCTGGGCAGGAGGGGGGAGAAGCCTCTCCGCTGGACCGGCTTACTGGCCGTGAGGGAAACCGCGCCCATGGTTCTGCCGTGGAACGCGCCGAGGAAGGCGACAAGGTACTGGCGGCGGGTACTGTACCTGGCCGCCTTTATCGCAGCCTCAACCGACTCTGCGCCGCTGTTAGTGAAGAAGACCCTGCCTGGGCCGCTGAACGGCGCTATTTCTAGCAGTTTCTCCGCGAGCCGGACAGCCACCTCGTAGTAGAAGTCGGTCAGGCTGTAGTGTGTGAAAAGCTCGAGTTGCCTCTTAGCCGCCTCTACGACCCAGGGGTTAGTGGAGCCCACGTTGAGGACTCCAAGGCCGGAGTTCATGTCTATATAGGCGTTCCCGTCGACATCGTATATGACGTAGTCCTCCGCCCGGGCGACGACGAGAGGATACCACCTGGAGAAGCTCTGCATAAGCACCTTCCTGTCCCTCTCTATGATGGCGCGTGCTCTGGGGCCGGGCGGCTCGACAACTATGCGAGGCCGGCGGGGAAGCGCTGCGCTCTCATCCTGCTTCATCTCGGCAACCCTCCATACAGTAGACCGCGTCTGAGGCTAAATAGGGCGACGTTGTCTACAGGCCAGCGCCTAGCCTAGGAGAAGGCTGGTGAACCCTCTCAGCCGCGTTGACATCTTTAAAACGGGTGCCCGGAGGGGTGGAGCCGGTAGGGGCTTCAGCTTAGAGGTGCGGGCTATGGCCGAGGCACGTGTGGCGACCGGCCTGATAATAGGCTACAGGCTGGGCTCCAACACGCAGTACGAGAACCAGGTACTCCTAAGGATAGACGGTGTGAGCAGCTCCAGGGAAGCTGCCAGGTACATAGGCTGGAGAGTGCTCTACCGTGACGGTAAGGGCAACACCTACCGGGGCCGCATAGTGAGAACACATGGAGGCAAAGGAGTCGTAGTGGCGGTGTTCAAGCCTAACCTTCCCGGCCAGGCACGTGGAGGCAACGTCTACATCTACCCAAAGGGCGTGGAGATAGTGTTCGAGAAGCAGGGCTAGCCGCTGCCACCCCCTAGTGGTCATGCTCTATGTCAACGTTTACCAGGTAGAGGGGTTTCCTCTTAGGGCCGCCGTTGCCGAGTTCTTTTATGTAGGGCGCTAGCACTGAGGGGCGGAGCGCGTCCGGGGTTATGTCGTCCAGCGGCACCCACCTTATCCGCAGGTGTTCCTCCTTCGCCTCTATTCTGCCCTCGGGGGGCGGGCATAGGAAGTAGAACCCTATCTCGTGCACGATGCCGCTGCGTCTCCGGTAAAAAGACTCGACTATGTAGAGGAGCTCTGGTTCACCTATCTTCTCTAAGCCTAGCTCTTCGCGGAGCTCGCGCCGCAGCCCCTGTATCACAGTCTCCTCTGGGCGCACCCGCCCACCGGGGAGACGGTAGAAGTCGCCATGCTTGCTTAGCTGGACAAGTATGTGGCCATCGCGTAGAAGCAGGCAGCGCGCCGCTACACGGAATAGCATTCCGGCCCCCAGGCGTCACGTAGGAGCCGGCGGCTATAACTTAGACCCGCGGCAGGGGCTAGGCCACCACAATGCCCTCATATCGGTCTCCTAGTGCGCGTAGCTTGGCCGAGAGGAGTGAGGCTGCTATTTCGTCCTCTACCAGTGCTAGCAGCACCCTCCCAGAGGCGTCCAGGAGGGCGGCGTCGGCGCCGGCGCGGAGAGTCTTCCTCACTATCCTCTCCGCGCCCGCTAGCTGCGCGAGATGAAGGCCAAGCTCCGCTATGCCCTCCACCCCGTTCTCTATGGAGTCCAGCACTAGCCCCGTGAACTCGTCGGGGTCACCGTAGAGCGCCTCTACGGCGTTTAGTGCCGCTACACGTCTCTTCAGGTGAACAGCTACAGCCCAGTAGCCCTCCAGCTCCCCTAGGGGGAACGGGTATCCGGCCACGAAGGCTCTCGTGCCGCCTAGGGCGGCATAGGCGGCTATCGCGGAGGCCGGTAGGAGGCCGCCTGGGTGCAGCCTCTCCAGGCGGATAGCGTCCTCCCCCTCGCTGTAGAGCCTTGTAGCGAGGTCTGCCAGGACCTTGTCAAGCCCCGGAGTGGAGTAGTGGAGCCCCCTGCCCAGTATCTTCACCTCGACGTCCTCCACCGCCGCTATGCTGCCCATGCCGCAGGCCTCGGCCACTATAGGCGCGTCGACCGCTACTGCGAGCCCGGTTCCCGCGACCAGAGGCGCCACGCTTATGGCGGCATAGGCCTCGAGGCTCACGCAGCGAGAGACGCCGGCAACAGTGAGCACAATACCTGCATGCACAAGCGGCGCCTCGACACTCGGCATAGCCCGGCGCACCCAGATACCGGCTTTCACGCCACGAAGAACCCTAGGTGGAGAGGGGCACGATAACACGGAGCAAATACCGTAGACGGCGCAGGCCCCAGGCACGGCCGCCACACGCCCGTAACCCTGGAGACAGGCTCGCCTGTCAGGCCGTAGACCGGCCTGGAGGCACACGGCGCCGGCAGAGGCCACTACTCTACACAGGATAGGCCGGTTCAGGAAGGAGACACCCGGAATCACATGTTACCTAGCCCTGCGGCTAGAGGGCTCCAACACCCCCTTCCTCCTGAGGCGCCTCCCCCGCCTGTAGTTGAAAGACCGGGGGTGTACGTCTCTCTTCCTCCCGGCGGCTCGAGGGGGTCCAGAGGGCTGTGAACCCGCGGAGCAGGGGCACGGAGGAGGCGCTACTCGCCGCCAACCAGGTTATACTGCCCCTGCTCCGCGCCGCAAAGAGGCTTACAAAGGTCTACGAGGCGTATACGCGGAGACCGCTGCGAGTCGCCACACTGTACTCAAGTGGCGATAAACGCGTACACGTTGTTGTCGTTAACACGCCTCTAGACAGGGCGCTGGTGGTGTCAATATACTCCTCGGTCCAGTCCACGAGGCCAGCCTCGCCTCAGCAGGTTAAGAGGCGTCTCGCACGCCTGGCAAGGATAACGGCTCGTGTACTCTCCGGGGCACCCGCTGACATTATCTACGTCTACGTCTCGAAGGCGAGGCTCACAAAGGCGGCATACCGCGCCGCCCGCAGTCTAGGCGCGTTTGTGGCGCTCGCAGGCGATAAAGCCAGGAGCCTTGTCGCGCACTTCCTGTCCCTAAGGCTAAGGGGCCTGCTGAAGAAGACCGCCGGGAGAGTATGGGGCCCCCTAGCTCTTCTAGCCCTGACCTTCTACGTGGCATCCTCGACTCTTTCAGGAAAGAACCTAGACACCGAGCTGTTCACGAGGCTTCTCGACGGCGCGCTCAGGAGGAGAACATAGCACCCAGGCCCTGTGCCACTGTGAGACTAGCCCTACTAGCCCTGAGCGGGATCGGCCTCGACGGTCTTCCTCGTGGCGGGTTTGGCGCGCAGCCGTCCCGGAGCATGCAGAGGTACTATACCGCCACATGGCCTCAGCGTTCAAGTAGCGCACTGCTAGCTGTAGCTATGAGAAGAAGGGCAAGGGCAATACTACACACAGACAACACGCTCCTAAGAAGCCTTAGGCCTACTAGGCCGGGATAGAGTCAGCTTCTTTCCCCCCTTTCTCCACTTGGCAGCAAGTCTGGTCTCCAGCGCCGTGTGGCCCGGGCTCTTCCCCGCACGCCACGAGGGGCTGGGATGCGCCTCTCCAGCTTCTTTCTTCGCCTGTGCGGCCTTCATGCCGGATGGTTTATCGCCTGACCTCCAGGTAACTTGTCTGATAGCCTAGAACCTGGGATAGAACAGGTACCTGTAAGGCCCGTTGGTTTGCGGGATGTGCTAATCTGTTATAATACGCTTTGTGTGGCAAACACACGTTCCCCACAGGAGCGGCGCAGCCGCCGCCTGGGCGCAGAGGCGCCACACAGTTTCATCGCCTGAAACGGCGGAAATTGAAAGTAGGCTACTATTGGTAATAAGTTCCTTCTTAGCTCTAGAGTACTGGTTGATAGACAAGCATAGTGCACCTGCTTTGCTGGCTTACTGTAGACTATTCTTAGCCGTTTCTTATTAAAAATACTTTTTATTCTCTATCTTTTTTGTATGTTTTGCAGGCCTTGTCCGTCTCCCTGAACGCCTTCCCAAAGAGATCTTCCAACACGTTTTCTAGGGCTACGCGCAGCGCCTCATCGGCCTGGACGGTCCTTTTGACCGCGCCATAGATGTTGCAGAGTATCTCCTCCACAGGGTAGCCGTCTTGGCGGTAACGCAGTGCCTGTAGCATTGTGGAAAGCTGCTCAGCCACCTTGGCGACAAGGGCCTCGGCACTATCCTGTTCAACATAGTGCTTCAAGAGGTTATAGAGGATACTGTCCTCGCCGAACTCCTGCGACGCAACCCTAAGCTCTGCACGCTCCTTTGCCTCCCTCCCTATTTCGTCGACAGCCCTCTTTACGATATCTCCCAGGAATCCCTCGCTAACGTCATGGACTAATGCTATTGCAGCCGACTCCTCGGGGCTGATATCTATACCCCTCATTCGGAGACCGTCAGCTATCACTAGTGCCAATATAGCCGACTCAGCCATATGAGCTGCTATGGTCTCTGCTATGGCTGCGGGGACGCCCCGCAGCATCCAGCCAGTTCTAGGTGTGTTCTTTACCGCGAGCAGCGCCGCCAGGAGCGCGTCGCCTCTGGAGCCCACCTCTAGCACCGGTATTACCGCCTACCGGGTGCTGCTGGGTGTTAAGCGCGCTACGGCAGGCTGCTTGGGCGCGAAGGGCTGGGTTGAAGGCCGGGAGACCCGAGGTCATCGAATAAGCCGCGTGGGCCGCGGCCCTCTCCCCGGGCGTCGCGGGACCAGGGATTCGTGAATAGCCGCGCGCCACGCTATTATAAGATTAGGATATGAGCAGCGCCGAGCCGTGGGCGAACGGCCCTCCATACCTACACGTGATGAGTGGCGCGTGCTGACCCCCATGGAGGGGTGTGATGTCTCGGATTTCGGCTGAAACACGTATCTAGGGCGCCTAGGCTAGGTAGGCGTAGTCGGTTAGCTTCTCTGCGCCGGCGGGCGGCTCCTCGCCCACTACTACCTCTACCTTGTGCATTACTGCTATGTCGTCTGCGTACGGCGCAAGCCTCTTGGCGAGGTAGAGCTTCTTGCCCTCCAGTCGCTCGGAGAGCTTCATGCCGTGGCTCTTCTTCCAGCCCCATATGGCGCTGTTTAGCCTAATTATCTCGTCTGCGTCTTCTGCTTTAGAGTCTTCAAGGCCTAGTGGTTCTGGGAATCGCTGCCTGTGGACGCTTGCTCCGTAGAGTCTTCGGTAGAGCGCGTCGGTTATGAAGGGGAGTATCGGCGCCAGCATCCTTAGCACAGCGTCTAGTATGTAGTGGAGCGTGTACCAGGCACCCTTCTGCTCCTCGAGGCTATACTCGCCGTTGCGGTTGTAGGCGCGGTTCTTGGCGAGCTCTATGTAATGGGATGCGAACACGTTCCACGTAAAGTTGTACAGCTCGTTTATCGGGTCATGGACGTCCAGCTCGGTGCCGATGGAGTGGTCGACGCGTTTTATCACACGGTCAAGCTTTGCCAGGAACGCCTCGTCTACAGGGCGTAGACGGTAGCCCTCGCTGGGCCTCGGAAACGTTGACACGAAGCGTGCTATGTTCCACAGCTTAGTGAGGAAGAGCTTGCCTGTACGGAGCAGTTGCTCGCTGAAACGGTAGTCGTCGCCCAGCCTCGCGGCCGCGGCAGCCCAGAAGCGGAAAGGCTCGGCACCGTACGTGTTGAGGTACGGCTCTGCGTCTATCACGTTGCCTAGGGACTTGTGCATGGCCCTACCGGTGGGGTCTACGCCCATACCCGTGACACGGACCCAGCGGAAGGCGGGCTTGCCGAGGAGCTGGTAGACGCGTAGCAGGGTGAAGTAGAGCCACGTCCTTATAATGTCGTAGCCCTGGGGCCTCATAGTGTATGGGAGGTCCTCGTCCCTCCTAAATACCCTCTCGAAGAGCCGGCTATTGTACATGTAGCCGGAAGCGTACAGCACGCTAATGCTCGAATCGAACCATGTGTCGAATACGCGTTTCTCTCCTTCCAGCTCCTCTCTGGGTGCCCCGCAGCGAGGGCACCGGTCCCATGGAGGCTCCTCCTCCCACGGGCGGTAGTATCTTCCAGGCTCGGGGACAAGCTTAGCCCCGCAGCGCCTGCACCTCCACAGGGGTATCTCGGTTCCGTAGAACCTTGTCCGCGATATAGGCCAGTCCATGCGGAGGCTCTCTATCCAGTCTATGAGCTTCTTGCGGTGCTTCTCGGGCTTGAAGTGTATCTTCCTTGCGACCATTAGGAGCTTGTCGCGGAACTCGAGCTGTTTAAGGAAATACTCCTTCACGTGTATTATCTCGACCGGCGTCTTACACCTCCAGCATATGGGGACGTTGTGCTTGAGCTTCTCCTTCTTCTCTATAAGGCCTTTTTCCTCTAGCGCCTCCACTATCTTCCTCCTAGCGTCCCTTATGGGGAGGCCCTTCAGGAAGCCAGCCTTCTCGTTCATAGTGCCGTCCGGGTTCACTATTATCCTCGGCTGGAGGCCAAGCTCGTTTATTATCATTACGTCTGTCCAGTCGCCGTAGCTGCTTATCATTACGAGGCCTGTGCCGTACTCCGGCTTCGCGGCCGGATGCTCCAGTATCGGCACCTCGTAGCCGTAGAGCGGGACTATTGCGTGCTTGCCCTTCAGGTGCCTGTATCTCTCATCCTCTGGGTTGTAGATGACAGCCCTAGCGGCTCCAATAAGCTCAGGCCTAGTAGTGGCTATGAGTATCTCCTCCCCTGTCTCCTTTACGCGCCATTTCACGTAATAGAGGTAGGCGTCTTCCTCCCGGTACTCTATCTCGGCCTCGCTTAGGCTAGTACGGCACCTGGGGCACCATGTGACCGGTTTTTCGGCCTCATATATGAGGCCCCGCTTCCAGAGCTCTATGAAGGTCGCCTGCGTTATTGTCCTATATCTGGGGCTGTCGGTGCCGTCGCGTAGATAGGTGAAGCTGCAGCCAAGCCTTCGCCATATTTTTACAAGCTCTGCCTCTATTCTGTCGAGCTCGCGGCGGCACAGCTCGAGGAACTTTCTCCTGCCCTCGGCGGTTGACGCCATCTCGTGGGCTGAGATATTGTACTTCTTCTCTACAGCTACCTCGACGGGCAAACCGTTACGATCCGCGTACCAGGGCACAAACACGTTCCAGCCCTTCATGCGGAAGTAGCGTGCTATCATGTCTATCTGCGCGTAGTGGGCCGCGCCGCCTACGTGCCATTTCCCGCTGGGATAGGGGGGTGGCGTGTCTATAACCAGTATTGGGCCCGGCTTTTCTGGGTCGAAGGCGTAGAGGTCTGGCTCTTTGCTCCAAAGCTCTAGTATTTCTTCCTCTATGCTCTTGTTCCATCTCTTCTCTGTTATCCGCGGCCTGAGGTCATTCTGGGTGGACGATTGCGACCACCTCGTTTCTGCCGCCAGGGCTTATCCCGGGCTTCAGCCATGCGCCCCTGCTTTCCGCTTAAGAGGGTTTTCTTCGGCGACCCTGCTGGATATTTGCCTGTGCCGGGGCATCTGTGGATGTTGTTTGTGAATATCTTCTCCTTCGTGGATGGCTAGGGCGTTGCTATGGGTTAGTGTGTTGTGCCGTCGACATATGGGGTCTGTGTGCCTTATTTCCTTCTACTTATAATTCTTTTGGTTATTGTGGGTGAGTTTTCGCTCAGAGGGCTCTAATATCGTCCCTGGGTGTGCTAGGGGTCGTGCGCCGTTTTCGCTGAGAGGGCGGCGTCTAGCGTTTCTGCATGGTAATACAGACGTATTCCCAGCAACCCCTTTCCGCGGAGAGAGTCCCCCGGAGCAAGCTAAACGTAAAGCCTATATAAGTGGGAAAGGTGTACTGTCTACCCGAGAAGTGCGAGTCTGTAAGGGTGAGCCCGTATGGCGTGCGAGAAGCCGGTAAAGGTTCGTGACCCCACCACCGGTAAGGAGGTAGAGCTCATACCCATCAAGGTCTGGCAGCTGGCTCCCAGGGGCAGGAAGGGTGTAAAAATAGGCCTATTCAAGAGCCCCGAGACTGGCAAGTACTTCCGCGCCAAGGTCCCTGACGACTACCCGATATGCAGCTAAAGCGTTGAATCGCCGTCGTCCTAACCTTCCTTCCTTATTTTTACACCCTGTAGCCCTTGCGTCTCCACACCGCTAGTATGGCCCATGAGATGTCTCTCTGCGGCCAGAGCCGAGACGCGGTGCGGGCTAAAACCCGTTAACCCCATTCTAGGCCGCCGGCTGCTTGCACAGCAGGGCCACGGTGGCGGCTCTTGGCGGAGACGCCCCTCTGCGCTGCTAAGGCGCCTGCAAAGGTCATACTCGTTGGCGAGCACTGGGTGGTGCATGGCGGGCGTGCGCTTGCCTCCTCCGTGGGGCTCTACGCTAAGGCCAGGTGCCGGAGGAGGAGTGGAGCAGCGCTCGTCCGCGCCCTCGACCTAGGCCTTGAGGAGGACTTCGCGCAGGGCTGTGACAGGCTGTGCAACCTTATGGCTGCTTATCGCTACCTGCGCGAAGCTATCGGCGAGGCCGGTTTCGAATGCAGCATTGAGAGCGAGATCCCTCCAGGTGCGGGGCTCGGCAGCAGCGCGGCCGTGGCCGTGGCGTTTTCGGCGGCGTACATGTGCCTCCTGAGGGGCGGAGTAGACTATGGGCTGGTGAATAGGGCGGCATTTGAAGCAGAGAAGGTTGCACACGGGAACCCTAGCGGGATAGATAACACCGTGTCTACCTATGGGGGGCTAGTGCTCTATCGCCGTGGCGAGGCGCCGCGTATTGTCTCGTTGCCGCGTGGCAGGCTTCGCCTGCTTGTGGTCGATACACGTGTGAGCCGTTCAACACGTATAGCTGTGGAGCGGTTCCGGGGCGAGCTTGCAGCCCTGCAGCCTGGCCTGAGGGCTGCGCTGATGCAGCTTAACGACCTACTTGTCGGCTACGCGGTTGACGCCGTCTCCCGCGGCGACGCGGCCACCCTAGGGCGGGTCATGAACGTGGCTCATGGACTCCTACAGGCTATGGGGGTCTCGAGCGGCATCCTGGACACGGTTGTTAACGAGCTAAGGGCCAGGGGGGCTTACGGTGCGAAACTGAGCGGCGCAGGAATAGGCGGGGTAGTGGTTGCGGCCACTCCGCCCGAGAAGAAAAACGAGATAGCCCGTTCTCTCTCTGAGCGCGGTCTCCGCGTCTACGAGGTCAGCCTCCCCTCCGGGGGCGTGAGCCTGTTACGCCGCTAGGCGGCGGCTCCCGTGCACGCCGGCGATGATGAGTGGACCACGGTGCGACCCCGTTAGGGGGTGTGAGAGAACCCTGCATCACTGAAGCCCCCTGTGTCGTTGCGTGTTTTGGCCCTGGTGGCGTCTAGGCTAAAGCGGTACATGTATGCGGGGAGGGGGCGGCCGCCTAGTGGTCTGGGAGGGAGATTTGCGGCTATGCCTGTTGAGAGCCTTACCGAGGAGGCTGTGAGAGCATACCTGGAGGCCGGGAGGATAGCTGCCCGGGTTCGCGAGGAGGCTGCTAGGCTCGTAGAGCCGGGGAGGCCTTTGATAGAGATATGCGAGTTCGTTGAGAAGAGGATAGTCGAGCTTGGCGCTAGCCCGGCGTTCCCGTGCAATATATCTATAAACGAGGTGGCTGCCCACTATACGCCCCCGATAGGCGACACTAGTACGGTCCCCGAAGAGGCTGTTGTCAAGGTAGACCTCGGTGCGCACATAGACGGCTATATCGCGGATACTGCTGTAACTGTGGATACGAGTGGTAAGTGGGAGTCGCTTCTCGAGGCGGTGCGGGAGGCGCTGGAGAGGGCCTTAGAGACCGTGCGCCCCGGTAACCGGTTCGCGGAGACGGGCCGCGTCATAGCTGACACTATACAGCGCTACGGGTACCGCCCCATAGTAAACCTTGGCGGCCATAGTATTGCGCGTTACCGGATACACGCGGGCGAGAGCATACCAAACATGTATGACCCCATGGTTCCCGGCAGGTATGGTCGTGGCCGCGTCTACGCGGTAGAACCCTTCGGGACCAATGGTGAAGGCCTGGTCTACGAGGGCGAGCTGGTAACCATCTATGCACTCATTAGGCCTAGCTTGAGGCGGCGCCTAGACCCGGTGACGAGGAAGATACTGGATGCTATAAAGGAGCGGTTCAATACGTTGCCGTTTGCTGAGCGCTGGTTAGCCGATGTCGTGCCTGACGCCGGGAAGCTGCACAGGTCGCTAAACAAGCTAAGCAAGATGGGGTTTCTAGTACGCTACCCGGTGCTCATAGAACGCAGGCATGGGGTTGTTGCGCAGTTCGAACACACGCTGCTCATCACGCCGGAAGGAGAAGTAATAGTGACTACCCGCTAACCCCTCCCCCGGCGCCTAGGAGGGAATGAGTAAGCCTTGCCGCTTGGCTTTAACACTACCTCCCTGCTGGGAGGGGGCCAGAGCGACCTGGCTACATGGATAATAGCGATAAGTATCCTCGTATCCACCGTGTTGTCGATACTGGCGTTTCTAGGCGTGGCTCAGGGGATACAGCTGCGTGTCTGGCGGACACAGATAGAGGCGCGCCTGCGTGTACTGGAGGGCTATGTTAACGACGTTAAGGGCGAGGGCGAGAAGCTGCTGAAAAAACTTGGGGTCAAGGATACCGAGCGCGTAATAGGCCGTGCAATGGAGTACTTCGTGGTTGAACCTGTGAGCATAGAGCCCACCGATATAACAAAGAGGCTTGAACGCGTCATAAGGACCGAGGAGGAGAGGATAGAGCAGATAGTAGGCCTTGCACTTGCAGGCCGCGAGCTTGGAGAGGAGGAGCAGCGCATATTCCGCAACACAGTGACACTGCTGGGTATTGCCAACGCTTTGAACCTGCTCTACAAGTATCTCCGACACATGCTCCTCATGGGTGTTAAGACGAAGAACGCGATGCTAGTTGCCCAGCTGTGGATGATACTGCCCCTCTATATGAGGATAGCTAAGGCTTACCGTGACGCAGCAGGCGTGATAGCAAAAGGGCTTCCCATAGGAGACGCGGCGGGCCCCCTTGTTGCATACCGGCTGGCCCACATGGGCGAACCTATAGAAGGATACCGGGAGCTCGCGAAAGACACCGTGTACACTGTTGTCGGCATAGATGAGAGACGTGTATACATTGTGCGGGCAAAGGGACCGGGTAGTACTGTAGGTAGGCCCGGCGAGGCTGTAGAGAAGCTGGTCGAGGACGTGCTGGGGGGGAACCTGTCCGCAATAATAACTGTTGATGCGGCTTTGAAGTTCGAGGGCGAAGAAACCGGGCTCACCGCCGAGGGCAGCGGAGTTGCAATGGGCGACCCGGGCCCGGAGAAGATACGTATAGAACGCCTCGCTGTACGTCACAGGCTGCCGCTATACGCGGTAGCGATAAAAATGAGCTTCGAGGAAGCAATAAACGCAATGTCGAAGAACGTTGTTAAGGGTGTCGACAAGGCGGTAGAGGACGTTATACGCCTCATTGGTGAGACAAGCAGGCCCGGCGATAATGTGGTCGTAGTTGGGGTAGGGAACACTATCGGCGTGGGCCTATAGCGTTGAGAGAGGTGAGGCGGGTGGACCCAGGCCTGGTGGCCCTGGTTGCGCTCTACTCGGCGTCTATTCTTCTCCTCACGTACCTGCTCCGCGGCGCCAAGGGCTCGGGCTCCCATGAGCGTGTGGTGGTAAGGCTTCGCTGCGTCTCCTGTGATCGGTCGGTGTTTAAGCGCTTTGAGGAAGGAGACTATGTTGGCCGCAGGTATGATGGCCTTTGTGGCGAGTGTGGTGCTGCTATAGTCGAGTCCATCTATGTCGAGGAGGTTGAGGGGCTTGCTCGGAGGCTTTTTCCCGTGAGAGGTAGACGCCGAGCCGATAGAAAGAAATAAATACCCCTCTGCCCGCGGTAGGCTAGAGACGTGGATGGCCCGACCCGGCCACAGCGGCCGGGCAACACCCGGACTCATGTCGAACCCGGAAGTTAAGCCGGCCGCGTTGGGGGTAGCTGTGGGGTCCGCGAGGCCCCGCAGCTCCCCCAAGCTGGGATCGGGCCCTCTCGCCGGACCCCGGTTGATCCCTCCCATCAACTTTCCCGGTTCTAACCCCGGTACGGGTTGTTATTTATCCGCAGGCTCTCTGCCGCATAATAGGCTGAGTAACTGCTCCTAACCCGGTGGTCGCAATGGCGTATGTAAGGTGGCTTGGCCATTCGGCCTTCGAGGTAAATATAGACGGATACCGTGTCCTGGTCGACCCGTGGCTCAGTAACCCTATGTCGCCCGTTGGGCCGGAGGAGTACCGCGACAATGTGGACCTCATAGTGGTGACGCATGACCATGGGGATCATCTGGGTGAAGCCATCAGGCTTCTACGCATGAATCCTAGGGCGGTGTTCGCGGCGGTATACGAGGTTGCCAACTATGTCGCGGAGCAGGTGGGTGCGAGTGAGAGGATAGTGGGCGGCAACATAGGTGGCCCGCTCCGGCTCCCAGGCATAGAGTTGAAGGTGATGTTCTTTCCCGCTACCCACAGCTGCAGCCGGGGCACGCCTACGGGCGTGCTAATATCCGGCAAAGAGGGGAGCGTTTACCACGCAGGCGACACGGGGCTTGTTGCGGAGATGGCCCTAGTCGGCGAGCTGTACGATGTAGACGTCGCTCTGCTGCCTATAGGCGGCCACTTCACCATGGACGCCTACCAGGCTGCGAAGGCTGCTGAGATGCTGCGAGCTAAGGTGGCTATACCTATGCACTACAACACGTTCCCCGTCATACGTGCCGACCCCGCGGAGTTCGAGAAGTATGTGAAAGAGCGCGGCCTAGGCACTAGGGTTGTTATACTGAAGCCCGGCGAGAAGTTCATCTTCGGAAAAAGCTAGGCTCTTAGCCTCCCCGGGCCTCTTCTTTTGCCTCCACCTGTTTTCTGTCGACGCCTCTGCTACATTTAGTGGAAGGGGCGGCCTCCGCTCCGCTTTGCTGATTTATATGCGGGTCTGTGCCTCGCCCGATGCTATGCGGGGGCTGGGTGTGGGAGAAAAGATCCCAGTGTCGGAGTCGGAGCGTAGGCTCCTGGAGGAGATGGCGAGGAAGCTTCCAGGCCCCGGCTCTTACAGCGTGGATGAACTCACGGAGCTGCTCGGCGTCGAGCGTAGCCGGCTAGAGGCGCTGGCGCGCCTACTTGCCGAGAAGGGGCTGCTGGGTGTAGAGGAGCGCAGCGAAACCCTCTACAGGTTAACCGAGGAGGCGGAGCGGTATCTCAGGGAGGGGTTCCCCGAAGAGCGGTTGGTGGCGCTCCTCTCTCAGAAGGGTGGCTGTGTGCCTCTCGACACTGTTAGGCAGGAGCTGGGACGTGAGGCCGCTATAGCGCTGAGCAACGCTGCCAAGAAGAAATGGGTAAAAGTGGAGAAGGGTTGTGTGCGCCTGCTCGTAGACCCGCAGAAGGCTGTGGCTGAAGAGCGTGGCTTCCTTCAGTCGCTGTCCCGGGGCGAGTCGCTGCCGCGTGAGGCGGTGAGCCTCCTGAGGCGTCGCCGCCTGGTGGAGAAGAGCCAGCGCAAGGAGACAGTCATCCGTGTAGCAGAGGACCCGAGGTCTCTGCTGGAGAAGACGGTTGTAGAGATAGGCGCTTTGACTCATGAGATACTGCGTAGCGGAAGGTGGCGTGGCGCGAGGCTGCGCCGCTACAATGTGGCAGCCGAGCCTCCTAAAAGGAGGCTTGGCAGGCTACACTTCTTCGCCGAGTTCATCGAGCATATAAGAGACGTTATGAAGGAGATGGGCTTCCGTGAGGTAGAGGCGCCTCCCGTGGAGAGCGAGTTCTGGAACTATGACGTCCTCTTCCAGCCCCAGTTTCATCCTGCCCGCGGTCCCAGCGATACCTTCTACCTATCCAACCCCAGCCGGGGCGTGGTCCCTGGGGAGATCGCCGGCAGGGTACGGGTGCTCCACGAGGAGGGAGCCGCGCTGCCCGGCGGCGAGAGCCTTGGGTGGCGTTACCGCTGGAGCAGCGAGAAGGCTGCACGCCTCATACTGCGCAGCCACACCACGGCTGTCTCGGCGAGGGTGTTGTCCACGAGACCGACGCCGCCGTTCCGGTTCTTCACCATAGGCAGGGTCTACCGCGTGGAGAAGATAGACGCAAAACACCTACCTGAGTTCCACCAGGTAGACGGCATCGCCTCCGAGGACGGTGTAAGCATGAGATGGCTTCTCGGCATCCTCGCCGAGTTCCTAGAGAGGCTGGGTTTACGCGAGTACCGGTTCCGGCCCGCCTACTTCCCCTTCACGGAGCCCTCGGTTGAGGGCTACGTGCGTATAGGCTCCGACTGGCTCGAGGTACTTGGAGCTGGCCTGTTTCGCCCGGAGGTGCTTCACGCCGTCGGGGTCGAGTACCCGGTCGCCGCGTGGGGGATGGGCATCGAGAGGCTCGCCATGGCTCTGTACAACGTGGATGACATAAGGCGGCTCTACGCCCGCGACCTAGGCTACGTTGAGAACATGCCTGTAAGGTGGTGGCTCTATGCCGGTTCTACGCTTTAAGCCTGGACGCGTCGAGGAAGCCCTCCGCCTCCCCCTCAGGGAGGCCCTAGAGGTAGTTGAGAGGCTAAAGATAGAGGCCGAGATAACGAGCGACGGCTTCGTCGAGATGGAGGTAGAGGTAGACCGGCCGGACATGTATAGCCTGGAGGGCATAGCCCGCCAGGCTGATGGCCTGCTTGGACGCGCGGAGGGCATGCCCCGCTACCGGGTGCAGGACAGCGGCTATGTACTAGAGGCGGGCGATGTGCCGGCAAGGCCATACATAGCGGCTGGCGTGGTGTGGGGCGTAAACGTTGACGAGGAATACCTCGAAGAGCTTATACAGTTCCAGGAGAAGCTCCACACGAGCCTGGGCGGTAGGCGGGAGCTAGTGGCGATAGGGTTACACGACCTAGACAAGCTGCCCTCGAGGAGGCTCAGCTACAGGCTTGAACCAATCGACAAGGTCCGCTTCAAGCCGCTTGGACACGCACACCCCATGACACTAAAGGAGGTATTGAGGGAAACAGCTCAGGGAAGAAGCTACGGCGCGTTATCCCTGCAGGGCCGGATGCACCCTGTACTCTACTCCGGCGACGAAGTGATAAGTGTCCCACCCGTCATAAACTCCGAGCTCACAAGAATAGAGCCCGGCACCAGTAATGTATTCGTAGACGTGACGGGGACGAACAGGAGGCTGGTACTAGACACGTTGTCGGTGATAGTGGCTAACCTTGCAGAGCGCAGCAGGGACCGGAAGGTAGGCATGGTTACCGTCATATCTAACCAGGGTGTGTTTAAGGAGCCAAAGCTAGAGCCACGCTCAGCGAGCCTCTCCGCCTCCTATACCTCCTCCGTGTTAGGCACACGCCTGGAGCCTGGTGAGGTTTCACGCCACCTACGCAGGATGCGCTTCGACGCCAGAGAAGAAGGAGAAGATATAGTTATAGTCGGTATTCCACGCTACCGCATCGACATACTTCACCCCGTGGACCTCGTAGAGGAGGTTATGCTAAGCATAGGCGTCGAGGAGCTAGGTGTAACTCCTCCAGCGAGGATGATGCGAGGACGCCTCCTCGGGCAGCGCTACTGGGAGCGAGAGGCACGCAAGCTGCTGGCGGGCATGGGGTTCGTGGAGATAATCTCCTATAGCCTTGTTTCGTGCAAGCGGCTAGAGCACCTTCTTGGTGTCGACGAGAAAGAGCTGGTGCGCCTCGCCAACCCGGTTGGGGCAGAATCGTCGTGCATGAGGTACAGCATTATACCTCAGCTCCTGGATGTGGCCAGGGTTAACCAGCACAACATACCTGTACGCGTGTTCGAGGCCGGCGAAGCCTACAGCGTCCGCGGCCAGAAGCCGGTTGCCCGCAAGAAACTGGCTATACTCCTAATGGACGAGAAGGCAGGCTACGAGGATATACAGGCGGTGGTGTACAGCCTGGCGAGGCTCCTCGGAGACGAGGTTGTAGAGGTAAGAGAGGCCAGCCACCCCTTGTTCATCGAGGGACGTGCGGCGGTGGTGAAGACCAGACATGGCCTCGAGGCGCTGCTAGGCGAGATCAGGCCTGAGATACTAGCTGCCGAGAACATAGACTACCCGGTCGCCGCCGCAGAGATAGACTACAGCGAAGTGGCTGTGCCCCGCCACTAACACCCGGGGTCATAGCCCCTCCTCCTGAGGGCCTCGCCCCGGGCTCCTCAAGGCGGGGCGCCGGCTAGAAGGCCGGGCATGGGGGCAGAGAATAGGAGTTACCCGGGGGGACGCCTCGTTTATTCGCCATGCTTCGCCGCGTTCCCCAGCCGTGTGGGTGCTGCCGGCGCCCTCAACAATGTTGTCACGTCTTCGCCCTGCTCTACAGTTATAGCTAAGTAGGCGCTTTTACGTGCCCGAAGTGCTGGGTTCTCCGGTGCACCGGGCAGGCATGCAGAGGCCTTGCGGCGGCCCTGCCGGCCCCTGATGACGAGGTGGTAGAATGTCGGGAATAGAGGAGAAGCTGGGACTCATAACGCGTAACGTGGTGGAGGTAGTTACTCTAGACGAGCTTAGGAAGCGCCTAGAGGATAAGGGTAGCCTACGTGCTTATCTAGGCTTTGAGCCTAGCGGGCTGTTCCATATAGGCTGGCTTATTTGGGCCTACAAGGTGAAGGATCTGGTAGATGCCGGTGTAGAGTTCCATCTTCTAGCCGCTACCTGGCATGCTTGGATAAATGACAAGCTTGGAGGCGACATGGAGCTTATACGTAAGGCCGCCAGGCATGTCGTCCACGTGCTTAGCGCTATAGGTGTCGATACGGACAGGATAAATGTTGTTGATGCAGAGGAGCTTGTGTCCGATAAGAGGTACTGGGAGATACTTCTACGGGTCGCAAAAGCGAACACGTTGGCCAGGATGAAGCGTGCGCTCACAATAATGGGTAGGCGGGCTGAAGAGGCCGAGCTAGACTTCTCTAAGCTTATCTACCCTGCGATGCAGGTAACCGACATATTCTATCTTGACGTCGACATAGCGCTAGGTGGAATGGACCAGCGCAAGGCTCACATGCTCGCCCGTGATACGGCCGAAAAGCTCGGTTTCAGGAAGGTGATAGCGCTTCATACGCCTCTTCTGACCGGCCTCCAAGGCTCAAGGAGGATGGATATATCCAAGATAGACGAGGAGACTATGGCTGTCGAGCTTAAGATGAGCAAGTCTAAGCCGGAGACCGCTATATTCGTGTTTGACAGCCCGGAGGAGGTTGAAAGGAAAATATTGAAGGCGTACTGCCCGGCCCGCCAGACCCAATACAATCCTATAATTGAGATAAACCGCTACATTCTCTTCGCGAGGCCTGGTTTCAAGCTAGTCATCGAACGCCCAGAGAAGTATGGAGGAACAATAGTAGTTGAGAGCTTTGCTGAGCTAGAGAGGCTGTACCGTGAAGGCAAGATACATCCCCTAGACCTCAAGAAGGCCACCGCTAGGGCCCTCAACCAGGTACTGGACCCGATACGGAGATACTTTGAGGCAAACCAGGAGGCCCGCACAATACTTGAAGAGCTGAAGAAGGTGGCGGTGACGCGTTAACGGGGCCGACGGCTGGCGCCAGGCTATGTAGCGGTATTAGTCCTTGGAGCTGGGAGGCCGCGTAGGTGTATAAGTAAAAAGTGTGCGGCTCCCTCATTCTTTCTTGAGCTGCAACGCCGGGCAACCGGCCGCTCCAGGCACGCGGATGCTACAACCCCATGGCCTGGGGCTCACGCTCGCTACGCGCGTCCCTGTGTGGGAAACCACCGGGACGGATGCCGCAGGGTGATTGCTATTGAAATACCTGGTAAAAGCGAAGATAGAAGTTGACGGGCTTGTAAATAAACATGACATAATTGGCGCAATATTTGGCCAGACTGAGAACCTTTTTGGCGAGGAGTTCGATCTTCGTGAGCTTCAGGAGCGTGGCAGGATAGGCCGGGTCCAGGTAGACATAAAACACCAGGGCTCGAAGACTGTCGGCGAAATAACAGTTCCCTCGAACCTCGACCGTGTCGAGACCGCGTTGATAGCTGCTATGCTCGAAAGCGTGGAGAAGGTTGGCCCCTACCGTGCACGCATCCAGGTGTACGATATAATCGACGTAAGAGCGGAGAAGTTAAAGAAGATAATAGAGAGGGCTAAGGAGATACTGCGTATATGGAGTCTCGAGAAGACGCCGGATCTTAAGGAGGTTCTAAGAGAGATAAGCGAGTCCGTGAAGCGGGGCGAAGTAATAAGCTATGGCCCGGAGAAGCTTCCCGCCGGCCCAGATGTCGACAAGAGCGACGAAATAATAATCGTCGAGGGCAGGGCTGATGTAATAAACCTGCTCCGCTATGGTTATAGGAACGTGATAGCCCTTGAGGGTGCCCGCGGGAAGATACCCGAAACGATAATCAAGCTCGCAAAGACGAAGAAAGCCATAGCGTTCGTGGATGGCGACCACGGCGGCGATCTTATCCTCTGGGAGCTACTGCGTAGCGCCGACATAGACTACGTTGCACGTGCGCCGCCAGGGAAGGAGGTCGAGGACCTGACAGGCAAAGAGATAGCCAGGGCTCTCCGCAACCTGATACCCGCAAAGGAGTACCGCGAGATACTTGAACGTAAGATGCGTGGAGAGAAGCCGGCCAAGGCAGAGGAGAAGCCTGCAGAGGCTAAGCCGCCGGCCGCTCCCCCCGAAACGCCAGCCAAGCGGCCAGTCGCCGAGGAGGCCGGAGAGGCAAAGGCCGCGCAGGTCGAGGTCAAGCGTATCGAGCTGCCAGAGAATGTCCTCGAGGAAATAAAGAAGCTGAATGGCACTTTAGAGGCGGTGCTGTACGATAAGGACTGGAACCCTATTGAGAAGGTGCCGGTAAGGGAAGTATACAACGTGCTGGAAAAGATAGAGCCTGGGAAGGTGTACGCGATAGCATACGACGGCATAATAACGCAGAGGATGCTGGACCTGGCTGCGGAGAAAGGCGTGCAGCTGCTGATCGCCAACCGCGTGGGCAGTGTGGACAAAAAACCGAAGGGTGTTAGCCTCCTTACCTTCTCGGACATATTCTCCTAGCTCGCCGCTGTCCTGGCCCGAGTTTTTACATGCAACCCCCGGGCCCTTCTTCCTATCATAGCCTATGCGGCTACTCTGGCTACACTGCTAGGCCCTCGTAGCGGCAGCCGACCCGTCTATCGATGCCTCTGCGCTGCGGCGCTGACAGGGGGCGCAGAGGGGCCCTAAGGCCTAGCGGCCGGCGCTGCCGGTCCATGCTGCCGCTGTAGGAGCCCAGGAGGGGTAGAACCTGGGAGCCTCTAAACCCGGCTTTGTGGTTAAAAACCGCACCTTGCGTCTAGTTGTTTGGGTTGTCTGGCTCTCTTACCTTCTTCTCCTGGAGGTGGCGCCCTGCTGCATCCTTATGGCTAGGCGGCGGTGCTCTATGCGGTTCCTTATCCTGGGTGCGGGGTTCTTCCTGGGCTTTGCCGGTATCTTGGGGGTCTGCTTCCTCACCTTGCCGGCCTTTGTGAGCGAGCCGTGGCTTGGCATATCTTGTTCCCCCGCTGGAGTTTCCAGGGCCGCGTAGCCGGTTTTTAGGGCTTCGTGGCTGTGGTTGTCCTATCCCCCTGGGCGGTCGTATGGGCGAGCTGCCGGGCTACACAGGTATCGCGCGCAGGCTCCTCGAGAAGGCTGGGGCAAGGATAGGCGACAAGATAAGGATTGTAAGAGGCGACGGAAGCGTATTTGAGGGCATACTGATGCCGCGCTATGCTATAACCGAGCGCCCCGTAATCGTGGTCAAGCTCGATAACGGCTATAATGTGGGTGTGCGTGTCGACGAGAAGTCCAGGGTCGAGGTAGTAAAGACGCTGGAGGCTGTTCTCCGCGAAGCCGCGTCCGGCGCGCCAGCCGCGGTTCCTCTGCTCGAGGAGGCGCCTCCACCCGGGCCCAGGCCCCGTGTCTCCATAATAGGCACCGGGGGTACGATTGCAAGCAAGGTGGAGTACGAAACCGGAGCCGTTAGGCCCGCCTTTAGCGCTGAGGAGATACTCCAGGCAGTACCAGAAGTCGGCTTCATAGCCGACATAGAGGCAGAGGTGCTGATGAACATCCTTAGCGAGAACATGCGGCCAGAGTACTGGGAACGCATAGTGAGCAGTGTCGCGGCGAAGATAGAGGAAGGGGCTGACGGGGTAATAGTGGCCCACGGCACCGATACCATGGCCTACACGGCTTCCGCGCTGGCCTTCGCGCTACGCGGCCTCCCTGTTCCAGTGGTCCTCGTGGGGGCGCAGAGAAGCAGTGACCGTCCCAGCAGCGACGCGGCCTTCAACCTGATCGCTGCAACCCTGGCTGCCGCTAAAGGAGACGCGGCAGAGGTACAAGTCGTCATGCATGGTGAGAGCAGCGACACTTACGCCCTAGCACACCGTGCCACAAAGGTAAGGAAAATGCATACAAGCCGCCGCGACGCCTTCCAGTCAATCAACGCTCGCCCTCTTGCCAGGATTTATCCCTACGAGAAGCGGATAGTGGAGATATCCGAACCGCTGCGTCGACGCCGCCAGCAAGACCTCATCGTAGAGAACGGTTTTGAAAAGAAGGTGGCGCTGGTAAAATACTACCCCGGCATGGAGCCCGAGGTGGTAGACTTCCTAGTGGACCGCGGCTACCGCGGAATAGTGCTAGAGGGCACGGGCCTAGGGCATGTAGGGGAATGGCTCATTGAGAGCATACGGCGCGGCGTCGAGGCAGGTACCGTGTTCGTAATGACCAGCCAGACGCTCTTCGGCCGTGTCAACATGAATGTATACACGACCGGCCGCAAGCTCCTCCAGGCGGGCGTAGTGCCTGGCGGCGACATGTTACCGGAGACAGCCTTCGTGAAGCTCTCATGGGTCCTAGCCCGTACACAGGATGATAAAGAGGTCCGTGAGCTGCTCCTCCGCAACCTTGCCGGCGAGTTTTCGCACCGCATAACCCTAGACCTGTATCCGAGGTGGCCGCATTGATAGAACCTAGGGTGGACCCGTCTAGGGTTGATGTGAAAAGCCTGGGGCTCCGCGCCGGGCTCGAGATACATCAACAGCTTAACACTAGCCGCAAGCTCTTCTGCGGCTGCCCTACGCGCCTAGCGGGCGACAACGAGCCGCGGGACGAGTTTGTCCGCCAGCTGCGCCCTACACGGAGCGAGCTAGGCGAGGTGGACATAGCCGCTCTCTTCGAGTGGCGTAAGGGGCGCATGTACCACTACCATGCTCCGCGTAGCGTCTCCTGCCTGGTTGAGGCTGACGAGGAGCCCCCTCATGAGATGAACAGGGAGGCTGTGGCAATAGGGCTCGCGATGGCTTTGGCGTTCGGCTCTACAGTTGTAGACGAGATATATGTTATGAGGAAAATAGTCATAGACGGCTCGAATACGAGTGGGTTCCAGCGGACCGCAATAGTCGCCCTAGGGGGCAGCGTGAGCCTGCCCTCAGGAAAGAAGATAGGGATACAAAGCATAGCTATAGAGGAGGACGCGGCCCGCAAGATAAAAGAGGAGGGACGTTTCGTCCACTACAACCTTGACCGTCTCGGCATACCGTTAATAGAGATATCGACTGCACCAGACATCGAAAGCCCGGAGGAGGCGTATGAAGCGGCGCTGACAATTGGCCAGATGCTCCGCCTTACCGGCAAGGTGAAGAGAGGTATAGGCACTATACGCCAAGACCTAAACGTGTCCATAAAAGGAGGCGTCAAGACGGAAATAAAGGGCGTTCAGCGCCTGGACCTCCTTCCGAGGATAGTGCTGTATGAGGCTATACGCCAGCACCGCCTCCTACAGATACGTGACGAGCTGCGCTCACGTGGCCTCGACGAGGAGAAGGTGCGTAACGAGGCTGAAATAGTAGACGTGAGCGACATATTCCAGGGCACCAAGTCGAAGATAATCGCCAGGACGCTGCGTAGAGGAGGACGCGTCCTGGCTGCAAAGCTCTACGGCTACCATGGATTACTAGGCGTGGAAGTCGAGCCGGGCAGGCGTTTTGGCACCGAGCTCGCTGACTATGCGCGTTTCTGGGGAGGAGTGGGCGGCATATTCCATAGCGACGAGCTGCCTGCCTACGGTATAACCGAGGAGGAGCTTACCAGGGTCTATACAGCCCTAGGGGCGGTGAAGGGGCGCGACGCTGTAGTAATAGTGGCTGACGATGAGAGGAAGGCGCGTAAAGCGCTAGAGGCGGTAATAGACCGGGCTGTATATGCCCTCCGCGGCATACCTAGAGAGACACGTGCCGCACTCGAGGACGGTACTACGAGGTTTATGAGGCCGCAGCCTGGCTCCGCCCGTATGTACCCGGAGACGGATATACCGCCCCTAGAAGTGGATGACGAGCTGCTCAGGGAAGCCGCCAGCCTTAAACCCATGACGCCTAGGGAGAAGCTGGGTGAGCTTAAGAGGAAATACCGGCTAAGCGATGACCTGGCGGGCCAGCTACTAAGATCGCAGTATCTATCCCTGTTCGAGGAGCTGGCAATACGCTACCCTAACGTGCCTCCAAGCTTTATCGCGTCGCTGTTAACCAATATTTTGAAGAGCCTAGCGAGGGAAGGCGTGCCGGTAGACAATATAGACGAGAGGAAGATAGAGGAAGTTGTCGCAGCTGTCGCCGAAGGCAAGATAAGCAAGGACGCCGTGCCTGACGTGTTGGAGTACATGGCGAAGAACCCTGGAGAAGGCGTTGACGAAGCGATAAAGGCGCTTGGGATAGAGTCCCTCAGCTTAGAGGCAGTAGAGAGACTCGTGGAGGAGGCGGTCCGCGGCCTGGAAGGAGAGATACGCGAAAAAGGCATGCGCGCGCTCGGCAAAGTAATGGGGCGCGTGATGCCCGTGCTGCGCGGCAGGGTGGATGGAAAGGTTGTTGCAGAGATCGTGCGGAGGAAAATACAGGAGGTATTGAGAACAGGAGAGGATGGGAACAACGCCTAGCAGGCGTCCCGTCTCCGCTGCGCGCTGCGGTTTTCGCCGCCTCTAGGCATCTGCCTCGTAGTGTTGAAGCCGCGTGGCGATGAGGTGTACTCCCGACGCTGACGGCGCAGAACATGAATGGGTGATGAAAAGGCATTTGGCCGAGCCTTATACAAGCCACGCCTTATCTGGCGCTGCCTGGGAAATAACGTAGATGGTAGATGTTAGTGTAGTGCTGTCTTAGAGGCCGGTGGCGCTCTCACTTATTATCTGCGGGCCTACCTTCTTCTTGCGTTTCACGACGTCTATTATCCTTTCTATGAAGTCCTCCTCGTAGGGTACGCCAACGAACGCCAGCACGCCGTTTATAGCTATCGCTGGTACAGACATTACATTATACTTGTCCGCTATGTCGGGGTTCTCGTAGGCCTCGACAGTGTCTGCCACGAAGTTTCGTCTACCGGTCTTCCACACCTCGTAGGCGAACATGTTTGTAAGCAGGGCTGCGTAGGGGCAGTAGGGGCACTGGGGCGTTACTATCACCTCTACATGGACCGGCTCGGTTATAGTCTTCAGCTTCTCCACGGTTGTCTCGTCTAGACCGCTGTCGTCCTGTGAGATTCTTATTATGGTCTCTACGAGGCCGCGTACCTCCTCGCCGCTCGGCGTCCCAGTGTATCTTATGACGCCGTCAAGTAGGGTGAGTGAGGGTATGCGCTCTACTCCCTGCTTTTTGAACGCCTCGGAGTCTTTTGCCTTGTCATAGATGATTACTTTTACTAGGTGGCTGCCATTCTTCACGGGTGAGAGTTCTTCTAGCGTTTTTGCTATCTTTATTGTCTCGTCGCAGTATTTGCAGTTAGGCCCTGTGAAGACATAGATGTTGACTGGTTTCTCCATGTCCTGTAGTGCTTCTTTTATAGCTTCCTTGGTTTCTTCGTCTATTTCTACCCTTACAGGGTCTATAGCCATATCTGGTGCACCCCGCTCCCGGTCTTTACCTGGGTGTTCGCTGCTAGACGGTGTTCCCGGTCTTTCTTGGTTTTTGCTATCTGCGTGAAGATTTTATATAGCCGCAGTTATGCTAGAAAATTAATTATAATATATTTTTGCAGATAATACCAAGAATATGGCGTGGCGGTACTGTTTAAAACACGTGTACTTACACGATTGAATAAATACGGGGTAGGGTTTTGCAGCCGGCAGATGAAGGCAGCTTCCTGGCCGCGCCCTGCGAAATAGCCGTAAAGAAATATGTCCCATCAATACGCGCCTCTATAGCAACGATACTCGTGAAGGTATATGGCCTGTCGATATACCGTACCGCGAAGATACTCCGTATAACGCCAGCCGCGGTCTCTAACTATCTTCTAAAACGGCGTGGCGGCGACTACGTCGAGCTAATACTAAACGACAAAGAGCTCTACGAGATGGTGGCAAAGATAGCGGAGAACCTCGTAAGCGAGAGCATAGATAGACAATCAATGGCTATGCACATCTGCCAGGTTTGCCGCAAGCTCCGCGAGAAAGTGGAGAAGACGCCGCCACAGCACCGCCCGGTTATAGAGCTGTTCGGTAACGGGTTCAGCAGAGACGAATAACTACACAACACCACCGGATCAGGGCACTACACGCGGTAACAATTTTAGATACAGGGCACTAGGATGGAACCCCCTGCTTCCCTACTCCTGCTAGGACAGGTTAGTGCCCGCGCCTGCCCGCCATGTTGCCGGCCAGAAGCAGCCTGGGTAGTCTACGGGTACGCAACTGCAGCTCCACTAATCCATGCGCTCTTATCGGGAAAGTCACACGATCGTACTCGGGCTCTACGTGTTCGACCGCGCCATCCGGATGTACCACATGTGCGGCCAGTACTCTCTCGGCGCTAAATATGACACTCATGTTTGTTGTAATGCCTACAGGGTTCCAAAGCACGAGTGAGAGCGCATCCTCCCTCCTATCCTCTTGCTCGTGGTTTAACGAGGCCGCGGCCACCAATAGAGGAGCACCCAGCAGGTAGAACCTTGGTTCCCCCTCAGGGTGTGCACTTAGTCCCTGCCCCTGAAGGAGTGCGAAGAGCGCGTCGCCGATAACCCTGCGTTTGCCGCATTGGTGCCCCTTCTTTACCAGTGGTTCGTCGCTAAACTCGAGAGATTCCGCGCCTATTGTGGCTGTACAGTTTTTTCTGAAGCAGATGAATGATGTGCATGTATTGTGCTCCTTTACTATAAGCCAGGGCAGGCTAAGGCTGTCGAGGCGTCTCGTTGCACGAATTGCACGGTAGCCAAGTATCGTGGGAACAATTATACGTGGGCGGAGCGTGTTAAAACGATATGATACGCTGCCTATTGTGTATGATTTTTCCCTGCTACAGCCTATCCGTGGCCGGCACGTAACCCCGTCTAGAGGTAGATGGGCGTCCAAGGCTAGGGCCTTCGCGACGGACTCTATAGCTCTCGCAAGCATCCTCGAATGTAGAACATAGGCGTGCATTGCTGCACTGTAGCCTCCACGGAGGGGCTCTAATGGCTGCTCAATGTATTCGGCTACTACATTGCTGCACATGCTAGTCACGCATGTTTTGTCCGAGCCACAGACCATCCTTGCCGGCGCGGCGCATGGGAATTTTAGGCTAAGCGCGCGGTAGAGCTGTGCAGTGTTAGTCTCGGGGCCCGGCTCGGCGGAATGAAGAAACTCCTCGGCTACCTGGCGAAGGAGTAGAGCCATACTCTTCAACGCCTTGTTGCCTCCTCGGCGGCTTCAAGCGCCTCCCAGATGTTTGTGAGAGAAGGCCTCTTCTTGGTGGCGCTGATGCGCTCCTCCTCAACGTCTACCTGGAAGCCGAGGCTGCGTAGCCTCTTTGCAGCTCGCGCTGCTTTCTCGCTACTGTTTGCATGTATAACAAGCTGGGCCCTCACGGGGCCGGGCTCTAGATGTATTGTTAGGCGGTAGTTGCCCTCGCTTATACCCGTGACAGTATGGTAGCTAACTTCCCCGCCTAGAAGCGTCCTCTGCTTCCCCTTCTTCTCCTCTACATGCAAGCCGCGGTTACCCAATAGGCGGGCATAGCGCTCGCCTTCAGAGGCCACGGCTATTCTTCACCCCCGCGCCTGGCTATCTTACCCACGGGTCAGCCGTCTAAGGCTTCATCAGCGTCTAAGCTGGAGGGCGGAACCGGATCGAGCGAGGCGCGGCGCGTGTACAAACACTAGCATGTAACTTGTCGTAGTCGGGCAGTAGAGCTGCCTGGCTGTAAGTAATATAGTTGTCGTCAAGACAGGGGGCTGCAATAGCGCGGTGCTAATGTGTTTCTCCTAGATGGTCTAGCTATCTATGTCTCTCAGTGTTTCTAGCACGGCTCTGGCTGCGCGGTCGACGTACTCTACAAGCTCTTCGTGGTGTTTAAGCTCCTCCTTGCCGGGCACAGCCAGGTTGTCCGATATGACTAGCATCGCCGCTGCGTGGAAGCGGCGGATAGCTGCTAGCGCGAAGAGTGTTGCAGCTTCCATCTCTACAGCGATAATGCCCCTCGACGACCACTTCTTGACAAAGTTCTTGTCTTCCGCGTAGAAGGCGTCGCTGCTGAACACCGGGCCCAGGTATACGCGGCCGTGTATATCTCTAGCTTTATTATAGAGCATGGTGGTTAGCAGTGGGTCCGGTGCTGTGGTCATGCATGCGTCCGGCACGTATGAGCCTATTGTTCCCCCGTGCAGGTAGGCGGCGCCGGTTGCAACTACTGCGTCTCCTATATCTAGCTCTGGTATGAGACCGCCGGCGGTGCCGAGGCGTATCATGTACCTGGCTCCCAGCATGTACAGCTCCTCGAATACTATAGCTGCGGAGGGTGCGCCTATTCCGTGTACTGCAACACTTATCCGCTCCCCGCCGTAGTGGCCGGTATAGACTAGGAAGCCCCTCTCCTTGTTGACGAGTTTCGCGTCTTCGAGGAACCTCTCTGCAAGATATGTTGCTCTAGCCGGGTCACCTACTACAACTACCTTCTCGGCGAGTTCGCCTGGTTTCACACGCAAATGCTGCGGCTTCATGAACTCCATCCCTAGGCGGGGAGCGGCCAGGTGCTTGGTTATAAGGCCTTATCGCAGGCTCGTGAACAGTGGGCTTTGCCGGCTATGATGTATCCCCGAGAGCGGAGCCCCCTCAGGGCTGTGAAGATGCACGAGCATTCTGAGCTGCTAGATGGGGGCTGCCTGGGCCTCAGCGGCTACCATTGTCTTCATAACATATTATACCAACCCGGAGCTTAGCTTGTTCTAATCCGAAGCGGTCAAGCTCATCATCGCAGATGGGTGTTAGTCCATGCGTCCAGGCTGTCATAAGTCGGCGTCCCTGCTCACTTAGGGGTAGTGAGAAGAAGGGGTTATAGGCCCTCTAGGGTCGTACTCTCCTAGTCTATACGGAGCAGCGCCATGGACGAGGAAGCGTTGATGGTGCTTGAGAAATACCTAGGCGACATGATAGAGAACATAGTCTATAAATACAACTATAATGTTGACGTCGAGGAGGAGTATGACGAGCTTCTTCGCTTCATATACAAGCGGCTTGTGAGGGCCTGGTTCAACGGCAGAAAACCCTCGCCTATGCAGTTGGAGGCTACGCTGCGGAGCGCGCGGCGTAAAAGAAGACAACTAGAGGTCCTCTTGAGCTACCTTATCAGCCGCTATGCGGCCCGCAACGGCCCAATATACCTCCCGCAGAGCGGCAGCGACTGGAGTGACGAGTACTAGCGTAAAGCTGAGACAGCTGCCGCAACGTTCCATTTGAAGATAGATTGGGGCTCGTCCGCGGTAATTTCTTCAT
>CAZCGO010000005.1:0-15399 GCA_964498685.1 uncultured Hyperthermus sp. | reverse complement strand
GCCGCAACGTTCCATTTGAAGATAGATTGGGGCTCGTCCGCGGTAATTTCTTCATCCCTTCTTGCGGCAGCGGTCGAGGGGGGCAAGTTCGCTTCATCTGCCCCATCTCTGCCGGGCTCTCATGCCGCTTTTCAGTATTGCCCTCTTCTCCGGCGCCAGCTTGGGTCTTGATTAGGGTGCTAGGATACTGGCGGGGTATGGGTGCGTGACTTGGCAAGGCGTACTAGAAGACGACGGCAGGCCTCTTCCAGCGGGGCGCGGAGGAGGACAGCAACTAGGCGCAGTGTAAGGGTAGACCCGGAGGCGGTTCTGAGGAGTGTTGTTAACGATATTGTCAGTAAGCTTGGCTTAGATGTGCTTGGTCTCGAAGAAAACGATTACCTCAATATATTGAGACCAGTTGTAGAGGCTGTTGTCTCGTCCTATAGTTCGCGTCCCTCGAGAGAAGCCGTTATTTCGCGTATAGTGAATAATCCAAGGCCAGTGTACATGTACGCTGCTGCATACTTGTTGGAAAAGCGTGAGTACCTTAACGAAGAACAGTTGGAGTTCGTTATAGTTAATGCTCCTGAGATAGCTGCACGCTTTGTGTCGAGGCTGTACCGTGGTGTGGTTAGTGCTGGTAGGAAGGACCTTGTTGCTCTGCTTAGGGGTGCTTGGGAGAAGTTTGGGAGGCCGTTGCCGGTTACGTGTCCCTACTGTGGGTTTAGGTCGGTGACGCCAGACTATTACTGCATAGTGTGTGAAAGAGAAGTTAATGAAAAAGATATAAAAGAAAGTATTAATTTTAATGAATTATTAAAAGAATATGTTGAGTTTTATGGATATAGTGGTGTACGTGAAACCCTAGAGAAGGGCTACGTGGTTCTACGGGAGACGCTTTACCCTCCCTCGTCGGAGGAGGTGGGTGAACCGGGTCTCCGCCTTTACCTAAGTCGTAAGGAACGTGAACTGCTACGGCAGCTGGCTAAACTGCATAGCAGTGTTGAGAGGTCAGAAAGTGGAGACAGGAGGGGGTGAACGCAACCCTGGTCTCTGACGTGTGTTTCGACGAACTAGGCCATGTGGTACGTGGTAGGTTTGTACTCCTCCTCGTGTATGATGAGAGAATGGCTGGGTCGGATTACCTCCTGCGCCTAGCGGAGAGGGTCGCCCGAAGGTTGGAGCCAACATTCATAGTCGCAACGGTGAAGCGGAGTTGTATAGACGAGCGTTATAGGGCGTTGCTAGGCAACCCTCCAAGGATGGTGATGCTCTACAACGGCTCTAAGGTTTGGGAGCAGGTTGGCTTCTTCTACAGCAGTGTTGCGGATACTAAAGCTTTAGCCCGGGGCATCCTGTATGCGTTAAGGAGGCTCTCTTTTACGCCTTCCCAGCTAGGTATACGGCTTGATTTCTAGCATAAACCACTTCCTAGGGAAAGCTTTATATAGAAGTGCCTGGTGTGGGGGTAGCTTGGAGGCTCATAGGGGCTCCGGGGAGGTGTAACACCATGGCGCAGCCACGTATCGCGGCGGTCGAGCCCACAGGCGTACCCGTGCTAATACTCAAGGAGGGCACACAGAGGACCTACGGGCGCGAAGCCCTACGCGCAAACATAATGATCGTCCGCGCAATAGCCGAGACGCTGAGGACGACCTACGGCCCCAAGGGCATGGACAAGATGCTGGTAGACAGCCTAGGCGACATAACCATAACTAACGATGGCGCGACAATACTCGACAAAATGGACGTGCAGCACCCTACCGCAAAGCTGGTAGTGCAGATAGCTAAGGGCCAGGACGAAGAGGTCGGCGACGGCACAAAGACCGCGGTCATATTCGCCGGCGAGCTACTCCGCTTCGCCGAGGACCTCCTGGACAAGAACGTGCACCCCACGATAATAGTAAGTGGCTATAAGAAGGCAGCTGAGGAGGCTGTAAGAAAGCTCCAGGAGATGGCGGAGCCCGTTGACATAGAGAACGAGGAGATACTCAAGAAGATAGCGAAGACCAGCCTCACAAGCAAGGCTGTCCACGGTGCACGCGAGCACCTCGCCGACATAGTAGTCAAGGCCGTGAAGCAGGTAACTGAGAAGCGCGGCGACAAGTGGTACATAGACCTAGACAGCATACAGATAATAAAGAAGCACGGCGGCAGCCTCAAGGACAGCAAGCTAATATACGGTATCGTCCTCGACAAGGAGGTAGTGCATCCTGGTATGCCTAAGAGGGTTGAGAACGCGTTCATTGTGCTGCTTGATGCTCCGCTGGAGGTCGAGAAGCCCGAGATAACGGCGAAGATAAACATAACCAGCCCAGAGCAGATAAAGGCCTTCCTCGAGGAGGAGGCACGCATACTACGCGAAATGGTTGAGAAGATCTATAGTGTTGCTGTTGAGAGGATGAAGCGTGAGGGCTATGAGCCTGGTAAGGATGCTGGTGTGGTGGTTATAACTCAGAAGGGTATTGATGAGGTTGCTCAGCACTTCCTGGCGAAGAAGGGTGTGATGGCTGTCAGGAGGGTGAAGAGGAGCGACCTAGAAAAGCTAGCCAAGGCCACCGGCGCCAAGATAGTGAGCAACATTGAGGATCTGACGCCGGACGACCTAGGCTTCGCGAAGCTCGTCGAGGAGAGGAAAGTCGGAGAGGACAAGATGATATTCGTGGAGGGCTGCCCCAACCCCAAGGCGGTGACGATACTCCTCCGCGGCGGCCTTGAGAGGCTGGTAGACGAGGCTGAGAGGAGCATAAACGATGCACTGCACGCAGTGGCCGACGCCATACGTGATGGCAAGGTGGTGAGCGGCGGCGGCGCGGTAGAAGTAGAGCTGGCTAAGTATCTACGCGAGCTAGCGCCCAAGGTGGGCGGTAAAGAGCAGCTAGCGATAGAGGCCTTCGCCAGGGCGCTCGAGGGGCTGCCGATGGCGCTAGTGGAGAACGCTGGCCTAGACCCTGTAGAAATCATAATGAAGCTGCGCGCTGCCCACGCTAAGCCGGAGGGTAAATGGTACGGTGTCAACGTGTTCACCGGCGAGATCGAGGACATGATGAAGCTTGGCGTGATAGAGCCAGTCAGCATAAAACTAAACGCTATAAAGGCCGGTACCGAGGCAGCAACCATGGTGCTACGCATAGACGACATAATAGCCGCCGCACGCCGCGAGGAGAAGGAGGAAGAGAAGGGTAAGCACGAGGAAGAGGAAGAGTAACGCGACTGTTATAGCCGCGGCCCCGCCTTTGTTTTTACGGGCGCTGCCTCGTCTATCTCATTAACGGTTCTCCTCGGCACGTCAGCTCCGCTGCCTTGGTCTCAGAGCGGGATCGCCTCGGGCCTCCGTGTAGGCCCTCTGAGAGCATACCTCTTTGGCGGTGTACGTGTTGCACCTTGTGGTGGTTGCGGGTGTCAGCGGAGTAGGTAAGACAACCTTTCGTTCTAGACTTGCCCGCACCCTCTACCGGGGCTACGCTAGTTCTAGCCTGTCAGGCCTTGCGCTCCGTTACGGCCTATGGCGCTCTTATGATGAGAGCCGCAGGTCTTTCGTCTTAGATGGACGTGGTTTGTGCAATGCATTGCTGAGCGTTTTGCGGCAAGGCGGCCTTATACTGGAAACTCACTGGGTGGGTTTTCTTGGAGACTGCATACCTCCCACGGTCAGGGTCTCTATGTATCTTCTACGTGCTGACCCGTATGACGTCTATCTGCGGCTGATGAGGCGCGGGTGGAGCTGTAAGCGTGTCGCAGAGAATGTTGCGGCAGAGCTTCTCGGCACTATAGCGGCGGAGGTTAAGGAACTCCTCTCGAGCCGGGTAGACATTGGTGTTAGAGAGATAGTGGCGAGGAATGGCAGCTTCGTTCCAAGGAAGGGATGCTGTATTGACTGGCTTGTAGAAATGGACTCAGCGAGGCTGGAGAGAATTTTTGGTATAGTAGAAGGAGGCTGCGGTTGGGTGTAGCAGTGGATGCCGGAGTATAGTGTGCTAGATATAGACGTTGATGAGCTTCGTAGGAGGCTTCGTGTGGTAGTGTCGGATATTGACGGGCTCCTCTCTAGGCGTGAGGAGCTCAGGGACCAGCTCATAAAGAGCGGGAGGGACATAATTAGACTATCAGGTTGGGCTATTAATGCTCTGCATCGGGGCGATATAGGGGCTGCCGAGAAGTATATAGAAGAAATGGAGGAGAAGACGCGCGTCTTCATAGAGAATGCTAAGAAAGATAGCTTCCTGTGGCATAGTGGTTTTGTCAATAACGTGTTATCGGAGTATGCCGAGGCAAGGCTCCTTTACGATATAGTTAGGAGAGGCGTGTTGCCAAGTTTTCGCGATCTCGGTATAGGCGAGATAGCCTACCTGCAAGGCCTCGGGGATGTGATGGGTGAGCTTCGTAGGTTAGCTCTCGACATGCTTAGACAGGAAAAGGTTAAGGAGGCCGAGCGTCTACTAGAGGTGATGGAAGCAATGTATTACGAGTTACGTGTTCTCGAGTATCCGGATGCCTTGATGCCAGGTGTGCGTCATAAGGTTGATGTTGCCCGTAGGCTCCTCGACGATACCAAGGCTCTTCTCCTTACTGTCAAGTCTAGGCTGTGCGGGTAGTGTTTTCTTTCGGCCAGGTCTCAGCAACGCAACGTTTCCTCCTTGGCGCAGATTATAGGGCGGGTTAATGCCTACAAGTCTGCGCGGCTTCTCGGAGATATATGCGATGGCTTTGATGGCTCTTTTCCTCTCTTTTTCAATAGTTGTTATAGCCATGTACGCAGGAAAGGCGGTGAGTGTCGAAAGGAGGTTGCTTCACTATGCCGCGTATTCTCCTAGGCTGAGCCTGTATGTAGACAATCAAGGTGATCTCTGCTTTAACACAACAGATAAAAACATAAATAGTATAATCATAGATAATGGCAAGATTATATATAAAATTTATATTGATACATATAACACAAGTAGGTGCATCCCTTTGGACTATTCGACTCCCATAAGTGTGGTTGTTAACACTAAATACGGTCCATACCTGTACTCTCCTGCCAATGACCCGCTCTACGCCGGCTGCGCTCCCCGCATCTACGTGTTCCAACCTAAAACACTCACAAAGTATCTTAGAAAATGCCGACAGGCCGCTGCCACGAACGCATCTCTTCCCGACAATTACCTGGACCCGGTGTTCTCCTGGTACCTCGGCTTCCCGAAAGCAGATAAATACAGGGGCTTAACTCCGAAGCAGATAAACTACCTTTCACAATTCAACGCAAAGGAAGGCGACAACATAGGCTACTACTATGGTCCCGGTGCGCAGATATCCTGGGGGAGGACGTTCGACGAAGCAAGGGGCTTATTCATTGCAGCGGGAGGACGCGAGTCCACTCAAGCCTATACCTTCTACCTATGCAGGTATTTCCGTTATCTTCCCCATAGAGACGAGGTGTGCGTACCGAGAATAATACGAGGTAAGGTAGAAGGCTATGACCCTGATTACGGCAAAGCCTACCTACTAAAAATCCCCTTAAATCTTGCTGCGGCTGCCCGTTTCCCCGGTTTCTGGCTTCTAGTCGGCAACGGCTCAACCATAGCGATGGCGGCTAGAGGTAACATAGGTTTAGCCCGTCTCTATGCCGAGGCGAGCATCATAATGGATAATGGCAGTGTTATCCCCCTCATATGGGGGCCGTTTGATCGATGTTACACGCACTCTGTACTGATAAACGGTTGGAATATAACACTGACCTGCAGGTTTATACAGTTACTCACAAGGAATATACCAGTAATAAGTGCTGTTGATCCGACACACAGCGTGGCATTGTATATTCCAGACTCACAGAGTCCCAGCGGCACTACGGATGGGGACCTAGGATTCAAAGTCAGGGCGCTACCGATTAGCTATATTGACGTGGCAGTACGTATCTATAGGCTTGGTGGGGTACCAGAACATGTTAGGGGTGTTGTATCTTCCAGGATCGCTGTCTTCTCCGAAAGAAGCGATACAAACGTTAAATATATATCGAAAACTGCTGTGGTCGGCAGCTACCCATTAATTTCCGAGCCGCCAGCCTATGTAGCTCCGTTAAACATAACAATATCGAAATTTAAAAATTAAAAACAAGTAGTGTACCGGGCTACTCTTTTACCTTTATTTCTACGTGGTTCTCCCATACGCCGTGTAGGTTGCAGTAGCTAAGCGCGTATAGCACACCACTCTTCTCCAGCTTAACCGTTAGTTCTATATCGGGCTCGGCATAGCCCGGCTCCAACTCGATAGTCGCTATCCTGACGGGATTGAAGCTACGCCCTTCTTCGTAGAACCATACTTCAATGCTCCTTATCGAGTGAACTGGCTGGTTGGGATGTGGACCTACACTAATCCGTACCTTGAAGGGCTCTCCCTTTTTAACCTCACTCGGGGCCTCTATTTTTGGCGCGTGTGTCTCTGCCTTTGTTGCCGCCTCGCCTTCTGCCTCCTTTGTGTAAATTAGGTCGCCAAACTTCTTCGCCATGTACCTTCACCTCAGGCCTGGTTTCCGTTTACTAACTTAAACGGGTGTCAATATTAAGCGTTATGGGGGTGAGGAAAGGACATCTAGGAGCATCCACATGGTGGGGACAGAGGGCAGCAACGATACAGAGAGCCGCCGAGCCGTCCGAGTCTCGGCAAGCAGGAAGGTTATGGAGTGAGGAGGTGGCCGGTGGGAGGCTTGCAGTGGCGCCGGGGGCGGGATTTGAACCCGCGCGGGGACACCCCCACCGGCTTAGCAGGCCGGCGCCCTACCAGGCTAGGCGACCCCGGCACCCACCATGCGTGTAGAGACTTCATAAACTGGCAGGGGTTAAAGTTGTTTCGCGGGGAGGGCTCATGGAGAACATTGAGGAGGTATGGCCTCCACGCCAGCTTGTACGTAAAGTAATGATACATATTGCGGGCGAGATAGCTACAAGCGAAAAACCCGGTCCCGTGCTGAAAAAATGGCGTGAGATATTTGCGGCAAGCCAGTTAGAAGTAGCGCGCCACATGGGTGTCACATCAAGCGTCATAAGCGACTATGAGAAAAGTCGCCGAACGCCGGGTTCCAGCTTTATTAGACGATTCGTCGACGCCCTGATAGAGATAGATGCCGAGAGAGGATGGCCGGTAGTCACGAAGTTAATTAGGATGCTGAACCTGCAACACTTGAGTGCAGTCATAGATATGGCCGACTATGAGGCCGGAGTAGGTCTCGACGATGTTATAGATGCTGTGCAAGGTCTACCTCTTAACACTTATATAAATAATGAGACATTATATGGCTACACGATAATAGACAGTATAAAGGCTATAATGACTCTCAACGGCAGCGAGTTCCTGAGCCTCCTCGGTGCGACGAGCCAACGCGTAGTAGTGTTCACAAACGTGTCCACTGGACGCAGCCCAATGATAGCTCTCCGTATCTCGACAATAAAGCCTGCAGTAATAGTGTTGCATGGACTCCGCAGAGTAGACTACCTGGCACTATGGATAGCGGAAACTGAGAATGTGCCGGTACTTTTGAGTACGGCAAAAAGTGTCGAGGAGATGGCTAGGAGGCTTCGCTCGCTCGCCTCCGCTCCTCAATAAGCATTATTGCCGCGGCTATGTCGCCTCCTGCCTCTCTCAGTGCCTCAATAGCCTCCTCCTTGCTGGCCCCCGTCTGCTCCATTACTAGGTTTACATCTTCTTCATTAAACATGCTGAGACTGTCGCCAGATGTGGTTTCCATCTCCTGTTCGCGAAGTTCGGCAGCGAGTACTTGTATCATAACGCTGCTGCCGGGTATCTCCATTATAACTACGTTTGGGCTGACTGCTACTAGCTCCTTTCCATCAAGAGTTCTAATAATAACCTCTTCAGCTTCAATATTTTTAATATTAACATTCTTAATGCCTAGTTTTCTTAGCTGCTTTTTGATATCATTAGGGTTCATGCGGAACATGGGATACCCCCTTCCCTGGTTCCCGGTACAGCCCCTATCTACATAAAAGGCAATAAATGGTGAATTGAGGCTACGCTACCCTGGCGTATAAGGCTAACACAATAATGAAATTATGTTTACACATATTACAATAATCGTATAATTTAATATTTAGAGTGGGTGGCAACTTTGGGCGCAAATATAAGGATACTTGGTGGTGGAAGGGAGGTAGGAAGACTCTCTATTCTAGTAAGGAAGAGTGGCGAGAAAAACGGCATAATAGTAGACTCCGGTGTAAACTTCGATGAAGAAGACCGGCCAGTTTTTGCCTCAACATACCCGCCTCGCAACGTTAACGCACTAGTGGTATCTCACGCACATTTGGACCATATAGGTACGGCACCAATGTACTTTATCTCCGGTAATCCAAGAGTATATGCAACGCAGCCGACAAAAGAAATGAGTGAATTGATGCTTAATGACTTCCTGAAGCTGAATGGCTACTACTCGCCTTACGAGCATCGCGAAGTAAAGCTATTCCTGGAAAACGTTGAGACTGTGCGTTACGGGCAGAGAGCAAGTATAGACGGATATGAGATAGAGTTTTACTCGGCAGGCCATATACCGGGCAGTGTCTTCACAGTTGTAAACGTTGATGGCTTACGAGTGGGCGTAACCGGAGACGTGAACACAGTAGAAACTAAACTAATGAAACCCGCACAGCTCGGTCTTATAGGCAAGTTGGACGTGCTCGTCACAGAGGCTACATATGGTGCTACGTTGCACCCGCCACGCGCTAATGCTGAGAAGCGTCTCATAAGCATAGTTGAGGAGGTAATAGACTCAGGTGGCACTGTTCTAATACCAGCTTTCAGCATAGCCAGGGGGCAAGAGATTATGATGATACTAGCCGAGTACGATCCTCCAGTGCCTGTCTACATAGATGGAATGATAAGACAGATTACGGACATATTTATGAGAAATAGTGAGTACGTGAACCGTGCAGACCTTCTAAGAAAAGCCTATGATTCATTTACTTTTGTACGGGGATGGCGTGACCGTCACCGGGCTTGGAGGAAGAGGTCGATAATCGTCGCGTCTGCTGGCATGTTGAAAGGTGGGCCCAGCCTCTACTATCTGAAACGACTAGGGGGTAATCCCAGGAATGCAGTGGTTCTTGTAAGCTTTCAGGCTCCAGGCTCTAATGGTAGAAGAATAGTCGAAGAAGGCTTAATGCCGTCAAGCGAAGAACCCGTTAAGGCTAGGGTTGAATGGCTAGACTTTAGCAGTCATGCCGATAGAGCCGGTCTATTAGAGGTAGTCGAGGCAACTCGGCCCGAGCATGTAGTAATAGTGCACAGCGAGCCTGATGTCGCGTCTGTGTTCGCGCAAAAGATTAAATCAAAAATATCCGATAGCGTTGATATAATAATAGCTGAAAATGAAAAAGAGTATTTATTTTGAGGCTATGTTGGACTCCTAGTTAGCCTGGTTAGGCAGCTACATTGCGTAGCTTCGCCTAACCCTCCCGTCTCATGCATCCTCTCTCACAACTTAGGGGCTTGGAGAGGAGAACCCCTGATCGCGGCGGGTACACAGCTCCCGCATTTATATTATTGATACTATTATTATTTTTAGTAAATATAATACAACTATTCTCTTTAGATAAAAACTATATATATACTATATTTAAGAAATATAGATATGCTTTAATATCTATAACATTAATATTATTTCTAGCTTTTATTATAATAAGAAAAAGATATATAAAGAATACTATCTGTATGGATATATATTCGTCTATATACATGGATTTCGAGGAGCTTGTTGGGGAAAGTGTCCGTCTCGGAAATCTCTTTAGGGGTCTTTCTAGGAAGGGTGTGGTCGAGTATACTATTGAAAATGGAAAGGGTAAGGCAGTTATAAGAAGCAGGGTAGAGGGCTACATTATTGGTAGGCTTTTATCGCTATTTAGAAATATAATAATAAATATAGTGGATAATGAGGGTCCATGTATCTATAGCGGGTTGCGTGACACATTTATATACAATGTAGTTTTCTTTAATAATATTAGTAAGTTAATTATTAAATATAAGAATAGTTGTAAATATATATTAGTTATTTTATTTAAATATTATAATATTTCTGATAGTCTTGATGTTAATGTTATTAATTTAAGTAATATTATTAATATAGAGCAGAAGCTTATAATTTTAGAAAATAGGCTTATTAGGCTATTAGGGGATAATGGGTTATATGGGAAAAATTCATGTATGATACTTGTTGATCCTATAGAATATATAATGAATAATATAGATATTTGTAATAGAATTAAAAGAATGTTGTCTGATGCTGGTATTAGGCCTGATATGAGATGCATACTAGCACTAAATGAAATTGAAAGAAAGCATATAAAGAGCAGTTTGCTGAGTGAGTGATTGGATGCCCTAACAGGTTGGAACCCGCCGTAGCTCAGCGGCAGAGCGCCCGGCTGTAGGTGGGGTCTAGGCCCCCCGCGTGCCCGACGCCCCCGTTGGGGGAGAATGAGGGCACGACGGCCACAAGGGGCCTAGGGCAGAAACCGGGCGGTCCGGGGTTCGAATCCCCGCGGCGGGACCACCCACCGCCCGGGCCAAACCCTACCACTCCCTTCAGCAGAGAAGAGGGTCGCAACCCTCTTCCCCGTTCCTTCAGGGTGTTCTCTGGGCCAGTCTACAAGCGTCGTTTTATAGCTCGGCCATCCTCCTGCCGCGTTTGGAGAAGAAGCAATGGCAAAGATAAGTGCATGATACTAATTTGACATCTTTGCTATCTTTATGTAAAACTTCTCCGTAGGCTTTGCCGCAAAGTCTTTGCTCGTAGTTATCATGAATAGCAGGCCTCCTACCGATACAAGTATCTTCAACTTGTCGTCTTCTCTACGCACAGAAGCTATCGTGCCTCTGCCTACAAAGTCCATTTCCTCATTGTATTCCGGGAGGCTCTTTGATAGGGTAAAGCTGAGCTTTTCTCCCGCTTTATAGACAACAAGGTCTTCGTGAGCATCAAACTCTACTAGGTCACCTTCCTCTGTTTCCAGGGTTACGGTATACATTTTAGGTATCACTTGTTTTCGGACTTCGACAACCCTGCCCTGAATCTCTAGGCGCTCGTCCATATGGTGCACCCCTGGTAGGCGACCCTCTGGGTGGCTAAAAACCGGCTTGGAGCAGTGGAGAGCCTTTAGAGAACTAAGGCATAAAATAGCAGCAGTTGCGTGTGTTATGTCTCCCACGTGAGGGTGCATTCACGTGGCTGCAGCTATGGGGCGTGAGAGTCGACGAATAATTCACGAACTGCAGAACCTTGTTGGGAAAAAGGTCGAGATAGTGCTGGTTGACGGTAAAAAGTATCAGGGCACGCTTATTGGATTCGACCATCCTGGTTTTAATATACTGCTTAGCGATGCCGAGACGGGTGAAGGGGGTACAGTGCCACGTCTAATCGTCTTAGGCAAGGTTGTTGCGGAGATACGCGCATATGAGGTCTCCCTCTTTGACCCCAGAGAGTTTGCGGAGTACCTCATTCGGCAACTTGGACTCCGTCGTGACGCTGTAAAGGTGTATGACGACGCGAACGTGGTAATGGTCTATAATAGCATACGTGTCACCGAAAGAGGAGTTGAAGGCTCTGGCACGTTGGCAGCTAAAGTAAACTATGTATTTAGGGAGTACATGGAGCGGAAGAGGAGGGGAGAAAAGCTGAAATGAATGAGAAGGAAATAGGCAGCTTCGAGATTAAAGATAAAGACGTAGCAGGCCGTATAGGCAGGCTCTACACTCCGAGAGGATACCTGGATACGCCGGCCCTTCTCCCAGTAATAGATGTGTTAAGGCAAGACGTGCCCTTAGAAGAAATAAGAAAGATGGGCTTCAGTGCCGTCATAACGAACGCCTATCTCCTATGGCGCCGTATGCGAGACCTTGCAGCCTCTAAGGGTGTACACGGGGTTCTAGGTTTTGACGGCATAGTAATGACCGACTCTGGCGCCTACCAGATACTACAGTACGGCAAGATAGATGCGACACAGGAAGCCATACTTGAGTTCGAGAAACAGGTAGGGAGCGATATAGCAGTGATACTCGACATACCTACTGGGAACGCGCGTGACCGTCGCCAGGCGGCTGAGAGTGTAAGGCAAACACTTCAGCGTGCAAGAGACGCATTAAACACTATAGACCCGGAGCGCCGCGTGTGGACACTCCCAATCCAAGGCGGCCAGTTCCTAGACCTGCTTGAGCATTCAGCAAAGGAATCCTCACAGCTCATAGGCAAATACCGGCTCTTAGCGCTGGGCAGCCCAACCGTACTACTAGAACGCTACGACTACGCAACATTGGTAAAAATGATACTAACCGTCCGCCTCTCAGTGCCGTGGAGCGTGCCCCTCCACCTTTTCGGCGCAGGACATCCGATGATAATACCCTTCGCGGTAGCACTAGGGGTAGACATGTTCGACTCAGCCTCCTACATCCTCTATGCGCGCGACAACCGTATTATGACCGAGAGTAGGACATACCGTCTAGAGGAGCTTGACTACATGCCCTGCAATACACCTATATGCGTAAAGTACACGCCAAAAGAACTGCTCGAAATGCCCAAGCAGGAGAGAACCCGGCTGCTTGCCCTACACAACCTCTACGTGCTCCTATCTACTGTGCAGAAAGTGAAACAGGCGATAAGGGAAGGCCGCCTATGGGAGCTTCTCGAGGAAAGATCCCGTGCGCACCCCTCGCTCCTACGCGCCTACCGAGCCATGCTCGAGGAAAAAAGCTACATCGAGTACCTAGTATCCCACAGCCCCCGACTCAAGGGTGGCAAAGCAAAGGGCATATTCATTTTCGGCGTAGAGAGTCTTCACCATCCACGCCTAATCCAGCACAATCGCATGCTAAACAACAGGTACCGCAGACCCGCGTCCAAGGAAAAAGCGCTGTGCATCCCCGTATTAGAGGAGTACAAGCCGTTTACAAGATCCCCCCTATACCGCTGGGCGCGCAGCGTGGCCGGCCCTACGGTACACGTAGTGGGGTACGCGCTAGCTGTGGGGCCAGTGCCGGAGGAGCTGGCAGAGACATACCCCCTCTCACAGTATGAGACAAGCAACGTAGCGTATAGTGAACTGGTCGAGGAGACAGTTAGCCGCCTAGTCGCCTACTTTGATGCGCAGAAATACAGCAGCTGCACGGTAGTGGCATGTAGCGACATCGAATGGAGCAGCCTAGTGGCGGAAAAACTAGCAGAGAAAGCATCCAGCATCACGGGAGCCGCAATAGAGGTCGAAAACAAAAACAGTTGCAGAGACGTCTAGCTTACATGTAGACTCGCTCAGTACTAGGGGGGCTCATGGCCTCCCTCTGCTGCTTCTCCATCTCGATTATCATTTCCTCGATCTTCCTAGCCTCCTCCAGCAGGTCTTCAACAGCTATCTCCACGCTGTATAGCTGCCCTATCGTGCGGACAGCTACCGCAGCCGCCCGAGGATCAGGCCTGGCAGCTTCGGCGTAGGGCAGGATAGCGGCAGCGGGGTAGCCACGTACCTCGGAGGACACGAGCAGCAAGGCCAGAGGGCCAACCACGTAGAGACCCTGGTCCATCAACGGCGCCTCAATTCTGCGGCTGAAGGTGGATGTGTGTAGCCACCGGAGCTCCTCCTCGCCACGCCTAAACCTAGAGTCAAAGCCGCCGATAAGCACGGCCTCCTTAACATCAATCTTCTTCAAGAACTCTACTATGGCGTCCGCGAAGCGTGCCCGCTCCTGCGGCAGCGGCACATCGTGGTTAACTTGTACGAGGAGCCGCATGCCGTCGACGTCGCACGAGTAGAGGGTAAAGGCGGCGGTAATATCTCCGTTCTTATCCAGAGTAGCCTCCTCGGGCATATACTTAGTAACGATGTAGCCGCTCCTCCTGCAGCCAAGCTTCTCCACTATGTGGAGTGTCGTAATATAGCCCACAGCGCCGAAACCCTTAAACCCGGTTATAAATACGTCAGAGCCAGCGATGTGAGGCTCGTAGTATACCTTCACTGTCTTATACCGGAACGTGTCAAACAACAATACTTACTCACCTACAACCCTACGCAGCCTAATAGCCTCTCCCCTACAGACGCCCTCCTTAATCTCTATAGGAGAGAGCCTAAGCCTCCCCACGCCAAGCAACGCGTCCTCACTGCTAACGACAATGACTTCCTCCCCCGCATAGAGCCCCTCGTCGACCTCTAAAACAGCACCACAGGGCACACTCTTAGTGAGGAGCCTCTCCGGCTCAACTATCGCCCTGAGACGCGGGCTACGGAACACGCGCAGCAGCCTCCTAGCACCATTCAGCGATAGAGAGAAGAAATAGTCATGCGCTCGGAGCACCGCAACCAAGCCCTCTCTTCCGTAGACCTCTCTTATCCTCCTCGTTGAGGGCGAAATACCTACAACCGCGTCATCGTCGACCAGCGCCTCGCCAGCAGGCCAGCCAAACTGGTAATTAGCTATCCCACGCAACGCCTCTATTTCCTCGATTTTCGCCCTTCTCAGCCTCAACGCCCCCACCCACGCGTCCACACAAGCCGGCAGCGGCGCGGCACATGCCTTCGCAGCCTTACCATGGGAGCCGCCACGGGGAGGCATAGAAAACACTATAGCGCTACTTCCTCGTAACGCCCACCACGAGGCCGATGAAGAACCCAAGCGCTGTTGGGCCGACAAGTATAGTGCTTATCAGCTTCACTAGCTGCAGAGTCAAACTCTTCATCTCCTGCCAGTTGTTGCTTAGCGACTTCAAGGTGTCCTCGACAGAGCCAGACATACCCCATGCGCCTATAAGCGCACCAACTATGAAAACGCCTACAAGCGCTATTATGTACTTAGCTATCTTGGCCATATAGTAGCCCGCGGCGAACCCGAGCACGAACTGTATGATAATGGCTACAAGCATTGTAGGGTTGTGCAGAGAGTCGCCAAGCAGGCCGATAAAGGTAGTGGTATTGTTTGCCGCCGTGGCGGCAGCCGCTAAGAGCTGTTCCATCTATAACACCTCGTGGCCGCATAGCACCTGTGTAGGCTAACGGTGGCTACATGTTATTAAGAATAAGGCCCGCAAGGCATGGAGCCGCCGCTGGGATTCGAACCCGGGACCTCCGCCTTACCAGGGCGGCGCTCTGCCGGCTGAGCTACGGCGGCGCTGCTCTTGCCGCGGCCTCGGAGCCCTTCCGGGTAGTGGCAAAGCGGAGGAACTCACGGCGCTCGTCGTAGAGTGTGCAGGGCAAGTAGACGGCCTCCTCCAGTTGCCCGACTAAGCTGAGTAGCTCACTCGTATCGCTCTTTGTCGCGTCGTCTAGGAGGCTCCTTGAGAGCTTAAGTATCTGCTCTGCCAGTCCAAGCATAGTGTCATCGTATTCGCATAGTTTCCTTATCTCTGCCGCGGCCCTTCTCCCTGGCCTCCCTGGCTATCGTCGCGCCCGGCTCCTGCTC
>CAZCGO010000004.1:0-82707 GCA_964498685.1 uncultured Hyperthermus sp. | reverse complement strand
TCTCCCTCAGCCGCTGCTCGCTCTCACCATAGTACTTGCTCATGATCTCGGGCCCGTTGATGGCGATAAAGTAGGCGCCTATCTCGTTAGCCAGCGCCTTGGCTAGCAGGGTCTTACCCGTGCCGGGGGGGCCGTAGAGGAGTATACCCTTCGGCGGCTCTATGCCGAGGTGCTTGAACAGCTCCGGGTGCTTCATAGGGAGCTCTACTATCTCCCTTATCTTCTCCTTAGCCTCCTCCAGGTCGCCTATATCCTCCCAGGTTACTCTGGGTATGCCGCGGCGCAGCTGCTCCTCCCTAACCGGCTCCTCCCTTATCTCTAGCTGCGTCTGGTCGGTTATGTAGACGAACTGGCTCGGCTGCGTGGCCACGACCACAAGTCTCAGGCCGGTGCCCAGAACCGGTATGATTATGGTCTCGCCCCTCGTGACAGGCTTCCGCAGCAGGAACTCCTTCACGTAGTCCACGAAGTCCCTGCTGAACCTTATCGGCTCCGTGGGGGCGAGCACCACCTTCGTAGCCGGCTGGACGTTGACCGCCTTCCGTACGGTAACCGTGTCCCCCACGCTCGCGCCTATAGCCTCGCGTATGAAGCCGTCTATCCTTATTATGTCTGGGTTGTCGTCGGGCGGCAGGGGCCAGACCTGGGCAACGGCGATCCCCTTGGGCCCCTCTATCTCTATGAAGTCTCCTACCTCTACTCCGAGCTTCCTCATAGCGTCCCTGCTTATCCTAGCTATCTTCCTGCCAACATCCCTGCTCCTGGCCTCGGCTACGCGGAGCTGCACCTCCTGAGGCATGGTTAGACACCTCTCGTCTCTTCCCTCTTCCTTCCTAGCACCTAGTTCTCATAGAGCGCCCGTAATATTCTCATGGTATATGGGGCCTAGAGCTAACAACAGAAACGTCAATATCGGGCCCTGCTCTATGTATACGCCGCCGTGGCGGTGGGGCCCTCTCACCGCACACGCCACTAGAGCCTCTCTACCTCCATCCCGAGCAGGCGGCCGACGTGCTCCACGGTGTCGGAGTGGCTGCCGGGCACCAGCACGTAGTGGTTGCCGATGCTCTCGTACAGTAGGCGGCGCGGGTCCCAGCTGGTTCTCAGCCTGACCTGTGTACGGCAGTGGAGGCTGCTCCGGAGGCCCGACTCCAGAACCTCGGCCTCCCCGACCCGTATCTTCTCCAGCCCGGGGTCGAGCCTGGCTATTGTGACCTTCGTGCCTGTTGGCAGCTCCGCGGACACGCCTACGCCCTTACCGGTCTCGAAGTGGCTTAGCAGCCGGTACCTGCCGAACGCTAGGGGCGCGGTGCAGTGGGCCAGGAGGAGGCCGTCCGGGTAGAACCTGGCAGGGTTGGCCATGAAGGCGGGCATGCCCGTAGACCAGCTGAGCATCATCATTGTGAGCGTCGAGGGGACGTCGCCCTCGCAGCCGGCTACGAAGCCCTCACTGTTCAGTATGGCGAAGGGGAGGCAGGCGGTGGTGTCGAGACGCGGGATTATAGCGAAGCACTCCACCGTCACAGCGTCTAGCCGGTACTTCTCTATGAGAAAGCGTAGAGCCTGGTAGAGGCGCACCGCCTTCTCTATCTCGCCCGGCGGCCTCTCCACAGAGACCGCGCCCGAGGCCACCTTCTCAACCAGCCCGGCGTCGGGGGCGACGCCGCGGAACACCTCCTCGAGCTCGTCGATACTTATCTCGACAAGCTCCACGCCCAGCCTCTCGCTCAGCCTGCGGGGCTCAACCCTGCTGTAGACCAGCCAGGGGCTCGGCTCCCCCACTATCCCGAGGCGCGCGCCCCGTATCCTCGACGCAGCCTTAAGGGCCCTCAGTGCCGGGGCTAGAGCCTTCTCCGCGGCCCCGGCTTCGAGCTCTTCGACAAACACAGCCGTGGAGCCCATGCGGCGGAGGAGCGGGTACGCCTCCAGCAGCGCAGGCAGGCTGTTGGCGTAGGGGTGCGCGACCGCCACCAGGCCGCCGCGCGTGCCGGAGGCTAGCTTGAGCAGCATGTGCTCAGTGCCGCCTGTCGCGACCACCGCGGCTACCCCCGAGCAGCCCCGGGCGGCCCCGGCGGCCTCTTCCGGCGACGTGGCGCGGCGGACCTCGACTCCGCCTAGGTGCTTCTCGGCCACGGGCCTCAGCGTCTCCTCGAGGCGGTCGAGAAGCCTCGGGTCATGGAGGGGGGACGCGACCAGGACGAGACAGTTCCCCAAGGCGGCACACCCTTCGGCCAGACTACTCTATGGGGTATCGGTGTGCGTCCAGGCCTATTAGTGGCGCCGTTGGCTGCTATGGATAGTGGAGGCCGCGCGACGCCTTGACCCAGAAGAGACGTGTCGTGATAATGGGCGCCGGGGGCAGGGACTTCCACGTCTTCAACACGGTGTTTAGGGAGAACAGCAGCTACCAGGTTGTAGCGTTCACTGCGGCGCAGATACCTGGAATAGAGTGGCGCCGTTATCCGCCCAGCCTGGCCGGGCACCGGTACCCCGAGGGCATACCCATCGTCCCCGAGGCCCGGCTCGAGGAGCTGGTGCGGGAGGAGCATGTTGACGAGGTTGTCTTCGCCTACAGCGACCTCACCTACGAGGAGCTGGGGCACAGGCTTAGCCGCGCCCTGGCCGCGGGAGCCAGCTTCAGGATAGTAGGGCCGCTGGAGACCATGCTGTCCAGCTATAAGCCCGTGGTGGCTGTGACGGCTGTGAAGACGGGCGCAGGCAAGAGCACCCTCTCCAGGGCCCTGGTCCGGGAGGTAGCCTCCAGGGAGCTGGCGCCAGTCGTTGTGAGGCACCCGATGGCGTACGGCGACCTGGAGGCCAAGAAGCTCATAGTGATACAGGTGCCGGACGACCTCGAGAAGTACCCGCTCACGGTAGAGGAGAGAGAGGAGTTCGAACCCTACCTGGACCTCAACGTGCCCGTCCTGGCAGGCGTCGACTACGGTGAAGTGCTTCTTGAAGCCGAGAGGCTAGGTGACGTCATAGTATGGGATGGTGGAAACAACGACTGGCCTTTCATAAAGCCCGACCTCTGGATAGTAGTCGCCGACGCCACGAGGCCCGACCTCGTGTCCACCACGTTCCCCGGAGAGGTGAACGTGAGGATGGCCGAGGTGGCTGTCATCACGAAGATCGGTGTGGCCGGCCGCGGCAAGACCGAGGAGACCAAGAGGAGGCTGCTCGAGGTGAACCCGCGGCTCGAGGTGGCCCTCGCGGAGCTGGAGGTCACTGTGGACCGGCTGGACCTGGTTGAGGGCAAGAGGGTTGTCATCGTGGAGGACTCTCCTACCGTGACCCACGGCGGCGCGCCCTACGGCGCGGGCTACGTGGCTGCGAAGAAGTACGGCGCCGAGATAGTAGACCCCAAGCCCTACGCAGTAGGCATAGTGAAGAGGATGTACGAGGAGTACCCGCACATGGGCCCCGTCGTGCCCTCGACGGGCTACACGCAGCAGCAGCTACGGGACCTCGAGGAGACCCTGCGCCGCGTGCCCGCCGACACGGTGCTGGTAGCAAGCCCCGCCAGGATAGAGAACATGATAGACGTTGGCAAGCCCGTGGCACGCGTACACTACGAGGCGAGGATAGTGGAGGGCCCATCGGTGAAGGAGCTGGTGGACCGGCTCCTGGAGCGGCACCCGCCGCCCACGGTCTAGGCCCCGCCCCTATCCTCGCCGCGGGCGAGGCGCAGCAGTATCAGGGAGCCCGCGAGGGATGCGAGGGAGGCCGCCGCCAGCGCCGCGGCCAGCGGCCTGGGGGGAGGAAGAGACGAGAGCGTAGAGTTTGCCTCCTCCAGGAGCCTGGTCGTGTTAGCCACCAGTGGGGCGAGGTTGACGCCGCGTAGCGCCGCGGCGACGGTTTCAGCCTCTTTCACGAACCTCTCTGCCTCGCTGGGGGGCAGCTTCTCCGCGAGACGGTAGGCCTCGAGGGCGAGGCTGCTGAGCCTCTGGGCGTGCCGGAGGAGGCCCGCGAGGTCCTCCAGCGCCCTAGCTATGGCGGGGCCGAGTATGCTCTGGATAACTACGTGCCTGGCCTCCTCCTGTAGGCTTCTAAGCGTCTCGTTGAAGTCCCGGCTGTGCGTCTCATTGTAGAACATTATTACCAGCGGGCGGTACTCTTCTAGAACCCTGTAGAGGCGGCTATACTCCTCCACGGCATCGCGGAGCGCCGGGAGGCTACGGTTAACGTCCTCGAGGATGTGCTGGAGCCCCGCCACGTCTATAGAGCGTAGGAGGCGGGAAGCCTCCGCTATGAGCGGTTTTGCCTCCTGCGCCCTCATGTAGAGCGTGCTGTACCTCGTGAGCGTCAGGGCCGCGGCCGCGGCTGCTACAAGCGAGACCGCTGCCAGGAACCCGGCTGCGAAGAAGTAGGAGCCGCAGCGGCTCGGCACCCATAGCCACCACTCTTAATAGCCCTGGGCTCGCTGCGGGTGAAATAGTAAACGTAGATGGGTGATGGCTCCCTGGCGCGCAGGAAGAGGAGAGGGGGCAGGCGGGAGGAGACTAAGAGGGAAGTGCCCCTGCCGAACCCCGAGGAGGGCACGATACTCTGCGTAGTGGTTCGCGTGCTCGGCGCCGACCACCTCCTGATAAGGTGCCAGGACGGCGTGGAGAGGAAGGCGCGGATACCCGGCAGCCTGAGGCGCCGCATGTGGATGAGGGAGGGCGACATCGTCCTCGCCGCCCCCTGGGACTTCAAGCCCGACCGGGCCGACGTGATATACAGGTATATGAGGGAAGAGGTGCGCAGGCTGGCCGAGAAGGGCATCATACCCCAGGAGCTCATAGAGCTGGCGGAGGAGTACGCGTAGCCCCTGCCGGCCACGGTGCGGCGGTGGCGGGCCCTGCCGGGCGGAGAGAAGCTCTCCCTATGGGAGGCCACTGCGCTGGCCGTCGGGATAATCATAGGTGCGAGCATATTTTCGCTCATAGGCGTGGGCGCCGCGCTGGCTGGCCGTGACCTCCCGCTGGCCTTTGCGGCTTCTTCTCTCGCGGCTCTCCTCGTGGCCTACTCCTACGCGAAGCTGGGCTCGAAGATAGTCTCCAACGCGGGGCCTATAGAGTTCGTCCTCCGGGGCTTTGGCGACAGCCTCGCAGCCGGCACGCTGGCGTTCATGCTCTGGTTTACGTATGTGGCCTCTATAGCCCTCTTCGCCAAGACTTTCGCTGGCTACCTGCTCGCGCTTGTCGGCGCCGAAGAGTCGAGGCTAAACATTGCCCTGGTCGAGGCCGGCGTGGTGGCATTCTTCACGCTTTTAAACTTCAAGGGCTCTAAGGCTGTGGGAAGGGCTGAAAGCTTCATAGTGGCCGCCAAGCTGGCCGTGCTCCTGTTCCTGGTGGCCGCGGGTCTTCCCAGCATCCACCCCGACTGGCTAGCGCCAGCCCTCGACCGGGAACACCTGGCAGGAGTACTATACGCGGCCTCGTTCTTCTTCCTCAGCTACACGGGCTTCGGGCTAGTCACCAACGCCTCGGAGAACATAGAGGACCCAGAGCGTAACGTGCCCCGGGCAATATACCTCAGCCTGCTCATAGCCACTATAGTCTATGTCTCGGTCGCGGTGGTTGCGGTAGGCTCCACGCCGGTGGAGAAGCTGGCGGAGACGAAGGAGTACGCCCTCGCAGAGGCCGCCAGGGGCGCCATAGGCGAGGCAGGCTTCCTCCTCATAGGGGTTGGCGCGCTCTTCTCAACAGCTTCGGCAATAAACGCCACCCTCTACGGCGGCGCCAACGTCGCCTACGCGCTCGCACGGGAAGGGGAGCTGCCGCCGGTCTTCGAGAGGAAGAAGTGGTTCCGAGCCCCTGAGGGGCTATACATTACCGCGCTGCTGGGGCTCGCCCTGGCGCTCTTCCTCAACCTTGACGGCGTCGCCGCGGTCTGCAGCGCCACATTCATAATAATATACCTGGCCGTCATAGCCTCCCACTACCGGCTCCGCCACATAACCCGAGGGAACGGCCCCCTCATAGCCGCCAGCTTCGCCGTGGTGGCGGCTATCCTGGCTATCCTCCTCTACCACCAGTACTATACGAACCCTCGGAGCTTCTACACCATACTGGCGAGCTATCTGGGCGCCGCCCTGGTGGAGTACGTCTACCGGTCCCGCACCGGGAGGCGGATAAAGAAGAGGAGACTAGCACGAGCCACGAGCACGGCGCCAAAACAGCCCTGACGACAAAACACGGGGAGCCCAAGCCTTCTTCCCTTCTTCCTAGCCCTCGCGGCTGCTACGCCATAGCTGGGTCATGCGGCTGCGGCGCAGGTCGAACATGGCTCTCTCCAGGTAGCGGTATACAGTGCTATGCTGGCGCCCCTCTATCAGCATCTCCACGGCGTGTTTTGCTATGCTCGCCGACTCGTAGTCGCCGATTATCGCCACGTAGTTACGGTAGACCGAGATGTAGGTTCCGGTCATCTCCTCTAGTGTTCTCCTCGCCTTGCCCTTCTCGCCTATTATGCGGCCCTTGACCCTCTGCAGGTGGTTCGGCGCATCGCCCACGTACTGCTTCAGGTCGATAACTATGAGCACAGTGTCCTCGTCGAGAAGCCTCATCGCCTTCTCCGGCGGGAACCCGTAGGCTACCGCGCGGACAACCTCCTGGGCCTTCATAACCATGTAGGGGGGGACGTCCGGCGCCTCAGGCTCTATAACCACCATACCGGTAGTGCTGTCCACCGTTATCCTGGTCCTCGTACGCCTCATTATCTCGGTCTTGACGCGGCCCTTCTCCCCTATAAGCACCCCTAGCCGCTCCTGCGGGACCCTCGCGTAGAGCCTCAGGACGCCCGGGATGCTGCCGCCTGCTGCTCCGCGCAGCGGGCCCTGCTGCAACCTGTCACCCACTCTACCAGCTCCTCAACGCCCGGGAGGTCTATACCGGCTTCCCTGGCGAAGAACCGGTGGATATTCCACACGTCGTGGCGGAGAAACTCGCCCGCATTAGGGTGGTCCAGGCTAACCGCCTGCGCCACGTCTATCACGTAGAGCCTGCCCTCGTAGAGGAGGAGGTTGAACTCGCTGAAATCGGCGTGGACGAGGCGCGCACAGCAGTATATCCGGCGGTACTGCTCGAGGGCCTCCCACGCGAGCTCCTCCAGCTCGACGGGCTCCAGCTCCCGGTAGGCCTCACGCAGGGTCGGCGCCCTCAACCCGTCCCTACCCACAAAATCCATGACTACTATGTTCTGGTAGACAAGGTGCGGCCTGGGCACACGCACGCCGGCCTCATACATCCGGACAAGGTTGCGGTACTCTTTGCGAGCCCAGGCGAAGAACAGCTTCTTCGTGTTACCCGTATCCACGCCCCGGAACCTTGGGTCGCCGAGCAGGTACTTCTGGATGCTCTTACGGAACTCGGCAGTCACCGTCAGGTAGATCTTCACGGCGTAGTCGCGGCCATCCCTCCCCACCGCGCGGTACACGCGGGCCTCCTTCCCGGAGCTGACGACGCCGGCGAAACGGTCGAGACGGAGCCTACGCATAACCTCGTAGGCAGCCAGGAGGGTCTGCCTGTCCCAAACCTCCTCGACGGTCTCGAACATGTCCCGGTCCTTCAGCCTCTTACCGCTACGGCGCCTGCCCAGCAGCGCCACCCCCGACTACGCCGAGAACCAGGGACGAGAAGGGAGGAGACACAGGCCCCTATTAGAGGCGAAGGGGCGACACTGGCGCCGCGGCCGAGGCACGCTCCATAAGCCCGGCGGGGAGCCCTCCGGAGCGGAGGGCGGAGGCAAAAAGAGAGACGGGCGGGATCGGCGAGCCGGGGCTGATGCTCCTTACTCCTCGGCGACCGCCGTCGCCACCGCTGCCTCCTTCCTGGGCGACAGCACTATGTACAGCAGGTATATCGCGGACAGCGTCAGGAAGAGTATGAAGCCGAACGTCAGGTACACCACCGCGGGTATCACCGCTATCTCGTTGACGGAGGTCTCGGCGGCGGCCTCTAGGGCGCGGAAGTAGGCGTTGTCAGGGTAGTGGCTCACCAGGCTCTTCAACACGTCTACCGCGCTGCTGCCCGCGCCGTCCACCAGGACCACGCTGTTAACCCTCTCTATGACGGCCGGGAGGGCGCTGGCGGGGGTCACCTTTACGCCGTAGTCGGCGACCAGCTGCTGGACCGTCACGTGGCCGGCCAGCACGTCAGGCCAGGCTGCTATGAAGAACGGGTACTGGCTGAACGCGTTAAGGTACTCGCCCAGGGGCACCGTCAGCACAGCAGCTATGCCGGCCGCGAAGAGGAGCCGGAGCTGGCCCTCGGTCAGCTTCTCGCCACGCAGTATCCTCGGCACCACCAGTGCCGCCGCAGCCAGCTGGACGGCGAAGAACAGCATCTTCACGACGAACAGCCAGGCGACGTTATAGTACGGCGTCGGGTCCGGGCCAGTCTTCCAGCCCAGGCTGGCGAACACGTTGTTGAACTTGTAGGGCACGTTCTCCAGGCTTAGAGCATACCAGAAGCCCAGGAATATCATGAGCACCGCTCCCACGGCCGCCGGCTTGGCCACCAGCCTCATAGCCCTAGCCGCTACCCTGCGGTCCTCCTCGCTGCCCGCCGTGAGGTAGCGGTAAGCGTAGCCACCCATCACGGCGAAGAACGTCACCGTGAACGCCGCCACTATGCTCTTTATATAGAGGGGTATCGTCGTCGGGTTCGAGAATATCGCCGCACCTAGGTCTAGGCCGTACTTTATCCCGCCGCTGGTGACGCTGACCTGCAGCCCCGCAGGTATGTTGAGGAACGCGAACACGCCACGGAAACCGAAGGGTATTAGGAGCGCCGAGATGCCGAGCCCCAGCCCTATCAGGTTGTGCGCCTTCAGGCTCCACCTATCCCAGCCATACCAGTACGCTATGATGCTGAAGAAGTGAAGCGCTATCATCAGTATCGATATGGCGAAGGGTATCAGCGCTATATGGCCCGCCATGCCCACGAATCCAGGGTAATAGCTCAGCAGGAACACTGTGAACGCCGTGCCGAACACGCCCGCGAGGCCGTAGGTTGCGGCGTAGAACCTCATCAGGCTGCGCGCTATCCTCTCCAGCTCCGCGTCGTTCTCCTTCGCGGCCCTGTTGCGTATGTACGGCACCAGCCAGGCCAAGCCTATGCCCAGGTTGACCATCGCTATGTGCCAGCCGAACATGAACGCCAGCCACGCCGGCGCGACACCTATCACTTCCAGGCCACCTCCTCCACGCCACCTATCTCACGGCCCAGCCTACACGCAGCCTTGAGCTACACGTGCCAAAGCCACGGGGGCTAAACGCCTACCACGCGGACGCGAATCAACGGTAGCGAAAAGAAAACCGTCGAGGGTCCCCCGGTTCTAGGCGTGGCCCGCCTCCTTCTTGCCGGGGAGCCAGAGTATGCGGTACACGGCATACACGAGCACTGCTAGTATCGAGATGTAGTATATCGCGACCAGCGCCAGGCTGCCAGCCAGGTGTGCCAGGCTGTTGGTTGTCGCGGCCACGTCGACGGTCATGAGGCCGTAGATGGTCCACGGCTTGCGGCCTATCTCGCGCACGGCCCAGCCCATGTTGCTCGTCATCTGTGCCAGCACCGCGAACACTATTGCCAGCTTCAGTAGCCACCTCGGCCTGCCCTCTATGCGTACCAGGCGTAGCAGCGCGTCGGCCCAGCCCCACCTGTCCCTCATAGCCACCAGCGCCACCAGGAGGCCGTAGAGGCCTAGGAGCACGCCGAGGCCTATCTTCGTGTAGTAGATGTAGTGTATCACCAGGGGCGGCCGGCAGTCGTACTTGGGTAGCCCGCTTAGCATGCACTGGCAGTAGTGGGCGGGTATCTTGTCGTACTCGGGTAGCCCCACGTTCGGGTCACCGTAGGCCACCATGCTCATCATCTTCTCCACGAGGCCGTCTATGTGGAGCAGCTTCGGTATACTGGTGAAGCCCTTCGCCGTGCCCTCCATCGCGGCGAACTTCTCCGGGTTGTAGTGGGCCACAGCGACGCCCATCTCGTGGCCGCTTACGAAGCCCTGGAACGCTATCATGATAGCCGCGAACACCGCCAGGAACCGGAAAGCCGTCTCGACGTAGCGGCGGTACTCCTCGGGCTCGTTGCCGGTCATCCGCAGCAGGCGCAGCGCGTAGCCGGCGAGGGCTGTGAAGCCGCTAACCACCAGGCCGGCGCCAATGACGTGCACAATGCTGGCAGCATATACCGGGCTCTTGAACGTCACCGTGAGCACGCCTACAGACTTTATCGTTGCGAGCAGTATAGGGTCGAGGACGTTCTTCACCGGCAGGCTGAGGAGCACCTTCGCCAGCTGCTGCGGCGTCAGCTGGGTGCCGGCCTCGAGGCGGACGCCCATGCTCTCCACTATAGACATGCTGCCCGTTATCCTTAGCAGCGTGCGCAGCTCCTCCGGGTTCTTGGCCAGCGCCGCTATGCCGGTAGTGTTGAGCAGGATGTACTTGCCGTTAACCTTGGCCGCCAGCACGCTCTCCGCGACCGTCTTACCCTCGTAGGCTTCCCTGACGAGCTGCTGCACTACCCGCGCCGGCAGCCTCACCAGCACCACCGGCACCTCCGTCCCAGCCAGGCTGACCTTACCAGTACCCAGCACCTCCATGTGGGCAACCTTGGTCAGCGTCGTGACGTTGAGCAGCCTCACTATGGGCACCGGCACGGCGGCGGTTACCTTCGGGTAGCCCTGGCTGTAGAGGTAGGCCAGGTGGCCGTTCTCAACCCGGATCGCCGGCACTATCCCGGTGGGCGCCACCATGAAGCTGTTGACGCTGACTATCATAGAGGCGCTGTACCAGGCGCCGAGGAAGCCCAGGAAAGCGACAACAGTCAGCGCCTTGGGGTTAATGCGGTTCCAGCCGTACCAGAGCATATAGAGGAACACTACCTCCATCATGAACGCGAATATCTCCGCGTACAGCGGGAAGTAGATGTACCTGCCGGCGGCCTCGGTGAGGTTAGGCCACAGTAGCACAAGCCCGAACTCGCTAGCAGTACCGGTGGCGGCGCCCACGGCGAACACGACGACAAAGCCCTTAGCCAGAGTCCTCGCTATCTTCATCCACACCGGGTCCCGCTTCATGTTATAGACCAGCAGCGCCAGGAACGCCAGGAACGGCAGGCCCAGCACGTACTGCAGTATAATCCAGTGCACCGCGATGCCGACGAACGACAGCGCACGCATCCCCGGCACGGGGTAGGAGGACCAAGCCGGGTACACCATCGCTAGAGCACCTCCAGCCAGCTAGCCCTCTGCCGCACAGCACCTATTCCCATGAAAATGTTACACACGAGAAAGGCGGAGACACATTTTTAATAATTCCGTGTGGCAGAATCAACCCCGGTAGAAAACACAGCGAAAAAGGAACATCAGGAACACCCCTACCAGCATCAACCAGCCAAACCCAAAAGGAACCGCAACAAGACAAAAATAAGACCCCCGGCCGACCCCAACCACACAACACCGGGGCCCCAACCCGGGGACCCACAGGGAGCAAGGAAAAGGGGCCGTCGTCTAGCTTGGCAGGATGCCGGCCTGGGGACCCACCCCGCGCCGGGGGCCACGGGCCGGAGCGCCGGTGGTCCCGGGTTCAAATCCCGGCGGCCCCACCATCGAATACTAACTATAGGACTTGCCGGGATTTGCGGCAAAATCACGCCAGATCCACTATCACATCCGGCACTACCCCAACAGCCGTTCCTACCCTCTATCTCGCCCCTCATCCTACGGCGGGCAACAATGAAAGCAAGAAAGCAAGGAGGATTACCATAAAGCATACCCTACTTGCCTTATTTAAAGATTTGTTTTATCAGCCACGCCGACTATGTTAATTAGATGGGGGTATCGTTGCTCTATTGTATGACAGATAATTAAATATGGGTGCATGCCATGCCATCAAGGCCTACTGAAGCTGGAGATACATATAGCGCCAATATCAAGAGGCCACGCCGCGCTATCTCGAACACTATAGCCGGCCTAATAGTATTTACATTTATACTTACCGCGCTTGTGCCTTTGCTGATAAACTTGTTAGCATCAGCCCAGTCTAACATACAGCTCGCTCAAAGTATTGTACAGAAGATACGGTCGGCAAACGCGCCAATTAATATAACACTTGATTACACGCTCAGCTCATTGACGAAAAAGGTGTACCTAGTTACTAATAAGGATAGTAAGGAGCATAGTTTTGTTATATTCTCAGTAAAAGATAGTAATGGTGACACTTATTTCGTAAAGCCAGGACTCTGCGTGACAAGCGCATGTACAGCAGGCACAGCTCAGGTATATGTTACACCAATCAGCAATGCAGTAGTAGATGGCTCCAAGCTCCTACTACATCCTAATGGTAAAGCTAAGATTACCGTGGTAAACGGCGAACTCATAAGCGCAGTACTCTCGAGCGGTGCATACATAAAACCGATAACGCCACCCCCACCAAGCAGCGGCCAAACACAGTATGCAGCAGTAGCAGGTTCAGTAAAAACAAATTACTTCAATCTAACCGGGATAAACGATCTAGCGCAACTAGCTAATAACCCCAATATCGTAATAGGCACAAGCCCCAACTCATCATCCACAAATACGTCAATATTCTGGAAAAACATGGTCAAATCACTGTGCTATGTTAACGAAAAACTCTATGAGGGAGGCTTCCAGCCCGCCGACTACCTTAACCAAACAAGTTTTGACGCGATATTCATCCACAACCTAGAGCCTATAGCAGGAAGCTTTGTGATTGGCGGCGGGGGAGCCCCCTACACACCACCATTTAAATCCGCAGCGCTAATCGGCATGTATACCTATGCGCCTTACAACGGCTCCGAGCCAGCCATAGTTGCCGTACGGGATGGCGCCGAGTGGTTTGCGGTATTTGTATGGCCCAACGATGACCAAGCAATAATAAAAATAAATAGCACCGAATTATCACCTAAACTGGCAGCCCTTGAATATGAAGTGGTTGAAAACGCATACGGAAAAGTAGCCCGTCTTAAGAAAGGTTCCACCGAAAACATCTCGATAAAGAACAGAGAAGCTAAAATAATATTCGACACCAAAGGCTTTGGAGCCTACATTTACATACCAACAGGAACCTATTATCAGGGGCACGATAGATACGAAGGAGGACCCTTTATCATATACTGCCCACTCTCTTCGATAGCTAACATAGAACAAAACAACGATAAGCTCCTCATGCAAATGAGCGATTGCATCGCGCTAGGAGGACCTGACGGTATAGAAAACCCAGAATACGGAACTGCCTTAAACATAAATATTTCAATTAAAAACTTTCAGGGAGACGATAGTCTCGGCTACTTCGGCCGCGATAACAATGCTAACATAAACGCATCTCTCGAGTATGACAAGGATATAAACACGTACAGAGACAGCGAGGACTACGCAAAACCAGTAAGGATAAAGATGAGAGGAGTTACAACCTTCTTAAGTACACACAATGATGCAACAAACAGCAACCTTGAGGGTGCAAAGGCGTTTGGTTTCTACTATTACAGTGGCGACGGCACATATAGGAATATAGCACATGCGATACTTGACTACGAGCTGCGAGATGCGACTTTAACCTTCTTTAACTTTGTCAGCGGTGCTACTAGTGGTATAGAACCCTTTACGTTAATAGCAGACACCGACGGTAACGGGCTTAACGAGATAATATTTATTGATGAGGGGACTGACTGGGGCTATCGCGATAGTTACGATGATCTAGGCACTCATATTTACACTGCGTTTGACGACGATACCGACTCCTTGAAGGTAGGGTGTCTCGAGCAAACAATAAATAAGGTCTATCTTAAGTTCATTGGACCTTATGGTATAAATGGTAGTCAGATAGCACAAGTTTCAATACAAATACGCTACAAGTTCCATGATAATGCGGCGGACGACGTAAATGATGTAGACGATCCTAAGCAATACTTAATGTCATTCCAACTTATATCGCCAAACGGCACTGTATATATGACGAGCGACTATATTTACCAGCAATTGATGAATATAGAGGACACGTGGCCGCCTAACACGCAGTGGGTGACTGATAGTGTCTTCCTGCTGCTACCTAACCAGCCAAATGACTACTATGTCGCATTTGTAGTGAACGATCCATACGGCTGGAGCTTCGACTATGAACATAATGATATGGACTTTACACTTGCAGTAGAATGGCTAGGTATGTGGTATCTACATCGCTAAGGTGATAGAAATGAGGACGCAGGCAGAGCTTTTGTCAACAGTAATAATAGTTTCGATAGCTATAGTATTAGCGCTTGGAATGGTGTACTATTTTACTCCTTTATTAGTTCAAGCAAGAGCTAACCAGCAAATAATGAACACGCTCTCGAATATAGCAGCCGCTCTATCAATGTCGCTTGAAGGCTTCGAGAATTCTACAGGAGGTTTCAAAGCAGTAACTGTAGTTATAAATAGCGGTACGAGTGCTACGAGGCTCTATGTTTTCGTACTTACGTACAACAGCGAAAACCTGCCAGTACTGCTGCCATCATTGACCTATACGGTCTATAACATGAGTTCTGCAGCGGCACCTCTAGAGTACGATAACGGGTGGAACTTGTTGCCCTCCGTCAGTGTTGATTCAAGACATGTCTACGTTTATATTAAGGACGGCTACTACGGCATTGGCGAACTAAAGGGAAATGCTGGCAGTATTAGACTGTTTGATGCTGGTATTCTAAGGCCGGGGAGCTACACTGTTCTCAAAGTTGAGGCCCAAGGTGTTCAACCCGGCTATGTTTATAGCGTTGCATTAGCTACCCGCATTAACAACAATTACTACGTTGTATCAATACTACCACTTCCCTAGATTATTTTTAAATATTAAAATATATTTTGAATCTAGTTGTCTGGCTTTGGCGGTGTTACTCCTTTTTGGTGCTGGTATTTTCCGTTGTAGGGTTTTGCCACCGGGCTCGTGGTTTTAACGAGGACTACGTGGAGGAAGCGTTGGCCGGGGTAGAGGCGTATCGGGTAGGCTGAGCCGATTATCTCTATTGTTACCTGTCCGCAGAAGCCGGCGTCTATCACCGTGGGTGGTATGTAGAGGCCTAGGCGGGCGTAGGTGCTCCTGACGTTGACTAGGCCTACGAGGTCGTCGGGTAGGCATATTGTCTCTATTGTGGTTGCGAGTAGGTGCTCGTATGGTTTTATGGTGTAGCCTTCTCTTCCCGCCTTGCTGCACTGGTAGTAGGTTCTCCTGTCGAAGGGTTCCGCGGTGTCGAGTTCGGGCGCGTCCTGGTTGAACCGGCAGTACTCGTCGCCTAGGCGTAGGTCGATGCCGTTCTCTCTTATGGTGTCGGGGGAGAGGGGGGTGATGCGTAGGAGGTTTTTCTCCATGTACCAGGCTATGTCTCGGTCTGCGAGTATCATGGCTGGGGGCCCGTGTGGCTGGTATTCCTCTGGGTTGTGGTTAGCGCCTGGGGCTGGGTAATACGCAGTGGTAGGTTTTCACGTGGCAGCAGGTTACCCTGTGTAGCCTGCCATGGGGGTCTCTTATTGTTAGGGCTGCGTCGCTGGCTATGCCTTCTGCGGTTCCTCTTAGCGTGCCTGTTGGTGTTTCTACCTCGACTGTTGCTGTTTTGAGCGCGTCTAGCCTCCTGGCGGCTTCTATGCAGGTGGCTGTGTTGGCTAGTGCTTCGAGTGCTGCCTCTATGGCGGCCTGTAGTACCTGTGCTAGTCCTTTCCTGTAGCCTAGCTGGCTGAGGCTTGTGGCGCCTGGCGGGGGGTTGTTGTAGACGTTTATGCCTATCCCTATCCTGGTGGCTGCGCCGCGGTGCTCTACGAGTATTCCTCCGAGCTTTGGGCCGCATGGCGCGGCTATGAGGTCGTTTGGCCATTTTACTGCTACTGCTTGTCGGCCTAGTAGCTGGTTTAGTTTTGTGGCCGTGCAGCCGCCTACTGCTACGGGTAGGCCTGGGGGCGGGGGCTGGGGTGTGTGGAGTGTTAGCCATGCCCCTCCGGGGGAGCTTTGCCATGGGCCGGTTCTTCCTCTTCCCCGGGTTTGCTGCCTGGCTATTGTCGCGCCGGGTAGGAGTGGGGGCTCGGTGTCCATTGTCGTTGTTACTGTGTCGTAGGCTTCTATGCTGAGTAGTTTTGGCCTCCGGTTCTTCATGGCTATCTGCCTGCCTGGTATAGTCTTTCCTCGACGTTTGTCGTATACTGTCCTAGGCGCCCGTCTTGGAGTCTAGTGTTTTTATCCCGAAGAAGGGTGCACATCGCTCATGGCGCCTAATGTGTGCTCATGGCCCGGCCCCGGCGGCCGGGGCCGAGTCACGCTGGCACGGTATTAAACCATGACGCACAGTGGCTGGGGGCGTTGCCTGGATTGCGCGTATTGATAGCCGCCAGGGGGGAGGTAGCGGTAAGGATAGCTAGGAGCGTGCGCAGCCTCGGCTGGGAGCCCGTAACCGTGTACACGAGGGGCGACCGGGGGAGCCCCCACGTCAGGGCGGGCCTGTTCTCGATAGAGGTGCCCTCCTATACCGACGTCGATGCCCTGGTCGAGGCGGCGGAGAAGGCCGGGGCCGACATAGTGCACCCCGGCTACGGGTTCCTCTCGGAGAACCCGGTGTTCGCCGAGAAGGTGCTAGACGCCGGCGTGGCGTGGGCCGGGCCCAGCCCTAAGGCTATGAGGCTGCTGGGGGACAAGTGGGAGGCCAAGCGTCTCGCCGAGAAGCTGGGCGTGCCGACGGTGCCCTGGTGCAGGGCGGGGAGCCCCAGGGAGGCGGAGAGGTGCGCCGAGAGGCTGGGGGCCCCGGTGGTGGTCAAGGCCTCTAGGGCGGGCGGTGGCCGCGGCATGAGGGTCGCCGCTGGCCCCGAGGAGGCGGCGGAGGCCTACCGCCTGGTGGCCGAGGAGGCCAGGAGGGGCTTCGGCGACGCCGGAGCCGTCTTCGTGGAGAAGCTTGTCGAGAGGCCGCGCCACGTGGAGGTGCAGATACTGGGGGACGGGCAGGGGCGAGTCGTCCACCTCTATGAGAGGGAGTGCAGCATACAGAGGAGGAGGCAGAAGATAGTCGAGGAGGCGCCCAGCCCGCTGGCCGAGAGGCTGCGCGGGCTAAGGGAGAGGCTTCTCGACTACGCCCTCCGCCTCGGGGAGAGCGTCGACTACGCGAGCGCCGGCACGGTCGAGTTCGTAGTGGATGAGCGCGGGAACGCGTACTTCATCGAGGCGAATACGAGGCTGCAGGTGGAGCACGGCGTCACAGAGATGGTCACCGGGGTCGACATCGTGGAGCAGCAGCTGCTGGTTGCCGCCGGCAGGGAGCTGGGGGTCAGGCAGGAGGAGGTGAGGCTCCACGGCTGGGCCGTGGAGGCGCGTCTCTACGCCGAGAACCCCTGGGAGGGGTTCAGGGCGTCCACCGGGGTGGTGGCGGCGTGGAGGCCGCCGGAGGGTGTCTGGCTGCGCGTCGACCACGCCCTCGAGCCCGGCGTCCGAGTCGACCCCGGCTACGACACGCTCCTCGCGAAGATAATCGCGTACGGGCGTGACCGCGGGGAGGCCGTCTCGAGGCTCCACGCCGCGCTTAGGGACACCGTCGTGGCGGGCGTTGAGACCAACCTCGACCTCCTGAGGGTGGTGGCGGGCTCGGACTGGTTCTTGCGGGGCGAGTTCCACACGGCCACGCTGGAGGAGAGGCTGGACGAGCTGCTGGCCGAGGCGGAGAGGCGGCGCATGATAGCCGCAGAGGTGGCCGGCAGGCTCGGCAACACGCCGGCCGCTGCGGCGAGGGGCCCCGGGCTGGTGGAGTGGCATGGCTGGCCCTGGCCGCCGTCAAGGTGGTAGCGTCAGGGTGGTAGAGGTCAGGGAGGAGGCCCCCGGCGTCTACCTGGTAGTGGTGGAGGAGGGCGGCGAGAGGCGCTCTCTCCGCGTCAGGGCCAGGGATGGCGTGCTGGAGACGCCATGGGGCTCGTACCACGTGTCCGATCTCCGCGGGAGACGGGGCGGGGCCAGGCGGAGCCGGGGGGGCTGGCTGGCCGAGTTCTCGGAGGCCGAGGGCGCTGTCCGGGCGAGGCTGCCTGTACGGGTCGTGGAGGCCCGCGTAGAGCCGGGCTCGAGGGTATCGGAGGGCGACGTCGTGCTAATAGTTGAGACAATGAAGATGCTTAACGAGGTCAGGGCCCCGTGCAGCGGCGTTGTAGAGGAGCTCGCTGAGCCCGGGGGAGGTGTCGCCGCCGGCGGGCTCCTGTTCCGCATACGCTGCGGCTAGAGGGGCGGGTTGCCGTGCTTCCGCGGGGGCCTGTGCTCCCGCTTGGGCAGCAGGGCGCGTAGTGCACGGTAGAGCCGGGCCCTGGTCTCGCGGGGCTCTATCACGTCGTCTACTAGGCCGGTCTCGGCCGCCCGGTAGGGGTTGAGCATCTCGGCAGTGTACTCCTCCTCGAGCCGGCGTCGCAGCTCCTCCGGGTTGTCGGCTCTTGCTAGTTCGCGGCGGTGGAGTATCCTTACCGCGGCCCTGGCGCCGAGCACGGCTACCTCGGCGGTGGGCCACGCGTATACCAGGTCTGCGCCAAGGCTGCGGCTCCCCATGGCTATGTAGGCTCCCCCGTAGGCCTTCCTCACGATGAGTGTTATCTTGGGCACCGTGGCCTCGGCGTAGGCGTAGAGCATCTTCGCGCCGTGGCGTATTATGCCGCCGTGCTCCTGGCCCACGCCGGGCATGTAGCCGGGGACGTCTACGAGGGTTACTATGGGGAGGTTGAAGGCGTCGCAGAAGCGGACGAACCTGGCGGCCTTGACGGAGGCGGCTATGTCTATGGCGCCGCTTGCTACGAGGGGCTGGCTGGCTACGAGGCAGACAGGTATACCGCCTAGCCTCGCGAAGGCCGTTATCAGTGACTGGCCGTAGTCGGGCTGCAGCTCTAGCAGGGAGCCCTCGTCGAATATCCTCTGCGCGACCTCGAGCATGTCGTAGGGCCGGTTAGGGTCGTCCGGTATCACTGCCTCGATGTCATCTAGGCTCCTCTCCGGGGGGTCCGTTGGCTCCGCCACCGGGAGGGGCGCCTCGTTGTTGTCGGGCAGGTAGGAGAGCAGTGAGCGGGTATACTCGAACGCCTCCTCCTCCGTGGCGGCGGCGTAGTGGGCTACGCCGCTCTTCTCGGAGTGCACCCTGGCGCCGCCGAGCTGCTCGAAGTCTACCTGTTCCCCAGTCACCTCCCTGACCACGTCCGGCCCTGTTATGAACATGTACGAGGTCTTCTCGACCATCACGGTGAAGTCCATAAGGGCGGGGGCGTACGCGGCGCCGCCGGCGCTGGGGCCTAGCACCAGGGACACCTGCGGGATCACGCCGCTCGCCTGCACTATCGCGTTCATTATCATGCCTACCGCGTGGAGGGCGGCCACGCCCTCGGGTATCCTGGCCCCGCCCGAGTCCCATAGGCCCACCACGGGGACGCCCGTCTTTGCAGCCATCTCTATCGTCCTGGCTATCTTGGCTCCATGCGCGTAGCCTATGCTTCCACCCATAACGGTGAAGTCCTGCGCGAAGACGTAGACGGGGCGGCCGTTGACCCGGCCGAGGCCGGCTACTACGCCGTCCCCCCAGCGCCCTCCCGGCGTGTAGGGGCTCACATGGAACGCCTCTATCTCCTGTAGGCTGCCCGGGTCGAGGAGCCGCTCGAGCCTCTCCCTGGCGAGCAGCTTGCCTTTCCTCCTCTGCCTCTGCGCCCTCTCCGGGTCCGGTGACAGAAGCCGCCTCTTTGCCTCCCGGAGCTCGTCAAGCAGTTCCCGGCGCATAGCCTGCCGCCGTGAAAATGTCTAGACCCTAGTCGGGGGCTTATGAGGAGGGGGCTAGGGTTTGAGCTTCTTCTCCTCTAGGTTCTCCCGGTACCAGTCCGGCGTTATCCTCAGCGTAGCCGCCTCCACGAGCCTTGAGGCCGCCAGGGCATCGCGGAGGTCGAGGAGCTCTACAGGGCTATGGATGTACCTGGTGGGCACCGCCACGACCGCCGAGGGCACGCCGCGGCCCGTTAGCGCTATTATGGCGGCGTCGGTGGTGCCGCCGGGGAGTATCGACCTCTGGTAGGCTATGCCTAGGCTGCGGGCTGTCTCCTCGAGCAGCGATAGAAGCCTCGGGCTGCCTATGAGGCCGCCTGCGCCGCGGCCGTCGGCGACCTTGAGCACGGGCCCCTTGCCTAGCTCGGCGACCCAGTCCTGCCTGGCCACGTCGGGCACGTCGTTTGCCGTAGTCACGTCTAGGGCTATCGCCGCGTCCGGCTGAACCTGCTGCGCGGCGACACGGGCACCCTTCAGGCCGACCTCCTCCTGGACCGCGAGGACGAGGTACACGTCCTGCTCGCGCGGCTCTATGCGGCGGAACGCGTCCAGGAGCACCGCCACGCCGACACGGTCGTCGAACGCCTTGCCGGTGGCCCGCGTCCCCGCGAGCATCACCGCCTCCCGGTCGAGGTCCACCGGGGAGCCGACCCGTACGCCCAGCTTCTCGGCCTCCTCCCTGCTGGAAGCCCCTATGTCGACGAAGAGGCGGTCCAGGGGCGTCACCTTGTCCCTCTCCTCCGGCTTCAAGAGGTGCGGGGGCTTTGAGCCGACCACGCCGCGGACTATCCTGCCCGTGCTGGATAGGATGCGCACACGCTGGCCGGGCAGGACGCGTTCGCTCCAGCCGCCCACGGGGCTAAGATAGAGGAAGCCACGCTCATCTATGTATCTTACGAAGAAGCCTATCTCGTCTATATGGGCGTCCCAGAGCACGCGGGGGTAGCCCCTGCCCGACCGTTTCGCCGCAATCACGTTGCCGAACCTGTCGACACGTAGCTCGTCCGCATGCTGTCTAAGCTCGTCCAATACTATGCCGCGTATCTCGTCCTCGTAGCCCGAGACGCCGAAAGCGTCGGAGAGGCGTTTAAGCAGGGAGAAGAAGCCCGCCAGCTCGTCGTCCCCAAACACTCCGGCCGTCAATGCATGCGCCCCTCCGGGTAGCCGGGAGGACGCCACAAAGCAGCCCTAGGGTTAAACGCCTCGCCCATGTCTCCCGGCGGGCGCGTGCCGGGTGCATCGGGGCCTTGTGGCAGGTGTGGCGCTCTCTAGGCGACTGGCTCGACGCCCTGAAGTCCACCGGGGGCTACAGGGGCCTAGTACTCCTCCACACCACAGACCTTGCAGGCACGGCAGAACGGCTGGCAGGCCTCCTCCACGGCCAGCTAGGGCCGGGGCTCTGCGTGGCGCCAGCGGAGCACCGCAGCCGGCTAGCCCAGGCAGCGAGAGGCGCCTGCAGGCGCCTAATGAGCCCCGGCGCCGTAGAGGAGATACTTGGCGCCGAGGCCGGGTTCGCGCTCCTGCTCGTACCCCGGCTGCTCCGCCCCAACCTGCTTGCAGCGGCCGGCGAGGCGGTCCGCGGCGGCGGCGTCCTCGCGCTCGTCGCCCCGCCGCTTCCAGCCTGGCAGCCCGGCGGCGAGGAGAGCATAGGGGCCTACCGCGTCTACCTCGTCGAGCGGCTCTACTCGGCTAGGAGCCTCTTCTGGGCATCCCTGGACGAGGACACCGTCTACGCCGAGCGGCTTCCCGCCTGCTGCGCGGGCCGCCCCGAGCCCCCGGCCGGCTACCGCCCCCGCGAGCCCCTGCCCAGGCTGCTGGTCGAGGCGGCCGCGACCAGGGAGCAGGCGGAGGCTCTGGACGAGATAGTCGGGTTCCTACGGAGACGGGGGCGCAGCGTGCTAGTGCTCGGCGACAGGGGCAGAGGCAAGTCGGGCCTGCTAGCGTTGACTGTCGCGTACCTCGTCCACGCACACATGGCCGGCTTCGTGTCGGTTACCGCGCCCACCGCCTGGAGCGTGCAGAGCTTCTTCCACGTCCTAGACTCTGCGCTCACACGGCTCGGAGACCGGCACTGGCTCATACGCCGCCACGGCCTGGTCGTCGGGGCCGCCGGGCCCTGGTTCCATGTCCGCTACCATACCCCTGACCAGGCCGCGCCGGGGGCCTACACCGTCGTGGACGAGGCCGCCGCCGTAGGCCCCTCGAGGCTGCGGGCCATCGCCTCTAGGAGCCCGCGGCTCCTGGCTGCGTCCACGGTGCACGGCTACGAGGGCTCGGGGAGGCTGCTCGCCCACGCCGCTGGCGAGCTGCTGCCCGAGCCCCGGCTGAGCGTGGAGCTGCGGACACCGGTCCGCTACCCCCCTGGGGACCCGTTGGAGGAGTGGCTCTACTCCACCTTCATGCTGCGCGTGGATGAACCGCCCGCCCCCGCCGAGCCCGACCCGGCCCACGCGGTGCTCGTGGAGCTGGACCGCAGGGAGCTTGCGCGGAACCAAGGCCTACTGGCCGCCGTCTACTCCCTCCTCGCCGCCGCCCACTACCGCAACGAGCCAGACGACCTGGCCCTCATGCTGGACGCGCCGCACCACCGCCTCTACGCGTTGAAGCAGGACGGCCACGTGGTGGCTGCTGCGGATGTTGCAGAGGAGGGGCCCGGGACGAGGTGGGAGCACCGGATACTCTACGACCGGCTCGCGGAGGCAGCCGGCTCCTACCGGCCCCTCACCGGCTGGAGGATAGTGCGCATAGCGGTTCACCCGAGGCTGCAGCGGAAAGGCCTGGGCAGCAGGATGCTCCAGCTGCTGCTGGCCGAGGCCAGGCGCAGCGGGGCCAGCTGGCTCGGCGCCATCTACGGCAGGCCGCGGGTGACACGGTTCTGGCTACGCAACGGCCTCCTCCCCGTCTACGTCTCCCCGCTCCCCTCTAGGGCCACCGGCGAGCACAACGTAGGAGCCGCCGTGGGCCTCGACAGCGAGGGGGCGAGGCTCGTAGCCGCGGCCGCCGCGGACGCCGCCTCGAGGCTCCTCTGGGGGCTCGGCAGCCTATACCGGAGCCTCGACCCGGAGGCGGCGGGCCTACTGCTGGCCGGCGACCCGGCGCTCGCAGGCCTACTGCCCGGCGCCAGCCTCTCCAGGACACAGGTGGCCAGGCTGCGGAGGGCTGCGGCTGGGCAGGCGCTGCCCGAGTCGGCCCTCGACGCCATAGCCGCCGGGCTGCAGGCCCTCGCGGCCCGCTACGGGGGGCTCTGGCTGCTGGGCGAGAAGGAGAGGCTAGTGGCGGCGACGAGGGTGCTGCAGGGCCGGACGCCCAGGGAGATAGGGCACCTAGCCGCCACAGGGGAGATAAGGAGGAGCCTGCAAGGAATAGCCGCGGAGCTTCTGCTCCACCTCTAGCCCGGGCGGGGAGCAAAGGGAGCAGCCGTGCAGGCCTCGCTGCTGCTCGCGGCGGCCGCCTCGCTGCTGGCCATGCAGCCGTGCCTCGCGGTGAACGCCACCCCTCAGAGCGTCCTACCCGGCGCGGCCACGGGCTACCTTGTCGTGGTCGAGGCGCCGGCCGGGGCACGTGTAGCCGTCTACCCCTCTGCCGCCTCTCCCCCCGTGGAGGCGGCTCCCGCCGGGAGCCGGGGAGGCTGCACGGTCTACCGCGCAGGCCCCATGAGCCTCGGGCAGGGGGCGCGTGTCGAGGTGGTGCTCCACAACGGGTCCAGGATGGTTATCCCCCTGCGCCCGGAGGCCGCCGAGAGGGGCGGCCACGCGCCGCGCCGCCTCATGGACGCCGCCGCCTCCTCGGCGGGGAGCAGCGGAGATGCCGCGCCTACGCGCCGCGCGGCAGAGGGGGCGACGCGTCCCCGGCCTAGAGGGGCTACTGGGGCCAGGCCGGGCAGTAGGGGCTACTGGGCGAACCTGGCTATCGCTGTGGCCTCCCTCGTCCTCTTGCTAGCCTCGATAAGAGAGCATCGGTCTTCTCCTCTACGCGCGTCGCCACGCGCCTAGGCAGTAGGGCTATGAAGAACTGCACCACCATCTCGGCAAGGCCTATGAGGGGGCCATACGTGTTGTACGCGTCGACTATCTTCCTCCAGTTCATGCGCACCGTTACGTAGGCTATCACCAAGCCCAGGGCTACGAGGAGCAGCGTCGTGGTCAGGCCCGCTGCCGCCGAGCCACTCATGTTTACGCCTAGCTGGGCTCCCAGCCACTCGCTTAGCCTTCTCACAGCGTCGCCGAAGAGCACGGCCAGCGCGGTGAGTACTATCTTGCCCGAGGCTACTGCTAGGAAGAAGAGGAGCGGGCTGTAGCCGGCTATGCCGAGCGGTATGTAGAGGAGGTCGTCAGGCAGCGGCAGGGCCGCGAAGAGAAACACGGCCAGGAACATGCTTCTACGGAACATGCGGACAAAGTACTCCAGGTCCTCGCGTTTCTCTTCTGAGAGGACGTGGTGCACCCCCTGGCCCATGTAGAACACGACTAGCTTCCCGAGGGCCGCGCCAAGCCCGCCGCTTATCGCTATCAGCACCTTCTCGTAGACACTGTCTATAAAGGCGCTATACTGGGCTATAACGAACAGGTAAGGCACAGTCATGAAGGGTATTGCATTGCTCACAAACGATATCACGAGCGACGCCAAAGCCGGATTCACGGAGAGCAGCCGCTGCCCCAGGCTCCTCACAAGCTCCTCGAAGCCTCCAGCAGCGTTAGGCGCCGCACCCGCACCAGTAGAGCCCAACCACCACCAAGCCTCCAGCAGCGGTGAGAGCGTTAACGCCGCGCTAGAGCCCGCCAGGGGCCACGAAGACTGCACCAATACACGGAGAGAAGATAAGAGTGCCCCGCCTCAGGAGCCGGCCCCAGGGCGGGGTGGCGACTGCAAACGCGTCCGAGGATAACGCCACGCCTATGAGGAGGCCCTCGATCGCTAACCGCCCCGCAGCTCCCGGAGCCTCTTCCTAGCCTCCGCCAACGTGGCCTCGATGCCCCTCCAGTGCCCGCCCCGCCAGTAGACCTGGCCGCAGCCGGTGCACACCCAGAACTCCCTGAAAGACTCGGCAACCCTGGGCGGCACACGACCCCGCACCTCCTCCAGCGACGCGCGGCGCAGCGGCGCATTGCAGAGGGGGCAGCGGCTCCTATCCGGGTCCACCACGAGGTCTATACCAAGCCCCAGCGCCAGCAGGGCGAGAGCATCCTCAAGCCTCTCCGGCACAAGCACCGCCACCAGGCCACGCCGCCTCGCCCGCACGTAGAGGCCGTGATCCCTAGTCACCACCACGCGGCCTTCCTCCGCAGCCTTCTCCAGGATACGGCCATCAGGCCAGTTCTTCGCATACACAGTGTCGTAGCCGAGCATCCGGAGCCAGCGGGCAAGGCTACCAAGCATAGAGTCGACTATGAACCGGTGCTCCGGCACACCTGGTCCCCCACGGCCAGGCGGCAGCCAAGTACCCCGTAATACCTGCCGCCCCCTGGGGGCTCTGGAGGCGTGCCGCCTGGCCGTGGGTAGCCCTGGCGCTATGGCAGTAGAATAGGCGGGCGTGGTTGTGGGCTGCCGCATTACGTGCCCGTCTGTGAGGGCTAGCAGCCGGACGGTAGCATGGCCTTGGGCCGCGGAGAAGGAAGTGCAGGGGAAAACGGGTTGCCGAGGGCTAGCCTCTGCTAGCTACCAGCTTGACCAGCTCGTTGAGCGTCACTAGGCCTATTGGCTTGCCCTCGTGTACTACCACTGCGCCCTTGGTCTTCTTTGACTTCATTTTCTCGAAGGCTGTCGCTACGCTGTCGTCGGGGCTCACTGTTGGCGGCCTGAGCCTCATTATGTCGTCGACGAGGAGGTGGTCTATTCTCTCCTTGCGGAACTTCTCGGGCACAATGTCGTGGAAGGCTAGCAGCGCGTCTGCTATCTCATCTGTTGTCACGTAGCCTATTAGCCTGCCCTCCTCGTCGACCACCGGCAGGAACAGCACGTTGTAGCGGAGAAGGAGCTGCCTAGCGTGTAGCACCTTGTGGGTAGTGCGCAGAACCTCCGGGACAGTGGTCATCACGTCGACTACCTTGACGTTCTCGAATAGTGGCGCGAGAGACGCTATCTCCCACCTGGTTACCAGGCCCACCACCTTGTCGCCCTCTACTATAGGGTAGCTCCCTATCCCCTCGCTTATCATGCGCTGCGCCAGCTCTGTAACGGTTGCATCGGGTGGCGCTGTCTTCGGGTTCCAGGTCATGAAGCTCGAGACGTGCATCCTGCCGGGCGCGACGTTACGTGTCCTCAACGTCGCGAGCTTCATCATTATATCTTTCTTCGTCATTATGCCCTCCAGCTTCTCGTCCTCGAAGGCCAGCACGCGGTCTGTGTCGTAGCGCTTCATCACGCGGACCGCGTGTTCAAGCGTCTCGTCCTTGTCTACTGCCGGGTAGTCACGCATCATTATATCCCGGGCCTTCTTCTCCGCCAGGCTCATAGGGGACACCACCTGGGCTCCAACTACGCTCCTCCACGCATGCTTGTACCCCCGCTAGCGGGGTGAGGGATAAAACCCTGAGACAAACGGCCAGAGCGCTACCGGCCAACTATCGCCTCAAGTATGTTATGCTTGACAACCAGGCCCACGGGTCGCCCGTTCTCGACGATCGGCACAGAGCTGAACCCGCCACGTATCATGGCCTGGGCTATTGCTGCCAGGTCGTCGCCTACCCCGCCGGTCACGGGGTCCGGGGTCATCACGTCGGCTGCCGTTGTCATAACGTAGTCGTAGACGGGGCCGAGCCGCCCCTTGGGGAGCAGGGCGAACCTGCGGACGTACTTCTCCTTGCCTGGCGCCGGGGAGGTGTCCAGCGCCGTGAACGCTATGTCGCTGGGCGCTACTATGCCGACGAGCTTGTCGCCGTCAACCACTAGGACGCGGCGCGTAGGGTGCTGCTCCAGAAGCTCGACCACGTAGGCGACGCTGTGGGCGGGGGAAGCCGTGGGGAAGTCGCGGTACATGTAGTCGCCGGCACGGTACCTGCCGCGGAGGCGCTCAGCATAGGCCCGCACCACGTCGGTCTTAGTTATTACGCCTACGAGTATCCCTTCGTCGTCCACCACGGGCAGGCTGCTGACCTGGTGCTGCAGCATAAGCTTCGCTGCGTCTCGGAGAGAGCGGTTGTACTCTATCACCACGGGGTTGGGCGTCATTATTTCCTCGACAGGCACGCTGTCAAGGCTGCGGCGGGCGAGGGGGCCCCCGGCCAGCTTGATGAAGTCGCTGCGGGTAACTATACCCACGGGCTTCAACGCGTCGTTGACCACCACTATCCTGCCGACACGGTGGCGCAGCATGAGGCGGCGCACGTGTGCCAGGTTGTCGCCCGGACGGGCTACGACCACGGGCGAGGACATGAACTCCTCTACGCGGGGATACGTCTTCATGCCTGAGTTGACCTCCACACGGGCACGGAGGCTAGGACGTGCCTAGTCCTAGACAACTATAGCAAAAACAATGAGGCAAAGAGTCTCGTGAGGCCTGCGACGCGGGGGCTAGTGTTTCTCGCGGCTAGCGGCCACCGCGAAGAGCACGTCTCTCTCGGTTATTATGCCGCGGAGCTGGCCGTCCTCTACGACCAGTAGGCTGCTGGTGCCCTTTTCGGCCATCAGTGTTGCCGCGTCGCCTACATCGGCCTCGGGGCTTATAGTGTAGTAGCCGGGGGCTGCCACTAGCTTCACTGGGGCACGCAGCGCCTCCTCCATGGAGGCTCCCTCTATGTACCGGAACACGTCATGGCTGCCGAAGAAGCGCACTATGTCCTTAGCCGTAACAATGCCCCATATGCTGCCGTCATCCTCTACGACTGGGAGCCTCCTTATACCGTACTTGACCATCCTCTCTGCAGCCTCCTTTATCGAGGACGAGGAACCTATAGTTATAACTTCTTTCGTCATCACCTCGGCCACCTTGACGCCAACCTTTTTCTCTACAAGCTCCCTTACAAGATCATGCTCGGTTATGATGCCCCATATGCTGCCGTCATCCATGACGACCGGTATGACTCCAACGTTTCTCAGCACCATTGTTTCGAGTATTTTAGGCAGCTTGTCGTAGATCGTCACGTAGACGGGATTGGGGTTCATTATTGACTCGACATGTTCCTTGAGCAGAGCCGAGTATATGTTACCGCCGTGGCGGTTCTTCACTATGTTGTATAGCTCGCCTCCGCCGAGGTAGTTCACCAGGTCCATAGTGGTCAGCATGCCTTCAAGCTTCTCACTGTTGGGCACCACGACTGGTAGTGCTCTCACACCGCGCCGCGTCATCTCCTCAGCAGCCATGAGGATTGTTGCGGTCTTGGTTGTCGTGTATACTGGGCGCCTGGCTATTATCTTCGCGTCACCTGGGTGCTTGTGGACGCGGTCGCTGAAGTTCGGTGTCCCGTCGCTGCGGAGCCATCTTATCCCTTCAGGCCTGCGGGGCGGCGCAACGACGCCTCTACGCACCAACACCACCTCCGGAATTGGTCGCCATGCGGTGATTTAGTTCTCCTCTCTTCCCACGTTACCAACATACGCATGGCCGGGGCATTTATGCCTCTACTCTCCCAGCCACGCGGAGACGATATCGCTGCGGTCAACAACGCCACGCAGCCTACCCCCAGCATCAACCACGTAGACCCTGCCTATGTCGCGTCTCAGCATCGCCACCGCCGCCTCGCCCAGTGGCGCGTTCTCGGCCACCACGACAGGGGGAGTCGTCATGACCTCGCGGACGCGGGGGCCACGGCGCGGGCCGGCCTCGGCCTCCAGCACCGGCCTAGTGAAGCCATGGGAGAGGAGATCGTGCTCAGCAACGACCCCGACGAGCTTGCCCCTCTTCTCTACAACTGGCAGCGCAGCGAGCCCGCGGGAGAGCATCAGCTGCCAGACACGGTAGACGGGCGCCTCGGGGTCTACGTGGATAACCTCCCTACTCATATGGTGCAGCACTGGCTCCTCGAGGACGGGGTGTGAGGCCTCGACAAGGTACTGGATGAACGACTCCAGCCCCACCATTGCTACGTATTCCTCGGCATCGCCTAGGAGGGGGGCGTACCAGGCATCCACGCCCAGCATTGACCGGGCTGCGGCCCTGGGCGCCGTGTGGGCGTGGAGGCTCAGGGGAGGCTCCTCTAGCAGCTGCGCGGCCGTGAGGCCCGCCTTGGCTGAGGTTACGGAGAGGAGTGTGCGGCGCCACACGAGGCCGGCGAGGCGCAGGCTCTTCTCGTCGCGAACCACGGGGACCACGCGGAGGTGCTCGTCGACCATGAGCCTCCGTATCTTCGCGGCAGGCTCGTCGGGTGTTACCGGCGGGTAGTGCAGGAGAGGTAGGTCCGTGAGCGAGGAGACGGGCAGGCTCCCACCGGTTTGTTAACAATTGCGCGTGGTTGTTGATTTGGGTTATCCTCCCTGCGTGCCTACTCGGCCTCCCCGCCGCCGCGCAGGTAGAGCACCTCTATGAGGCTCGGCGCTATCCTAACTATATCGCTCCTGGTTATGATGCCCACTAGGCGGCCTTTCTCGTTAACCACCGGCAGGTGGCCTATGCCCTTCTCCCTCATAATCTCTGCCGCCGCTGCCAGGCTTGCGTCCTCGTATACTGTAACCGGGTTCCTCGTCATTATCGTCTCGACAACCGTAGATGCGGGGTCTAAGCCCCTTGCCACTACGCGTCTAACAATATCCCCTTCAGTTACGATGCCCAGTATCGTGTTCTTCTCGTCAACGACCACCACGCAGCCTATCCGGTTCTCCGCCATTTTGCGCGCCGCGTCCACCACTGTCTCGTCGGGGCGGGAGGTCACCACACTAGTGGTCATGACATCGGATATTTTCAGCTCCTCGGGCTGGCTCATAGCCACACGCCTCTCCATCTAGCACCCGGCTACCATGGCGGGAGGTTTAAGTGAGCTGTTTCCACGAGGCCAGAGCGGCGCGCCGGGGCTAGAGAATGCCCAGCTCCCTCGCCTTCTCGACAGCAGGCCCCCAGAGGCGTGGCGGCCTCCTCCGCCTCAACGCCGCCAGGAGGCGGCGGTTGCGCTCCTTAGCCTGGGCGAGTATATCGTTCACCACTGCGACGGCCTCTCGTAGGGCATCGCCGTCGAGTATCCTGTGCCGCCTCGTGGCTAGGAGCAGGTCGCCCCGTATTCCGGTGCGCAGCTCCACGAGGGGCATTGAGCCTAGAACCATTACGCCGCTGTGCTTGAACCCAGCCTCCCTGGCGGCTGCGAGCAGCTCCGAGGCCGCGTCCACGTCCTGGGCGTAGACGTGGTATATTGGCCCCTGCGCGCTGAGCCAGAGGCGATGGGCGAAAGGCTTCCTGGCCACCGCGTCAACCTCCTCGACCGTGACCGGCGCATGCTTCTTGAATATTGTCATTGTGTCCTCTTTCGCCCATGGATACTCGCTGTCTATCACCGTTATGCGGCCGGAGCAGCTGCTCTTAGGGTAGAGGCCTGGCCGGAGAAAGATCTCCACCAGCACGTCCAGTATGTCCTCGTCCAGGTAGCCTATATGGAGATCCTCCCACATCCTGTTCCAAGCCTGTAGCTTTCTCTCCTCCCACCGCTCCGTCATCTCTCCCACCGGCAGACCCACGGGCAACGAGAGGGTTGATAAAGGGGCCTTGGTAGGCCTAGGGCCTAACCGGCGCCGGTGCCGGTGGTTCTCGGAGGGCCGCGTATCGGGGAGAATAGCTGCTGCGCAGAGGGGGTGTGGCTGCGTGGCCCAGGGGGTGCTGGAGCAGCTGAAGCCCATGAGCCCGGGCCAGGAGGAGATGCTCGAGGCGCTCACGAGCAGCGACTACGAGATAGTTGGGCTCTTTGGGCCCACCGGCAGCGGGAAAAGCCTCTTCACCGTGCTCTACGGTATAGATGCCGTCATCTCCGGCAAGTATAGGCGCCTCATAGTGTCAAGGCCTGTAGTGGATGTCGTCACCGGCAAGGAGCTTACTGCCCGCGAGCTAGGCGAGCAGTACTATGAACTCGCATCCGCCTACCTCAAGGACATACTCTCGGGATTCGTGGAGTGGAGCCGGGTGAGGCGCCTCATAGAGGAGGGGCGCATAGTGTTCGCCGACACGCATTACCTGCGTGGCCGCACTTTTGACGATTCGATAATCTTTCTTGACGACGCGCAGAACATACCACCGGAGAGCAGCATAGAGATACTAATGAGGATAGGCAGGAACAGCAAGTTCGTCATAGCTGGCGACCCGGTCTTCCAGAAGCCGCACGGCATGGAGCGCGACGGCGCGACCGTTATGAGGGAGGTTCTACTCGGCGAGGAAAAAGCCAAGGTGGTGGACCTGGGGCTTAAGGACATCGTGAGGCCCGGCGCCAGGAGGGGCATACGCCTGCTAATAGAGCTCCGGATGAGGAACCGGCCACTTAACGACATAGAGAAGAAGATAATCGAGGCGGCACGCATATACGCGCCGGACGCCGATGTCATAACAGCGGTCGAGTTCATAGACGCCAAGAAGCAGTTCGGCATAACGGCCGACCACGTCCCCGACGCGCTGCTGCTTGTCAAGGAGGGCTACCTTGGCCGGCTAGTCGGCAGGGGCGGCGAGCGGATACAGAAGATAGAGGAGGACACGGAGCTGAGGCTACGCGCAGTAGAGCTCACACTAGACTTCACTAACATCATACGCGCGATACACCCGGTAAGCTGGATATACAAACACGTAATAGACGTTGACTTCGAGGGCCCGTTCCTGGCGGTGAGGGTGCGCAGCAGCGAGTTCGGCGCGTTCGTCGGGCAGCGCGGCTTCCACATAAAGTTCCTCGACGCAGTCTTCCGGAAGCTCCTAGGAGTAGGCGTGAAAGCATACGAGGCCGCAGAGGAGGAGCAGCGCAAGAAGAGGAGAAAGAGGCGCTAGCCCCCTCCCTTTCATGGTCTCCAGCATTACCCTGTACAGGTGTTTGCCGCGCCCTGGCCGGCTGGTGGTGGAGGCTAGTGTGGCCAGGATACGCTACATCCGCTCTCAGAGGCTCGAAGCAGTAGTGGCTAGAATGGCCGAGCTGCTCGACCTAAGCCACGTGCGTGTCGATAGGGTCTTCTGCAGTGTCAGCTTCAACGCCAGGACAAGGGCCTATGCGAGAATCTGGGGCACGCCCGGCCCCTTCGTGAAGCTCGGCGTATGCGAGCCGACATACGTTATCGAGCTTGTGTACGAGAACCTCGTTGGCGAGAGCTGCGATAGGCTGCTGGCGGTCCTGCTGCACGAGCTACTGCACATACCTCGAGGCTTCACCGGGGGGCTTAGGAGGCATGGCGAGTGGAGCCGGTGGAGCAGCCTCAACGCGACGCTGAGACGGCTGCCGCCGGTGGAGCGCCGCAGGCTCTGCGGCGAAGTAAGGGAGGCACTTGAGGAAGCCAGGAGGAGCGCCAGCCGCTAGCTATAATACCATGGCGGCTTCGGCCTGGTCTCACTGTGTTGCGGCGGCTTTCTTCCACTCCATGGGGCACGCGGCTGCAGCACGGGCTTCGAGCAGTGGTGCGCCGCCATGGGCAAGGTATGGGTTCTGAAGGAGCCGAGGAGAGGAGACCGCGGGTGGAATATCTACGCGCTGCGCGAGGCTGCCAGGCTTAAGCGGTGGTTCATAGGCGTATACTATAGTCCCCGGCTTAAGAGGCTGCTCGCGGTGTTCAAGCCTTCCCCGGGCACGCATGTGAACAGGCTCGTCTTCGAAGAGATGGGGGAGAGTGTCCTCAGCGACGCCTACCGGATGGAGTGCCCCCGGGGATGCAACCGCTGCTGCGTTATACACAGCGGGGCCTTCATGCTGGACGTTGAGGCCCGCATGCTTCCCCCGGAGCTTAGGCGCCGGGTCGAGGCGCAGCCCCGTGAGAGGCTACGTACACCGGGCGGCCGTGTCACCGTGTACCGCCTAGACACGGAGCCTATGGGGCGCTGCATTTTCTTCGACGTGGAGAAGGGCGGCTGCATGCTTGAAGAGATGCTCGGCAAGGCGGGCAAGCCCATAGTATGCATGCTGACTTACTGCACCGTGTTTGCGTCGAGAAACGGCAGGCGCTACATCAAGACAGGGTATAGGGTGGGACGCGACGGCAGGGTCGAGATAATGTACAGGGAGGCTTCGCCGAATGAGTGGGCCGCAATGGTGCAGCGGATGGGCAGCGTGTGGAGGAGGTACCGCCGGGTCCACCGCGCACTCGGGGCCGGGGAGGCTGGTACCCGCCGAGAGCGGGGGCCGCTGCGTTCCGCTAAAAGCGGCTAGATGTGCATCACGTTCTGCTCGCTGCTGTGTACTATGCTGCTCTCTATGTAATCCTGCGTCTCGTACTGGTAGCGTTTCCTCTTCCTCAGCACCTTGTCTATCGCAGCCATGAAGTCCTTCAGCTCTACGACCCTTGCCCCGCGGCGTATGGCGTTATACCCGGCCTCCATAACTATCGCCTTTATGTCGGCGCCGGTAGCGCCCTCTGTCAGCTTAGCCAGCTGCCAGAGGTCTACGTCGTCAGCTAGCTTCATGCGCCGCGTGTGTATCCTGAATATCTCGTAGCGGCCCTTCTCGTCGGGCGGCGGCACGTAGATGAGCCTGTCGAACCTGCCCGGCCTCAGGAGGGCCGGGTCGAGGATATCTATACGGTTAGTGGCTGCTATCACTTTTACATCGCCAAGCGGATCGAAGCCGTCCAGCTCTGCGAGCAGCTGCATGAGTGTGCGCTGTACTTCCCGCTCACCGCTGGTGCCAACATCTATCCTCTTCGCGGCTATCGCGTCTATCTCATCTATGAACACTATTGCGGGAGCCTTGCGTCTCGCTAGTTTAAACACCTCGCGTACGATCCTCGCCCCCTCACCTACATACTTGTGCACGAACTCGGAGCCCACTACACGTATGAAGGCCGCATTACTCATCGCAGCCACCGCTTTTGCCAGCAGCGTTTTACCGCACCCCGGCGGGCCGTAGAGGAGCACGCCCTTCGGCGGCTCTATGCCTATCTCGCGGAACAGCTCCGGCTTCGTCAGGGGGAGTATGACTGCCTCGTAGAGCTCCCTCTTCTGCACCTCCAAGCCGCCGATATCCTCGAAGCCGATACGGGGCCTCTCTATAACCTCCATGGCTTTCACGTAGGGGTCCTCTCTCTCCGGGAGAACCTCCACTATCATCGAGCCGCGCTGGTTGAGAGCCACATAGGCGCCGGGCACTAGCTTCGAGGCGTCAACGTTGGCTGAGACGCTGACCACCAGGTTGGGGCCAGTACTACTCTTCACGACCACGCGGCCATCCGGGAGGACGGACAGCACCATGGCCTCTATTAGGGGCGGGCTGAGTAGCTTATCCACCTCTAGCCTGTAGCGGCGTAGCTCGCGGCGCAGCTCGGCCCTCTCGGCCTCGAGCTCCCGTATCCGCTTCTCCAGGTGGTAGATGTAGTCCCTTAGAGCGTCCCCGTCATCTCTACTTGTACCTCTCTGCATACTCTTGAGTCACCACTACCATACTTCCGTGAAGCCATGTGAAGCCTAAATAATGGTTTACGCCACAATAACTACCGGAACACTACCTGGGGCCCGGGCTGCCCCAGCCACGTGGAGGTAACCAGCCCTTGCCTGCGAGGCGGCGCGAGGTACTGTACTGCGAGATGTGCGGGGCACCTATAGAGGGACGCGCCTACACGATAGTAGTCGAAGGCGTCGAAATGGTTGTCTGCGAGAGATGCTACCGACGCTACATGAGCAGGGCCGTCAAGGCTCGGACGGACGAGCCGCTTCGCCTACGAGTAGCCGGCCCAAGCACGAGGCGCGAGCCCCAGGCGGAGCAGCGGCGGGCCACACCCGTAGCCCGGGCCAGGCCTAAGCCGGCTGCACGCAGCAGGCCAAAGCCTAGGCGGAGCAGCGGCGGCCTCGGCGGCGTCGAGAAGTACGAGGTAGTGGAGGACTACGCGCAGAGGGTTAGGAGAGCTAGAGAGAAGCTCGGCCTCACGCAGAAAGAGCTGGCGATAAAGGTGAAGGTGGGGGAGAAGGTGATAAAGAGGATAGAGGCGGGCACACTTGTGCCCCCCATCGACCTGGCTAGGAGGCTTGAGCGCGTGCTGGGCGTTAAGCTCCTGGAGCCTGTAGCCGAGGAATACGAGGAGGAGAGTGGAGGCAGCGAGGACTTCCAGCTCACCCTTGGGGACATAGCGGAGCTGCGCGAAGACTAGCCGGCGCGGCAGGTCTCCATGTTTTTGCATTAATAAGTCTCGGAGCCGCCGTGTAGGCCTCTGGAGAGACAGGGGGAACGGCTGCAAGGTGCCTGAGCGGCGCGCGCTGCTGCTGCTCCCGAGGGGCCTCTCGGGCTGGGAGCTGGGCGAGGCCCGTGCTCTGGTCGAGTCCGCCGGCTACCAGGTGGTAGACACACTGTGGTACCGGAGGGTTAGCTCTTCGCGCCTCCTGAGCAGGGCTAAGCTCGAGGAGCTCGCGGCTAAGGCCGAGAGGCTACGCGGGGACGAGAACGCGAGAATAATAGTGTATGACGAGCTGAGGCCGCGCGAGTATTTCAGGATAGTGCGTGAGGCCCGCGTGGAGGCCATCGACCGGACCCTCCTCATACTGGAGATATTCGCGCTCCATGCCGGCAGTAAGGAGGCTAAGTACCAGATAGAGCTTGCCAGGCTGCGCCACCGTCTACCCCTTGTACGTGAAGCGGTGCGCTTGGCGAAGATGAGGGAGCTGCCGGGCTTCCTAGGGCCGGGCGGCTATGCTGTAGACAAGTACTATAAGTACATGGTCTCTAGGATGGCACGTATCCGGAGGGAGCTGGAGAGGCTTAGGGAGCGGCGAAGGAAGGAGAGGATGAAGAGGAGGAGCGCAGGGCTGCCCCACGTGGCTATCGTCGGCTACGCCAGTGCTGGCAAGACCACGATATTCAACCAGATAACCGGCCTGTCCAAGCCCGCTGGGGACGAGTACTTTACCACCGTGTCTCCAAAGGTGCGCGCGGTCGACATGGGCGGCGTAAAAGCAGCGCTCGTCGACACGGTTGGCTTCATTTCGCGCATACCGCCGGAGATAATTGAGGCCTTCTACTCCACTCTTGAGGAGGCTGTGACCGCGGACCTCCTACTCTACGTTCTCGACATCAGCGAGAGAGAGGACGCGTTGGCCGAGAAGCTGGGCGAGGGCATGGAGGTGCTGAGGAGGCTCGGCGTGGTGGGGACACCGCTACTAGTGGCTGCCAACAAGTCCGACCTTGTCGGGGATGGAGAAGAGCTGGAGCGTAGGCTCCGCCTAGTCGAGGCTATGGCGTCATCCGTGTATCCCGCCTTGAGAGGGGTTATACCGGTCTCAGCTCTGCGCGGCGAGGGGCTGGAGGAGCTGCGTTGCCGTCTGGCCACCCTGCTGAGAGGTATGGAAAGGTCTACGTGTTGAGGCTCGGCCACCGGCCGGAGCGCGACAAGAGGATCACTACGCATGTGGGGCTTGTGGCTAGGGCGTTTGGCGCCAACGGCTTCGTTCTCGCCGACCTTTGCGACGAGCAGGTCATGTCGTCTATACGGGGTGTGCTGGAGCGCTGGGGGGGCTACATGGAGCTGGCCTGCGGCGTGCCTGGGCGGAGCTACGTGAGGCGCTGGCGCGAGGAGGGGGGCGAGGTAATCCACTTGACCATGTACGGGCTCCACGTGGACGACGTGATAGCCTCTATACGCGAGAGCAGGCGGCCTAAGCTGATTGTTGTCGGCGCGGAGAAGGTGCCGCCCTTCTACTACGAGAACGCCGACTACAACGTGGCCGTAGGGAACCAGCCTCATAGCGAGGTTGCCGCGCTGGCTGTTTTCCTAGACAGGCTGTATGAGGGCCGCGAGCTGCGCCTCGAGTTCGACAATGCCAGGGTTAAGATTATCCCCTCGCCGCGCGGCAAAAAGGTAGTAAGCCTGGAAGGAGGCTAGTATTAATTCTAGGGTGCCTTGTAGTGAGCGAGAACCAGGAGATAAAGAAGCTCTACTTGCTCGTCGAGAGGCTGATAGACAGGGACGCTAGGAGGGTCTTCGAGATACTCTACGAGGCCGGCGACGAACTCTCCGAGTACGATATAATAGAGAAGAGCGAGCTCCGGGGGAGCGTTGTGCGCCGCGTCCTGAACCTGCTAGCCGAGAAGGGCTTCGTGGTTTACCGTAAACTGCGCCACCCGGAGAAGGGCCGCATAGTGTTCTACTGGAGGATAAACTACGAGGGCCTCCCGAGCGTGTTGGAGGCGCGTAAGCGTGCTGCCTTGGAGAGGCTGCGCTCGCTCCTGGCCAGCGAGGAGGAGACCCAGTACTTTGTATGCCCTCTCGACGGGACACGGTATACCTTCGACGAGGCCCTGGAGTACGAGTTCACCTGTCCCCGCTGCGGCTCGCCGCTCCAGCCCGACGAGGATAGGGATATGAGGATTGAGATTCTCCGCCGATACGTGTCCCTCCTGGAGGCTGAGGTTGGTGCGGGGAGACGGGCCAACACTGGTTGACCTATTCAGCGGCGCCGGCGGCTTCGCGGAAGGCTTTAGGCGTGCAGGGTTCCGCGTGCTCCTAGGCGTAGACAACGACCCGGCAGCTATTAGGAGTTTTAAGGCGAACTTCCCGGAGGCGGTAGCCCTCTCCATGGACATCAAGGAGGTAGGCGGGCTGCTGATCGAGCGCCTCGCCGGCAGGCCGGACGTTGTAATCGGGAGCCCGCCCTGCGAGCCATACACTGGCGCGAACCCTAGGCGTAGACGTGACCCCGTGGAGAGGCTGTACGAGGATCCCGCAGGCCAGCTCGTACTCCACTTTGCACGCATCGTGGCGGAGCTGAGGCCAAAAATCTTTGTCATGGAGAACGTGCCGGGCATACTGGACGTTGAGGACGAGCTTAGGAGGATATTCGCCGAAGCAGGCTACCCCGTTATCTATTTCAACAAGCTACTAGCTGAACGGTACGGTACGCCCAGCCACCGGCTGCGCGTATTCGTCTCAAACGTGCCGCTCCACCCGCGCCCCGCGAAGCGCCTAATCACGGTGAGCGAGGCCCTAAGGGGCCTGCCGGCGCCCGGCTCGAGACAGCCGCCCAACCATGAGGCCCCGCCCGTTTCCCCCAGGAAGCTGAAGAGGATAGCGCGGCTACGCTGGGGCCAAGCAATGATATACTATGAGGGCGCCGAGGGGAGGAGGCTGCCCAACCTTATTAGGCTCGACCCACGGCGCCACGCGCCAACAGTGCTGGGCAGCAGCAGGTTCATCCACCCCTTTGAGGACCGCTTCCTCACCGTGAGGGAGCAGGCGCGGCTGATGGGTTTCCCTGACGACCACGTGTTCCTTGGAGGCCGCGACGAGCAATACAACCAGGTCGGCGAGGCCGTCCCCGTGCCGCTGGCTGAGGCCATCGCCTGGGAGGTTCGGAGGAGGCTTGAAAACAGCTAGCGTTGAGCGGGGGAGCGGCGGAGCGCCTCGTAGAGTATGAGCGCCGCCTCAGCCACTGGGCCGAGACGCGCCTCGGCGCCCGCCGGATACACTGCCTCACCGACCGTGGCGGCCTCCTTGCCCGGCGCCGGGTCTATCCCGCCTACTAGCAGGGCTACGGGCTTCTGACCACGGAGAAGCATGTCAGCTATCTCTTCGAGCGGGCGCGCCTCACCATATTCGCGGCTCACGACCACGATCCTGCCAGGCTTGTATATCTCCACAAAGTCGCGGAGCGTGGGTAGCACTGCTAGGCTCTTCCCTAAGCGTAGGGCGAGCCGGTTGACCTCCGGCACGCCGCTCGAGGCCGCCGCGCCATAGGCTTTAACCACTACGAAGTGGCGCAGACCCAGCCCGTAGACGAGCCTTGCCATGTCTATGAGGCGCTGCGCGCTCGAGACGTCGTACAGTACTGCAATTACCTCATCCATGCCGGTTCCACCTCTCTACCTCCTCCAGGGCCCTTTAGCTCCCAGTGCCCGTCGGTGGAGGCAAAGCAGGTCTTAATAATTGGGCTCCTCTTGCGGAGGGGCCTGCCTGGGGTGCTTTCCCCGCACCATTGGGGGCCGGGAATGCGCGGGGAACGGGCCCCAATGCGGTGTTTTCATAGCGGCGTGTAGGCTGCTAGTCTAGAGACGGGTGGCGAGGCTGTGGCAAGACTGGTTGCCTTCACACTACCCGAGGACGTATATGAGGAGCTGCGGCGCCGGGCGGAGAGGCGAGGCTACAGCCTCGTCTCAGACTACGTGAGGAGCATAGTCCTAAGAGAACTGGGGTATGGCGAGGAGGGAGACGAGAGGCTGCGGGAGATAGTAAGGGAGGAACTGAGAAAGCTTGTAGGAGAAGAGGGGAAAGTTGAGGTAGAGGCCATTGACGTGGACCGTATCATCGAGAAGGTTCTGGCCCGTCTACAGCGCCGCCTGCAGGACATGGTGAACCCGTGGACCGCTAAGATAGACCAGGTTCAGGCCAGGCTGGCCGAGCTACAGGAGAAGCTGGAATCCATAGAGGAGAGGCTGAGAGAGGTCGAGAGCGGGCAGAGGACGCAGCAGCCGCAGCGGGAGAGGAGGGAGGTCCAGGCTGCGTACCCTCCCCCAGGCGGCCACCAGTATGAGCGTAGGGAGCACCGCCACGGTAGGAGGCGCACCGCAATAGACAGGCTGAGAGAGCAGGGTGTAGTATACGAGCACGACGTTCAGTGGCTGCGGGACCGGGATGCCTTCTTCGAGAAGCTGCGTAGGGAGGGCGCGGTCATTCTCGAGCTAGGCGGCGAGAGGGTTGCAGTTGACCCCTCCTTCTGGAACAACTTCAAGGAGAAGCTAGAGGCCCTGCCGACCGCGAACGAGGACGAGATAAAACTTCTACTGACCAGCCAGCAGTACGACCTATTCAAAAGGCTTAAGGAGAGCGGCCTCATATACTTCGACGCCACGAAGCGCGCGTGGAAGCTCACAGAAGAGCCGGCGCAGGAAGAGAGCTAGGACCGGGAGAGCCTCGGAGCCAAGTCACTCAGCACCCCCTGAGCCAGCAGGCTCCTCTAGGGAGGGTCAGGCGCTGGCGTAGTCTTCATCGGCGGCTGTGCGTAGAGGCGGGGGCTCCTAGGGGCGAAACTCCGCAGCGGCCCCCTCTGGGGCCTCGGCTCGGCTGTAAGACTTCATAGCCCCCTGCGGCCCGGGGAACAGCCATAGGGGTTATTCAAGCTGCCAGCTGTGGAGGTACTCTTCCTGTTCCTCGGTTAGCCTGTCAATCTCTATGTTCATCGCTTTCAGCTTCAGCCTGGCAACCGTCTCGTCGATCTCTCTGGGTACACGGTAGAGGCCTGGCCGGAGCCTGCCACGGTTCTTCACGAGGTACTCTGCCGCGAGAGCCTGGTTGGAGAAGCTCATGTCCATGACCTCGCTGGGGTGCCCTTCTGCGGCTACAAGGTTGACAAGCCTGCCCTCTGCCAGCAGGTAGAGGCGGCGGCCGTCGTGTAGACGGTACTCGGTCACGTATGGCCTTATTTTTCTCTTAGACGTCGCGAGGGCTTCGAGGTCGGGTATCCATATCTCGACGTTGAAGTGGCCTGCGTTGGCCAGTATAGCTCCGTCCTTCATTGCCTCGAAGTGCTCCCTGCGTATAACCTTCTTGTCCCCCGTGGCTGTTATGAATATGTCGCCTATCTTCGCCGCCTCTAGCATAGGCATCACGAGGTAGCCGTCCATTGCGGCCTCCAGTGCTCTTATCGGGTCAACCTCTGTCACAACGACCTTGGCCCCCATGCCGCGGGCCCTCATAGCTATTCCACGGCCAACCCAGCCATAGCCGGCGACCACCACGGTTTTGCCCGCAAAGAGTATGTTAGTCGCGCGGAGGATGCCATCGATAGTGCTCTGGCCTGTACCGTACCGGTTGTCAAACATCATTTTTGTGTAGGCATCGTTCACGGCTATTGCCGGGTAGCGGAGAACCCCCTGGCTAGACATTGCACGGAGACGTATGACGCCCGTCGTCGTCTCCTCGGTGCCGCCCCAGACCTTGGAGGCCACCTCGGGGTACTCCCGGTGAAGGAGCGCGTGGAGATCACCGCCGTCATCTATCACTATATTGGGCTCCCATTCGGCCACCCAGCGTATGCACGAGAAGTACTCGTCCTCGTTCATCCCTTTCCAGGCGCAGACCTCTATACCCTCCTGCGACGCCAGGGCAGCGGCTACGTCGTCCTGTGTGCTGAGCGGGTTGCTGGCGGCGAGCCTCACAACAGCGCCCCCGGATACCAGCGTACGCACCAGGGCAGCCGTCTCCTTCGTCACGTGAAGCACGGCACCGACGCGGACACCCTCAAGGGGCTTCTCTTCGCTGAACCGGCTCCTAATATAGCGGGCAACGACGGGCATATGCATCTCTGCCCATTCTATCTGCAGCCTGCCCTGCTCCGCAAGCGAGGGGTCACGTATCCGCGACACCGCAAACGCACCCAGACGGCACGGCAACCGACCCCGGGCCTATTTCACGTCTCCTACAAGCAGCCGGCAGGGACGGCGAAACGTGCCTGGGCAGCGTCTTGGCGCCGGAGGCCGTCAACGCAGCAGCCGTGCGTGGAGAAAGTGGAGGGCAACATGGTGGGCCCGGGGGGATTTGAACCCCCGACCTCCGGGTCTCTCCCTCTCATCGAGACAGGTATATCGACAGACCCGGCGCCTAGTGGCCGTGTGGACCGGCTGGTCTGGAGCCCGGCGCTCTGCCTAGCTGAGCTACGGGCCCATACCTCTCTCTGGGCCCACCATGCAGCTCATCCCCGCCTATGCGGGTCAGCCGGGGGCTCAACCCAGTATACAGCTAGCATAACGCCCCGAGGGGGTTTAACTCTTTCCACCCACACCCTGTGCACCGCAACAGCTAAGGGGGCAAACGCTCGAAGGGCAGCCAAGCACGTCAAGCGCCTTCAACACGTAGGATACAGTCTTCGACGCAACTCCTAGCCGCGAGGCGACCCGGCGGGGCCCCGCCGACAGAGACGAGGCGGCCTCACTGCAGACGCGGCAAGCCAGCTCCAAAGGCACGACGTGAGCCCTAGCACCCTTTGCACGTACAACCACGTAGACGAGCAGGCTGGGTGAGAGGAAGCTAAACTTCCCACGCTTACGCGCCGCGTAGAAGAAGTCCCCGACGCGGCGCACCCCCGCCTTCGTCACACAGGCGCTCCCACCATCAAAGCTGACCAGGCCTCGACGGCGGAGCCCCCAAAGCATGCGCCTCACAGCAGCCAAGTCAACCCCGAGATAGTGGGCGAGTAGGCCCCTCTCAGCACATCCGCCCCTCGTATACATGTACCATAACAGGGGGAGCCCCCAGGCAGCGTCGCGCCCCACGCCACCAGACCCCACACAAATCCCTTCCAATACATGGAGCCCGGGCGCAGCTGCTACCAGCAGAGCCGTGCAGCAGCGAGGCCGAGAAGTGGCGCCGCCGGGTGGATTCGAACCACCGACCACCGGGTTAACAGCCCGGCGCTCTACCCGCTGAGCTACGGCGGCACCAGGTCGCTAACCCAGACCCGGCGGCCATGACACTCCCACCAGCCAGCCCCCTTTATGAAGCTTACCTCTAATCCCGGGGCTTCTAGGAGTCTCCCAGAGAGGAGGAGACGAGGACGACACAACCCGGAGAAGAACCCTTAGTGGAACATACCAGGGCAGGACGAGCAGAGCCCAGCGGTGGTGGGCCCGGGGGGATTCGAACCCCCGACCACCCGGTTATGAGCCGGGCGCTCTGCCGGGCTGAGCTACGGGCCCAGAACGCCTATCCATATAACACGGTACAGCCAGACGAGCCCCCTTTTTAAGGGTAACGGCTACGGGGTGCTGTATGAGCAGAGCCATGCTGTAGGACACGGAAACGCCGCGAAAACAATGCATCATCAACCGGGAGGTACCCTGCATGTAGGCAGGAGCTGGAGGAGAAAAACAATGCAGGTACTCTATAGACTGTATCTTGGCCGTTACCCGTTACTGCTCCTTGCTGAAGCCAAAGGTTAGGTTGTAGAGCTGCCCGAGCTCCTTCTTTATCTCCTCGCGGTTCTCCTTGACGGCTTTAGCTATCGCCTCTAGTGCGTTGTATGCCCGGCTCGGTATCTTGCCGCGGAACCAGGTTATGTCCTTAGCCATGCCCACGCCTATTTCATCGTACTTCATGCCTGTCACGGGGTCTTCCTCACGCTCATTTATCAGCTTGTCCAGCTCGAGCACCAGCGTGCCTCTTGGCAGCATGTAGTCACCATAGGGGTCGACGAGCTTCAGTACCTGCTTCTTTATCTTGCTGAGGACACGTATGCCTAGTATCTTGTCCGGGCTGGGCCTTATCTTGGCCGCCTGCAGCGCACCGAGCAGGGCCACTATGCCGCTGAGGTCGCTGAAGGGCTCGTACCAGGGCCTGCCTCTGCCGCTGGCAAGCATCTGCTCGGCGCTAGCGCGTAGAAGCACCTGCCCGCTTAGCACCGTGTTGTAGGCGTACGCCTTCCTGAAGTTCTCGTTAAGAGCTATATCGATTATACTTTCGCTGTTGTGGCCCACGAATAGCACGTGCCTCGCAGGCGTGTCGAACACTATACCCATGTAGAAGCCGAACATGGCAGCAGCCTCTGGCCTATCGGCAGCCTTGAACACGGTCTCGCCGAGCGCAGTGCGCTGCAGCGCCACATCGTTGAGCCTCCTAGGCGCCTCGCTGTAGGCTATTACCTTGACTAGGCCGAAGCTCTGCATCATCCTTAGGTAGTAGAGGAGGTCGCTCATACCGAAGTTCTTTAGGGCTACGTACTTCTCTCCAAGCATCTCTACGCGCACTATGCCGCCCACTATCTCGCTTACGCGCTTGGGCTCCTCTCCCGGACTCGCAGCGCCTGCTAGCATATCCTTATAGAACTCAACAAGGCCCGATATTCCGCCCAGCTTGCCCTGCGCTGCCGCGGCTAACTCCTTGAACCTACGAGGTACCCTGGCCTCCAAGGTCAGAGGCGGTAGCAGCATAGTCCCACCACTCCAAGTGCTCTAGACATTCTGCCCCCGAGTTAAAAATTACTCTCTTCGCCCCCATATACACATCATACGGAGCCGGAGTCTAGCTGTCTAGAAGCACCATAGCGTAGTGGTAATACCCTCACCGAGAGCGGCCCACACCAATCCAGAGGGATTTGAGCCAAAGCTTAACTGTAGTTAAGCATAGGCAGTATTACGGCACACTATCATCACGCCACTGTAATAGAGAGTGAAAAGGATGACAACAATGACCGAGATATTGAGGCTTAGGAGCTTCGTCGAAAGGAACGGGGCGATAATTCTCTCTAGCAGCATTGTAGCCGACGGCCACTACGACGGCGCCACGGCACGCGTGGTTACCCATATACATAACGACCATACTAGGTACCTCTCACGCAGCGCAAGGGCCGGCCAGCTCCTTGTCGCCACGCCTCTCACCATAGAGCTTCTCGAGGCGCACGGGCACAGGCTCCCCCTGCATCGGCGAATAGAGGCATCCTATGGGACAAGGATGAGGATAGAAGACTACGTGGTGACCCTTCACCGTGCCAACCATGTCCCCGGTGCCGCTGAGGTGGTGGTCGAGCACCCAGAGGGGCTGAGAGTAGGCTACACCGGCGACTTTAAACTGCCTGGAACCGTCGTGCTGCAGGATCTCGATGTCCTGGTAATAGACGCTACATATGGCAAGCCCGAGTGGCGGAGGCCCTGGCAGGACGAGATCGAGTACCTCCTCGCAGACATAGTTAATGAGGCGCTGATGCATGGGCCCGTAAGGATCTATGCCTATAACGGGAAGATAGAGGAGGTAATGATACTGTTACGCAGGATGGGCGTTACTGCGCCTTTTGTGCTGCCAGCTAAGAAGAAGAGAGTGGTTGAGGTGCTCGAGAGGCACGGCTACCGGCTCGGCGATTTTGTTGTCGAGTCTTCGCCCGAGTGCTTTGAGGTAAAAAGAGGTGGATGGTATATTGCGTTTGAGCACTTTTTCCGCTGGCGGCGGCGCCACTTAGCAGGCCCGAACGGCGCTGTCAACATACTTCTCAGTGGGTGGGAGTTCGGCTCGCCTTATAGGCGCGTTGGTCCTCGGGACTGGATAGTCTCGTTCAGCGACCATGCCGACTTCACGCAGCTTGTCGAGTACGTGGAAGAGGCTCGGCCGCGGCTACTGGTGGTTGATTCCTCGCGTGGAGGAGAGGCAGCACAGGTTTTCGCCTCATACGTTTCCCGCGAGTTAGGCATAAACGCCTTCTATCAGCCCAGGGAGTCGTAGCGAGGGCCGCCGGCAGAGGCGTGGCACCATGGATTTCGATATACGTCACCTAGCCTGGCTTTCTAGGCTAGAGCTAAACGAGGAGGAGGCTAGGGAGCTGGAGAGGAGGCTCAACGCCATGAGGACGCTCATAGATAGGCTGCTAAACGCGGACACCGAGAACGTGGAGCCCCTGTACCACCCCAACGAGGATGAGGCAGGCAAGCTCCGTGAAGACGTCCCAGGCGCCGGCCTTGAGAGGGACTATGCGCTGCTGAACGCTGCGAAGACCGAGAAAGGCTACGTAGTCGCGCCTAGAACTGTAGAGGACTAGGCCTATGTGGATGCTGGGAGAAAAGATTCCTAGAATTTTCTAGACAGGCGCTGAGCCGCCTCCACAATAGCCTCCATGTCGCCAGGGCTAGAGAGAATGACTCCATCAACCAGCGGCGAGAGGCGCTCCACCACACGCTCCACATCTTCTATCCTATACACTGGCTGGCCGCCCAGCATAGACCTAAGCATGTCGATGTTCCTGCTGCTTCCTATTATCACGTATGCGTAGAGCTTCTTCCCTAGCCTTCTCGCGACTCTGCTGGCGCGCGCAAGCTTATCGTAGTCGTACAGCCCCCGAAGCACCATGAAGAACTCTAGGTCCGCCTTCATCCTTTCCTCTATCTTTTCAAACGGGTATCTCATGCTGAGCATTGCGCCGAGGCGGGGCCTCTTATCTCGGAGCCTTATTTTTGCCAGCCTGGCTGCCTCCTCTACGTTAACGTCCTCTACTTTTCCCCCCTCAACTGGGTCGTCACCACGCAGTAGGACCGCCTCTTTTATCTCTGCTACATGTAGCCCTGCAAGAAGGCTCAGCAGGCCTACCCGGTTTAGGTCAATAACCCGTATATGTGGTATGAACTCAACATCCCCGTATATCGCCTTAAAATGGGCGGCTATGACTGACGCGCTGGCGACCGGTCTCCCCATAGGAACCTCGGGTATATCTATAGCATCCACGTTTGCCGCAAGGTTCTTTACATATCGTTCAAGTTTCTCCTTTTTGCGTGCAGGCTCAAGCTCGGCTATTATGAGCAACATCGTCACCCGTTGCCGGGCCGCAACGTGTACCCACATAGCCCTTGACGGCGCGGCGGCGGCGGCGTTGAATACTAAGTCTTGCGGTCCCAGTGTTCTAGCAGGAAACGTCCTCCTAGAGGTATGTCCCTCCCGCTCCGAAGCTCCTTGACTTTTTGAGCTAGTTTTGCCGCCTTCTCTACGGATATTGGAGAACGTGTGCCCCAGAGCTTTATTGAAGTGCCCACTATGAAGCCGTCTGCTACTGTCCAGTAATTTATAATGTTCTCGTATGAGACGCCGCTGCCTATAATTATTGGTTTATTGCCTGCAAGTGCTCGTATGGAGGCAACATAGCCCGGCTGGGGAGCCGCCCCCGTCCTGGAGCCGCTAACAATAAGCGCATCCATGGAGCCTCTCACGACGCATTCCCTAACGGACTCCTCAACCGGGGCTAGCCCCCAGCTGTGCTTAACGTCGACATCAGCAAAGACGGCGACATAGCGGGGGAGCCGTGAACGCATATCCTCTACTGCCGCTCCAGCTGGCTCCATAAGGCCCTCTGGCGTAAGCCTTGTTTCGCAGTAACTATTCACTCTGATAAAGTGCGCCCCAGAGCTGTATGCTACTGCGAGCGAGGACGTTGCGGCATTTCTCAACACATTTACTCCTACGGGTAACTTTACCCTCCTAGTTATCTCTCGCACAATTACAGCCATCGTGGCTATCAATAGCTTGTCATCGCCTGGATCCATATGGTATGGGCCGTCGCCGAAATTTTCAACTATTATTGCATCAAAGCCGCTCTCTTCGAGCTTCACCGCCTCACTTATCGCGTATTCAATTAGATGGTCTATATCGTCTCCCCGTCTCCTCTCGGTGGTTAAGGGAGGCAGGTGCACGACGCCGATAAGGGGCTTGTAGCCTAGCATAGGTATAAGGCGAGGCTCGGCGCCATCCTCTTTCAGCATCGACATCAGCCTCCGTCATCTCTTTCTCTTCGTCACCGCCCGGTACTGGTGTTTCCCCAGCCCTACCGCCGGGCGATAATAACATGTATGTATAAAGGAGCGCGGGGCTAGCTACCGTGTATCAAGGGCTCTGTGTGGAAACCGGGTGGGGAGACGCTGTCCCCAATATTTAGACCGCTGAGGGATGAAGAGCCTCCCCCGTTGCCGACGCTGTGATCCGGGGCCGTATCTAGCTGCGCAGAACCTCTCTCACAATGTTCTGGACTCTTTCTGCAAGCTTTGATTCCTGTGTTGCGCCGATTATTACGTCGGCTATGTGGCCGTTGACGAATATTATCGTAGTTGGTATGTTCTCTACATTATAGCGGTCAGCTATTTCGGGGGCTTTGTCGCTGTCCAGGTATGCGAATACAACCCCTTTCTCCGGCGATGCCAGCTTGCGGGCTACACGCTTGAAGACCGGCGTGTAGGCCTTGCAGGGGTTGCACCAGGGTGCTGAGAACTCGACGACCACGACTTTGTAGCGGGACAGTATTTTGTCAAAGTTCTCCTTGTCTAGATATAGGAGGGGGTCGCCAAGCTCCCTTTCCAGCATGTTCAGTTTCTTTTCTACCGCTTTAACTAGCTTCTCTGCCTCCTCGCGTAGCCCCTGGGCGCTCATAATTCCCGCCTGGTTGGCAGCTGCGGCCGGCCTCCCCTTATAGAGCCACTTGTAGGCGAAGTAGGGCGGAGTCTATGTTTAGCGGCCTGGTTCTAGCTGTCTAGCCTCTAGAGGAGGGAGGTGGTGTAGCCGGAATGTCTTCGCTGAAGGTGTTCACGAGGGAGCTGCGTGTCACTACTCACCGTAGGCTTGAAGCTATCGACATAACCCATCTTGTAGAGGACGTATTTGACGAGAGCGGTATTAAGAACGGTCTTTGCATGGTGTTCGTACCTCACGCGACGTCTGCTATTATAGCTAACGAGGCAGAGCCGGGCCTGATGCAGGACTATATCGACCTTATTAAGGAAGTCTTTAAGCCGGATCATGAGTGGAGGCATAACCGTATAGATAACAACGCCCACGCGCATCTGGCTGCTGCCCTGATAGGCCCCTCGCGCGTGTTTCCCGTTATAGACGGCAGATGTGTACGAGGAACATGGCAGAATATTATACTGCTGGAACTTGATGGGCCGCGGACTAGGCGTGTGGTAATACAGGTAGTTGGCGAAGCATAGCCGCCATAGGAGCCGGCCGGGTGATGTACTGTGCCGTCCACGGGCTCTGCGGGCAAAAGAGGGACACGTCTCTACATAGCTGGTGCCGAGGAGATAAAGGCCGGGAAAATCACTGACATATATTTCGTTAGAACGAAGAAGATACTCGAAAAACATGGCATGTGCAACACCTGGGTTAGAGCAGAATTTCACTCCTATAGCCTTCCCAGGGGCTACGACTGGGCCGTGTTCGCAGGCCTCGAGGAAGCCCTGGAAATACTGAGAGGGAGGAAGGTCACTGTCTACTCTATCCCGGAGGGTACACTGTTCCGCCCAATGGATCCATTAATGGTCGTCGAGGGTCCTTACTGTGAATTTGTGGAGCTAGAGACGCCTGTACTCGGAGCACTTAGGCATGAGACAAGTATAGCTACCAAGGCTGCCCGTATCCGCGTCGCTGCAGGAGATCGAACTGTTCTGTTCTTCGGTCTTCGCTCGCTTCATCCAGCGCTAGCTCCCATGGCCGATAGGGCTGCATACATAGGTGGCGTTGACGGCGTCTCGGGCACTGAGGCAGAGCCCTTCCTCGGTTTGAAGCCCCAAGGCACGATGCCACACGCACTTGTCATAGTATTCGGCGACCCCCGTAAGGCCTGGCTTGCTTTTGACGACACCGTCGACCCTCATGTGCCCAGAATAATGCTTGTAGACACTTTCTTTGACGAGCGTTACGAGGCTCTACTGGCTGCTGAAACGTTGAAAGAGAGGCTGCATGGGGTGAGGCTAGATACTCCGAGCAGCCGGAGAGGTAACATGAGGAAAATAGTCCAGGAGGTGCGCTGGACGCTCGATCTTCACGGCTATAAAGATGTTAAAATTATAGTAAGCGGTGGTCTCGACGAGAAGGAGGTTGCAGAGCTGCGCGACATAGCTGACGGCTTTGGAGTCGGTACCTCGATAGCTTTCCCACCCTCCATCGATATAAGCATGGATATAGTTGAGGTAAAACGCGGCGAAAAATGGGTTGCCATAACTAAGAGAGGTAAACTGCCCGGCATGAAGCAGCTCTACTGGTGCAGCGATAACCCGCTCGACAAACGCGTCAAACCATGGGGCCATGTGCCGGAAGATTGTCCTAATGCAAAGCCTATGCTAAAGAAGGTCCTCGATAACGGCCGCATAGTAGCTAACCTTCCTAGCGTCAGCGAGATAAGGGCCTACGTCATTGACCAACTCAAGAAGCTTAACGGCACTAACGACAGCCACGCGTAGCATTTTTTCGAGAACACTAACTATTAGCTTCTCTCCGTCAAGGAGGTTTCCATTCTTCGCATCATATAGCACCAGAGGCGCTCTCACTAGTTCGTCGAGCCCGAGGCAGACTACTTTCTCCGAGAAGGAGACGCTACTGCATCCGGCGGCGACGCAGGCGCTGCACTCAACACATACCTTTTTTCCGTGGGGGGTCTCCAAAGCCTCGTCGCGGCATTCGACGCGCCTAGCGGCGCCACCTACTGCTTGTACGTAGAGCCCCGGTGTTAGACGCAGCGCAGGTTGGCCTATTAAGTAGCTAGCTGGTAGCCCGTTTACACTTACCAGCAGCGTGTTTATGCAGTCTTCTTTTCGCATTTGATTGAAGCCGAGTTCGAGGAAGTATACTGTATTTGCAACGTTTATGTCTGTGGTTTCTATACTGTGTATGGCTACTATATTCACACTGCTATTTATGCAGTGGCATAGCGGTATCGTTATTTCCGCGGCTACGCTATACGAGCCATAGCTAAGCCTTATTTTCAAGGGGTTAACAAGCTCATCGCTTCTACTATACGTATAGATAGTCATTGTGCCGTCCGGACCTATCGCGTAAGTACAGCTCAGGGCATTACACGTTATAGCGAGGGGCGGGTCCGCAGCAAGAACTATCTCGACGAAGATACCTATACCCACACTGGAGCCTATTACCCTCACTTCGCTTAGCCTCACCTTATACCGCGGCGCCTGCTTCAAAACGGTGTTATCCCCTGCCTCGTAAACGCCGGCCCCACTACTTCCTACCTCGCAGACCCGGTCTCGAACACGGCACCTAGCTACACAGCCCCGTCCTTGAACATAGCTACAGCAGCCTAAGCTGCTGCAGATGCACCAGGGCTTAGCAGCCGTGGGGGCACCTTTTCTCCTTGGCTGTGGCTTTAAGGGGTACGCGCATACGGTACCTGGCCTCCCCGAGGCCTACACCGGGATACAGCCCCCAGCGGCTACCGGCGATGACCGAGGCGGCTGTAACTATGGCAGAGAGCGGTAAAACGGTTGAACTCATACGGTTCAGCCCCGTCACTGAGTGCACGATAATTAAGCGTAGAAACAGGTTCATCGTACTTGTGGAGCTAGATGACGGTACACTGGTGGATGTGCACAACACCAACACTGGTAGGCTTATAGACGTGCTGGTCAGGGGCCGCCGCGCCTTCTGTATAAGAACGCTGCGTCCCCGGAAGACTTCTCTACGGCTCCTTGCTGTGGAATATCGGCAGGGCTACGCTCTAATCGATACACGTTCACAAGAGGAGGCGGTGAGGAACGCAATAGACCGGGGGGTACTAAGCTGGCTGCCGCGATGCAAGACGAGGAAGCGTCATGTAAAGATAGGCTCGTCTAGAATTGACTTCCTCCTTGATTGCGGCGGGAGAGAAGCCTACATGGAGATGAAGAGCGCGATACTGGCTACCGACGATGGCGGTGCGCTTTACCCTGATGCGCCCAGCCCGAGGGGAAGGAGGCACGTAAAGGAGCTAATAAAGCTCCGGATTAGGGGGGTAATGGTTTATCTCTTGTTTGTTGCCGCTTTCAGCGCAGCAAGTTACTTCATGCCTAACCGCGATGTGGATCCCGAGATGGCCGATCTTATAGCAGAAGCGGCTAGGAGGGGTGTCGCGGTACACGCTGTAGGAATAGACTTCGACCCGCGGAGCATGGCTGCCCGGCTCTACAGCGATAGGCTGCGAGTGATGCTAGCCTAGGACGTGGAACAGTGGCCGTTTTTATCGATGGAGAGGAGTAGTGGCGGGGCCGCCCTTGCGGGCGGTGCGGGGGCAATGGTAGCGGGGGGTGGATTTGAACCACCGACCTCGGGGTTATGAGCCCCGCGGGCTACCAGGCTACCCTACCCCGCTATGCTACCCCGCCACACATCCATGTAGCATCATTGAACCCACTAGCTTTATTAAAGATTTCGCCCCATAGTTCATACTCCCTATGGGGATGATGTGTACACACCCTAAGAGGAGCAAAACGCCATGAACTAAGTGGCCAGGCCTGACCCCAGGACGCGGCTCAGTGCTCCGCACAAGTCATCACACCATCTCAGCCCCAAAGGTCATCATCACAGCCGCTAAGTTCTACATCCTGCCCCTCCTCTTCAACAACTCTCCAAAAATCGCTAACACTATCTATCTTTTCACCACTCCAGCCCTCAAGCCTTAGCAGTCTAAGCTTAAACTCAACACCTTTAGAGAAGCCGCCGATCCCGCGTCTAGCAGCCACACGATGGCAAGGAATGAGTACAAGACACCTATTGCTCCTCATGTAGGCCCCTATTGTCCGCGGGCTGGTGCCTGCAAGTGCCGCCAAAACGCCGTATGTTACCGCAGCACCAAGCGGGACAAGTTGCAGAATAATATAGACAATATCTCTCCTAGATGTGGGTTCGCGGAGCTGTTCAAAGCAGCGCCTATACTGTTCAGGAAGCCCACCCCTCAACAGCGCCACCAGCCGCCACGCGGCGTCAGCACAGTAGAGCGTTCTTTAACGACGTATGTAATACATATTCGTGCCAGGGGCGTGTACACGACCCCTCTAGAGAATGGGGGAAGAGAGTGGAGCGCCTCCTAGATTTCCAGCCGCGAACCGTGCGCGGTAAAAAGTGGAAACTGAGAATCGACGACTTTCCGGAGCCCTATAGGACGCTCTACCGTATACTTCAGAAGCAGGGCTACATAATAGTCGGGCGCCACAGTGTCGTGAAGAAGTGCCACTGGACACACGCCGCGATAGTTGAGAAGAGGTTCTGCTACAAGTGCAAGTTCTACGGTATAGCAAGTCACCGCGATGTACAGATGAGCCCTGCAGCTCTCTGGTGCTGGAATGCGTGTCTTCACTGCTGGCGTCTCCGCCCAACAGACAGCCTAAAGTGGGACGACACCAAGCTACCATGGGTTGACGACCCGGAGCTCATAGCTGAGGGGAGCATAGAGGCGCATAGAGAGAGCCTTATGGGTTACTGGGGCCACCCACATGCAGACAAGAAGCTCCTCGAAGAGGCTATGAACCCGAAGCATGTGGCTATAAGCCTCACCGGCGAGCCTACACTGTACCCGAGGCTCGGCGAGCTCATAGAAGAGTACCATCGGCGTGGGATGACTACCTTCCTTGTGACGCGTGGAGTTAGGCCCGACGTGCTCGCGAACCTAGAGGAGGAGCCCAGCCAGCTGTACGTGAGCCTGGAGGCGTGGGATAAGCGGAGCTACAACTACTTCACACGCCCGCTGGTTCCACGTGCATGGGAGCTGACAATGGAGACTCTTGAAATGCTTCCATCATTTTCAAGCCCTACTGTTATACGGTTCACCCTTGTCCGAAGCTTCAACATGCATGACGAAGCGCTCAAAGCGTGGGCGAAAATAGTGGAGACAGCACAGCCAACCTACATCGAGTTCAAATCCTACATGCATGTTGGTGCTGCACGCAAGCGTCTATCCAAGACTGACATGCTTAAACACCTAGAAGTCCTAGAGTTTGCCAAAAAGTTCGCAGAAATGACCGGATACAATATACTGTCACAGCAGGTCGAAAGCCGGGTTGTGCTACTATCACGCCTAGAGAAGCCCATCATGCTCGGCGAGGGCTGCCCAGGCGAATGGAAAAAGGAGCAGGACAGGATAGAGAAGCTGCTCGACCTCCTACGTAGAGGCGCGGATATAGACGAGCTCGAATACAGGATGGTCATCGAACAAAAGATATGAAGCCGCCACAGCCACACAGCCAGGATGCTACTGGGTTTTCCCCTCCCCTGTTCTACCTTCGCCGATCCCGTACCGGGCTATAATGTCGTAGAGCCTGCGGGCCTTTCTGCTGTAGAGACGTATACGTGAGCCGCTATTCGGCAGCCTAATTTCGACATAGTTTCGCTCAGCGTTAAGCCTGACCTCTGTGCCCTCCGGGAAGGGGAACCCTATTACCTGGCCCATGCCTCCCTTGAGCACTATCCCTTTCGGTGTAACACGGTACCCTGCAGGAACCATCGGTGCGACGACGTTCTTGCCTGCACTCATCCTCCTTATTACCTGGTTCAGCAGGAACATCGCCTCAAACGCTGCGAGCCATATTATGAATGTCGCGACGCGTTTATCGCCCACGAGCGGGGCCACCTTGTTCTCAATCAATGGAACGTAGCGGAATATTACTATATAGAGGGGGAACAAGAGCAACGGTATTATCATCGCCTTTGCCTGCTTGGACATAGCCTTCACGTACTCGTCGTCCTCCAGGGCTATTTCAAGCGCCTTATCCTCCTTGAAAACCGTGCGGCTCTTCAATACCTCCTCTCTAGATACTGCCCCTGTGCCCCGCCTAGAGCGCACCATGCCTATACCTACTATCAAACCGAAATAGACAATTATCGCCACCATGTATAGCCTGGGCTCGAATGCTAGAACCAGCGAAAGCACAATCATAAATAACTGGCCTAGTATTATCATAGACTTCTCACTCATCGGGCTATGCATGCGTTACACCCTGGCGGCCTCTCTAAGACCGTGATGCCGCACCGATTCCCGACGATAACCCGGGAACCGTGGGAAGCTAAAAACGGCCCCTATCCTACCTGGCACAACAGCAGTACAGGCCATCACCCGCCACAAGGCCTACAAGCCCATAGGGGGCAAGTAGTGCACAACGTAGCCGGGAGGAGCCAAGGATGACGAGAATAGCGCTGGCTGAGCACACCACCCTAGAGCATCGCCATAAAAAGCTGCGTGGGTGCTGCCCCTAAGCCGGTAAACGCTGTGATGAACAGGCTGAGCACCGACAGCGCGGGTAGATTTGCGCAAGGGCCTAGCAACAGGAGGCCTCGGTCGTGGACGGGCCCTAGCATCTCCCCGCGACGGGGTACTACTAGGCCTGCGTGCCACCGCATCGGCCACTGCAGTTGAGGCAAAGCACGACTCCTTTATTGATTCTCCGCGCGAGTGAAACCCTAATAATCCCCCTGCTGGGGTCGTCATGTCTAACGGTCGCCGCCGTAGCTCAGCCGGCAGAGCACCGGCCTCGTAAGCCACCCGTGGTGTCCGCGGGTTCCGAGGGAGCCGGGGGTCCCGGGTTCAAATCCCGGCGGCGGCTCCAACCTGCGGGCCTTCCCCGCCTCTCGGCTCCTTCTCTACGCCGTGCTGGGCAGACCCCTCTGGTTCATGCGGCAGAGTGGGTGCTGCGCCGGGGGAGGCGGCGTCTTTAACCCCGTACGTGTCTGGCAGCTCCTCGCGGGGGCCATGAAGATAGTCATGCCTGCTGACACGTGATGCTAAATCCCCTGGGGTAGCTGAGCCCTCCCGGCTCACCCTCCCTTGGCCAGGGAGGCAAGCGTTTTGGCTCATTGGCCCGCAGTATAGGCCCTCCGGGTGCCGTGTATTGGATAAGCCAGTCCACTGGGTTCCCGGCATCAGGGACCGAGCGCGCCAGCTAGAAGCCATAGGTGTTTCCAGCGTCTACGAACTCTACAGCGATGTGCCTAGGGAGCTTTTGCTCGACAGGGCGCCGAGTGTAGGCTTTGGGAGGATGCTCTCCGAGGAGGAGCTTCGCCGCCTCTCGCGTGAAATCTCGTCCTCGAATACCGTGTTCACAGGGCCTCCTCCTTTCACCGGAGGGGGGTGGTGCCCCCACTGGGTGCCATCTATAGTCGACTATATCGTGTCCCGCGGCGAGTTCCTGACAGCCTACACGCCCTACCAGCCGGAGATAAACCAGGGCCTCCTCCAGGCCCTCTTCGAGTACCAGAGCCTAATAGCTGACCTCACGGAACTCGAGATAGTCAACGCGTCACTCTATGACGGCAGCACTGCGGCCGCAGAAGCAGCCCTCATGGCGCTCCGTGTGACAAGGAGAAAGAAGATAGTGCTATCTTCCACCCTACACCCGGAGTACATTGATGTTATCAAAACGTGGCTCTACGGCAAAGGCGTTGAGATCCGCTTCATCCCTCGACGCGAAGACACATACCAGGTAGACACGGAGAGCCTCGACGAACACATAGATTCAAACACGGCCGCCGTCATCGTGGCATCGCCCAACTTCTATGGAGCCTTCGAGCGCGACATAGGGTTCCTAGCAGACCAGGTGCACCACCACGGCGGCCTGCTGGTACAGGTCTTTGAGCCGCTAAGCCTGGGCATCGTCAAGCCGCCGGGCCGGCTAGGTGTAGACATAGCCGTGGCCGAGGGCCAGCCACTGGGACTAGGAATGAACTATGGAGGCCCGGGCCTCGGCATAATGGCTGTTAGGTGGGACCGTAAACTGCTCCGACAAGTGCCGGGAAGGATAATAGGCCTTACGAGAGACGCCGAGGGCGAAAGAGCGTTCACGATGATACTCCAAGCTAGGGAGCAGCACATAAGGAGAGAGAAGGCTACATCTAATATCACGACAAACGAGTCCCTGATGGCTATTCGTGCCGCCATCTACCTTACCCTGCTGGGGGGCGAGGGGTTAAGGAGGCTTGCCAGGAGCATCTGGCTCCGCAGCCATTATCTTGCAAAGCGTCTACGCGAGGTAGGCGTGGAGGCGCCGGTGTACAGCTCCGAGTTCTTCAAGGAGTTTCTGGCGCGGTTCCAGAAGCCCTATGCGCCTATACACCGTGAGCTGTTGCGCAGAGGAATCCTGGGCGGGCTAGATGTATCCCGGTACGGCGCCGGCAGCGGTAGGGAGGCAATCTTCTGCGCGACCGAGGTCCACTCCAAGAAGGATATAGATACGCTAATCAATACCCTAGTTGAGATAATGGGTTAAGCTAGGTGGCCCGTGTTGGCTGGGAGACCCTGGAGGCAAGCCGTTTGGAGGGAACCGCTTGTCTACGAGATCGGCGACCCGGGCTACACTGGCTTCATAACGCCCTACTCCGAGGACGACGCGCTGCTCGAGGCTGAGCTTGGCTCGCCTGAGAAGGCGCTGGGCGAGCTAGCTCGCGGCGAGGCGCCGCCGCTGCCAGGACTAGCGGAGAACCAGGCTGTTCGACACTACACACGGCTCACGCAGATGAGCTACGGCGTCGACACGGGGCCCGTGCCGCTAGGCTCCTGCACCATGAAGTATAATCCGCGTATAGGCGAGGAGCTTGTCTCAGCGATGAGTGTCCACCTGCTCCACCCCTACCAGGACGAGGACACTGTGCAGGGACTCATGAGGGCCCTCTGGCTGCTAGAAAGATGGCTAGCAGAGCTGACCGGTATGGATAGGTGTAGCCTCCAGCCCCCTGCCGGTGCGGCGGGAGAACTCGCAGGCGCGCTTATGATACGCAAGTACCATGTTGACAGGGGAGAGGCAAGCCGCGACGAGATGTTGGTACCCGACTCTGCCCACGGTACCAACCCGGCAAGCGCCGCGATGGCGGGGTTCCGCGTGGTCAAGCTGCCTACGGGCCCAGAGGGCACGGTTGACATGGACGCTCTCGAGGAGGCATTGGGCGAGAGAACGGCGGGTATAATGCTGACCAATCCTAACACGCTTGGCTTGTTTGAGGACCGTATAGTAGAGATAGCGGAGAAAGTGCACAATGCAGGGGGCTTACTCTACTACGACGGCGCAAACCTTAACGGCATAATGGGGCTTATAAGGCCGGGAGACATGGGGTTCGACGTCGTACATCTGAACATACATAAAACCTTTGCGGCACCCCATGGGGGAGGAGGGCCTGGCGCAGGCGTCGTATGCGCAAAAGGCAGCCTAGTTGACTACCTCCCACGCCCGCTTATCGAGAGAAGGGGCGACAAGTACTACTGGAGCTACGACTGCGATAAGTGCATAGGCCGTGTCCGGGCGTTCTACGGGAACATAGTGCCGCTGTTGAAGGGCTTCTTCTATATCGCAGCGCTCGGCGGCGAGGGGCTCCGCGAGTCAGCAATACAGAGCGTGGTGAACACGAATTACTTCATAAGGCTTGTTAGAGGCGCTAAGGGCCTCGAGATACCCTATAGCCCCGAGAGGCCTAGGAAACACGAGGTAGTGGTATCGGTTAAGCCCCTCCAGCGCGAGACGGGCGTAAGCGCCGCTGACGTGGCTAAAGCACTGCTTGACCGCGGCCTGCATGCGCCAACAATCTACTTCCCCCTGATAGTCGAGGAGGCGCTTATGGTGGAGTTCACTGAGAGCGAGCCCGCAAGCGTGATCGAGAACTATGCTGCTGCCCTCCGCGAGATACTCGAAGAAGCGTACCACAACCCCGCCGCGCTGAAGGACGCGCCTAGGAACACTGCCGTTAGGCGGGTGGACGACGTCTACGCTAACCACCCAAAGACCGTGACCCCCAGCTACCGCGTGTACCGTCTACGGCAGGCAGGCCTCCTACGCTAAGGGGTACCCGTATTTGCCCCATATATTTCCCGTATAAGCCTCTTTAGGCGGGGCGCAAGCCGCCTGACGACGCTAGCGGGCACGAGGCCCGCCAGCGGACACTCGGGGTCCACAGTAACCTCGCCGGACTCCGGATCGTAGACCAGGGGGTAGAGGCGGCACCCCTCCGGCCGCCAGGGGTATACCCTGCACCTGCCAGTAGCGGTGTCGAGGAAGACACAGTGGCCGTCAACGTTGCGCAGATAATACACGCCGTCGGGTCCAAGCTCTGCAAACTCCTCGAGACGGTAGCCGAGCCTCATGAGCCGCGCTATATCCGCACGGCTTAGCGGCATACTGGTATCGTAGCAGCATTTCGCGCAGTAGCGGTCCCCGATGCGGCAGTTGAGCCTAAGCTCTCCGCGACGCCAGCTATAGGCGGCGGACCGTGACCCTGGGGGGTGTCGTCTGGAGCCTCTCCTCGACCTCCTTTCTGCTAGGTGCACTCTGCGCGCCCCTCCTAGAGACCTTGAGGCCTGCAGCTATAGAGGCCGCCTGCAAGGCCCTAGCGATGTCGCCCGTCTCTAAGTAGTACGTGTTGAACGTCGCCGCGAAGACGTCGCCAGCTCCTGTCGTGTCTAGTACACGGCCGGGGCGGTATGCCTCGACACTGTACAGTGCGTCTCGTGTCACGAGCGCGGCTCCCTCTGGGCCTCTCTTCACCAGCACCATTGATAGGCTGTCGCCCAGTAGCCTTCTTGCCTCCTCGATCTCAGCGTCTCCCATAATGTGGCGGAACTCGGCACGGTTTAGTATGAGCAGCTTGGCGCACTGCCTTGCCGCAGCTACTACCTCACGCGGCCTCCTGGACGTATTGGAGGCGCCAGGATCGTAGCTGGCGAAGGCTGCACTGACGCTACGGCAGGCGTTTAGCAGCGTCTCGGGGCCGCGGCTGGCGACGTGAACCGCGTCATAGGAGCCGCTTGCCTCGTCGCCCCGGAGCATCTCGTTCGCGCCACGCATTGTTATCATCGACCTCTCGCCGGTCCTGGTTACGAGCACCACGACGAGCCCGGGAGGGTGGTCTTCATGTATCCTCACGTAGTCGAGGCGGACCCCGCTGCGTTCTAGCTGTGACAGTATTCCCAGCTCTCTCGCCAGCCTCCCCGTGTGGGCTGCCAGGTAGGCTGTCGAGCCGAGACGGGAGGCTGCAACGGCGTAGTTGGCTGCAGCGCCGCCAGGACCGATATAGGTCTCGCTGGCGACCACGTTCTCATCCGGCCCGGGCAGCCTCTCGATAACCATATACATGTCTATATTTATATGGCCTATTGCTAGGTGGGTTACCATCGTCTACACCTCCACCGTCTCTGGCTGGTTGTACGAGGGCCCGAGGACGAGGTACTTAATCCTGAGCGGGTACCGCCCTGGGCCCGCTATATTCTAGAGCCGAGCCGGCGCCTAGCTAGGAGCCCCGGGGGTAGCGCTGCACGCTGACTCGGAGGGTTGACTCAAGCGGAGGTGCCTCAGGGTGGCTAAGTGGGTAGTGGCCTCTGCATGGCCGTATGTGAATAACGTGCCGCATCTGGGCAACCTAATAGGCTCCATACTCTCCGCTGACGTGTTTGCACGCTACCTGAGGCTTCGCGGAGAAGACGTCGTGTTTGTAAGCGGGAGCGATGAGCACGGCACGCCGATAGAGATAGAGGCTATAAAGCGCGGCGTGCACCCGAAGGAGCTCACGGACCAGGCCCACGAGTATGTTTCAAAACTTTTCCAGGAGTACATGATAAGCTTCGATAACTACACGAGGACGGAGAGCGAGACCCATAAGAGGTTTGTACAAGGCTTCTTCATGAGGCTCTATGAGAACGGCTACATATTTGACCAGTACGATACGCTGCCTTACTGTCCTAGGGACAAGATGTTCCTACCCGACCGTTTCGTTGTGGGCACATGCCCCTACTGCGGGTACCCGAAGGCTCATGGCGACCAGTGTGACAACTGTGGAAGGCTCCTCCACCCGACTGAATTAATAAACCCGAGGTGCGCTATCTGCGGCGGCCCCGTAGAGTTCCGCAAGACAAGGCACTGGTTCTTCGACCTGCCAAAGCTCCAGGGCCGCATACTCGCATGGCTGAAAAACTCCAGCCTGCCAGCGAATGTAAAGAACTATAGCCTCAACTGGGTTGCCGAGGGGCTAAAGCCTAGGAGCGTGACCAGGGACAACAAGTGGGGGATACCGGCTCCCTTCCCCGGCGCAGAAGGCAAAACAATCTATGTGTGGTTCGAGGCACTCCTTGGCTACATCTCGGCAACGATAGAGTATTTCGAGAAACTAGGCGAGCCTGACCGCTGGAAGACCTACTGGTTTGACCAGGAGACGAAGACCGTCTACTTCATAGGGAAGGATAACATACCTTTCCACGCAATCATATTTCCAGCCATGCTGATGGCCAGCGGTGAGCCATACACGCTGCCATGGTATATCTCTGCGACCGAGTACCTAATGTACGAGGGGGAGCAGTTCTCTAAGAGCAGGCGCCACGGGATATGGATAGACGAGGCGCTTGAGCTGCTGCCAGCGGACTATTGGAGGTTCGCTCTCATAAAGATGAGGCCGGAGACCAAGGACACGAATTTCACATGGGAGGAGTTCTACCGTATAGTAAATAGCGACATGAACGACGATATAGGCAACTATGTCCACCGGGTGCTCAAGTTCCTCTACTCGCGGTTCAACGCCACGGTGCCAGAGCCCGGCCCCGCCACCAGAGAAGACGAAGAATTCATGGAATACTACACCACCGCCCCCGACCGTGTAGCCAAGCACCTAGAGAGCTTCCGCCTAAAACAGGCCCTAGAAGAGGTCATCGAGCTAGCCAGGCGCGGGAACCAGTACCTAAACGCCCGGGCACCATGGGAGAAGGCTAAAATGGCGCCAGCCGAGGCTGCAACCATAATGTACAACGCGGTCAACTCTGTCGCAACACTAGCAGTGCTGCTAGCACCCTTCGTGCCCGCCGCCGCGGACCGGCTTTGGCGCATGCTAGGCCTCGAGGGCACCGTGCATAGAGCCGGTGTCTGGCTGGAGGCAAAGAAGCCGCTACTAAAGCCGGGCCACCGTATATCGAGGCCGGAGCCGCTGTTCAGCAAGCTTCCCCCAGACTTCGCAGAGAAGGCGGAGGCCATGATAGCCGAGGCCAGGAGAAGAGTCATGGAGAAGAGGCCGCCACTGCTCCGCTGGCAATAATCCCGCCTCTCTTCCCCCAACCGGTGGACGCGAAGGGTCCTGGAAGAAGGGTGCCTTATGCCGAGGCGCTGCATGGTCCGCATAAGAGGAGGCTACAAGGCCGTCATGGAGGCGCTAGAGGCGTATAAGCGGGAGATCTACCGCTATAACAGTATTATATCCGGAACCGGGTTTTATCTCAAACCCGTCCATATCGTCACGAGGAGGCTTCCGGACGGCACGCGGCGCCGCTACCTCTACATTGGGCGCTACTGGTGGAGACTGGGCTATACGAGCAGCCAGGGGCGTAAACGCCTCCGCTGGAGGTACATCGGCACAGAGAAGCCCCCGGAACTGAGGGGCTATCCGCGGCCGCCTAGTAGCCCGTTACAGGGGCTCAGGGTGGTGGTCGAGGGCGAGGACGTGCTGGTCGACTGCTCCCTTTTTAGGCGCTACCGGTGGCTATTCAAGGGCTACACTGCGGAACCTGCAGAGGGCTGAAGTGGTTGAGGCCACCCTCTCCGCCGGGCGGACGCTGCACCTCACGCTACGCTGCTAGCCACGGCCACCGGGAGGCACGGTGGTGCCACCTCCCTTGGGGCTGCGTGTCCGCATTATAGGCGCTGATAGTTTCGGGTCGCGCAGCATGGCGACTATAGTCGAGGCCGACGGCGTCAAGGTCTTCATAGACCCGGGGGTAAGCTATGCGCCGAGAAGGTATGGGCTGCCCCCGCATCCTTTAGAGCTACAACGCCTAGACGAGATACGGGAAAGAATAGTCGACGAGCTCAGGGATGCAGACTACGTCATTATAACCCATTACCACTATGATCACTATTTGCGTGAACCAGAGTACGCGGACCTGTTTAGAGGCAAGGTGCTCATAGTTAAGCACCCCCTGCGGGACATCAACCTAAGCCAGAAGATAAGGGCACACAGGTTCCTGAAGAAGAACCGTGTCGCCGACCTAGCCAAGCAGGTCATCTATGCGGATGCCAGAACACTGACTGTTGACAACGGCGTCCAGGTACGGGTATCGCCCCCTGTACCGCATGGGGCGCCTGGCTCCAAGCTGGGCTACGTGGTCATGGCCGCGGTGTCGTGTTGCGGCGAAACATTCCTCCACGCGTCCGACGTCCAGGGCCCAATGTGCGAGAAGACGATTGACTGGATACTAGCACTTAGGCCGGATGTCGTGTATATTAGCGGCCCGCCGACCTATTTCGCGGGCTACAAGGTGCCGCGCGAAGATGTCGAAAAAGGGCTTAATGGCTTGGCCTTGCTGGCCTCAAGGCTGCAGGGAACTATTATTGCGGATCACCATTTCGCGCGCGACCTAGCCTATCCGGACTACCTGCGCAGCGTTAACGAGGCCGGCGTGGCAAGGGTTGTATCGGCTGCAGAGTATATGGGTGTAAGCTATGAGCCCCTCGAGGCTCTACGTAAACAGCTCTGGCGCGGCCAGGGGCGGCCCGCTAATAGTGGTAGAGCACCTTGAGGACCACGCCTCTAGGTGGATAAGCGCCGAGTACGAGCACGCAAGGAAACTAGTTGGCACAAAGTTGGTCATTACCAACGCGGGCAGGTTCTGCGGCCAACTGTCGCGCATAGTGGGAGAAGGGGCATGTTTCCGGGAGAGCATACTCGAGCTCGCGGGCAGGCTCTACCAGAGACCCGAGAAGGTCATAGTACTTGACCCGCGCGCCGCCCAGCGGCTAGAGCCCCACGAGGCAGCCGAGGCCGAGGCCATAGTCGTTGGAGGCATATTAGGCGACCATCCTCCCCGCGGGAGGACGTGGAGCCTCTTAACGGAAAAAGCCGCGAGGATGGGTATGAGGGCGCGCAACCTGGGCCCCCGCCAGTTGAGCATAGACGGCGCCGTCTATGTTGCGCACCTTGTGGCTCAGGGCACGCGGCTGGAGGACATAGAGCTTGTCGAGAACCCCTCGATAGAGATAGAGATGGGTGACGGCCTGGTTAGAGAAGTCGTGCTGCCCTTCGCCTACCCAGTGGTCAACGGCAAGCCCCTTATCTACGAGAAGGTTGTGCGGCTCCTCCGGGGAGGCCTCGGCTACGAGGAGTACCTGGCTAGCCGGCAGTAATGGCTGTACCCAGGTATAGGCCGACCACGAAGCCGGCCAGCGCGGAGACTAGCCCCACCCACCACGCCTCGCGGCCCCTTAGCACGCGGAGCCTCCTAGAGGCATACATGCCAGTCAAGAGGTATAACGCGGCCATAGCGGCAGGGGCTGCGGCGCACACGGCGCCCCCATAGTAGCCGGCGAGGACGCCGACCGCCATGGAGGCCGCCACGCGTAGGAGGGAGAGCTTCAGCCTAGCCAGCCTTCTCTCCATGTAGACGCTTAAGGGGTCTAGGTGGCTCCGCCGCGTCCCCTCTCCCAACATGTATCACCCTGGACTTGCCGGGTATGCGGGGAAGTATGTCCTCTACCCTCAGGGACTCTATAATGGGCCGGTGCTCGGTCCCGGCTTTCGACGCGAGCAGCCGCCGTAGCCTCTTAGCTAGACGGGAGGGGTCCTCGTCGCCAGGAACAAGGACTACATAAGATGCGGAGCGTCGGCGCACCAGGTCCTCCGGCCCGACTATTACGACCGGGTATTCTTCCTCGATCCCTGCACCGATAGCTATGCGTAGCTCCACGCCGCGTATGTAGTTACGCCTGCCGTAGACCATGAATGCGCCTTTTGCCAGGTACTCGCCGGCAGGGGGCGACTTGGAGACCTGGCTGCCCCAGACCCAGTAGACGTCAACACTGCTTAGCCCCATTTTCCACGCCTTCGAGTAGGCTGCTGTCAGGAGAGCGGCCTCCCGCATGTCCCTCTCCGGAGGCGTAGCCCCCTCGGCGAACACGACTACTATCGGCGCGCCGTGCACGTCGGCATGCATAAATATCCTCTTGTCGTTCAAGTATCTTTTGACGACGCTCTCATTCTGGCTCGCATCCCTCCCGCCTATTGCGAGGAAGCCGTCGCTGGTTACTAGCCAGTGGTACTTCTCGTACCACTCCTTTTTCCTCACGAGTGCGCGTCCGCGGAGCGTTAGGCGCCGAGCGCTCTCCTCGAGGCCGCGTAGCTTTGCCTCGAGCTCCTCTAGGGCCTTCCGCCCACGGGATATCTTGGCCTCTAGTTCGCCCCTCTTCCTGGAGAGCTCGACGAGCAGCCTATCCGGTGGTAGACGTATACTCATAGGGACCATTGTGCCGCCTATGGAGACCACTATCTTGCCCTCCCGTGGCTGTACGTCAACCACGCCGGGGCAGTTGCCGGCTATGTATTCCCACCCGCTCCTCTCCTTGACGCGGCGCGCACACTCGTAGGCCTCATAGAGGGCGCCTATGTTCTCTCCGACGAGCTCTATGTAGCGGTCTATCCTGGCCAGCTTCTCTTTTAGCTCCTCGAGGTTTTTCTTTGCACGCTCTATGCTATGCAGAAGCCTCTCCTTCTCGGCGCTAACCCTGGACGCGTGCTCGTACTCCTCTATCTGCCTCAGGCCGGCCACGAAGTAGGCGTCGAAGGCCTCGCTGGCAGAGGAGAACCTGCGCACCGTGTAGCCGTAGCGTTCGACAAGCCCACGTGGCTCAAAGGTGACAACAGTCAGGGGGGCCTCTCCGCTGTAAAGCACGCTGCCCCGGCCAGTCAACGCCTCCTCGTAGATTCTGCGAAGCTGGTCTAGCAGCTGGGCCGTACTGCCCGCCACCTCCTTAACCGAGGCTAAGGGGTCAAGGCCTATCCTCAGCAGGGCCTCCTCGACAACCTCGCCGGGATAGCCCAGGCTCCGTACGAGCACGCGTACGGCCTCGCCCTCGGAGCCCTCTACAATGCCGCGGATCTCGTCCTCGCTCAGCTCGAGGGGGCTTTTCAGCCTACCCGGCGGCGGCTCATAGACGGCGCCGCGTCTAATAACACGGTCACGCATTTCCCTAAACTCGCTGGCCTGCAGCACCGCCCCTTCGTGGCTGAGCAGCGCCAGAACGCCGCGAGGAAGCACCTCGACAACAACGCGGAACATGGAGCCACTATTCTCGAAGTCCATGACGGCAATACGGTCAAAGCCTAGCTGTTCAACCTTTCTCAGCCTTGCGCCCCGCAGGTGCTTACGCAGCCCCATTACGAGGGGCGGGGGGAACCCCTTCTCGCCTATATCGTAGCTCGTAATGTGGACGCGTTCACCCGGGACAGCTATTATCCTGCGACCCCCCTGTAGCTTGAAGAGAAAACCGCCGCCAGGCAGACCGTAGATATTAGAGACACGTGACCCTGTTAGCCCTCCCATCTCCTGCACAACGCTCGCAACATCAAAGCTGGTCATGCTTCTCTTACGCTTCAGCGGCAAGGCTTCAGCTACCCTCGCTAGGCGTGAGACCGGCCCGTGGCCCTAATGAGGACGATGTCTAGCCTGCGGGGACGCCTAGACATGTGGTAGGAGCATGTCCCGAGGCCCGGGCAGCGACCCCTCTAGAGGGACAGGGACTATACAAAGAGCAAAGAGGGGTGCATAGCGTTACTTCTTCTGCTGCTGGACCACCAGGTATAGGGGTGCCCGCCTATTCTTAGCATAGAGCTGGACAAGGCCCTCGGATTCCAGCCTTTTCAGCACTTGCTTTGCCAGGCTAATAGTCATACTGTACTTTTCAGCAATGGCGTATGGTGTGACGAACTTCTCGCGCCGTATGTCTCTAGCTATTCGCCTGTAGATGTTCTCGGGGACAAACGCAGTGAACTCTCTTGCCTTCTCGCTCACCGCAGCCACCCGGGGGAGTAAGAGCCGGGGGCCGCACGCCGCGATAAAAACCGCTACGCATCCTCAACTGTGCAGCGCTGGCCGCTAATGCATAGCTATCAGCCGCTTGCCCTCCTCGGTCACCACGTATACCCCTTCCCCTACCCGATTCACAAGGCCGAGCCTTCTCAGCTTCCTCATCTTGGCCGCTACCCGGCGGGCGTCTATACCGGCCCGTTCCGCTATCTCCCTAGGTCTCGCCGGCCTCCCGATCTCGCTAAGGGCCAGGAGAATAGACTTATCTACATTATCTATTGTTACCTGGGCTGGCACCGCTGGGCACCCCCGGCCCCTCTTCCCCTAGGGGATGCTCAGCGGCGAGCCAAGGGAGGAGAGAGGAGGAGGACACGCCCGGGGTTACATGCTTTTCCCGCGTGGAGGCTGCTGCTCCTTCGCGGCAGCCTTGGTGCCGGGGCTGCCGCCTCCCTGGGCATCCGTTCTTCTCCGTAGGTTCCGATAGTATGCCTGTACTGGGTTCTTCGTGCCGCAGTCGGCCCTGCAGAGGCCCAGTGTTTTCATCTTCTCGCAGCTATAGGTGCTGTATTTCTTCCCGGAGCCGCGTAGACCCGCTAGGTGTTCGACCTGGTACCTCGTTATTCTTTCTTTAAAGTCCGGCATGTTTCTGAAGACATCGACCACAGTGTCAACGTCGGCGCCTATGTTTAAGAGGAAGGTTGCTATAGCGAAGCGCTCGTGGTGGCTCAGGTGCTCGCCACGGCGAGCACGCTCATATATATCCCTAATACAAGGCGGGAAGGCCTCCTCCACTACCAGGCCTTTAGGGAGACGCGGCAACCCGGCTACATGTCTACGGGCCCGTGTCGCCTCCGCGGCCGCCTCGCGCACTTTGTCGAGCAGCTCTGCGAGAGGCGCCGGAAGCTCGCTGAGCGACGAGCCCAGCTGGATTATCCTCCTCTCAACGTAGACGTCTATAGCCTCTTTAGCTAGACGGGCGGCCCTCTGCTTGTCGAGATAGACGCGGCCCCCACGGACTGGCAGGTTTACCGGCTTCCAATTGTCGTCGCCAAGCAGGCGGCGCGCATAGGTTACGTAATCCGTAAACCGGACAACGAAACCGTAGACACGGTACAGGGGAGTCAACCCACTGACCGCTATAGGCTCGCTATAGGCTCTCGGCGAGAAATACATGCTACCAATGCCGGCCAGCCGCGCCACAGCCGCCAAGGCCTCGTCGGGGAGAGCGAGCAGGGCAGCATAGGACCTCTCAGCCTCGGCCAGGGCGAGACGGGAGACAGCCCAGCGGTTACCGCTGTGGTAGGCCAGCAGGGCGGCGGCGTAGAACCCCAGTACTTCCTCCTCCACCCGTTCACGGGGCTTAGGGACACGCGCACGGCGCAATGCGAGACGGAGACGCTCAAACCCCTGTTCCTGCAGCCCCTTGTTCCTCGAAAGCACCTCGAGCGCGGGGACGCCGTAACGGCTACGCGCTACACGGTCAGGGTCAACGAAGTATGGGAAAAGCCGTGCATCCACCTCGGCTAGATAGCCGGCAAGCAACATGGAGGCACCCTTTTCCGCCACTACCCTCCCTTCGTCCGCTGCTAGCGCGGGAGGGCAGGAGGGCCGCAGCCGTAACATTTAGGCTGCCTGCCTTCTCTGCCGGCTATAAGCTATGGGCCTCGGTGCTACCCGAGCCTAAACCCCTACCGGTAAGGCGCTACGAGGCTGAGACCGGAGAAGACGGCATGGCGGCGACGCGTCCAGGCATAGTTTTCGCGTCGAACATGGATATACGCCGCGCGGCGACAATACTAACGGACGCTATAAGCAGGCACAGCTACATAGTGGTCTTCGGTAACTGCAGCGTAAACTACCGTGGCAGAGGGGCGAGCAGGATAGGGCCGGGAGACCGCATGGTAGTGGTGAAGCCGGATGGCGCTGTTCTCGTCCACCGGCCCTCCGGCTACTCCCCCGTCAACTGGCAGCCGGACAGCCAGGCACTAACGGCGGAGCAGCAGGGGGACACGCTGATACTACGAAGCGTTAGAGGCAGGCCCAGGGAGGTGCTCGAAATACTGTTCCACGATGTCTACGCTGTGCTGGTTGTCGAGGGCCTGCGTGACAACGCGGAGTTCATAGAGTACCTTGACGAGGCCGAGCTGCGCGACTACCTCGCGGCAAACCCCGATGAGATAGAGGAGGGGCTCCACGTTATAAGAAAAGAGCGACCCATAGGCACCGGCTACGCGGACATCGTGGCCAGAGACCGTGAGGGCCGCTACGTGGTTATCGAGGTGAAACGGGTGACCGCGACACGGGAGGCTGTTAGACAGCTACACCGCTACGTGGAGAAGCTGCGGGAGGAGAACCCGGCGGCACCGGTAAGGGGGATACTGGTAGCCCCCAGCATATCCAGGGAAGCCAAGAAGCTGCTAGAATCGCTAGGCCTAGAGTACCGGCAGGTAGACGTGGCCAGGATATACCAGAAAGCCATCGAGAGAGGCGAAATAAAGAGCGACGAGAAGACGCGGAGCCTCCTCGACTACTTCGCGCCCCGCAGCGGAGACAAAGAGCAACAACACTCAGGCTAGTGGGCTGTCTTTGCCGCCAGGAGGCCGCCGGTGCCGCTGAGCAGCATCACAAGCACGGCCACTGTTATGCCGGTAAGTATCGCTGCATGCAGGAAGCCCGCGGCGAGGCTCTGATCCTGTATCTTACCAGCAACCAGGCCGCTAAGCCACGCGTTGAACACCGAGGCCGCCGACGCGATAAGCAGGAGGTTAGCTATGTTCTGCGGCGATATATTCACCTTCAGGCCACCCACGGCGCCGGCTGCGCCTAGGCCGCCGCCTCCCCCGACAAGGCCGGCCTGGGCGACGGCGCTGACAAGCATCGTCAGGGTCAGGATGCTCGTAACAGCAACCATTATCGCGCCGAAGTATGGCATTATTATGTAGGCTCGTAGGCGCTTCCTGAGCTGGTCGTTTATCTCGACGAGCGACGAGATGTAGCGTGCCAGGGAGTCAAGTGTATGAGGGTTGCCGCCGCCAACCTCCATGGCGTCTACGAGGAATCTCATTGTGACGCGGAGCACCCAGTTGTGGTAGCCCCGTATCGCCTGCCTCACGGCCTTCTCCACGTGAAGGCCTATAGAGAGGGCGCCGGCTATTCTCTTGATTATGGGCGACAAGGGGCCGTAGTCGCGCTCAGAGAGCATTATTATGCTCTTCTCGGGGCTCAGGCCTGTCCTCCTAACCTCTGAGAGGTCTCGGAAGAAGTTGGCGAGGCTCCTTGAGACCGCCCGCTCCCTCCTCACCTTCTTCATGTAGACCATGGTTGGCCCAAGGCTTAGAACTATAAAGGAGAGCCCTAGCACCATGATGATGCTGCGTATATGCCCCGTGTCTATGCCGTTGCCCGTTACTCGTGGCGTGAGGCCGCCGCTGAGCGCTATCCCGGCCAGCGCTACTAGTAGCGCTGCGGGGCCGCTTATAAAGAGGTACGCGTAGGGCTCCATTATGTTCTCCTGGCTTGGGAGCAGGCTGTTGAGCATCATTATGATTACCATTACTAGCATTGGAAGCAGGACGAAGCTGTACAGTATTATACCCATGGTGCCTCCCATTCCGCCGCCGCTCGAGATGAGGCCGCTGATGATGAAGAATATGTAGAGTGACAGTGTGCCCAGCACCGCTACAGCTGCATAGGCCTCTACTATGAAACCAACCCTCTCTGCGCGGTTCTTCAAGTCCTCCATCCTAGACTGGAATACCTCCTGTGTCCTTATCTCCAGGTAATGTATAACGTCGCCACCCGTCCGTATGGTTGTCAAGTAGCCCAGCATGTAGTCCCGGTACAGCCTCGATGGGTGCCAGAGCGCGTTTCTCTCAAGTGCGGAGAGAATATTCTGGCCGAAAATCTTGACGTCGCGGAGCACACGCAGCGCTTCCTCCCGCAGAGCCTTGAAGACCCTTATCTGGGTGAGCCTCTCTATGAGCTTCTCCGGGCTCACACCGCCATAAGCCATGGCCGTCATGTACGCGGCGAAGAACGGGAACTCCAGATCCGTCTTCATTGCTCTTTCAGACGCCTTAGCCTCAGGATAGTAGAGGCCCCATGCGAGTATTATAGGGGGCGTCATTAGGGTTGCCAATAGTAAGACTATTTTCACAATAAGATTGCCTACAAATATGAAGACGAAGAAGTCTATGCTGGCTAGCACGAGCACCGACATGAAGACGTAGAAGAGGACCCTCGCCATGTAGAGGCGGGGGTGTATGTTGAGCCCCGCGCGGCGCAGCGACTCGTGCAGCTTAAAGGACGCCGACAGCTTCTCCGCTATCGAGCCGAAGACCGCGAGCGCCATAGCGTCTATTACGCTGGTCCCCTGCCGGAGAGCTTCGCCGCGTGCACTCGCCAACACAGCCACCTCCGTTCCCGAGAAGCCGCGGCTTCCTGAGGAGCTAGATGATGGAAACCCCTTCGCTCGCCCCACCTACTTCGCTTAGCTCCCCTACTGCGCGGTTGTAGACCCTCTCCGGGTTCTGATAGTACTCGCGGACAACCCTCGCCACGTCATGGTAGCCTCTCATCTTCTTAGCAGCAAGCCAGCGTATGACCGTCGAGCGGCGGCTTATCTCACGCTGCATCTCCTCCTCAGACCAGCCGACAAGATCCATTATATGGCGCAGGAGGAAGCTCTTATCGAAGAAGGTTTCATGCTCATCAGTATAGGCGTTCCACTTGTGAACCGGGACGTACTCGCCGAAGTCTCTTATCTCCCACGTATAGGTTATGCGGCGCGCTATTCTCGAGCGCTTGGTCTCCCTGTCCACTATCTCGACTCGACGTATGAGCAGCGCGAAGTTCATCAAAGGTATGTAGCCCCGCGGTATGTTCATAGGTGGGCTGGTCAGCCTCTTAGCCGCCGCGTCAATGTTCTCAGCGTGCAGCGTCGTCATGCCACCATGGCCGGTCGCTATTGCTTGGAACAGTACATATGCCTCCTCGCCACGGACCTCGCCGACCACTATTATGTCGGGACGGTATCGCAGGCTTATCCTTATCAGATCGTAAAGTGTTATCTCGTTGCGCCCCTCGGAGCCGAAGCCGTAGCTCATACGCGGTATGAGCTGGACCCAGTTCTCGAGAGGGAGCTTCAGCTCCGGCGTATCCTCTATCGAAACCACCTTGACAGAGGGCTTAAGCAGCGTCAACAGGGCGTTCATTGTCGTGGTCTTACCGGACCCGGTGACACCCATAACCATGCCAGGCCTCTTGTGCTCCATTAGGACCCAGTAGTACGCGGCGACCTCCGGGCTCAACGTGTTACCCATAACCATGTCTACTATTGTGAGCGGGTCCTCGCGGAACTTACGTATTGTGAACGTGCTGCCGCTAGTCGTAACCTCCTTACGGTAAGTGGCGGCCAAGCGGTGGCCGCCTGGCAGTATCGCGTCAACCACTGGGAACGCAACCGAGATGTGCTTGCCACCCATGTGTGCAAGCTTAACAACAAGGTTGTCTAGGTCCTCCTCCCGGTCGAACACTATGTTGGTCTTTATGTACTCGTATCTGCGGTGCCAGACGTAGACGGGACGCCTGACGCCGTTGCACGATATGTCCTCGATCTCCGGGTCCTTCATCAAGGGGTCTATTGGGCCGAAGCCCACTGCGTCACGCGTCACATAGTACAGTATCTTCCTCCACGAGATGCCCGGCGTACGGCCTAGGCGTATCTGGAAGGTGCGCACAATGCGTCTCGCTTCGCGATAGAAGTAGGTTATAGTGTCCACGTCGCCCGGTGGCGGCTGTATCTCCCAGTAGAGGGCATCCATTATCTGCGTATAGAGCTGCCTCTCCTTAGGTGTAAGCGGGATCTCATAGACATAGTAGACGTACTCGCTGGTACGCTTATGGCGCAGTATACGCGCGTAGACCCAGGGCTCCTCTAGCGGGTAGCTCTCTACCTCGTCGTAGTCTCTGGTGTTGAGGAGCTTGGCTGCGCTCACCGCGGTGAAGCCGGGCACCGTGCCTACCGGCTCGGCAGTCTTCGCTGCAGCCTTCTCCTCGCCGCTGTCCGTCGCCTGTACCTCCTCCGCCTCAGCCTCTCCGCTACCCTTACCCCTACGGAGCTTCAACCTGAGACGAATTGCGGGCATAGCCCTCGCACCGGCCCTATAACCCTACGCTGCTAAGCCGCCTCAATGTAGCAAATATACCCTCTCCTTATATATGGAGATAAGCGCCCGCAGCATCCACGGCTTTAATACCCAGAGTAACGGAGAGACCCACTTATATAAAGCAAGGCTGACGCTTCGGCCAGCCGGGGAGAGACCGCGACAAAGGTGTCCGGCATGAACCGGAGAAGCCTCACAACGCTTCTAGCCCTAGCGGTGCTCCTAGCCTCAGCACTGACTGCCGCAGCAGCGCGCGCAGAGCAGCCACCCTTCACGGCAGAGTACTTGACAAATAGCAGCGTCGCATTCCTCTGGAACACTAGTAAAGCCATCTACGCTGTGACGGTGGACGGGGGTAGGGCACGGCTACTGGCCCTTAACCTCACCAGCCCAGCCCCCCTTCCGAGAATCAGTGCCCGCCCCCTCGCCCAGTACGCTGCGAGACCCCAAACAGCAGCCATAGACTCTTACATTAGCCCCCACTACATTGGCGTCGTCCTGCCCACATCACAGGTAGAGCTACTTAAGCTGACAGACGGCTCAGTGCACGAGTACGCTATCTCGGGTACACCAGTTGCCTCAGCGTTCGTAAACACAACGTTCCTCGTCTTGAGCAAGGAGGCTAAAGGTAACACGCTCTATGCCTTCAGCCCCTCAAAGCTGGGCTGGTACGAGGCTAGGCTGCGAGTAGGCGACCTCCTGCCCACACGTCGAGAGAACATAAACCCCCTCAGCCTTGTACCTGTCCACACGCTAACACCAAGCGGCATCGACGTAGGCAGGAAGGCAGTTATGATAGCCGAGAGTAAAGCTGTAAACGTTACAGGGGGCGCGACACTAGCAGGCATGGTGTTTACAAGCGGCGCCAACGCTACACTCAGGCCGCTCCAGAACGCCACTGTGTACGTGGTCGACTTAACACTGGGCGCACTGGTGGGTGCAGCGACTACCACAGCTACGGGCAGCTTCACCGCCCCCGCACCTGCCGGCTTTAAACAACTAGTCCTCTACGTGCAGGCCAAGAGAGGCTGCTACAGCTTCACAATAACTCCCAACGACGTCATAAAGGTGAGAACCGACTACTTCATCCTCCGCAACCCGCTGGTTATACGTAACAACACACTGCCGACGCTCTGCCCCTCCGAGCAGAAGCCCTACCGCCTTTTCCTAGTAGAGCCGGGCAGAAACCCCCTCACGCCTACGTTTACGCCGATAAACCTGAACATAACGACAACTAGTCTCAACATACTGCTAGTATTCGAGCAGAACAATACGCTATACATAGTAGCCTCGGTTCCAACAAAACAGGGACTCACACTCCAAATAATACCCGTGAACGAGGCAACCCTGAACCCCATACCGGAGAACATACGCACATACTACATAGGAGCCGAGCCCGTGCTCGCAGAGGTATCCGCCGACGGGAAACTCATCCTAATCACGCTTAGCAACGGGGAGGTACTGGTAGCAAGCCGCTCCAACGGCGCCTACCAGCTCCTATGGAGTACAAGTATAGACTCGAAGCCAACAGCAGCCAGCATAGGGAGAACCGGCTCACCTAACTCTAACTACTACTCTATAGCCGTAGGGTCCGCTAACGGCAACCTGGCAATAGTCTACATAAACCCTGTAGTCGGCAATGTACACGTCTATACATATCGAGAAGGCCTGCCCTACATAAAGACAGGGTACCATGCATCCTCGTTCGTCTTCCGGAAAGGAGACTTAATATTAGCGACCTCCAACCGTGGTATAGCAGCAGTAGCAGCTATCGCGTCATCAGTTCACCAAGGATACCTCCAGAGCCTCGCACCCTACCGCCTAACAGAAGCAAAGATACGTGTTGTAGATGAAATAGGGCGCCCCCTCAAGAGGTTCAACATATCGTACAAGGCTTTCATTGATATAAACGGCTCCAGGATACTTGTGCTAAACGAGACACGAACCGGCAGTAACGGCATCGCCGAGATAGGGGTTATACCGGTCCTCACCTACAACATCACAATAACGCCGCTGGACCGCATACACGTACCCGTAGAGAGAAGCAACATAACAGGCTCCACGCTGCTAGCAGCCACAGCCTTTAAGGTGGATCTTAGAATCCTCAATGTGGAGCTACGGCTCGTCGACACGTATACCGGCGGCGCCCCCCAGGCTCCGCTGAAGATACGTATCTACAACGACACCCTCAACATTAACTTGACACTAACAGTGCAAAAAGGGACCAGTACTGCCGTCGTCAAGCTGAAGCCAGGCACCTACCGGGTACAGGTGCGCGACCTATCCTCCCTATACTACCACCCTCTCGAGGAACGTGTAACCGTCAAACCCGAGAACCGGACACTGACAATCAGCCTGACAAGGCTTGCCGCTATAGTTAGAGTCGTCCTCCTATCTAAGTACAATCCAACACCTAATGACAAGTTGCGCGTTGAACTGCTAAAACCGGACGGCGAGAAACTGGCTGGTATAGAGGTTCAGGCGCCTACACGGCAGACGCCCAGAAGGGTAGCATTCGCCACAGCCTACCGCGGCGTGGCGCTGCTAAGGATACAGCCGCTTCCCCAGAACAGCACCGCGCCGTTCTACCGGGAGATAACGGTACAGGTAAACATATCCAGCCTTCATATCAATAAGAGGATAGAACTTCAGCCCATGCTGTACGCGGTGAAAATTAGCCTAGTCGACGAGAGAAACAAGCCCGTCAACGCCACGTACTATGTATACGTGTTTAACACCACAAAAGTTGTCGCCAAGGCCAGTGGCCTCAGCGTAGAGTTCATGCTGACCCGCGGCCGGTATGATGTCCGTGCAGTACCGGATAGCGGTAAACTGCCATTCCCACTATACAAGTCGGTGAAGAAGACAATAGACATTGCGGGCAACCTGAGCATAGTATTGAGGACTACAAAGGTGAGGGTTCTTACCAACATTACGGTGTTTGACCCCTATTCTCCAACCAGGGTGCTGATAGACGACCTGAGAGTATATCTCGATGGAAAGCCCGTAGGCATTCTAAAGAAGGGTACGAAGCCGCTGTTGAGACTGCCGCTAAGCATAAAATCGTCCAATATAACCTTTAAGTCTATGCACGGGATATACAAAGACTACCATAGGTCTGTGAAGCCCTCTAACAAGACGGTTAAGATAGCGATTCCCAGAAAGCTCATCAAAACCGTTGTATACGTTGTTAACGATGTCGGGGAGCCTGTCGGCGGCGCCACAGTTTCCTTCACTGGCGTTGACACCCGGTATGCTACCAGCAGCATCTCGGCCCCGGACGGTACTGCAGAGGCCACGCTGCCCTATGGCAAGTACCGTATATGCGTAACCGCCAGCGGCTACAACCAGGCGTGCACGACAGCGCTAATAGCGAAACCATTTAAGACAACTATTGTGGTCACACCGAAGCCAATGACTATAGTGATGCGCTACAGTAGCCTCATTGCAATAACCGTGTTCGCAATAGTTATGGTAGTGATAGTTAGGGCCTACTTCCGCAAAGTGCTGGAGAGGTTCACGACAGAGGAGGAGTTCTAAGGCTCCTAGGGCCTCGGATACCCACAACATACAAGTTTTTGCCTACACGTAGCCGCGCGGCCGCTAAGCTGGAGGGCCATGGCAGTAACAGATTCTTAGCTTTAATTACGCCTATAGCTTGGCCGGCAGAGACGGCTCAAAGGAAGGTGGACCAATATGGAGACGGGTCTGCGTGAGTTTCCCTCACCAAAATCCCTCATTTCCTATATTGACGCGCAGCTGACCGACCTTAGGAAGAAGCTGGGAGAGCTTCTCCGGCTCATAGAGGAGCTGCGGGCTAAGAGCGAGCAGGATAAGCGTCTTCGAAGCCTAATAATGAGCCTTGTGGGTAAGGAGGCACAGGTACAGTCGGGGAACGAGACAATAATAAACCTTGACAAGATAACGATTATGATAAATCCGGGAGCCGAGACAGAGCTACGTACCCTTGAGGAGCTGGCCGAGTACATTAACAGTAAGATTGCAAAGCTTCAGTCTATAAGGCGCGATATAGAGAAGCTAGCTGAGGCGGATATCGAGGCTAAGATAATCGCCGTGCTCTACGATGGCGTGCCGAAGAGCCTTATTATCAAGCTCTAACTGTAAATATTCCCCGCTACTAAGGGCCTACACCACCAGAGGGCTAACAAATCCGGTCCGTAAGCCCAGCCTGTTGGCGTTTTTACTGCGGCGCCCACGCGGCCGTGTTGCTAGCTAAAAACGGCGAGGAGGACTGGGCAGCCTGCCGTACTGCAGCCGTGTCCGGTGCTGGCGCCGTGAGGCTAGCGGTGGAGTGGCTTAGCAAGGCTATCGAGGCTGTTGCTGCCTCAAACCGTGCCTACATTGCAGGCGCGGTGGTAGTATACCTTGTGTCTACCTTTGTCTACGCGTTGCGTACGTTCCTTATACTCCGCAGGCGTGGCGTTAACGCGAGCTTCCGGGTTGTATATGTGGCGTACCTTTTCAACATATTTATGAACAATATAACTCCTAGCGCCAAGGCTGGCGGGGAACTAGTCAGGGCTGCCTATATCTCTAAGCAGTGCCGGGTAAACATCGCCAGCGTCATAAATGTGATTGCCTTCGAGAGGGCCACAGAGGCTCTAGGGATAGTTATACTCATCCTCGTATCACTCATGTACGGCATATTTGATGCCGCGAGGTCGGAATACTTGCTGCTTGCTGCGGTTGCCGTGCTGGCTGGCATACTGGTTGTCTATCATTCGTGGGACAAGGTGCTGCACGCCGTCCTGACGCGGCTGGAGCGGCGGGGGTATCTCCGGGGAGCGGCTGCCGACGTCATCAGGTTCCGCGAGTTCTTTGACGATTACCCGCTGCTTGCGCTCTCTGTGGGCTTCGGCGTCCTCGTGTGGTTCCTCGACGCGCTGCGTCTCTACCTGATAGGGAGGGCTGTGGGTGTAGGTATCGGGCTTGTGGGTTTCATCGGTGTCTCTGTGCTGTATGCTGGCATAGGCCTGCTGGCGGTGACGCCGGGCGGGCTGGGTATTGTTGAGGGCGGGCTTACCGCTGTTCTCGTCGCGTTGGGAGTTGCGCCGGATGATGCGCTGGCAATAACGTTAATAGAGCGTCTAGTCTCGTATGGGTTTGGTACGTTTCTGGGCGTGCTGGGGCTGCTGGCTGCCGGAGGCAAGCGGGCTTGGAAAGCCTTAAAATCGCAGTAGCGTCGGACTGGTTCTACCCTAAAATAGGCGGCATAGAGACGCACATAGATGAGCTTGCCTCTCACCTGGCGGCGGCCGGGCACGAGGTACACGTGTTCACACACGACTACCGCCACTACGACTGGAGCGGGGCGGAGCCGGGCCGTCCCTACATTATACACCGGCTCCGAGGCTCGGTCTACATGAAGTGCTGCCATGTTAGCCTCGGGGCCGGCGCGCTGCGTGAAGCCAACCGGGTCTACAAGAAGGTGGGCTTTGACATAACCCACGTCCATAGCCTGTATTCTCCGCTCGCAGTAGCTATCGCCAACCTGTCCCGCGGCATAAGAGGAGTCCCGGTCGTAGCGACTAACCACTCCCTCTTCTCATGGAACAGTAAGGCGGCACGTCTCTTTCTCCCCCTGCTGCGTAGAGAGCTGCGGCGCATAGACGCGTTCATAGCCGTCAGTAGCGTTGTAGCAGAGGACACGCGGCGCCTACTGGGGCGACGCCTCCTCTTCAAGCCGATACACGTCGTGCCTAACGCTATAGAGCCGGGCTTCTGGAGGCCGCCGGAGCCCCAGGAGCGGGAGGCGGCCAGGGCTAAGCTGGGGGTACCGGGCGACGAGCCCGTGGTGCTGGTTGTCGGGCGGTTCACGCGGCGCAAGGCCGTGCACGAAGCGCCGTCTATAGTATACCGGGCGGCTAGGCGGGCCGGCAGAAGGCTCCACCTGGTGATAATCGGCGACGGGCCCACGAGGCCCCTTGTCGAGGAGGAGGCCCGCAGGTTCAACGGAGAGCACCTCCGCGTACGCATACTGGGCTTCATGGGGCGCGAGGAGCTGCGCGCGGCATACTGGGCCGGGGACGTGCTGCTCCTAACCTCCAGGATGGAGGCCTTCTCCATAACAGCGCTTGAAGCCATGGCTGCCGGCGTCGTGGCCGTCGGCTACTCGGATTCCGGTGTAAGAGACATACTAGGCGACGGGGCAGGCGTCCTGGTCAGGAGCCGGGACGAGGCAGCCGAGGCCATATCCAAGCTCGTAGCCGACACGGCATCCCTGGAGGAGATGAGGCGCCGCGCGGTGGCAAAGGTTCAGGAAGAGTATAGCTGGGAAACAGTACTGCCGAGAATAGTAGAGATCTACCGTAGTGTAGCCGAGTACGCGGCGGCGGAGGACCACGAGTACCTCCTGCACCGCCTCTGGCTACGCCTCTCGCAGCACCTAGGCCGCCGCCGGGCATAGGGGCGCAGGCACGTGAGGCTGAGACGCGATGACGGCACCGAGCCATAGGCTCGCCGCCATAAGCTTCGACGTGGAGCAGGACTGCCCCCCCTACCTGTCGACGACCCGCGGCATGGAGGAGGGGCTGCCCAGGATCCTAGACCTCCTCTCCTCCAAGAAGGTTAGAGCCACCTTCTTCTTCACCGGCGAGATGGCGCGCCGCTACCCCCGCCTGGCCAGGCGCGTGGTGGACGAGGGCCACGAGCTAGGCTGCCACGGCCTCCGGCACGAGAGGTTCGACCGCCTCACACCCAGCGAGGCTAGGCGCGTAATAGAGAAGGCAACCAAGCTTCTTAGGGGATTCAGCGAAGACGTTGCCTCCTTCCGGGCCCCGAACCTGCAGCGGCCACGCTGGATGCTGCCAATCCTACGCGGCAACGGCTATACCGTTGACTCCTCGGTGGCGCGCTACAAGCCCCCATTCCCCCGGGCCGCCTCGTGGAGAGAGGACGGTGTCACAGTTGTGCCGGTATCGGTCACCAGCTCGGTCCTACGTCTCCCCTGGCCGCTGCAGAAGCGTATCCACAGCCTACTGGCGACGCCGGTGTACTTCAGCCACCCCTGGGAATACGTCGACATGACGCGCAGCGGCGTGAGGCTAGACTGCAGGTTCAACACAGGGGACAGGGCGCTGGGCCTCCTCGAGAAGCTGCTCGACTACCTGAAGAGCAGGGGCTACCGGCTCGTAACAATAAGAGAGCTAGCCGAGGAACTAGGAGGCAGGGCAGAGTAGATGCCGTACCACGTCTTCAACGCCTACGCCCCCCGCTACGACGACTGGTACCGCCGCCACCTCGTCACGGCGGAGAACGAGGCCAGGCTCGTCGAGGCGGTTGCCAGGCAGCACCCTGTGGCGGAGATAGGCGCCGGCACCGGCTTCTTCTCGGCCCGGGTCGGCGCCGAGGCCGCGCTAGACCCGTCCCTCCCCATGCTCGAAACCGGCTGGCTCCGGCGGAGGAGGACAAGCCTCTACGAGCCAGTCCAGGCGCTAGGCGAGCGCCTCCCCCTCCGCAGCTCGAGCATAGGCACAGCCCTACTCGCGGTAACCCTCTGCTTCCTAGACGAGCCCCTACCGGTGCTAAGAGAGGCGCTGAGGGCGCTCCGTCCAGGCGGCGCGCTGGCAGCATGCATAGTGCCCCGCGACAGCCCCTGGGGGCGCCTCTACCGGGAAAAGGCTAGACAGGGGCACCCCCTCTACCGCTACGCCCGCTTCTACACCGTCCGAGAGGTGGCAACACTGCTCGCCACAGTAGGGCTCCGAAGGCCCAGGATAGACGCCACAATAACCTACGCGCCCTGGGAGGCCCCGCGGCCGGAGAAGCCCAGAGCCATGAGCCCCCAGGAGGCGGAAAAAGCCGGCTTCGCCTGCATAACCGCAACAAAGCCGCCGCGAGGCTATATGTAGCCCAGAGAACGCAGCCTCTCCTTAACCTTCTCCTCGTCCTCCCTACTCATGCCGCCGCCGGTCTCACCCTCAGACGCCAGCGCCTCCTCTAGGAGGAACTCCAGAAGCTCCTCCACCGAGCCGAAACCCCCCTGCTCCTCCACGAACCTCTTAGCCTTCTCGTAGAGATCCCTCCTAACCTCCACGCACACCTTCTCCGTCAACCCCGAGAACCCCTCCTACCAGCTGCACAACCAGAAGCCCGCCGGGCAAGCTACTTGACTCTAACTACTAAGCACCTACAGGCCCAGCACCGCACATGCTCTAGCCCCGACAGTCAACCAAGCCGCATCCGGAAGGGAGAAGCCCCGGCCTACCTAGACACACGCGGCGCCCTCTCCTCCCAGCTCACCGCCTCCATGCGATGAGGAGGGCATGCCCAAATACAGCCCGAGAGAGAGAGCAGCGGTGACCACTGGTGAAGGAGGGGGCGCTCCTGAAGAGGAGCACGCTCCTGGCAGCCATCCTCCTAGCGTCCCTGGCCGCATCCATAGCTATAGCGTATACCTCGTTTCGTGCATCAACCGTCCATGTCGAGAGCTACGGGGCAGCAACCATAGCCTACAGAAGGAACGCGGCCCCAGGGCTTGCGCTCCGGCTCCAGGGCCTACCAGCGGCCCGGGGCACAGCCCTCGGCATAACGGTCTACGGCTGGCTGCCAAATGGCAACTTCATCCTACTGGGCAGGACCTCCGCCAAGGCTGGGCAGCCGGCACTTGTATCCTTGAACTCCGCGAGGCTACGCGTGTTCGCCAAGGTGTGGCTGAGCTACGCTCTGCGGGGACGCCTCGACCCAGCCACAATAGAGCCGCCAATAACGATACTCGTAACGGCAACAGTACCGGGTCACGGCATCTACTCGGCGACGACAAGCATCCCCGTAAGGATAGACCTCGTAGCCAAGGGCCTGGCGCCATACGTTAGAGCAGTCATGCCGCATACAGTAAGGGTGATGAACTGGGGGGAGCTAACCAAGATCCTCCATAAGCCCGGCAGGGCAGGCGACGCGACAAGAAGTACCTCGGGTAAGAGCCGGGCCGCATCAACACCCCCAGAGGTCATAGTGGTCAACGAGAGCGCGTTCTGGTACCTTAAGAGAGTCGAATATATGAACGATACAAAGCTGCCAGTAGTCTTGGCGCGCATAGCAGGCCCCGACGTATATACCGTTAACTCTATGGTGCTGTGGATGTTCATCTACACAGACAACAACAACCGGATGAACATATATACCTCTGGGCCCTCGCTAATCTATAAGAAGAACGGTGTAGCCGTTAACGTCAAGAGACTCGATGTGCCGGGCTTCACCTTCGTCATAAGGCATGGCAGAACCCTGACACAGGCGGAGCTGACACTAAGAGTTTATAACAGCGATAACGGCTACCGGGGGGTGATATCCCAGGAAGGTATCCTGGGTAAAGACACAGAAACACTGGCAGTAAAGCTGAACGACAATACCGACAACTATGTTGCCATAGGCATATACGGTGACGTCGCCTACGCCACGTACCAGCTCTACATCTGCGACCTCCCGAAGATAGCCGGCATCCAGGGCTGCAGGCCAGTAGACGCGTACCTTGAGCGCACCTATGTGGCCCCGAAGCTGGTACGCTACGGCGGCACCCAGACAATCAAGATGTGGTACACTGTGGACGCCCTCGGACCCCATGACTCATGGGAGAGCGTCCCGGAGCGGGCCTATGAGAACATGTTCAACAACCCCGAGGTCAAGCTTGTAGACCTCGGAGCAAAGGACGGCGGTTTCGACGAAGACGTGGCACAAATCCAGTCCAGATTTGACTCCAACCCTATACTAACGATCGCCGGCGGCATACCATTAATACCCGACGAAGCTTCAGTACCGTTTGCAATAGAGCTGTCACTCTTCTCTATCGGAGTAGCCGGCGAGCATAGCGCACTCTACGCCAATATAGCTAAGTTCGACCTAATGATACAGAGGAGATATTTCAACGACGGTCTCTGTGAAACATGGCCTGCACTGTTTGAAACTAAGGATAGGCTGCTCTACTGGGATGACGACCACGGCTACGTGGGGTACTACCCTCTGTCCACCATGAGCTTCGACGTCTACATGTGGAACTGGCCCTGCCCCGGCTAGGCGAAGAAACAGCTAGCCCAGCCCCCGGGGCACCGTAAAGGAAGCATTTTTACTACCCTCTATCTAATTTATTGGCTATGAGCCCTCTTGGCGGGATGCTTCTTCAGCAAGACTACGCATCAGCCTTAGAGTAGTTATCTAAACACTCCAGCGAGTATATAGAGGGGTTTCTAAGCATGCTCCGGATTATTTCACCCTTATAATGCTTGGGACTTGGAGAAGGCTAGGGTTAGGCGGCACACCGTCTACATTAAACCAAGTAGGCTATATAGGGGAAGTAGAGCCTGGCCAGAGTGATACCCCTCAATTGTTTCCAAGCATGTATGTAGGGGTGTAGCCTATTAGAGGCCTTTACCTTAAAAGCCCTTTGGGGAGGTGGTGTTGGTCGAGTATAAGGGTAGGATAGTGGTTGACCCGCGGGTTATGGGGGGTAAGCCAGTAATAAAGGGAACGAGGATCCCCGTCTACTTTATCCTAGAGCTGCTCTCTAACGGGTGGAGTATGGATGATATACTGAGGGAGTATCCACACCTCTCAAGGGAGGATGTGCTAGCAGCTATCAGGTACGCCGCTAGGGTTCTGATGGAGGAAGTTATTGTCAAAGCCTAGGCTCCTAGCAGACGAGAATATCCCCCGAACCGTTATCACACAACTTAGGAGGAAAGGATACGATATTATTTCTGTTTGGGAACTTA
>CAZCGO010000003.1:0-103482 GCA_964498685.1 uncultured Hyperthermus sp. | reverse complement strand
TCGTAGACGGCGGGCTCCCTGAGCACCTCGAGGGGAGGGTCATGGAGGAGCACCAAGCATCGCCGCCTAGGCTCAGGCGGAGCATCTCCAGGGCCTCCGAGCCGTAGACCAGCGCGGTCACGTAGAAATTAATGCCAGGCCTCCACGCTCCCTTGGCGAGATCAACTTCCTCCCTCCTCGTGGAGCCTTCGTAGGGCTCCTGCGGCTATACGCCGCGCAGGCGGGTACCGACACCCTCAACAAGTGGAACCAAGGCTCGTATAGCTCATTACCAGCGCCCCGCCAGCGCCAGTAACAGTGCCATGCTAAGGCAGCAAAGAAGCGAAGCCTACAACGCTTATTATATCAGTTAGGTGGCGCTGAGCCCGCGGGTTAACATTCATGCACTAAGCCTTTTACTTAACGCGTTTTCTATAGCCTCCATTGTCGCCGGATCGGGTGCCTCCACAACTATAACCCTATATGGGAGGCAACCCCGCGTATATATCACCACCGACCTCTCTAGATCCCTTGTAGCAAAGAAACCCCGGCCAATCCCAGTACTAAAATTACCGTAAACAATGCTTCCAAGCCGCATACCAACCAGTTTCATCCTTGGAAACAGTCGCTCCCTCTCGCTCTCGTCAACATCCTTAATGTGGGTAATCTTCTCTATACAGCTAAGTGGGATCTTTAACTTGCCTTTTACAGAGAAAAGCTTCTCAAGCTTATCCAGTTCTATGACGAGATTTTCGTCCTCCACGTACATATGTACCATCAGGTTGTCACCTCAAAAGGGTCTCTTCTTTTAACACACGAGGCAGAAACAATAACAGAATAAATGTTATAATAACTGATAATATAAATGTATAGAATGCTAGTTCACTAGGATCAATTCGAGGATTAATATTTAAGACTAGGAACGGTACAAGCGCCGGTAGCAACGAAATAGTTGCTAACACGTTCTGGCCGGGTGCAAGCCCCGTCCTTACGCTCCCAAGCGAAGGCGCAACTATGGTAAGCAATAAGCTAATGAGAGCTGCCGGAAGTGTCAACGAAGGAACAAGTAATACTGAAAGTTTTATGTAGTAGCTGCCGAGGCTGCGAAGATAGCCCAGGAAGTACAACGAGAGCAATGATACGCCAGAAGCGGTTGCCATAACTACTGCTTCAACAAGCAGGGACACGAGCAGCGTATACACCAGCAACGATAGGACGATATCTCTCTTCGTTACCGGAGCTGCAAGCAACACCTCGAACACGCCTTCACCACGATCCTCCGTGAACAGACTAGATATCGCACCCGAGGCAACAAAGGCCGCTATAAGTGCGGCAAGGAAGGGCGAATAGACTGCCGCAGCTACTACTCCGAGAATGCTTTCAGAAACAGTACCTTCATGTGCACCAAGCATCCTCACGGCAAGAACTTCAAGCGCATGACGAGTCATAGGAGTATAGATCCCTGGATAGAGAACACCTACGATTACAGAAAGCGCGATTATACCAACCCCATAGGCAACAGAGTATACAACAGTACTTCTTATTGAAGTCCTAAGCCTAACCATGTAAGCCCTAATGATGCCGTTCATGTTAAATCACCTCACCCGCTCCAATATCTCCTCTAGAGGATTCCCAACTTCCTTAACCTCTATAACAGCTATATTGTTCTTTGTAAGTTCTTCAACAATCCTACTTATCTCGTCCTCAGACTTAACTTCAACAACCCACATGTTTCCGTCCCGCACAGCTTGATAACCCATGGAGCTGAGAACAGGAAGAGGATTACCACGAACTCTTAATCCTATTTTAACTCCTCCGAGAAAATGTTTCAGTTCCTCTAAGGAGCCCTGGAATACGGCCTTGCCATAGCTAATAACGGCTATTCTATCGGCCAGCTCCAAAGCTTCATAGAGATTATGGGTAGAATAAACTACCACTACATTACGCCTACGGGCAAGATTCTTTACAAAACTGCGAAGACTCCTGGCTGCAAGAGGATCCAAGCCATTTGACGGCTCATCTAAGAGAAGCACCTTAGGATCATGAAGAAGCGTCCTCACCAGAGCAATTCTCCTTCTCTGTCCATGACTTAACTGCGCTACACGGGTATTAAGAAGACTCTCTACGTTAAAAATCTTGGCTAATTCTAGGATTCTTGCATTAAGTTTTTCGCTAATATTATAAATATTAGCATAGAAGATTAAATTATCTCTTACCGTTAATTCACTTATTAACCCGTCACGATGAGGCAGATAACCTATTAGTCTTTTTAGCCCTACATCGCCATATACATCACGCCCATTAATCAGTACGGCACCTTTATACGGCTTCAATACACCACTACAAACCCTAAATAAAGTGGTTTTTCCCGCACCATTAGGACCAAGAACAATATTAATACCCTCATGAAACATTAAATTAACGTCACGTAATACTACTTTGCCCCTATAGCCTGCCGTAACACCCCGCACCTCTATCATCACAGCTGCCGAGCCCCCGGCTAAGCCTTCAGCCCTAGTACCACTATCAATAAGATATATTACTATTTAAATTATAAAGCAATATAAAACTATGTTGACATGTACTTTTTCTTTAGCTTATCTATTAATCCTACAGATTTTATGACTTCCTCCATTCTCGCTATATTATCACCTAATAATATATCATTTACTAATATATCATATTCACTCGTTACTAACTCCTCATTTATAATATTTTCGAGCAAGAATGGATTGCCCATATATTGGAATACTGTGAGGCCGCAGCAGATCTTTACGTTACCATTGAGCATTAAAGTGAGTACTCGCCCCATGTTACAAATCCTAGATCAAATTTTGTTTTTATTTAATACTAATTTATTTTCATTTCTACTATATAACAATGTGGCTTCTCCCACAGAAGTTGGCCGATGCTCTATGAAGAACACATTTTCTCTAATTCATCAATACTTATTTTTTATTCTATCTAAAGTATAATAAGATCCTTTTATTGAAGACACTCCTGCAGCCACTCTTAGACCCTCTTCTAATGATGCTTTTATGAGATTAGCTATATTGTCTATGCTCATAAACTTGGGGTGGAAGTCATCATAGCTTGTATTTATTTTATCTAAACTATACGATTTAAGCATTTTACGTACCTAGATGCACGCTCATAAACTCCTCCGCAGCTATAATTCCCTGATCGCTGCTAAGTTGAGAGGCTCACCAGGCAAGACCTGCGCAGGCTCGCCGCATACTCCTCCAGGAGTATGGCAAGACGATGGACTCCGACGTTGTCAGACTATGCCAGGGTAGCCTCGTAGTTAACTTGGTGGAGGACGGGAGAGGGAGACCCGCAGGGTGGAGCCGCCGCCGGGATTCGAACCCGGGACCTCCGCCTTACCAGGGCGGCGCTCTGCCGGCTGAGCTACGGCGGCGCTCCAGGGGTCAGGGCGGCTACTACTTCCATTAAGTCTCTTGCGGTCAGAGTTGATAGGAGGGCCTTGTAAGGCACCGGGGGCTGGGCACCCCTAGCGGCGTCACCACCTTGCCAGAAGAGCCGTGCCTAAAGGCCTCCAACACACAGGGGCAGCCCCTTGCATAAAACATGGGCACAGCCTCGGCTAAGGCTAGACTCGTCCAAAACGTCGGCATGGCTAGCTATCCGGTTTCTCAAGCCCCGTATCTGATCTCAGCTACGCCGGCTAGGTGAGCAGTCTTTACGAGACTGGGGGTATGGGTCTTAGTATCCGTGTAACGACCCTATAGGTGGTCTGTCCCAGGCTTGATAGAGGAGCTGGTGGGCCCGCCGGGATTTGAACCCGGGACCACGGGGTCCCGAGTCGGGCACGCCCCGCGCCTTGCGGGTACGTGTACCCCGCATCCTACCAAGCTAGACGACGGGCCCATCCGTGTTCTTCATAGGCCGCTCTCCGGGAGGCTTTTAGAGTTTGCTTAAACTCCTCAAAGACTATGTGCTTGGCGCCTATATCTTGCCCTCAAGCTCCGGGTCTAGAACATGCACCTCGCCGCACTTGTCCTTAACACTCTTCACATACTCTATGCCCTTGTCGATGTCCTCGAAGACGATAGTGTATAGGCGGCGAGGCGTCCTTGCCTTGACTTTGAGGACCCGTATGCGCCTGGCCCCCTCCTCGCCTGCCACACGGCGGTAGCCGAGCTTGACGCGGCACTCCTTAGCCCGCTCCACGACCTTGTTGAATTCCTCGGTGCTTGTTATCTCTGCCGGCACGCCACATCCCCGAGCCCGGGGCGACTGCACACGTCCCGCTTAAAAACAAACACCCCTAGGCACCTGGGCAAGCCAAGAAAGGGTCGCGCAAAGGGCGTCCCTCATCACACGTCTGCTCAGTTTTTAAGGCCCCGCTCATCCCCGTGGCGGCTGCGACGCCGGCGGAAAGGCAGCGACGCGCTATAGACACGCTCTTTATCCGAAAATCTAGGTAGCGCTGTGGCCTGGAGGTGTATAACCAGATGGGCTACCGGCTACCCCCTGCGCTCGTGACGACAGTCGTAGGCAGCTACCCGTTGATGCCGGAGGCGGCAGAGGCGATAAGACGCAGGAAGAAGGGAGAGATAGACGAGGAGACTTTCCACAAGCTCGTGCAGCCCGCCATAAAGGCCGTCATAGAGGACTACCTATGGGCAGGCGTCGACCTGCTCAGCGACGGGGAACAGGCAAGAGAAGACATGGTTGTCTACTTCGCTGAACGCATGGACGGGTACCGTCCAGGCGACTGGGTACGGATATTCGACAACGTGTACTTCCGTAAACCCGTGATAGCCGATAGGCTCTCCTACCGGGCCCCCATGGCCGTAATGGATTGGGAGTATGCCGCAAGCGTCGCACAGGGGCGCCCAGTTAAGGCGATAATAACGGGCCCCTACACGATGATAGACTGGAGCTTCGACCTGGTATACGGCGACCGCTACGAGGCGGTAATCGAGATGGCAAAGGTTCTCCGCCGCGAGATAGAGGAGTTCGTCAAGAGGGGTGCCAGGTTCATACAGGTAGACGAGCCAGCGCTCTCTACCAGACCCTACCGCGAGGAGGCCGAGATACTGAAAGAGGCTCTCGGCGTGATGCTGCGCGGCATTGATGCGAAGAAAATAGTCCACATATGCTTCGGCCGGATAGAGAAGATACTGCCCTACGCCCTGGAGTTCCCTGTAGACCAGCTAGACCTCGAGTTCAAGAACAGCGGCTTCCGGCTACTCCCCTACCTCAAAGAATACGGCTACAACAAGGAGCTAGGCTATGGCGTAGTGGACGTGCACAGCACCCGCGTAGAGCCGGTAGAGGAAATAGTGGGCGACATAAAGAGGCTAATAGAGATGGACATAATACCGCCCGAGAAGATATACGTAGACCCCGACTGCGGCCTCAAGCGGCTTCCACGGGAGATAGCGAGACAGAAGCTTCGCAACATGGTTGAAGCGGCTAGGCGTGTTAGAAGAGAACTAGGCTACACTGGCTAAGCCCCGGAACACCCAGAGGGGCGCAGTGTTTTACAGCATCTCCTCCCTTTAGCGCTGCGCTCTCAGCACCGGATGCAGCCTCCCCGCTGTCCAACGGCAAGGACGGTGCGCCGCGGTGACCGCCTTATGGCGGAGAACGGTGCCAGAGAAGCCGCCGATGAGTACGTGGTGACACGGGAAGGCAGGGTAAAGGTGCTAGTGCCTAACCCGGACCTCTACCGGCGACAGGACGGCGCCTACGAGCCCGCCTGGGCGCCTGTGTTCTACAACCCGAGAATGAGGCATAACCGAGACATTGCAGTGTTGTTCGCGAAGGCCTACGCGGAGGTCCGCGGCCTTCGCGAACTCGTGGTAGTTGAGCCGCTAGCGGGAAGCGGCGTCCGTGGAATACGATACGCGGTCGAGGCCAACGCCTGGGTGGTGGTGAACGATGTAGACCCTGCCGCGGCCAGCCTGGCCCGGCGCAATATAGAGCTCAACAGGGTAGAAGACAGAACCATGCTGACGAACATGGATGCCAACGAGCTCCTCGCCAGCCTTAGGCGGAGAGGAATAGTGCCGTCAATAGTAGACCTCGACCCCTTTGGAAGCCCCGCGCCCTTCCTCGACGAGGCAATACGCTCAATACGCGTCCGCGGCGTTATCGCGGTAACCGCGACCGACACGGCCCCCCTCTGTGGCTCTCACCTCAAGGCCCTTCGGCGCCGCTACGACGTGGTGCCGGCGCGGACACTGTGGGAGAAGGAGCAGGCTGTGAGGATACTGGCAGGCTACATTATACGCCGCGCTGCCTCGCACGAGTACGGCGCGAACATACTACTAGGCTACTACCGCGACTACTATGTGCGTCTATATGTTGAGCTAGTCCGGGGGGCAGGCAGGGCAGACAGGAGCCTCGCAGGGCTGGCCTACGGAGCTAGCTGCGGTGCATGCGGCTACACGGGCTACCGTGACACGCTCCGCGAGGCTAGGTGCCCCTACTGCGGCTCGCCGCTAGCCCTAGTAGGCCCCCTCTACCGGGGCCCCCTCTGCGATAAACAACTCCTCGACACGATGATAGAGCACAGTAAAAGCATGGAGCAGTTCTTGGCCACAGGGGGCGAGGCCACGGGGTTCCTGCTCGCACTCCGTAAGGAGTGCGGAATATTGAGGCCCTACTACCGCGTTGACCGGGTGTGCAGCTTCCACGGGTTAAACATGCCGAGCCCCGGGCGGGTGGCGCAGTGGCTGGAGGAACACGGCTACCCTGCGGCCTGGACGCTCTACGACAAGCGGGGGGTCAAGACGGAGGCGCCCTACCATAAGCTGGTGGAGGCTGTGAGGGCCACATCCCCCGGGGGGAGAGCCGAGCCCCCATAGTTATTCCATGGCACGTTTTATCATTGCTATCTTGTTGTTTAGCCAGTTTCTAAGTATAGGGCAGGTACGGGGGTCGAAGAAGCCGCCTTCGTGGCACCGCTCTAGGTTCTTACAAGAGAAGCAGGGTATCTCTATGGCTGTGCCTATCCTGACTTCCAGCTTGGCCCTCTCCTTACCCTGCTGTGCGATGAAGAGCTTGTACGTCCGCCGCCCCCGGTGGATTGTGGGCTCGCGGACGATAAGCCCCTTCTTCAGTAAGCGTAGCGCCAGCCTAGAACCCTCCCGGCTATCAAGCCCCAGCTTCTTCCACAGCTCGTGCTGGTATATGCCCTCGTCGCCGCTTTCCCTGATAATCTCGAGGGCTTTAACCTCTACCTCCGAGAGGTCCGAGCCTCTCTCGCCGAGCGAGGGCTCAATGGCCGCAGCCATGGCTCTACACCTATAGCCTTGTTCCGGCCCCCGGTGGTGTTCCCCTACCCTGGCCAGCCGGCTAAGGGTACATGGGGGTATGTTTTGAATACTGTGAGGGGAACCGGAGTAGAAGTGGTAGCATGGCAGCCCCCTATAATTCTATTAGCTCTTAGGCCTCGGCGGATAGTATTACGCCGCTAGCCTCCCCGGTCCGACGACGAGAGCAGTAACCTAGGAACGCGTGGTGCCTGAAGCAAGAAGAACGGGGCCGGGGCATGCGTCATAGCCTAACCTCGATGTAGAAGTTGTCCACAATATCCCTATAGCGGTTCCTAATAGTGGCGTCTGTGGCGTTGACAACCTTTGCTATTTCCTGCTGGTTCTTCTTCCGGTCGAGCAGTATGGACGACAAGTAGATGGCGGCCCCTGCCAGGGGCTCCGGCGGCTTCCCCTGCGCAAGGCCAGTGTGGACGAGCATCGTAGCAAACCGCAGCGCCAGCGTCTCAACCTCGCCGCTTAGGCCCAGCCGGGAAGCTATCTTCGGTATGAAGTTGTGCGGTTTTGGAGGAGTAGCGGGCCGCACCCTAAGCTTCTTCAGTATGTTGTTGTAGGCCCGCCACAGCTGCTGCTGCTTGACACCAAGCGTTTTTACGACATCATTTACAGAGATTGGGTGCCTCTCGAGCCTAGCCGCGACCAGGACGGCAGCTGCAAGGTACTCGTTTACATTATTCTTCTTAAGTATCTTTTCCTCGTAGAGCCTTCTGACGAGTTTACCAAAGGTCTCTGACACGCTATGGGGCAAGTTCAGCCTCCTTGCTACACGGTTCGCCTCTTGAAGTACAGAGATCAGCTTCTGGTTCTTATAGGTGCGGAGCCTGGCCTGGAGCGCGACGAGCTTACGCTGCCTCGGGTCACGGCTACGCGAGTAGATATAGGTCGTAAGACCATAGTCGTGAACCAGGGACGTCATAGGTGAGCCTACGCGGCTCCGCCGCACCCTGTCCTCTTGCGTGAAGCTCCTCCACTCCGGGCCGAGGTCAAAGTCGGATTCAGATATTACGTAGCCGCAGTTCGTGCAAACTAATGAGCCGTCTCCGCTCCTCCGGGCCGTTAGGCGCAAGGGCGAGCCACAGACCGGACAGCGAGGTTCCCCCGTCATGGTTCTCAACGCTTCCGCCCCCTTCTCGAAGGGGGCCCCGTGCTCCCCCCTCTGCGACGCGTCTTCTTCCCACGTGGACGGCCACGTCGAGGCAGCGGGCGCCGGTAGTACAGATCCTCACCCTCCCTGACTTCGACGCCTGCGCTGTCTGGCTTCACTACGGCGTACGGCGTCTTCACCGGGCCTATTATGTCGAGCAGTACTCCTACGCGGCGCGCCCCCTCCCGGTAGACTGGCGTATTGAGCGGGGGAAGCTTTTCGCCGCTCAGCACGACCACGATGTAGCCATTGCGTGTGCGGTGCATTACCCGCCCTAGTTTCTCCAACAAGGCCCCCACGGCACCCGTAGCTCGGGCGGGAGCAGCGGGGCCCCCTTAACAGCTTCCAGGGCCCAGTATTACCCGGCTCCTGGCCTCGTTTTAAGACGCGTAGCGTGGTAGTACCGTTCTGGGTGGCGGAGAGGTGCGGCGGCCATGCAGACGGAGCTAGCTGTTATCGGCTGCGGGCCTCTCGGCAGGGTGGTGGCGGCTGCCGGCTCGGCTGCGGGTCTCGGCGTCTCCCTCTACTGTACGGGCCACAGCCGGGTCGAGGGCGAGCTTATCCGCATCTCCCATGGTGGAGGCGAGACCATTGCACGGGTGAGGACTGTAGCCCATCTCGACAGCCATGTGGAGGAAGAGACCGCTGTGGTGGCCCTGCACGCCGCCCAGCTAGGGGGCGTAGTGGAACGCCTCCAATCCAAGACGGTGTTCTTCACCCAGCCCTCCCCCGTGGTTGCCGGCTTCGCGGGAAAGAACGCTGGCCTGCTCGCCTTCTACGGCTGCGCGTGGAGCGAGCGCACACGGCCGGTAACGGTCTTCGAGGCGTCAAGTGTAAGGGTCGCCGCCCCCAGCACCTCGGATACGCTGAGTAGGCTAGTCGAGGGATTCAAGGTGCTAGGCGTAGAGGCCCAGACATATGGCGCTGATAGGCTTGACAGCCTACTCTGGGACTACGTGGCTGCGCATGCCTCAGTGCAGCCTGTCGCGACGCTGCTCGGCACCACTTTTGGGAAGCTCAGGAGGAGTAGACACGCGAGGGGCCTTATCGAGTCGCTTGCACGGGAAGTAATGCTGGTAATGGAGGAGAAGGGTGTTAGAAAGCTTAGAAGCCCGGTAGACGCGGCCTACGAGCTGCTAAACATAAGGGGTTGCAGGCCGAAAATGCTCCGCGACGTCGAGGAGAGGGGCTACACCGAGGTAGACTACATTAACGGCTATATAGTGAGGGAGGCGCTGCGCGCGGGCCTCTACGCCCCCTACAACGACGCGATGTATCTTCAGGTAAAGGCCCTGGAGGAGTTAATGGCAGAGTAGTGGTCTGGCCTCCTGTCTATCCGGGGCCCCGGTGTTGCACGCGGCTAAGGCAGCGGGGTTCTCGTGGTGTCCCTTCTTGCGCCTCAAGAGACGCGAGCTCAAGGCTATATTAGAGTCAATGGAGATGGCTGAGCGCTACAAGCCGTTCCAGGTAGCTAAAAGGAAAGTTATGGAGAAATACGGCTTACTGGGGAGTAGAGCGGACAGGCTGGCGACGGCCCTCCTGTACAAGATGTACAGGCTCCAGGGTGTCCTCGACGACGTGGTTGCAGAGGTACTGGGGGTGGAGGTGCGCCGCCTGCCAGCCTATCTCCGCCAGTCGTATAGGCTAGCCGCATACCTTGCACTCTACGATACCGGCCGTGATAGTAGGCTCGCAGAACAGCTCCTAGACTATGCTGCCCGCGTCGCCGCCGCCCGCTTCAGCGACTCCGAGGCCGAGCGGGTGGAGAAGCTGTACCGTGTGCTTAGAGGCGGTAAATGGAGCCCAAGCAGGGATGTAGAGGTGGAGCTTCGACTCCTGCTACCCCCCGTTATAGTTAAGCGCCTCTTCAAGCTCCTGGGCTCTATGGATGAGGTCGAGAGGTTCGCCAGCGCGGTGAACAACCCTAACCCCATCTACGGGCTACGCGTCAATACCTTAAAGACAGACATGGAGGAAGTGCTCAAGGCTTTGGAGGAGATAGGCGTTGAGGCGTGGCCAAGCCGCCGCGTCTCCGGCCACATACGTTACCGGGGAGGGCTTCCCTATGAACGCTTCCAGCCGCTGCGCGAGGGCAAAGTTGTACCCCAGGACGAGTCCAGCGCAGCGGCGGCGCCCCTGCTATCCCCCCGCCCGGGCGCGAGGGTCGCCGACCTCTGCGCGGCCCCTGGGGGCAAGACGACACACATAGCGGAGCTGCAGAGAAACAGGGGCAACATTATTGCTCTCGAACTCTACGGTGACCGCATCTCTCGCCTCGTAGATCTAGCTAGACGCACTGGAACCTACGCAAGCATCAACCCCGTAATAGGTGATGCCTTGCGCGCCTCAACGCTCGTCCGCAGAGCAGACAGCGTCCTACTGGACCCGCCGTGTTCGAGCACCGGCGCAATAGCCCGCCACCCGGAGGCAAGATGGAGGCTGACGGAACGCGTCCTGAGGCAGCTCGCCGCCAGGCAATACCGTATGCTCAAAGAGGCCGTAGCGCTCCTACCCTCCGGAGGACGCCTCCTCTACACGGTCTGCAGCGTCATGCCGGAAGAGGGAGAGTACCTCATCAGCCGCGCTCTGGAGGAGCTACCGGTGAGCCTCGTACCCCTCCACGGCCCCTATGACGCGTCGCCGCTCCTGCCGGGCACTATGAGGGCGTGGCCACATAGGCATGGCACGACTGGCTTCTTCTACGCCCTCCTCGAGAGAAGGTAGAGGCCCCTCCGCGGCCTCTCCGGGTTCACGCTATAGCCGGCAGCCCGCAGCCAGAAAGAGGGGTGAGGGCCGGGATGGGCTGCCGGGTGGCGGTCGGCTCCACGAACCCGGTTAAGATAAACGCGGTGCGTAGGGCCTTCCGGCTCCTGTGCAGCGCGGTTGTTGAGGGCGTGAGCGTGGAGAGCGGCGTTCCGCCGCAGCCGCTAGGGTTCCGTGAAGTCATTGCCGGCGCGGTTAACCGTGCACGCGGCGCCATGAGAACCGCTGGCTCCGATTACGGAGTAGGCGTCGAGGCGGGGCTCGTGGACACCGGCGCGGAGCACATAGAGCTCCAGGCGGCGGCCATAGTGGGGCCAGGCGGTAGGATAAGCATAGGGCTGAGCCAGGGCTTCATGATACCGCCCGGCTGGGTTGACGAGATACGTAGCCGGGTAGAGCTTGGCGTCGTGGCTTCGCGCGAGACAGGCAGGGTCGGTATAGGCGAGAAACTGGGCCTCATAGGCTTCCTCACCGGCGGCCACGTCACGCGGACAGACCTGACGTATAACGCCGTGGTGATGGCGCTTGTGCCTTGGCTGAACCCGGGGCTGTACCTGGAGAAACTGCCGGCCGTCGAGGAGGTGGCTAGAAGGCTCGGCCTCGGGGAGAAGGGCTTATAGCCACTGCCGCGGCCCCACCCCGCCCGCATGGGGAAGTGGTATGGGCGTATACCAGGGTAACGACCTCAAGAAGCCTACGGGCGGGCGCAAATGGAGACACGCTAAGGTGAAGAGAAAGTACTGGATGGGCCGCTACCCTACCAACACCCGCCTAGATGCGCGGGAGAAGAGGAAGATAATACGCGTCCACGGCGGCAACTATAAGGTCCGCCTTGTTCGCGCGCACTACGCGAACGTTGTTGACCCGGAGACCAGGGAGATACGGAAGGCTAGGATCGTGCGCGTGCTGGAGACCCCCTCGAACCCGCACCTGGCGCGGGCAAACATAATAGTGAAGGGCGCGATTATAGAGACCGAGATCGGCAAGGCGGTGGTAACCTCTAGGCCCGGCCAGGACGGCGTGATAAACGCCATCCTCGTGGAGAAGAAGGCGGCCTAGCCGGTTCCCCCTAGGAGGGTTGCCAGCGTTTTCAGCCGGCTAAGGGCTCTCCTACGCTCCCCCGGCCCGAGCCTGGCCTGCCGCACTATGTCCTGGAGGAACTCTATCGCCTTCTCCGCGTAGTCCCTGCGGAAGGGAAACGGCACGCCATCCTTGCCTCCCGCGACGTATGCGTAACGGAAGGGGTCCAGTGGCTGATTCGCCGGGTCGCGGTGGCTAACGGGGACACCGTATACGAGCTCCGCTACTAGAACCAGGCTCCGAAGCGTTGAGGGGCCAACGCCTTTTATCGCCACAAGCTCCTCGATAGTGGATGGGTTGACATCGCGTATCTTTCTCAGAATCTCTTCTAGGCCGCGCGGAGGCCGCGGGGGTGGCCGGTAGTAGGGTATGTGCTTCTCCGCCTCGGGGGCTCCACCTCTGGGCTGTGCGGGGCGGAGCCACCTCTCGAGAGGCGCTATCCCTTGGAGTAGGCGCTTTGCCTCAGATAGGTCTCGCAGCAGGGCCCTGGGTGGCGTAGAGACAGCTATCTCTACGACTGCGCGTCTCGCCTCCCTGCTGAGCCGCGAGGTTAGGTCGTAGTCTATGCTGGCCTCTTTAGACGCAGAGGCTATGCCTCTGTGGGGCTCCAGGCTGGGCTCGACGGGCTTTACAGGGCCGAGCCAGTGGTATCTCCTGGCCATCCTTCTAGCCGGGTTCATGCCCTGCTGTATGACGGCCAGCCCCCCGTCCACGGTCACGATCACCGAGTGGTGGTAGAGGCTGTAGCCGTCGCCGAGCAGCACGTTGTCCGTCTTGGCGGCGATTTTTGAGGCCGCTATGGCCTCGTCCGCCCAGCGTTCGTCAATCATGCCAAGCTCTAGGGCTTTCCGCGCCTCCTCCGGTACGAGCCTCGACCGCGCACCCTTTCCGCCGAGAACCGCTATGCCCAGCTCCGGCCTGGACCACGCAACCTGTTTCAGTATACCAGTTGTGACTGTTGTAGAGCCGCTGCTATCCCAGTCCATTCCAATAGCGTTGTTAAAAGCCTGGAACCATACCGGATCCGCCAGCCTTTCCGCAAGCACTCTAGGCGAGTAGAACTCCACAACAGCCTCCACTATCGCCTCGGCAAGCCTGCGCATATAGCGGGCAAGCCATGGAGGCACGTGTCCTCCGTGGAGGGGGAGGTCGGCTGCGCCGGAGAGAGGCACCGCCACACGCCCCCCGCGCTAAAACCACGAGGCTAGGGGGCTACCTCCAAAGCCATGTCTCAAACATTGTGAGCCTCTCCGCCCCAGTGCTCGTTATCGCTACAAGCTCCTCTATCCTTACCCCCAGCTTTCCGGGTATATACACGCCGGGCTCTATCGTTATAACCATGCCTGGCTCGAGGACCGTTTTGTCCGAGTAGGTTACACGCGGAGGCTCATGTATCTCGACGCCGACTCCGTGGCCGAGGCTATGGATAAAGTACTTGGCAAGCCCGTATTTCTCGAGAACACTCCTGGCCGCTGCATCGAGCTCGCCCGTAGTCACCCCCGGCTTAGCCTTGTCCAGCGCGGCCATCATAGCCTCGTGGACGGCTTCCGCGATGTGCCGGAACTCTGCCGGCGAGCCGTCGAAGAAGAGCGTCCGCGTCATATCACTGCAGTAGCCCCTATACACGGCGCCCAGGTCTATGAGTACAGGTGCCGGCTTTGTCAACACGCGGCTCCTCGACGGGAACGCATGGGGGTAGACGGTGTTTGCCCCAAATGCGACTATAGGTGGGAAAGAGGGCCCGTCGCCTCCGTGTATACGTATCGCGGACTCTATAGCCCCTGCCAGCTCTGCCTCGCTCACGCCATAGTCTAGAGAGTTTAGCGCCTCCTGCAGCGCGGCCTCAGCTATACGGGCGGCTTGCCGTATGCGTTCAAGCTCCCACGCCTCCTTGACCATCCTCATCCTTGTTATCTCGTCTTCGAGGTTGACGAGCCTGCCGCACTTTTTCATTAATTTATCGTATAGTCTTAGAGAGTTGCTTACAAAGCCGCAGCCGGGCTCCGGCCCCTCAGTAATCGAGGAGAGAAGGCCGGCTACGCCGCCGTCTACAAGCTTGACGCCCTCTTCCTCTGCCACAAGACTGCTCGGTAAGCCATAGGGGCGGAACACTACGAGGTCGATATAGCTGGACATCCCGCTGTCGGACAGGTAGTCCATGGCATGCCTGTACTCCAGCACGGGGACGGCGAGGACGACTCTCTCACTGGTAGCCAGGACGAGTCCGGCGCCGCGGTACCCGGTGAAGTAGAAGACCGTGCTGGCGTCCTCGATAACAATGGCGTCGAGTCCCTTCTCTGACACGAGTTTCTTGATCTTCTCGGTTCTCGGCCCATACGCCAGGCTAGACACGCCCGACCCCCGCCTCCCTGCAGAGAGCCCTGGCCATTAAATGGGGTTCAGGGAAGTACCGGAGCCTGCATCCAAGACGCGCGTCTACGACGCCGTCGGGGAGACAGCCGGCAAACCTCTCGGTTAGGAGGCTCTCCTCCCCGGCCATGCGCAGGTAGTAGACTGGAATACCGTAGCTGCAGGCGAGCAGCGCCTCAAAGAGGGTGCCAACCCCGCCTCCCAGTACCGCGACTACGTCGCCGCTGCGTACGAGTACACTGCTACGCTCCCTGGGGCCGAGGCCGGTACGTATGACAACACTGCCCCTAGGATAGCTGTCCCCCTCGTAGGCCGGCGGCACTACAAACACGACGCGGAGCCCATGGGCAATTGCGGCGTCTGCAACAACACGCATGAGGCCGCGGTAGCCTCCGAGGATGAGGACGGCTTCCCGGCAGCTCTCCGCGAGCTCAGACACGAAGCTCCTCGCGGCCTCGGCTAGAGACGCGGTAGGCTCGCCGCTGTACGCGGCCACCGCAACCTGGAGCAAGGGGCCTACACCCATGAGCCCGGCGCCTAGGGGCGGCGACCCTAAAGCTGGCCCGGCAGGCCCACCCCCTCTAGGGGCCAGGGTTTGCCCATACTGTCTACGGCTCTCTTAGCGCCGGTGGATGTAGTCGTTGACACCAGGGAGGCGTCAAAGAACCGCGACATAGTTGACGCGCTCCGAGCTAAGGGGCTCAAGGTTGCCGTCATGGAGCTCGAGGTGGGGGACTACTACCTTCTCGCACGTGAGCCCTCAAAAGCCGTTATAGTGGAGAGGAAGACAGTCACAGACCTAGCCAACAGCATAAGGGACGGCAGGGTCTGGGACCAGGCCCGGCGCCTACGCGAAGCCGCGGCCAGAGACTCGGTCAAGCCGCTCATACTACTAGAGGGCTGGATAGGCGTCATCGAGAAACGGACACGGTGGAACCTGGCAGCCTTCCTCCGGGTCATAGACGAGCTGGTACTGGACTGGGGTATACCGGTCCTCCCAGTGCACAACAAGCGGGCAACGATAGAATGGCTTGCAGCTAAGGCGAGAAGCCTAGGCAAGGCCGGCGAGAAGCGCGTAATGAGGCTGAGGGTGGAGAAGAAGCCCCTAACACTGCAGGAGAGAATACTCTACGTCGCCGAGGGAATAGTGGGGCCGGTCACGGCGAGACGCCTCCTATCGCGGTTCCGCACGCTGAGGAACATAGCTAACGCCTCGGTAAAGGAACTCATGAGCGTCGAGGGTATTGGCGAGAAACGCGCCCAGGAGATATACGCGGTGTTCAACACGCCCTGGGAGCCCCCGCAGGAAGGCGTGGGCGCGGAGCCGGATGCCGCCAGCCGCCCCGGCAAAAACACTGAAACCAGGAGAACCAGCGGGGACTAGGACGTCCCCTACTTCTCCTCGAAGTGTATTATGTTGACCGGGCAGGCCTCGGCGGCGGAGGCAACGCAGTCCTTCAGGTCGGCCGGCACCTCGCCCTCGGCGGGGTTGTTGGGGTCAATGCGCCACTTCGCCACTATCTGGCTCTTGCCGTCCTCCTCGCTCATCTCGAACACGTCAGGGCAGAGGCTGACACATATCATATCAGCGATGCACTGCTCGCGGTCTATCCAGACACGTATCTTGCCCGCCACAGTCTTTCACCAGGCTCTATCAGTCTGTAAGCCTGGGATTATAGAGGTTATCCTTGCTCATCCCTCCTCTATGCCCTACCCTCGCGGGTAGTGACCGCACATAACCCTGGCCGCGGAAAGACAAACACGGCGTCGTCGCCGTAGAGTAGTGCCTCCCCACGCGCGAGGAGTGCCCCCACGGCCGCGGCTACCACGGCGTCGACAACGTGTCTCCTCTTCGAGCGAGGCATGCCGCGTGGCAGCCCTGGGCTGAGGCCAAGGCATTCAAGGAAAGCCTCCGCGTCTGCAGCGCCCGCAAGCCTGGCGGCGGAGGAGGGGTGAGTCTCGACCACTGTCGTCCACTGCAGCCTCTGCCTAAGCTCGGCGCCTGTAGATGCGAGGAGCCTCATGGATGCCAGTGTGAGGGGCAGCAGGCGTGCCGAGAGCATCCTCATTGCCCAGCGCTCCGCCCTCCTGAAGCCACCCCTCTCGGGGAGGCTGAGCGGCGCATCAATAACAACCATGTGGGGGACGTGGCTCATCACATACTCCGCGACATAAACCGCCTCTCTCGTCAACGCGGCGCTTTCCAGGACAAGACTCCTTGCCTCGACAGCCGCCAGCCCTATCCAGCCACGGCCCGGCACCGCCAGGTCTACTCCGACAACCGTGGGCATGAGCCAAGCTCCTCTAGCGCTTTGCCGACCACTTGTCTGGCGTAAAGCAGCCTCGCTTTAGGGTAGATGAGTGAGGCCAGCCGGTAGAGCAGTGGCAGCTGGAGGGGCGCCCCGGCCGCGCGGGGGTGACCTCCCCCGCCGAGGCGGTAGGCTATCTCCCTCACGTTCACGTCTCTAGACCTTAGGCTCATCCCCCTGCCTCTGCGTCTAACTATTACAACAAAGTCCGCCCCCAGTCTATCTATCAACGCGTTGCCGAGGATGCTCGCGTTAGGCGGCCCAGGGTCTTTGAGGGAAAAAGCAGCCCTACAGCCATTGAAATCCTCCACGATGGTGTTCCTCAACGCCTTCTCGAAGCCGCGGAACTCTAGCCGAAGATACTCGTCAAGGGCCTCGTCTAGGTCAGGCCACCAGAGGGCGCCCTCGAAGAACCCCTTGACAAGCTTACGCTTCCACTCGTCCCCCCGTGCCCCCTTATACCTGTCAATGACCCTGTAGAGCCTGGGCGCCAGGGGGTCGTCCCAGCGCCAGAGGTCGGCCGCACATGTGGCCTTCACCAGCTTCCCTGTAGTGTCGTCGACTTCCACATCGTAGAGCTTCGAGGCGAAACGCGCGACAACCCCGGCAGCGCATGTACCCGTGTCAATGAATACCTTGACGCCTGCCTCCCGGAGGCTGGCCACCCAGCGCTCCTCCCAGCGATGATGATCGTACCATTCGATCATGACGCCTCTTCTCGCCATCGATGCGAGCACGTCGAGTATCTCGTCGAACGTCGAGGCATTAGGGCCGAGATCCATTATAGCTACTCTGCCCGCGTCGCCGATGCTGCGAAGTACACGGTGGAGGCGATAGGGCTCAGTCATGACCAGCCTGGTTTCGACGCCGGGCACCAGGCCGGCGACCCGGTGGTAGATAGCGGCAGACGCGACGCCGTCCAGATCGGTATGTGTTACAACAACGACCGGCCCCGGCTCCGCCTCCACGTTGACACGGCCCACGGCCGACGCCCGGAGAGGGAACGCGTCCAGCACCCGGCTATAGGCGGGGCGTCGGTGACGCCAACCCCGCTCATAGCCTGCCGGGTGCGTCCCGTCAGGCTCGCCTCAGGGTTCCTCCCCATAGCCCTGCTGGACGCCCTTACTCGTCCCACGCTGTAATTTAAGCCGTCGCAGCCTGCGGAGAGGCCACTGTTACACGCGGCCCGCACCCGCCCCCAGAGGCCAGTGCTGCTATAGCCCTACGGTGGGTATAGCCGGCTCGTCGTGTAGAGGGTGTCTAGTGTGACGCCCAACCGGTATAGGGTTGCGGCGGTCGCGCGAGCCCTCTCCGGGGTGCCCAAGGGGGCTATAGATGTGGTTGAGACTGCTGACCCCCAGTATGCAGCCGTCAAGAAGGTTCTCCGGGCGCACAGCTATCCCGCCGCCGCGGCTCTTGTAGTGGCGAACGCGTTGATAAGCTACCGTCTAACCCTGCCCGGCGAGCAATACTGGAACGAGTTCGCCGACTTCGCCTCCACGAGGCCTACCCCGAGGGAAGCCGACGACGTGGTCCGGCTTTTCGAGGAATTCCTGCAGGCTAGTCGGGGCAACCGCCGGCTCGTCCCCCAGAAGCTCGCGAGGCTGCGCCGCGCAAAGCCGGTCCTGGAGCGGCTGCTGCGCGAACCGGAAAGGTACCGCGACCTCAGCATCTTGGTGAGAGACATAGCGTCGACATACTCGGGCAGGGGTACCGAGAAGACAATAGTGTTTGCGGCTAAAATGCTGCACTACCTCAACAGGGCAGCCGGCGTCCCAGAAGAAGGGCTCTACTCCATACCCGTGCCCATTGACAGGAGGATGGCGCTACTGACCTATACCAGCGGCCTGCTCGACGACGAGCCCTCCATGATAATGAGCCGGCGCCGCGACGAGGCCATAGAGGCTTGGAGGCTTGTAGCCGAGAAATCCGGCATCCCCGCCGTCAGCCTCGACGCGGTGGTCTGGCTCCCCGCCTACCGGATAGAGCGAGCCCTTGAACGGGGCCTGGACTACGCGCGCGACGAGTATGCGCGTCGCCTAGTTAACTACACCAAGGGGCTAGTTAGGTGGGGCGCCGCGAGGAGAATCGCCGAGGAGATTCTCCACCGCGATATCAGCTACTAGGCGCAGCCGCGAGCTGACAACGGAGTCGAGCAGCCTTACCGCCGCGTCACCGTCGCCGAGGACCCGGTCGGCGTAAACTAGCCGCGCAGATGGCCGCCGGAGTAGGCCCGAGCACTCCTCGTCTAGCAGCGAGCAGAGCCTCCCTCCGCCGACCGCCAGGGGGGCCAGCAGTATTCTCTCCGCGGAGGCAAGGGCCAGCAGCGGGTCTAGGCCCCCCAGCCTGGCTGCACGCAGGAGGCGGTAGAGCTCCCTGCGCGTCCACGGCAGGGGCAGCGGCGTGGCTAGGCGGAACAGGGCAGCCAAGGCCTCGACTATAGCGTCCCTGTTAGCCGCGAGGAGCGACGCTGCCAGCCTCTCCGCTGCCCGTGCCGCCCTCAGCACCGGGCCCTCTCCTATCTTTGAGAGACTGTCACGGGGCGTGCCAGCTGCCTCGGCGACCCTCCCCGGGCCGGGGGCTATGACTGCCACGGGGCCTGCGCCGCGGAGCCACGACGACGAAGTATAGGCGTCAAAGACGCCGCCGTAGCCTAGTCCTGCCGCTTCCGCGGCGGCCGCCGATACCGGAGAGCCCCTAACAGAGGGGTCTCCGAGCCCTAGGCTCTCCAGCGCGAGGAACAGGGGCGTTACCCCCGCCGCCGAGAGGGCCTCCGATAGGCGCCGCGCGCCGGAGCCCCAGTAGAGGCTCCACTCAACGTCTTCGCCGTAGACGGTGGCTGTGAGGAGAACGAGGCCCACGCTGAGGCCTCTCTCCCGGAGCCGGCTGTACGCGTCAATAGCCGCTGCGGTCGAGAAGGCGCTGGACGCGCCTTCAAGCCAATGGTCGTACCCGGATACCAGGTAGAGCTTCTCCCACCCCTCCGGCGGGGCTAGGTAGAGGGGCGCGTAGCCATACCCCTCCTCCGCCGCGGCGTGGATGCTGAGGAGCACCGGTAGTTCTCTCATTAGTTTCCCCGCGTCGGCCCCGTGTGTCACGACTGCAGGGAGGCGGGGGTCCTCGGCCCTGGGGGGCAAAGGCTCCGAGTACAGGGGGCACCTAAGTGGCCCCTCCGAGACGTAGACGACGGCCTCCACGTCTCCACGTGTTTCCAGGCTGCGGTACGTGTCGAGAACGTATTTGCAGCCCCTTCCCCTGGCGTCTACTACGACGATCGGCCCCCTCGCGGCGCCTAGTGGGACAGCCACGCCGGAGGCTTCAACCCTCGTGAAGGGGGGCAGGGGCTCGGCCTCCAGGCTTCTCCAGGGCAACGAGGCCTCGCCTCTCAGGGGCAGCCAGTAGCGCGCGCGGACCACGAGGCGAGCGTAGTCGACGCCTTTCCTCGCCAGAGCCTCTTCAACCAGCAGTGAAGCCCTGCGCCCCCGGCTGGTCGCGGCCAACGCGTCACGGACACGGGCCAGCGATGCCGCGGTCTCGATAAGCCAGCTGCTGCCCTCGGAGGCCACCGTGCTGCTCCCCGTAGCCCGCCGGAAGGAGGGGAGGCCAAAGATACAGTGGTGCGGGCTGCAGGGCGTGTTAGAGGGTTAGCGCATATGTGGGGTTCTGCCGCCTTTTTATCTTAATTATCTCCTTTAGCACCATTTTCTCGTCGTCGCTCAGCTCGCTCTTGTACTTGGTCAGCCAGAGGAGGGCATGTCTCTCCGGCACGTCGGTGTAGAGCACGTCGCCCTCGTTGATGTGGCGGCCTACGAGTATGTGGCCTCTAATCGACACCGCGACGGCCATGCCCACTCTGGCTTCTTGGACCGTCTTGCCCCTATCCTGTATCTGGTGTATAGTGCCTACGCGTCGCCCATCCTCCCGCATGAGAGGATAGCCGGGTTTTATTACTCCTCCGAGCACCTCTACGCCCACTATTGCCGGGTTGCTCCTCCTGAACACGTATCCAGGTATTATTCTTATCTTTCCTGGCCTAATTAGCTGCTCGATCTCCCTGCGTTTCTCCTCCTCTTTCAGCTTGTGGAGCCACTCTTCGAACTCTTCGAGAAGCCTGTAGATGACGTTGTGGCGGAATATCGGTATCTCTCTGCGCTTCGCCTCCTCCTGCGCCTCGGGGAGGACCTTGACATTAAAGCCGAGTATGACGCCGTAATACTTGTTCATCTCCTTGCTTGCAGCGGCCTCTATGACATCCCTCTTGGATATGTTGCCCACGTCTGCATAGCGTATCGGTATACCCTTCCGACGCAGAGCCTCCACCAGCGCCTCGAGGCTGCCCAGCGTGTCGGCCTTAACAACGACGCCCTCCTTGTCAGTCCTTATACGGAGCGCCTCTATCTCTCTCCTGACAGCCTCCGCTAGCTGCCTGGCCTCCTCCTCGTCCCTTGCAACCATTATCGGTGCACCGGCCACGGCCTCCTCTATGCCCGGCGCTACTAGGCGTACCCCGGCTGCCGCATAGACCTCCTCAACTGGCTCCAGCTCTCGCTTGGCTACGCGTATCTCCTGCAGGGGCTTGGGCATCAGCAAAGCCCTGACGCGCGTCACTACCGGCCCCGAGAGGCCACCCGTGACCACTATATCGCCTCTACGGATCACGCCATCATAGATGATCACGTCGGCGGCGGTGCCCACGCCAGGCTGCTCCCTAAGCTCGAGTATAACCCCCCGTGCGGGGCCCTCGGCGAAGCGGAGCCGGTTCTGGAGGTAGCGCTGCGCAAGGCCGGCGAGCACGGCCAGAAGCTCCGGCACACCCTCCCCCGTCTTTGCGGAGACCGGTACGACGGCAACCGTCCTCGTGAAGTCTTTGATACGGTCGAACCTGTCCGCCTGGAAGCCCGCCTCATAGAGCTTCGCGATAACGTTGTCCCACAGACGGCGTTCTAGCTCTTCGCGCACCCTCTGCGGCTGGCTACGGTAGGAGATTATGAACGGCGTGTCCGGGTGAGGCCTCCAGCCGGGTATCTTGTCTATCTTATTGGCGGCCACGATGAAGGGTACTTTTCTCTGCTTAAGTATCTCTAACGACTCGTACGTCTGCGGCTGGAAGCCCTCGTTGATGTCGACCACTAGTATCGCGAAGTCCGCCACGCTGCCTCCACGGCGGCGCAGGTTAGTGAAAAGCTCGTGGCCGGGCGTATCTATGAACAAGAGGCCGGGGATAACGAGCTTAAACGGTATGAGCTTCTTAAGCGGCTCCGCCAGCTTCTCTATAACACTCGCCGGGACAACACTGGCACCCACGTGCTGCGTTATAAGGCCGGGCTCCTTCGCGGCGACAACGGTGCCCCTTATCTTGTCGAGTAGAGTAGTCTTGCCGTGGTCCACGTGCCCCAGTACGACCACTATCGGCTGGCGCAGCTTCTTGCCCCCGGCAGTGGCTGCGGCATGGCCGCCCTGCTGTTCTGCCATTCCTCGTCACCCAAGGCAATCTCCACGATCCCTCGGCTCCTAATATAGCCCCCCGGAGCGGCGGAAATGTAGATAGGTACGAGCTTTATTAGAGGGCCCTGGCTGGAGCCGCTGCGGCCAGCCCCCTGGGGCGCCACCGGGGGGCGGGGATGCTGGGCCTAGAGGCCCGGGGATGAACCACCAGGAGGTGTTGATAGGCTATGCCGGAGTTCAAGATAGTGGTGTCGGATCCGGGTGCGAAGGCGGACAGCCCCGTGGTAAAGGTGAAGGTCAAGGGGGACGAGAATATAGAGTACGGGGAGGAGGAGAAGAGCCAGCGTAAGCTGCCCCTATGTAAGGCGAACCCTAAGCTGGTGGAGAAGCTGGGCGCAGCACACAATATTATAACGATTAGGATAAGGAAGGAGGAGAAGAAGATAAAGCATACATGCAAGGTAGTGGCAGACAATGATGTGCCGGAAGACGAGGTACGCGTAAGCCTGGAGTGGCTCGGCGAGGCTGCCGGCCTCGAGGAGGCCGAGGGCGAAGCCTTCCGCGCGAAGGCGTGGCAGATTACGCTGACGGATCCGGAGGCGAGCCAGCTGGTGGGCCTCAAGATAGGGGACCGTTTCGACGGCGGCCTGGTCGGCCTGCCGGGCTACCAGTTAGAGATACGCGGTGGCAGCGACAACAGCGGGTTCCCCATGCTGCCCTCCATACCGGGCCCGGTGAAGAAGAGGGCGCTGCTCTCCGGCCCGCCCGGGTTCCACCCGCGCGAGAAAGGCGAGAGGCGCAGAAAGACAGTCAGGGGCAACACGGTGAGCCACGACACTGTCCAGATAAACACGATGATAGTCTACCCGGGCGGAGGTAAGTAGCGGCTCGCATCCCGGCGGCTCACTGGCTTCGGCGCCGTCTTTTCTTCGGCTAGCTGGCCCTCTAGGAGGGCTTGTGGCTGGCGTGGCTGTCCCCGCGCGGTGCTCTACCTATTTTAGGCGTGGCCGTGTCCTGTTCGCCTATCAGCATTGGGTGCTGGCCGAGTACGAGGTAGAATGGTGCCATGGCGCGTTTTGATATGGACGAGATTGAGGCCCAGAGGAGGCGCCAGCCGGAGGTAAACATAGGCACAGCCGGCCACGTGGATCATGGCAAGACGACGCTGATACAGGCGCTTACCGGCGTCTGGACCGCTAAGCACAGCGAGGAGCTAAAAAGAGGCATGACAATAAAGCTTGGTTACGCCGAGGGCGAGATATGGTACTGTGAAGGCGCAGAGGAGCCCGACGCCTACCAGCCGTTCCCCGAGAGGTGCCCAGAGGGCACGACCCCAAGGCTGCTGAGAAAAGTCTCCTACGTGGACGCTCCCGGCCACGAGATACTGATGGCTACGATGCTGTCCGGCGCGGCCCTGATGGACGGCGCGCTCCTCGTTATCGCGGCAAACGAGCGGTGCCCGCAGCCGCAGACATACGAGCACCTAATGGCGCTCGGGATAGTTGGTGTCGACAAGCTAGTGCTGGTCCAGAACAAGGTCGACGTTGTGACACCGGAGAGGGCCAGGGAGAACTACCGCGAAATAAAGGAGTTCGTGAAGGGAACCTTTGCAGAGAAGGCGCCTATAATACCGGTGAGCGCTCTCCACAAGGTAAACATAGACGCGCTGCTAATGGCCGTGGAGTACATAATACCCACGCCTCGCCGTGACCCCTCGAAGCCGCCCTTAATGTATATCGCGAGGAGCTTCGACGTGAACAAGCCCGGTACGCCGGTCGAGGAGCTGCGTGGAGGCGTCGTCGGCGGCGCCCTCATACAAGGCAGGCTGAAAATAGGCGACGAGATAGAAATAGCGCCGGGGATAAGGAGGGAGCAGAAAGGCCGCGTCAGCTACGAGCCAGTCGTGACCGAGGTCACTAGCCTACGCTTCGGCAGCCTCGAGTTTGAGGAGGCGAGGCCGGGCGGCCTAGTAGCGGTGGGCACGAAGCTGGACCCTGCAATAGCCAAGGCTGACAACCTTGTGGGCAACGTGCTCGGCAGGCCAGGCCACCTGCCGCCGGTGAGAAACAGCCTCGTCCTCGAGTACCATATGCTGGAGCGCGTCGTCGGCGCAGGGTCCTTCGTCAAAGTGCCGCCGATACGTAGGCGCGAGATAGTTATGCTCACAGTGGGTACCGCGATAACCCTGGGCGTTGTCACAAATGCGGGTAAGGATGTGATAGAGGTGGCGCTGCGACGCCCCGTGGCTGCCTGGGAGGGCGACCGCGTCGCCATATCGCGGCAGGTGATGGGGCGCTGGAGGCTGGTAGGCTGGGGCATAGTGAAAGGATAAGTCGAGTTGCATACGATACGAGCATACTTCTCCTCCTATACGAGAGGGTCCAGGTTTTTGAGGAGACCGAGGAACTCCTCGCCTCGCGGCCCCAGTGTATTGTCCCACGGCAGGTAGTGGAGGAGCTCACAAGGCTCTCGCGGCAGGGCAGGAGTGTTCACAAGCGCCGGGCTGCCAGGATGGCTCTTGAGGCGGTGAAGCGCCGCCGCTGCCGCGTCGTAGAGGTGGACGCTGGAAGCGCCGACGACGCGCTCATAGTCTTAGCGCTAAACGATGCCGGCCTCATAGTGGCCACGGCGGATAACGAGCTCCGAAGGAGGCTGCGGGAGCTGGGGCTCCCCAACATCTACTACAGGAGGTCGAAGCACGGATTAATGCTCGAGGCGTAGGGCCCTCCTCCTAGCCATGAGGCGCGTCTTCAAGGCTTTTATTACTCCTACGCCGGGGGTGGCGTATGGCGTACAGGGTTACATGGCCCACGGTGTGGGCCGTCTTGCCGTGACTTCACGCACTGACGTCCAGGCATTAATGGGCGGTGGGTGGCAGCTTGTACGTGGTCTACCATGTTCGGGACGTGGTTCGCATACCTCCCTCGATGTTCGGCTTGCCGTTGAAGGAGGCCGCGTTGCGGGTGCTGACAGACCAGTACGTGGGCACAGTGCATCCCGACATGGGTGTAATAGTGGCGGTGTTCAACGTCGACGTGAGTGAGGAGGGCCGCCTGCTGCCCGGCGACGGGGCCACATACCATGACTCGGAGTATGATGTGCTAGCACTCAACCCTCAGGTGAAAGAGGTCGTCGAGGGCGTGGTTGTCGACGCGCAGAACTACGGTGCATGGGTGAACATAGGCCCCATTGAGGGCTTCGTTCACATAAGCCAGATGATGGACGAGCATGTGAGGTTTGATCCTCAGCGCCGCGCCTTTATAGGAGAACGTAGCCGTCGAGTGCTCGAGGTCGGCGATGTCGTGCGTGCACGCATAGTATCTGTATCCATGGCCGGGCTGGGGGGCAAGCCGAGGATACAGATGACGATGCGGCAGCCATTCCTGGGCAAGCCTGAATGGTGGCAGCGGGCCCAGCAGGCAAAAACAGCTAAAGGCTAAACATGTTCCCATCTATTTCCTTCAGCCGCTGCTGTGGGGGTGTGCAGGGTTTGCCGAGGAGAAGCAGGGCGCCTCCCTTCAAGGCCTGCCGCAGGTGCAAGAGCCTCGTCCCTAAGGAGGCGTCGAGATGCCCCGTGTGTGGCTCCACGGACCTCAGCGAGGACTGGGAGGGAGCGGTGATAGTCCTCGATGTCGAGCGCTCGCTTATAGCTAAGAGGCTTGGAGTCGAGAAGCCCGGAAGATATGCAATAAAGGTCCGCTAGGCGGACCCGCTGCCGGGTTAAGAGTTTGGAGAGGGGGCTGCTGGCGCGGCTCTTCGGCCGTGGCGTCGGGCTCCTCTGCATGCCCGACGAGCTGCGCGGTGTGCTCTCCTCGCTCCCCCCGGGTGCAGTGCTCACCGCTGCCCCAGAGAGGGAACCTAAGCTCCGCCACGGCTACGCTGTCGCGGTCGGGGATTTCGTTGTCAAGCGTCTCCTTGCCGCTGGTGTGCCTCTACGCGTCGGCGTCGTTGACTGTGCGACGCTCCGGGGGAGGCGTGACTGCAGTTTCTATGAGGAGCTCGCCGCGCGTAAGGGGTACAGGTTAGTGCACGTAGCAAACCCTCGGTCAACCCTATCCAGGGAGGCTGTAGAGGCTGTTGTAGAGGCTGTGGGCTCTGCTGAGAAGAGTATAGTAGTTGTAGAGGGGGAGGAGGATTTGCTTGCGCTGCCTGTGTTCGCCGCCGCGCCTCGGGGGCTGCATGTTGCCTACGGCTACCCCGGCGTGGCAACAGTCGTGGTCAGGGTGACGCGCTGGGTGAAGCTGTTTGCTATGCTTCTGCTCGGCCACTTCGTGCCCTGCGGGCCGAAGGCTTAAAGAATCTAAGCCTTCTGCCCCCCGGGCTGGGTAGGTGAAGGGGGAAGCGGGGAGAGCATCATGGCGGAAGCTAAAACGCCCATGAGTCTCGTTGAGCACCTGCGCCCCAGCGAGGCAAAGAAGCTCGAGGTAGATATGGAGGGCTACGAGTTCTACATAGTGGGCGACCGCTATAACCCTCTCGTAAAGCGGCGTGAGCTGGCGCTCCTGGTGCTCCATGTAGGCAAGTCTACTCCTGGCCGCATGGTACTCCGCTACAAGCTGTCCAAGGCCCTAGGCGTTGACATAAAACGCCTCTACATTAGGAGCATACGCAGCGAGTACGGCGTAGGGCGCACCCATGTAGAGGTACACGTGTATGACAGCCCGGAGCGCGCTCTCCAGTTCGAGCCTAAGTACGTTATTGAGCGGAACAAGATACCCGAGGAGGAGGAAGAAGAGTAGCCCCGCACAAGGCCTAGAGTAGTGCATGCGTGGGGGTGAAGAGGCTTGGCGAAGAAGGAGGGCCTAAAGCTATACGTCCACAGGCTGTACGAGTACGACTACAACACTGGCACCATACGCCGTAAGAACAAGATATGCCCGCGCTGCGGGAGCTTCATGGCGTTCCACAAGTACCCTGTGCCGAGGTGGCACTGTGGCAAGTGCGGGCACACGGAGTTCGTCTCCTAGCCCCGTCCCGGCCGGATGCGACGTGCAAGGCCTTTACCCCGGTGCCAAGCTAGACAGAGAGGCCGTGGTGCTAGGCATAGAGTCGACGGCGCATACTTTTGGCGTCGGAGTGGCCGCCTCGCGGCCGCCCTACATACTTGCGAGCGTGAAGGACACCTATAGCCCGAGCAGTGGCGGCATACATCCCCGGGAGGCGGCGGCTCACCACGTCCGCGTCGCTCCCCGCCTCCTAAGCGAGGCCCTGCGGACGGCAGGTCTAAGCATTAGCGATATCGATGCCTTCGCGGTCGCTCTGGGGCCCGGCCTCGGCCCGGCGCTTCGTGTAGGTGCGACCATAGCACGTGGCCTGGCAGCCTACTACCGTAAACCCCTCGTCCCCGTCAACCATGCCCTGGCCCATATAGAGATAGGTAGGCTCTCTGCGTGCATGGCCGACCCGCTGGTGCTCTACGTCTCCGGCGGTAACACCATGGTTGCGGCGTTTGCGAAGAGACGCTACCGCGTGTTCGGCGAGACGCTCGACGTGGCCCTGGGCAACCTTCTCGACACTTTTGCCCGGGACGCGGGGCTTGCGCCGCCTTACGTCTCCGGCGGCTTACACGTAGTAGACCGCTGCGCTATGAGGGCTCCGGAGCCCTGGCCGCTGCCCTACACGGTCAAGGGCATGGATGTCTCGTTCTCCGGGCTCCTCACGGCCGCACTGCGGGCGTGGGCCCGCCTGCCGGCCGCTGAGCGGCCGAGGGTCTGCCTGGGTCTGCGCGAGATAGGGTACAGCGCTGCCGTAGAAGTTGCTGAGCGGGGCCTCGCCCATACCGGGAAGGCGGAAGCGCTCCTAACGGGCGGCGTCGCGGCCAGCCCCGTGCTCCGGGAGAAGTACCGTGCAATGGCCGCCGCCCACGGCGCGCGTGCAGGGTGGCCCCCGGCACACTATGCCGGCGACAACGGCGCCATGATCGCCTGGGTTGGCTTGTTGAACCTTCTGGCCGGCATAGTGGTTGAGCCCGGTGACGCCGTGGTGAGGCAGAGGTGGCGGCTCGACGCGGTAGAGGTGCCGTGGAGGTAGGGGCCGGCCAGCCCCTATACGTGGGGGCGGAGGCGGTGCTCTACCTGGTCCCCTGGGGTCCTCGCCGCGCCCTGGCCAAGCTCCGTGTGGAGAAGAAATACCGGCACCCTAGCATAGACATGGCTCTCCGCTGGAGGCGCACAGTTACTGAGGCCAGGGCTATACGGGAGGCGCTCGAGGCCGGCGTCGCCGCCCCGGCGGTGTTCTTCGTGGACCCGCCGCAGTACCTTATCGTGCTCGAGTACTTGGCCGGTGCGAGGAAGCTGGCCGAGATAATAGAGGAGAAGGGGGCCTCGGCGCGTGTTCTGGTGGCCCGCCTGGGGGAAATGGCTGCCACGCTGCACGAGGCAGGCATAGCCCACGGCGACATGACTACCAGCAACGTCCTCGTACACGGCAGCCACCTCTACCTGATAGACTTTGGCCTAGCGGACCTGGGCGCCGATACAAGGGACATGGCTGTGGATCTGCACCTCTTCCTGCGCAGCCTGGAGTCGACTCACCCGGAGGTGGTGGATACGATGCTCGGGGCCTTCCTCGAGGGCTACTCGGCGCGCGCTGGCCGCGAGAAGGCGGACGCCCTGATGGAGACGGTCCGGGAGATTAGGCTAATGGGCCGCTACCGGGAGGAGAGACGCACAGCATGGCGCGAACACGCGTAGAGGGGAGACACGGCTATGGAGGGGACACCTGTTAGGAGGATCCACGTGGCCACCTCTAACCGGCACAAAATAGAGGAGCTCAACGCCGTTCTCGCTGGCTGCGGGTACCGTGCCGAGCCGGCGCCGGCGCCCAAGGTGGAGATACAGGGCGACGACGTGGCGGCGATAGCGGTCTACGCTGCTGCCTCAGCCTACTCGGTTCTCGGCCGCCCGGTTCTCGTCGAAGACGCGGGGCTCTATGTTGACGCCCTGTCAGGCTTCCCGGGCCCATACAGCAGCTACGTCTTCAAAACAATAGGCGTGGCGGGGCTGCTCCGCCTCCTCGAAGGCATAGACGAGAGGAGGGCGGTGTTCCGCAGCGCCCTGGCCTACGCGGGGCCCTGGGGGGTAGAGGTGTTCACCGGCGAGGTAGAGGGCAGTATAGCTGACAGGCCGCGCGGCAGCCTTGGCTTCGGATTCGACCCTGTCTTTGTGCCCAGGGGCGATACCCGCACCTTTGCAGAGATGAGCCTTGAGGAGAAGAGCCGCTATTCTCACCGTGCACGTGCCGCCAGGAAGCTATGCGAGTGGCTGCGGCTCCATGAGCCGTTATAAACCTCGGTTGCTGCGTCGCTGCCGGTTGGCTCCAGTGCCGCGAACCCCGGGTGTAGGGGCTGCGGTGCTCTCTCGGCTCCTACTCGCCGGGTAAGAGGTGGGCAGAATGGCTGGTAAGAGGAGGAAAAAGGGGCGGTCTCACTCGACGAGGCCCGCTAGCCCTACTGTGCCGAAATGGGTACAGTACGACCCGGAAGAGATAGAGGAGATAATTGTGGACCTCGCCCGTAAGGGCTACGGCCCCAGCATGATAGGCATCGTGCTCCGCGACCAGTTCGGTATACCGCTAGTCAAGCCTATAATAGGGAAGACTGTGGCCCAGGTTCTGGAAGAGCACTGCATGAAGATGGTTGTCCCCGAGGACCTCTTCCGGCTCATGGAGAAGGCTGTGAACCTTCGTCGCCACCTGGAGGAGCACCCGAAGGACACGCATGCAAAGAAGGGCCTGCTGGACCTAGAGTCTAAGATAAGGAGGCTCGTAAACTACTACAAGGAGGAGGGCATCCTCCCCGAGGGCTGGAAGTATAACCCGCAGCAGGCTAAGCTCATTGTGGCCGGCGGCCTCTACCGCGAGGAGAAGTGCTGAGCCGGCGGCGCCATGGCCAGCCGCTGCTCCGGCCAGCTTTTCTCTGGCCAAGTGCCTCTCTCACGCTAGATGAGGGGCACCGTTTTGAGCCTTGACGAGGCTTTTGCGCGCGTGGTTAGCGAGAAGGAGGCCAGCCTTTTCCGTCCAAGTGCTAGCCAGATAGGGGCTGCCGCCAAGGAGTACGGCTACTTGGAGATAGTAGTGTTCCCAAGCGTCGACTCGTTGCTGGCGGCTGCGGTCTCGGCGCGGGTGCTGAAGGGTAATGGCGTAGGCTTCAGCGTACGTGTCGAGCCAGTGGCCCCGTCTAGGCTAGAGGAGCCCAGCCTCCTCCTAGGCTACCCCGCGGCGATAGCCAGCGAGCTTGCCGCCAGGAGGCCCTCGGCCCTGATAGGCTACGGGGAGCGCCCCTCCGGCATCCTTCCCCTCGCGGTCACCGCTGCACCGGATTCGAGCATAACCGCGTTGACCCTCGGAGTGCTGTCGGAGATAGCGATTATAGGCGGGTTGGGCGTCTACGCTGTAATGGCCGGCTACTGGAGGGGCCTGGACCGGGGTAAACGAGCCGACTTTGTGGGCGTCGAGAACGCTGTAATAGAAATGCTGAAGCTCGAGAACCGTGTCGAGGAGCACTTCAGCCTCCGGCTCTACCGGTGGCTCGACCTGGGGACAGAGGAGGCCCTCTACCTCACCCTCTCGCCGTTCCTCGTGGGGCTTACAGGGCGTAGAGAAAAGGCGGAGGCCTACCTACGCTCCGACCCGAGGCTAGAACCCCTCATAGGCAAGACCATGGGCGAGGCGCCGGAGCAGGCTGTCGCGGTTCTCGGAGAGAAGCTCTACGATCTCCTGAAATCCACGAGCAGGGTGCCGAGGAGGCCTACAGAGATAATCGGCAACGTGTACTATAGCCGCAGCCTGGTGCTTCCCGACCTCCGTGAGGCTGCCTACGTGCTAGCCCACTATGCTGGTGGCTATGCCTACCGGTTGATAGGCATAGCTGTTGACGAGGAAGGCACGTTGAGCGACGCGTACTATAGCTACCGGAGGGCTTTTGCAGGGATCGTCGAGTACGTGGAGCCCCTCATAGCTGCGAGGCTCAAAGCGGAGCGGGTAGCCCGTATGCAGCTGGCCAGTCTCCCCGGTGAGGCCCCCTCTCCGCCCCTGGTGGAGAAGATACTGAGGCAGCACGGCACACTAGGGGCCGAGGAGGCTGCCTCCTTCAATGGCCGCGTCGTTCTAGAGTCCGTGCTTGAGGCCTATGGCTATAGCCGCCTCGTGGAGCTGCTCCGCGGGGGCTGTCTCGAGTACCTGCCTGGCACCCTCTACGCGGAGGTCAGGAGCGGTGCCTGCTGAGATAGTTGCCCGTCTGCGCATCCACGGCTTGGGGGAACGCGCGGCGCTGGCAGCCTTGGAGTCAATAAGGCCGGATAACCGTGAGGTTCCCGGGTGGCTGCGTATAGAGGAACGCGTCGAAGACGGCGACCTTGTGATAGAGGTCGTTGTAGATGAGGTTAGCAGGACGCGTCTGGGCAGCCTGCGTAACACTGTTGACGAGTTGTTGTCTGTGCTTTACGCCCTACTGAGGAGCATTGAGGAGGCTGCTAAGGCTTTAAAGGAGGCCGGCGGGGGGCCTACCCCTCCCCAGGGGAGGAAGCAGTCATGAGCCGTAGGGTTGGCGGCACAAGGGACAAGTGGAGGCTTAAGAAGTGGTACGAGGTAATAGCGCCGCAGGTGTTCGGCAACGTGGCCCTGGGCACTACCCCGGCCGACGACCCCCGGAAGCTCATAGGGAGGGTGATGGAGACAACGCTCTACGATATAACGGGCGACTTCTCCCTTGTGCATGTGCACCTCTACTTCCAGATAGTGAACGTTGACGAGGAGAACCTTAAGGCTTACACCAGGTTCAAGGGCCACGAGCTGGCCCGTGACTACATGAAGAGCCTCATAAGGAGGAAGAGCAGCAAGATCCAGGGAATCTACAATGTCACGACGAAGGACGGCTACGGGTTGAGGATAACCGGTGTAGCGCTCACAACCTACCGGTGCCAGACGAGTCAGAAGAAGGCAATAAGGAAGGTGATGGGTGAGATAATAGTGAAGAAGGCTTCCGAGCTGACACTCGACGAGCTCATAAAGGCGATGCTGTTCGGCAGCCTCGCCAACGAGATATTCGAGCAGGGCAAGAAGATCTATCCTCTCAGGAAGGTGGAGATATACAAGTCCAAGCTGCTCACGGTGCCCGGGCCGGATGGCAGGCCGCAGCCCGCTGTGGTAGTGTCGCCGCTGATGTTCGAGATAAGGTGACGCCGCTCCACTAATGGCCTCGGTGTCGCCGTTTTCGCCGCTGTGGCGTCTTTTTAATGCCGGTGCCTCGGCTTGCGGCTTCTCCGGTGGGCGGTGTAGCGTTGGATACGGATGACTGTAACTACGTTATACTCAAGACCGTCCTGGGCATGGAGAAGGTGGCGGCCAGCTACGTGGAGGACATTGACCCGTCCGCTGTTGTCACGCCGTCGCCGTCAGGCTTCCGCGGCCTCGTGCTCGTCGAGCCGAGTATCGATAAGCACGAGCTGGCTGAGAGGGTGAGGAGGGAGGTACCGGAGGTCGAGAATATAGTTGTCGCGGAGGCCTGTAGCCGGGCGGAGCCCGAGGAGATAGCGAGGCGCGCGGCCGAGCTGGCCAGGGGGAGGATCTCCCCCGATGAGAGCTTCGCTGTACGCACAGTCCGCAGGGGTAGGCACAGCTTCACAAGCATTGACGTAAACGTTGTTGTCGGCGATGCTGTGCGCAGGGCGATCGGCGCCTCCGTGAACCTTACGAGGCCGGACAAGGTAGTTCTCGTCGAGATAATAAATGACAGGGCGTTCATCTCTATACTGCCGGGCTCGGCTTTCTGGAAGAAGATGAGGCCGGGCAAGTATCCGCTCTACAAGCTCTTCCGCAGAATAAGCGTGGTCCAGATGCCCTACCTGGGCCCCCTCGACGCGTGCCGCACCATGGGCGTGAGGGTGGGACGCGAGGTACAGAACTTCGAGGTAGGCGAGCTCGTGGTCGCCCCAATAGGTCTCGTGGACGCGCGCCAGCTAGCCGAGTTCTTGCAGGGAGTGTTCGAGGGCATAGAGTCAAGGTATAGCATACAGAAGCGCAGCTACGGGAGGCGCGTGCACCGCGTACCGGTAAGGCTGCAGGACCTCTACCAGCTCGTCCGGAGCAGAAAGGATGAAGTCCTAATAGTCTTCGAGCCGGAAGGCGAGCCTGTGTCGAAGGTAGCCGGCAGGCTCTACGAGCTCCTCAGAAGAGGCGGGAGGATAAACATGCTGTTCGGCTCCCGCGAGGGGATACCAGAAGGAGTCTACAGGTTCGCAGACCTAGTTGTCGACATAGCGCCGGGTATAACGCTCTCCACGGAGTACGCCGCCGCGGCGGCACTTGTGGCGGTGTCCTCGGTGGTCCACGACATGCTGGCGGAGGAGCAAGAAAGCGGCGCTGACGATAAAGAGCACGGCGGCCCCGCAGAAGGCGACGGCGGCTAGATGAGGCCCTGGCTTCGGAGCAGCTGCGATATCTGTTTAGCCAGTATGGGGTCTCTCCGGCCTAGCTCGCGCAGCGCACGGCGCAGAGCCTGCGCCGGCTCCGGCCTCCTCGGCTGGCGCCGCCTCCGCCGTGGAACCTGCGGCTGCGGCGGCTCCACGTAAGACCTCACATCACTCACAATGCTCTCCCTGGCCTCCCTGGATACGGCGGGCTGGAACGCTGCGGCGCCGGCGGCGGCTAGCAGCTCCCCCGCCTCCTCCGGTGACGGCTCGTTCTTCAGCCTCTCAAGCACCTCTAGCACGCCGCGGAGAAAGCTGTCGGAATCCTCCCTTTCTCTCGCCGCCGCGAGGAAGGCGTTTGCCACGATGCCTGCCAGCAGGCTGGCCACCCGTCTCGCCTCTCCAAGGCCGGAGTCGACGGGCTTCAGGGGCGCGTATATCGCGTCCGCCGACGCTATGAGGCGCCGCGCGCAGGTCTCCGCGTCGCCGCTCCTAGCGCATCCGGTTACTGCTCTCAGCGCCTCAGCCACTATTGAGCCTATCATGCTCCTCCACGCCATGCCTATACACCTCTCCCGGCGGCCCTGGGGGTCCATGCTGCCCCGTCGCGTTTTGTATCCTTGCGCGCCGGCAGGGGAGCCGTGGAGTAGAGGTAGAAATATGCTGAGGAGGTGGGGGCTAGCAGCTATGTGGCCGGCTCTCCTGTACCGTTGAGGCGTGTATAGGTGGCGTGGATGAAGCGGATACTCGTGGTCTCGGATATCCATGGGGCGGTTGGCCGTGTAGAGAGGCTGGAGCGTGTCAAGCGCCACGTAACCATAGCTGCCGGCGACCTGGCGGAGTGTGGGTCGCGAGAGGAGGCGCTAGAGGTGCTGGACCGCCTGGAGGCGCAGGGCGCCCCGACTGTATGGGTGCCGGGCAACTGTGACGACCCCTCGCTGGCCGCCCTGGATAAGGCGGTCAACGTTCATGGGAGGCGGGTGGTGCTGGACGGGCTGGTCTACGCGGGCGCCGGGGGCTCCCTCCACACCCCGTTCGGCACGCCCTTCGAATACGGAGAAGACAAGCTTGCATCGATACTGGGGGGCGCGCTGAGAGGCTACCAGGCCGAGGAGGGGCCCCTCGTGCTGGTGGTGCACACGCCGCCCTACCGCAGCGGCCTTGACCGCGTGTCGGGGGGAAGCTACGTGGGCAGCAGGAGGTTGAGAGAGATAGTTGCCACGGCACGCCCGCTCCTCCTGGCGACAGGCCATATACATGAGGCATGGGGCGTAGCAGCGGTGGGGCCGGCGGTGGCGGTCAACCCGGGGCCGCTGGCTGCGGGCCGCTACGCCTTGGTCGACGTAGACGTTGGGCACGGTGGAGAGCCCAGCGTGGCACGGGTTAGGACCATGAAGCTCTAGCCGGCGCTGTGCCGGGGACCCGGCGGCCTCGGCAATCCCAGCCAAGTCAGCATTGCGTGGTCTAAGCGAAGAGCGCTTACCTCATCGGCCGCCTGGCGGCACGGGTGCAGAGGGTAGGGGATAAATTAGGCCCGGCGAGGGCTCTGCGGACGCCATGGGGTGTGGTGTGGCGTGTCCACAGCCGGCTTGAAGGGCATCAACGCTGTCGGCCACCGCGGCTGGGTTACAGTGAAGTGCAGGATATGCGCCACCAAGCTAGACACGACACTCGACATAGTCTACATGTGCCCCCACTGCAGGGATAAATACGATGCCTACTTCTGCGCGGCCGACGCCAGGAGGCTGCACTACCGCTGCCCCTTCTGCGGTAGGCGACTAGAGCTGATAACGCCCTGGATAGCGGAGAAGCGCGGCACAAGGTAGAAACCCGCCGCTGCTGGCAGGCAGCCCCCCATGCGCCCGGGGTTTTAGGGCCACGTGCCGCGGCCTGCCGGCTGCCGCGTCCCTCCCGGTAGCGGAGACTAGTCGCCCTCTCCGGCCGCGCCTCTTCACTCACAGAGACGTCGGGGTGGCTCGACGAGCCTTGGGAGACGTGGTTCCACCTGCCTCCGAGCAGCCCCCGATAGTCGAGGCAGAGCTGGGTGTAAGAGAGTACTGGTACGAGACTTTCCGCCGCGTGCTGGTTATCCCGGATGGTGGTGGCTGCTTCCTGCTCTCAGTAGACGTCTACACTCCCCTCCGGGGGGAGGAATGGAGGGAAGGCGGCCGGCTAGAGGCTGCCGACGTGGTGCTGCGCTACCTACAGCTGGCGGGCAGCGGTCTAGCACTCGGAGGCAACGTCCCCGAGGCGGCCGAGGCGGCTGTCGTAGAGGTCGGCGGTAGGAGAGAGCTGGTTAACGTAAGGCTCCGCTACTGCGGCCTGGCCGCGCCCCCCTCCTATGATGACGTGTACAGGGTATACCGGAGACTAGTGGTGGCCCTAGAGGGCCGCGATCCGGACGTGTCGCCGCTCCAGGCTCCAGAGCCTAGTCCGCGCGTCTACGCGAGCCGGGCCCCGAGGGCAAGAAAGCGGCGTCCACGCCGCTGAGCGGCTCTCGCCCCAGCGCTTCTGGCGCCTCTCCCCCCGGGGGGAGGCCCGTTGGGGCCCAGGCCTCATTAGGGCGCCCTGTATCCTACCTATACGCGCCACCTATGGGTGGGCTGGTTTTGCCGATGCCTTTCTCGCTGCTCGCGGACACTTTTGAGAAGATTGAGCGCGTCACGGCGCGTACGCAGATACTCCTATACCTAGTAGAGCTGTTCAAGAAGACGCCCCCCGACGTGGTAGACAAGGTTGTCTACTTTATCCAGGGCAAGCTCTGGCCGGACTGGAAGGGTCTCCCCGAGCTAGGTGTCGGCGAGAAGCTGCTGATCAAGGCTGCTGCTATCGCGCTGCATGTATCCGAGCAGGAGCTGGAGCGGTTGGCGAAGAAGGTGGGTGACATAGGCCGTGCAATAGAGATAGTGAAGGAGGAGAAGGCTAAGAAGGGCGTCACTGCGCCAGGCCTGCTGGCCTTCATAAAGAAGCCGTCGGGCGGCTCGATGCTGACGGTCGAGAAGGTCTACGAGACGCTGGCAAAGATCGCCATGGCGCAGGGGGAGGGCAGCAGGGAGATAAAGCTAAAGCTGTTAGCCGGCCTGTTGGCAGAGGCGTCTCCAAGGGAAGCCAAGTATATAGCGCGCTTTGTCGAGGGCAGGCTCCGCCTGGGCGTGGGCGACGCAACGATAATGGAGGCGCTGGCCGTCGTCTATGCGGGCAGCGCCGCGTTGAGGAGCGTCGTCGAAAGGGCCTATAATCTCCGCGCAGACCTAGGGATGATAGCTAAGATACTTGCCACCGAAGGCATAGAGGCGTTGAAGAACATAAAGCCTGAGGTCGGGATACCGGTTAGGCCGATGCTGGCCGAGCGCCTCAACGACCCGGTGGAGATACTCAAAAAACTAGGCGGCAAGGCCCTCGTGGAGTACAAGTATGACGGCGAGAGAGCCCAGATACACAAGAAGGAGAACAAGGTGTGGATATTCTCCCGGAGACTCGAGAACATAACCCACATGTACCCCGACGTCGTCCAGATGGCGAGGAGCGGTATACGCGCGGCAGAGGCAATAGTAGAGGGCGAGATAGTCGCAATAGACCCCGAGACTGGCGAGCTGCGCCCCTTCCAGATCCTCATGCGGCGGAGGAGGAAGCACGACGTACACATAGCTATGGAGGAGATACCTGTAGCGGTGTTCCTCTTCGACACGATATATGTCGACGGCGAGGACCTAACAGTGAAGCCCCTGCCCTACCGGCATGAACGCCTAGAGAAGGTAATCGCTGCGAGTGACCAGTGGCAGCTAGCAAAAGGCATAGTCACGTCGAGCCCGGAGGAGCTTGAGAAGTTCTTCCTAGAGGCGATAGAGAACGGCGCAGAGGGGGTCATGGCTAAAGCGGTTCACGATAAGAGCGTCTACCAGGCGGGTGCACGTGGCTGGCTGTGGATAAAGTACAAGCGCGACTACAAGTCGGAGATGACCGATACCGTGGACCTGGTGGTTGTGGGCGCGTTCTATGGGAAGGGCAGGCGTGGAGGCAAGTACGGCGCCCTCCTGATGGCAGCCTACGACCCAGACACGGATACCTTCAAGAGCGTGTGCAAGGTTGGCAGCGGCTTCACCGACGAAGACCTGGAGAAGCTCAACGAAATGCTCCAGCCCTACATAGCGGAGCGCAAGCCGCCCCGCGTCGACAGCCAGATGAAGCCGGATGTCTGGGTGGAGCCGGCCCTCGTCGCAGAGATAATAGGCGCAGAGCTAACCCTCAGCCCCATACACACTTGCTGCTACGGCTGGGTTAAGCCCGGCGCAGGCATATCAATAAGGTTCCCGCGCTTCATCAGGTGGAGGCCCGACAAGTCCCCCGAAGACGCGACCACCACAAAGGAACTGTACGAGATGTACATGCAGCAGCTAAGGAGGATACAGGAGGAGAAGAGCGCGACAGCGTAGCGACAAGCTAGACGCGGCGAGACGCGGCAACACTATAGACCCGAAGCACATGCCCCCGGTAGCAACAGTGCGGCGGTGAGGACTACCCGGCAAGTAGGAGCCGCCCCGAGCAGCGATGACTGTTCAGAGTTCCGCCGAGCCGCACATTAGCACCACAGCGGCTGGCTGTAGAGTAGACTATGGGGCCGTGAAGAAGAACCCCCAGTGCTGCTGGGGGTTGCCACCCCCACCGTTCAACCGCGCCCCGGCGGAGGCGCGGGATGAGATGGGGCCGGCGCTTCTGAGCCCCTCTCTCTGGCCTAGTGGGCTTCGCGCCGCGGCGCATGCAGGACTAGTGAGAGGAGCTTCCTCGTGGTGAGCGTGCCGACTATCTCGCCGTTGTCGTTCACGACGGCTATTATGGGCTCGTGTAGGAGCGCGGGGTCTGAGAGTAGCTCTACCAGCGGGGTATCGGCTTGGACTATTGGCACCGGCTCGCGGAGATAGTAGCGGACCGGTATCTTGGCTAGAAGCTTCGGGTCCACGTCCACGAAGTCCTCCGCGACAACGTAGCCCACTGGCCTCATCTCGTTGTCGACGACAACTGCTGCGCCCTTTGTGGCGACTATCCTCGCCGCGTACTCTGCCGGCTCGTCGATGTGGACTATGTCCATGTCGAGGCTTGTCTCGGCTAGCTTGAGGCGTATTACGTCGGGTTTGCGCTCCTTGATTCTAAAGGAGAGCGAGGAGAGCATCGTTGAGCCGAGGATCACTATCAGGGCCGAGGTGTAGAGCTGGTAGCCTATGAGCCCGGCGTCGAGGAGGGCTAGCAGCAGTGCCGCGTCGACGCCGCCCTTGGCTAGCAGGACGAGGCCCTCTCTGCCCTTGAAGCCTAGGAGCCGGGCTACCGCTATCTTCGGTAGAGCGGATAGGAGGAGGAGGACGATGCTCTGTACAAGCATAGGCGGGGTGGTCTTGGCGGCGTAGATACCTATGCCTATGAAGAAGAGGGGCTCTAGGAAGCCGTACGTGAAGGCTCTCACCCTCTCCAGGTAGAGAGGGCGTAGCTCCATGTACTCGGATAGGAATACGCCCAGGAGGAGAGCCGTGACGGCGGCGTTGAAACCTATCATCTCGGCTATATAGCCCGCCATTATTACTATTGATACCACGATCGCGAAAGGAGCCTCCTTCACCGCCATGTGTTTCTCTATGAGGAGCAGCATTTCGTCGAGATAGTGCCGGCCAAACATGTAGACCAGGAGCACGAAAAGCGTCGTCTCAACGAAGCTTATCAGGGACACGCCCTGGACCAGAGTGTTGAAGACTATTAGGCCGCCGATCTCGGCCAGGAGCCCCACCTTTAGCGCCGCGTACTCCCTCTCGCCGAGAGCCCCCCTAGCCAGGAGGATCTTCATCAAGGGGCCTGCGCTTACCACGGCCAGTACTACTCCAACACCGAGAGCGGCTTCGGCAGCCAAACCGTATACGTGTACGAGGAGAGCGGCCGTCGAGATGCTTGAGGAGGCAAGCAGCAGCGCTGAGATGGAGACCTCTCTCCTAGAAGGCCTCAGGAGGGACGGGTTCGAAAGCTCCTCCACGCCCGCAAGGAACAGTGTGAAGTTAATGCCGAGCATGAAGAGGAGAAGCGCGGGCTCAAGCTTCTCCGGCGTGACAAGTCCAAGCACGGCGTCGCTGAGCACGAGCCCGGTTACAACGCTGCCGAGGAACCCTGGAAAGCGGAGACGCTCGGCGACCTCCTCGCCTACCTTGGAGAAGAAGAGCAGGACGCCCACAAGCACCGCGGCCTCGACGGCGGCATGCTCCAAGCCAGCCTCCTCCCCTACTGAGAGGTGCCAGGCGGGGACATGGTGCGGCGAAAAGGGGGTAGAAATGGGTGGAACCGGGCCGGGCTGTTAGAGGAACGTGGTGCCTCCCTCCTCCTTTGCGGCATCTATGTGTGCCTCGGGGAAGCGGCTCCACAGCTCCATGTTTATCAGCATGAACACGTTTACGAGCCTGGCTATGTCGTCTAGCAGCCGCTGCCTCGTCAACTCATCCGAGGCGTAGACTATCTCGGCTATTATGGCCTCGGGGTTTACGACGCCGCCGTGTAGGGCTATGCGGCACATGGGGCACATCGCTATGATCTTCGAGGCTAGGGATGCCACAAAGCCCGACCTCTCAGCGGTGCTGAGCTTCTGCAGCTCGCGGCGATGCAGGTCGGAGAAGTTGACACCAATACCTGCTATAACCAGCCCGTTCTTGAGCCCTATGAGCCTCAGCTTGACCTGTATCGGCGGCGGGGTTGCAACCATCAGGCCCCAGTCGGCGTTCGAGGGCAGCCCCTCGTCGCCCGGCGCGACTATGAAGCCGGCCCCTGCGAGCCATGAGGCGAGGCGCTCGCGCAGATTCTCCGCCAAGACTCTCTGCCTCTTCCCGGCTCGCTTAGCCAGGGCCCCGAGGGAGATTATAAGGTGGGTCTCTCGCGCGCTGCGCTGGGTTGATGTATTTAGCCTACCACTCTACACTCTTCTATACCCTGGTGTGAGGGTTGAAGATTGAGCGTGTAAAGACCGGGATACCCGGGTTCGACGAGATACTCTACGGCGGCATACCTAGGAGGAACGTCGTGCTGCTGAGCGGCGGCCCCGGCACAGGGAAGACGATTATGAGCCAGCAGTACCTCTGGAACGGCCTCCAGATGGGTGAGCCCGGTGTCTACGTGGCGCTGGAGGAGCACCCGGTCCAAGTGAGGATAAACATGGCTCAGTTCGGCTGGGATGTCAGACCCTACGAGCGTGAAGGCATGTTTGCAATAGTTGACGCGTTCACCGGGGGCATCGGCGAGGCGGCTAAGAGGGAGCGGTACGTGGTGCGCGACCCCACAGACGTAGGCCTCCTGATAGACGTCCTCAAGGAGGCCATACGCGACGTTGGCGCCCAGAGGGTAGTGATTGACTCCGTGTCCACGCTCTACCTGACAAAGCCCAGTGTCGCCAGGAGCGTGGTTATGATGCTAAAACGGGTCCTCAGCGGCCTCGGCACCACGAGCTTCCTCGTAAGCCAGGTGAGCGTCACCGAGAGAGGCTTCGGCGGCCCAGGCGTGGAGCACGCGGCCGACGGCATAGTCAGGCTCGACCTGGACGAGATAGAAGGCGAGCTCAAGAGAAGCCTAATAGTGTGGAAAATGAGGGGAACCAAGCATAGTATGAAGCGGCACCCCTTCGAGATAACCGACAAGGGGATAATAGTGTACCACAACAAGGTGCTCAGGATAACCCGCCGCGGCATCCTCGAGGAGCCCGTCTAGGCCTTTTCCGCCGCGCCTATCCTGCCCTGCTCCAGCGTCTGGTCCACGACTCTTTCAAGCAGCAGCGCGTAGAGGACAGAGTGAAGACCAAGAGTCATAACGTTGAGCGCTACGTCGAGCTCGCCGCTCCCCAGCCTCTGGGCCGCGCCTAGACCGCAGGCGGAGAGGACGCGGCCAAGCCCCACAAGGGGGGCAATGAAGCCCAGCGGAACCAGGGCGGCCAGCACAGCCAGCCGGCCTCCCCGGGCTCCGCCTCCCTTACCGCATGCTTCCGCCAGGGCCTCGGAGAGCCGGGACACGAACACCGCCGCGTACAGTGCCAGCGGCACCTGCACCAGGTAGAGCAGGGTAAAGGCCTCTAAGAGGCTAGCCAGGGCGGGCGGGCTGGCACGGAGGTTGAGGACAACAAGCACTGAGAGCGTCGGCAGGCTTGCGAAAAGCGCCGCGACCGGCAGCATGCCCCGGGGGAGCCGGAGCAGCACCCTCCTCGCGTCATCCGCCTCAACGGCCAAGGCGCTCATCCTAAATAACCCGCCGGGAAGCCTTACCTATATAGCGTCTCGGCGGCGGTGTGGTGCGCCTGCGACGACGATACCGCGGCCCCCGGTGGGCGCAGAGCCCTAAGGGGCGAGCCGCGGGATGCTGAAGAAGAGCCGTGCCGAAGCCGCCCCTCCCAGTGCCTGGCTATGGGCTGCACCGGTCACGGTAGGGGCACTTACCGCACCATGGGCCCCGCCGCGGCGCCGGGCCGCGCTCCATCCTCCAGTAGGCTAGCAGTGGCGAAAGCAGCCTCTCCTCCTCGGAGGGGTCGTGGGCCAGCACGTGGATTGCAGCCTCTTCTCCTGCACGGGGGCGTGGCCTCCTAGGCTCGGGTAGGAGGCCCCTAAGCTCGGCCAGACCCAGCGGCTCGCCCGTAGTCACCACGGCTATCTTCATGTCGCTGCAGGCTATGCCCGCCGCCTCTGCTAGGAGAGCGTAGGCGTAGGCCTTTACCCGGTCGGAGGGGTATAGGCGGTGCCGGCCCGTGACCTTGACCAGGTATAGTGCTGCGACACAGCCCTCCCCCAGGGCCATGGCAGGGGGCCTGCCCGCCATGGGTACGCCCTGCACTATAGATGCGAGGGGTACAGTCACCACTTCCTCCCTGCCCGTCCAGAGCCGCCTCTTCGCGCCAAGCACTGCTTCGAGGAGCTTCCTCGCCTGCACCGGGGAGGGCGGCGGCTCCCTCTCCTCGCCCAGGGCTAGCCGGAAGTCTAGCCGCTTCTCGCAGAAGGCCTGCTCGCCGAGCAGCCCTGGCGTGACGTAGGGGAGGCCGTGGCGTAGGCAGCAGTACTCCCCCCGTATGACAGCCTCGAGAACCAGCCTGGCCTCCTCTAGGGCGTCGAGGAGCCGCTTCTGCATAACCACCGTCTCCGGGCATCGCAGCCCTCCAGGCCCGAGGGCTGAGTAGATATAGTCTCTCCGGCAGGCTATGGCCTAACTGTGGGCTCAGAGGCTTCTCCGCGCGAGGTGCGCCAGGGTTGACGCGCTACGAGAGGTTCTTCTCCAAGCTAGCGGCCAGCATGAGGGCCTCGGATATCCGCGAGCTCCTGAAGCTGGCCGAGAAGGGGGACGTGATAAGCCTGGCCGGCGGGCTCCCGGATCCACGTAGCTTCCCCCTCCGCGAGATAGCGGAGATATCGAGCTACGTCGTGGAGAACTATGGAGAGAAGGCGCTCCAGTACAGCCCGACTAGGGGCGTCTCCTACTTCCTCAACTCGGTCCGCGACTTCGCGAACCGCCACGGCATAGAGGTGCGCAGCGACGACGGCATCATGGCGACTGTGGGGTCGCAGCAGGGCCTCTACCTTATTGGCCGCGCGCTCCTCGACCCCGGCGACCTGGTTGTAACCGAGGAGCCCGCCTACCTGGGCGCCATCCAGGCGTTCCGCGTGGCGGGCGCCAGGTTCCTAACAGTACCAATAGACGAGGAGGGTATGCGCACGGACGTGCTGGAGGAGAAGCTGCGCAGCCTCGACAGCGGCGACAGGGAACGCGCCAAGATAATATACACCGTGGCTACATGCAACAACCCCTCAGGCACCACGCTGCCGCTTGACAGGAGGCGTCATCTCCTGGAGATAGCCGAGAGGTACGACCTCCTAGTGGTGGAGGACGACCCCTACCGCTTCATAACCTTCAGCGAGGAGGCTGAGGCTGTTCCCCTGAAGAGCCTGGACCGCGACGGAAGGGTAATCTACATGAGCTCTTTCAGCAAGATACTGGCCCCGGGTCTCCGCCTCGGCTGGCTCGCCGGCCCGGAACCCGTGGTGTCCAAGCTGGAGCTGGTCAAGCAGAGCATCGACCTCCACACGCCCAGCCTGACACAGTTCATAGCCGCCGAGGCCCTTAACAGGGGCGTGGTCGACAACCACCTGCCGAGAATAAGGAGCCTCTACCGTGAGAAACGGGACGCCATGCTGGAGGCTCTCGAAGAGTACATGCCCCCGGGAGTCCGGTGGACAAGGCCGATAGGCGGCTTCTTCGTGTGGACATGGTTCCCCGGCTCCGTGAACGCCAGGAGGCTGCTCGAGAAAGCGATAAACCGCGGCGTAGCCTTCGTGCCGGGCGACGCCTTCCACCCCAACGGCGGCGGCGAAAACACTGCACGCCTAAACTTCAGCTACCCGCCGCCAGACGCGATACGCGAGGGCGTAAGGCGCCTGGCAGAGACCCTCCGCGAGGAGCTGGGAGAGGCTAAAGCCTAAGTATATAGGCAGCAGCGTCGCCGCCAAGCGGCGGCGGCACCAGCAGCCCATCCCCGGCCACGACGAGCCCTTTCACGTCCTCCTCCCATCTGTGGAGCAGCCGCCTCCAGCAGCCGCCCCTTTCACCCCTCACGACCCGTACCTGCACCTTCTCGAGCCCGGAGGGCAGCAGCGAGACGCGGCGAGTGAAGGGGGTCACCTCGACTAGCCACGGCCTAGCCCCCGCCAGGGCCGCCTCTACGAACCACCGTGAGGGCGACGCGATATAGGCGGCGTCGAAGGCTAGACGGGGGGCTGTGGAGTAGAGACTACAGCCGCTTGGGCAGCGCAGCTTCTTGCCGGTATAGAGGGCTACCCGTAGCCCCTTCTCCGCCGCAAGCAGGGCGGCGGAGAAGCCTGTCACCCCTCCCCCTACCACCAGGAGAGAGGCGGCCCCCCTCCTTGCTGCGTGTTCCACCGCCTCGCATGCGAGCGAGAAGTAGAGGCTGAGGCTGGAGAGCGGTGACGCCGGCGCCTCTTCGAGCGCCTCCAGCGGCGCAGCGGTATAGGTGGAGAGCCAGCCGTCGTTGGCGACGCCGGGCGTCCAGCCCGGAGGCACGTGGACGGGTGCTAGCAGCCTCGCCTGTGGGGTGCTGACGCCTGCAGCCTCCAGCGGCTGCCCCGCCCCGCTTGCGCCCATTACCACGCCGTGGGGGGCGGGCAGCAGCAGCCCGCGCACTGCCTCCTCGACGCCGCTCCAGGCGGCGTAGCGTGTGCGGAGAAGCACGTACCCGGGCGGTATGAGGGGCAGCGGCTCCCCCTCCACAAGTAGCGGGGAGCCTTCCCAACGGATAGCGGCTCTAAGAGGCTCCACGGCCCGCCCCTCTACTGGGGCTCTATGGTGGACGGTGGCTTGCTCGTCACAGCATACGTGACCATGGTAACTCTTGGTACCTCTCTCGTTATCCTCCTGGATATCCTGTCGAGAACATCGTAGGGTACGCGTACCCAGTCAGCAGTCATCCCGTCCTCGCTCTCCACTACCCTGACGGTGACTATGTAGCCGTCCTCCCTCCGGTCGCCCTTCACGCCCACCCAGCGGTCGTCGCCCACGACCGCGAAAGCCTGCCAGACCTTATCGTAGAGGCCCGCCCTGCGCAGCTCCTCCTCGACTATCCTCGAGGCCCTTCTCGCGATGAACAGCTTCTCCTCCGTCACCTCGCCTATTATCCTGACAGCGAGGCCAGGCCCCGGGAAGGGGTGGCGGAAGGCCAGCTCAGCCGGCAGGCCGAGAGCCAGGGCGAGGCGCCGGACCTCGTCCTTGTAGAACTCTCTCAGGGGCTCCACAACCTCCAGCCCCAGCCAGTCGGGGAGGCCGCCCACGTTGTGGTGGCTCTTTATCCTGTCAGCGCCTGGCGCGGCGCCCGACTCTATGACGTCGGGGTACAGGGTGCCCTGCGCCAAGTACCTTATCTCGGGATCCCTCTCCACGAACTCCGTGAACACCCTGGCGAACATCTCGCCTATTATCCTCCTCTTCTCCTCCGGGTCGCGTACCCCGCGGAGGGCCGAGAGGAAGCGCTCCCTCGCGTCTATCACGACGGGCTTGACGCCGGCGCTTCTCAGTATGCGCTGTGTCTCCTCTACCTCGCCCTCCCGGAAGAGGCCGTGGTCGACGAGGACAGCTATGGCCCTGTCCCCGACCGCGCGGTGCAGCAGCACAGCTGTCACTGTCGAGTCGACGCCGCCGCTAACAGCCACTATCACCTTCCCCTCCCGTATCCTTCCCCGCAGCTCGTCGACGAGCCGCTCGGCCAGGTTGCCGGGGTCCCACCAGGCCCTCGCCCCTGCTATCCTGGACGCGAAGTTCTCCAGCAGGAGGCCGCCCTTGGGCGTGTGCGAGACCTCCGGGTGGAACTGGACACCATACAGGGGCGCCCCCGCGGCGGAGGCGCGGAACGCGGCCACGTAGCCGTTCTCGCTGACCGCAAGCAGCCTGGCGCCCGGCGGCGGCTCTTTCACACAGTCACCGTGGCTCATCCATGTCTGCTCGAACTCGCCCCAGCCCTCGAAGAGGGGGTCGTCCCTGTCGAGGACGTGGATACTGGTCTTGCCGTACTCGTCGCAGCCCCTCTCGACCCGGCCCCCCAGCATCTCGGCGAGGAGCTGGAAGCCGTAGCAGATGCCCAGCACCGGCTTGCCTAGCCCAAGCAGCCAGGGGGGTACGCGGGGCGCCCCGGGGGCGTGGACGCTAGGTGGCCCGCCGGAGAGTATGACCGCCCTGACTTGAGGGCTCTCGAGCCTGCTCCTCTCGTCCTCGACCCTCGTGTACGGGATTATCTCGGCATAGAAGCCCCGCTCCCGCAGCCTCCTGGCAATGAGGTGCATGTACTGGCCTCCAAACCCCACTATAGCTATCTCGTCGCCGCCCTGTGTGAGGCTCGTCAAGGCGCCGGGTACTCCTCCGAGAACCTGCCGGGGAGAGCGGCGCGCCCGGCGGGCTAATAACCCCGCAGCCCTCGGCTCACCGGTCTACCAAAGCCCGTCAAGAGCCACCGTTTCAACTGTGGGCAAGAGGTGGTACAGGTTTTGTCTAGCAGCATCCGCCTCGTCGGCGACGCCCTCAGCTTCGACGATGTGATAATATTACCCGGCCTTAGCCCCGTGGAGCCCTGGCAGGTGGACCTCTCCTCGAGAGCCAGCCGCCGCGTAGAGCTACGCATCCCCCTGATAGCGGCTCCTATGGACACCGTCTCCGAGTGGCGCCTGGGCGTCGCCCTGGCCCTTCTCGGCGGCGTGGCCGTGATACACCGTAACATGCCTGTAGAGGAGCAGCTACGACACGTTGAGAAGGTGAAGAACAGTCCGCCCGCGGTCCTCCACCCTGCCAGTCTCTCCCCGCTAGAGGACTGCTGCCGCGCAAGAGAACAGCTACGCGCCTGGGGGCTCCGCGACGCGCCAGTCGTGGACGAGGAGGGCAGGGTGCTGGGCAGGGCGAGGCTCGTCGAGCTGCTGGGCTGCAGCTGCGGCGCCCCCGTCTCGAAGCACCTAACGCCCCCAATGGTGTACGACGTGGCCTCACTTGAAGAGGCAAGGCGTGCAGTGCTGGAGGGGAAGACCGACGCGGCCGCCATAAGCGCCGCCGGCGCATATATTGGCAGCCTCGTTGTGGGCGAGGCGATGCAGAGCTACAGCCCCGTGCTCGACGAGGAGGGTAGGCTCCGTGTCGCGGCCGCGGTGTCGCCTTTCGACACGCGCCGCGTAGAAGCCCTAGACGGGGTAGCCGACATCCTGGTCTCCGACGTAGCCCACTTCCACAACGTCAACGTGTTATCCGCCGCGGCGAGGCTGGCGCCCCGTCTGAGCAGCGACTTCGTGGCGGGCAACCTAGGTACAAGGGAGGGCGTCGTCGACACGCTCTCGCGGGTCGAGAAGGTGGACGGGCTACGAATGGGCATAGCCGGCGGCAACATATGCACCACGAGCGGCGTCACCGGCGTCGCCTCCCCAACGCTCCACGCGGTAGCCGAGGCGGTGGCGGCGCTCCGGGAGCTGGGGGTAGACCCCGCCGACACGCCGGTGATAGCCGACGGCGGCATACGCGGCAGCGGCGACGCCGCGAAGGCGCTGGCGGCCGGCGCCTACAGCGTTATGGCGGGCTACCTGCTCGCAGGAACCGAGGAGGCAGCCGCCCCCATAATCAGGGTGGGGGCCAGCCTGTACAAGCCCTACCGTGGAATGGCTAGCCGCGGGGCGCTAGAGAAGAGGTACGCCGCCGACCGCTACAGCCGCGTGGCCAAGAAGGTGGAGGAGGGGATAGAGGGCCTCGTGCCCTACCGTGGCCCCCTGAGGGGAGTAGTAGAGGCCTTCGCCGAGGGCCTCCGGGCGGCGCTAGGCTACGCTGGCGCATCCAGCATACCAGAGCTCTGGGCGAAGGCGCGGTTCGCGAGGATAAGCAGCAGGATAGGCGCATTCACCGGCACCGTGAAGACAAGCGCCTAGCCCGCCTGCCCCAGTATTTTAGCTACGAGAGGCTACAAAGACGCCGGGAGAGCCTATATGCAACAGCCAGCCCTGCTCCCCTCGACCCGCACACTCCCCATGGAGCCGAGGCTTGCGGTCGAAGAGATGCACAGGCTCGGCTTCAGCCACGTAGAGGTCAACTACGCCAGCTTCATCCACACCGGCCTCGACTACCCCTCATACCCCAACGTGCTGCGCCTAACACTCCTGCAGGCGCTCCGCGCCGGCCTCCAGGTACCAGTAATCCACGCACCGTGGGAGGAGTACTTCCTGCCGTACCTCGGCAGGGGGGTCGACGCGGCCGTAAAGGAGGCCGCCCTAATAGCCGAGATAGCCAGCAGCTACGGAGTAGAAACCATGGTGCTCCACCCCTTCTCGAAGCGCCGCCTGGGCAGCGGAAGAGCATGGTGGCTCAACAAGATGTTCTTCAGCCTCCTGGCGCAAAGGATAGAGCAGGAAGGCCTAGGCCTCACAGTCGCAGTGGAGAACACGAGCAGGGCAGCGCCCTGGAGCAGCGTGGAGGAGACAAGGAGGCTCGTAGAGGCGGCGGGCAGCCCGCGCCTAGCCCTCTGCCTAGACTTCGGCCACGCGGGGATAAACGGCTACCAGCCCGGCGACGCCCTAGAGGCCGCGGGGCCGCTGACCCGGTGCCTCCACATACACGACAACAACGGCGCCGCTGATGAACACCTTGTCCCGGGCTGCGGCAGCCTAAACTGGGAGACGCTTGCCGGCAGGCAGGCCAGCGCCGCGGGGCTACGGTACGGCATAGTGGAGGTCGACTGCAGGGCGCCGCCGGGGCCCTGCAGGGGGAGGCTACGCGTAGCCTACGAGGCCTCCAGGCTGCTGCTAGGCAGAGTTATCGAGTTCAAGTAGCTCCTCCTCTATCTCCCTTGCAAGCGTCCTAGCCCTTATAGTGGCCTTCTCAACAGCGTCTATTATAGCCGCCTTCATCCCCTTCGCTTCAAGCGTTTTCAGCGCCCTTATAGTGGTGCCGCCAGGCGTCGTGACCTCGTCCCTGAGCACCGCGGGGTGCTCGGGCCTCGACCTCAGGTACTCCGCGGTGCCCACCAGCGTCTCCAGTATAGCGTCGTACGCCACGTGGCGGGGTATGCCGACGGCAAGCGCGCCGAGAATGAGGGCGTCTATCAGCTCGGCTATGAGGGCCGGGCCGGAGCCCGCGACCGCCGTCCAGGCGTCGATAAGCTGCTCAGGTATCTCGTACACGGAGCCGACGCAGCGGAAAAGCGAAACCACCAGCTCTCGGAAGCTGGCGTCGCTCGGCGTGACCAGCCCGGTGACGCTCTTCTTGACGGCTGCGTTGATGTTGGGCATCGCGCGGTAGACCTCGGCGCCGGGCAGGGTGGCCCTTAGGAGGCGGAGCGGCACACCCGCCATCACGGAGACGACGGCCTTGCCGGCTACGTGGCCCCCCACCTGCTTGGCAAGGATAGGGTACTGGTACGGCTTCACCGAGATAACTATTATCGAGGCCCTCTCCACGGCGGACACGTTGTCGCTCGTAGCCTCCAGCCCCATTGCGCGGAGCTGCTCTATGCGCTCCGGCCGCCGCGCGGTAGCTATGACGCCGGCACCGCAGTCCCGGAACCCGATAGCAAGCATGGAGCCTATCTTGCCCGCGCCGAGAACCGCGACGCGCACACTATCAAGCAGGAACACGCATCCCCCACTACCTCCCGCCTGCCCGGAGAAGAGACCAACGGGTAGAAGACCCGCGCCTTAACCGGTTAAAACGTGTGCGGAGCCCGGGAGGCGGCCTCGGCCTTGAAACACGTCGCCACAGCACCGCCGCCCCCTCCCAGGGAGGGCGGTGCTCCTGGTTCACGGCCGTCCTCATCGGCCTACTGGCTGTGGCCGCACGCTACTCGGGTGTTATCACGTAGTCCTCGTCCCTGTAGGCGACGACGTATATTGAGGCTATTACTGTCAGGAGGCTCGCTAGTGCCATCAGCCTCAGCAGTGGCTGGGGGTTGGCCAGCGCGGCCAATGCGGTCCTCGCCTCTAGGGCGGCTGTCTCGTAGCCTCCGATCAGTGCCTCCAGGTATGCTTTTTCAAGCACACCTATGTCGTTGAACTTGGCCTCTATCAGTCTAGGCTGCGCCGTCAGCGGTATTGTGGTGTAGAGGGTTGTGAACACTGTCATCTCTACCGGCCTGGCCAGCGGCGGCGTCAGCACTAGCTCTCTCCCGGCGAGCTGTGGCCTGTATAGCAGCCCGTAGGCGTCGAGCATCTTCATGACGATCTGTACGGGCGGGGGTGTGGCCGAGAGTATGGGGTGTGCTTCTCCGCCAGTTATTGCTACGAAGGCGGTACTGGCCCCCTGGTACACGTCTAGCTTCCAGTCTATCGTGTATGCGCCTAGCATTGTGTGGGTGCTGGCAGAGTAGACGTATGCGAGCGTGGTCCCGGCGAGCAGTACTCCTGCAAGCGTCAGGAAGGCAGCCTTTGTGCCCGGCGAGAGGCCGCGCCGCTCCAGCTGGTAGCCCAGGAACGATATTATGTCGAAGAGCCTCATCGAGCGGCTTAGTCTCCGGAGTAGCCGCAGCCTGGCCTCGTCGGCAACGAGCGGCAGGAGCGCTATGCCTGCCAGGAAGCCGCCGGCGTGGGCGAAGAACGCTATGTTGCTGTTGAACGACAGGTAGCCCTCCAGCACCTGTACGGCGAACCAGAACATTATGTAGTACGCTGCGAGCATCTCGAAGCAGAACGGGAAGAAGAATAGGAAGAAGCACGCTGTGAGCCTGGTGCCCGGATAGAGCAGCATGTATGCCCCAAGTACCCCGCTTATAGCCCCGCTGGCCCCGACGCTGGGTATCGCCAGGTCCGCCGGGCTCTGGAGATAGATGAATACCGTGTGGAACACGGCCGCCATGACGCCGCTTAGGAGGTAGAGCGCCAGGAACCTCTTGTGCCCGAGGCTCCTCTCCACAGCACGCCCGAATATGTAGAGGAAGTACATGTTAAAGAATATGTGGAAAATATCCGCGTGCGTAAACATCGCTGTGAAGATCCGGTAAGCGTTGCCCGGGTTAACGAGCATCAACGCCGGGATATAGCCTAGACGGTATATCCAGTCGTTACTAGAAGCCAGGAAGCCCCTACTCATCGAGGTCACTATGTAAACTGCAACGTTGAGCAGTATTATGGCCTCCAGGACGACCGGCTTTTCCCGCACTATGCCGGCGAGCGGCTCCTCGGCGCCCAGCACTATCTCCCGGCTGAAACGCCCCCGGTGCGTTCGAAACAGGCTACTCCACCCCCACTCTACGCAGCAGAATACCTCGCTAACCTTGCTAACTGAGCTAGTTTTTGAATCCAACTCTTAATCCAAGTCCCTGCCCACATCTAGCACACACTCTACATCAAGGAACCGCCAATTAAGGAACGACCGGAGGGATAGATGCCCCAGAGGGGGCCGTACAGGCCGCCGGCTAGAGCTAAACGGCTTGGATACTACTCGCCCTTACCCCATGGCACGGGGTGCCCTGTAATGGAGGATGCTAGAAGCGTGCTTGAATACGCGGTTGCGTATGCTTCGTCCAAGGGTGTCCGCCTGGCCGAGTTCCGCCTCGAGAAGCGGAGGCTGACCCGGATAGAGCTGCTAGACGGCTCAATGGCTACGAGCACGTCCATCGACTATGGTGTAGCGGTCCGCGTCTACGCGAACGGCTCCTTCGGGTTCGCCTATACGACCAGGCTCTCGAAGGAGAAGGTGATAGAGGCGTTCGAGAAGGCTCTAAGTATGGCGCGTGGCTCCTCAGCCGGCCTGCCGGAGCCGCTCCTCCTGGACCCCGCCGAGGGCAGCTACGTGCACCCGGTGAAGCTGAGCGTCGAGGACGTGCCCGTAGAGCAGAAGGTCTCAGACATCGTGGGTTTCGACAAGCTGCTCTCGAAGAGCCCGGCTGTGAAGTCGAGAACCGTCGTGTATACGGACATTGTAGAGGAGAAGCTCTACGCCAGCACGGAGGAGCGCTTCCTCGGCGAGAGGCGCGAGCTCGCCTACCTATACGCGTCTCTCTACGGCGCAGAGGAGGGTGTACGGGGCAGCGCCCACATAGTGCTGGGCACGACTAGTGGCTACAACATCTGGGGCAAGTACGACCCGGAAAAGGAGGCAGAGCGCCTACTGACCCGGCTCTCGAACCAGCTCCGCTCCGCGACGCCCCGCGCCGGCGTCTACCCGGTGGTTCTCGGCCCGGAGGCGCTGGGCGTGTTCGTGCACGAAGCCTTCGGCCACCTGGCGGAGGCGGACCTCGTCGCGGCTGGCAGCGTGCTGAGAGGCAAGAGGGGGGAGAAGGTGGCGTCGGAGCTAGTAACCATAGTAGACGACCCGTTTATAGACGACGGCTTCGGCACCTACAGGTTTGACGACGAGGGCGTGAAGACGGCTAAGGCCGTTATAGTGGAGAAGGGCGTGCACAGGCAGGTCATGAACGACCGCCTCCACGCCGCCATGTTCGGCGACGAGCCTACGGGCAACGCCAGGGCGCAGTCGTTCCGGTACCCGCCCCTCGTGCGTATGAGAAACACGTACATGGAGCCCGGCGACGCGAGCTTCGAGGAGATGCTTGAAGGAATACGGTTCGGCTACTACATAGTATCCACCGGCGGCGGCCAAACCAACATAGATGGCAGCTTCCAGGTGGGTGTCGAAGAGGCATACGAGATAGTCGACGGCGAGCTAGCCAGGCCGGTACGCAACCTAGCCATAGCCGGCAACACGCTCGAGACGCTCCTCAACATAGACATGGTTGGCCGTGACTTCCAGCTCCACTACGGGAGATGCGGCAAGGGCCAGCTCGTCTACGTGTCAGACGGAGGCCCCCACGTACGCGTTAGGAGAATGACCGTGGGTGGACGCGCCTAGAGCCCCACGCAGCCCCAGACCCGGAGGTGGTGGAGAAGTGACACGCATATCCCCCATAGAGCTGGCCGTCATGGCCGTGCGGCGGGCAATCGCCGAGGGAGCAACCGAGGCCGAGGCCTTCGTCACCCACACAAGGGGCTACACCGTGTCGATGCTGGCCGGCAGGGTGAACAACGTAGAGTACAGCGACGACATAGGCGTCGGCGTCCGTGCCGCCGTCGGCAGGAGGCTCGGCTTCGCGTACGCCACCGGCGCCGGGGCCGAGGCGGCCGCGGAGGCTGCAAGAGCTGCAGTGAAGCTGGCCAGGGCCAGCGTTGAGGACCCCTACTGGAGTGGGCTGCCAGAACCCAGCCCCAGCTACCCCCTAGTAGAGTCCATCTACGAGGCGGGCCTTGCAAGGGCCGGCCCGGAGACCCTCCTACGCGAGGCGCGCCGGCTCCTCAGCCACATCGAAGGCTACCGGGACGAAGGCGTCGTACTCTCGCGTGCAGGCATAAGCGTGGCTGCCGTCGAGCGGGCAGTCGCCAACAGCAACGGCGTCTACCAGGTTGACAGCGGCACCTACGCCTCGGTGCTGGTCTCGACAAGCATAGTGCGTGGAGGCTTGTCGACACCTGCCGTGTTCGTATACGATAGCAGCCGGGTCGCAATACCCAGCGTCGAGGCTGTGGCCGACCGGGCCGTAGAACTCTCCAGGCTAACCCTCCGTAAGGCCGAGCAGCCGGAGCCGGGCAAGTACACGGTGGTATACGCGCCCTCCGCATTCGCAGAGCTCCTCGAGGAGACCGTGCTCTTCTCCCTACGCGGCGACATCGAGGCCCGGGGAAGGAGCTTCTTCGCCGGAAGGCTTGGAGAGAAGGTCCTCGACGAGAGGATAACGATAATCGACGACGGGGCCCTTAAGGGCGGCGATGCCAGCTGGCGCTTCGACGGGGAGGGGGTGGCGTCCCAGAGGACCGTCCTTGTGGACCACGGCACCCTGAGGGGCTTCATATACGACACCTACTGGGGGCGCCGCAGGGGCGTCGAGAGCACGGGCAACGCTACCCGCTCCGGCTACGCCAGCAGGCCCTCGGTGGGCTTCACAAACGTCATAGTCGAGCCGGGCGATGCGAGCTACGAGGAACTCCTAGAAGGCAGGGTGATAGTCGTCTACCAGGTCCAGGGCGCCCACACGGCGAGCCCCGAGACGGGCGAATACAGCGTCCTGGCGAACCCAGCCGTGCTCTACGAGAACGGGGAGCCGCGTGGATGGCTGCCGGGGATAGTTGTCGGGGGCAACATGTACCGAGACCTAGAGGCGGGGGTGGAGGCTGTCGGCAAGATTGTGGAGAAGCCCTACCCCGGCATACAGGTGCCCTGGGTTAGGCTAAGCGGCGTAACCGTGGCCCCGAAGGGGTAGCGTTCAGCAGAGGTACTCGTGCCAGGCCTCGAGGGGGCCCCGGAGCCGGTAGCGTATGTGCAGCAGTTTTTCGTCGCCGCAGGGGTTCTCCGCCCCAGTCGCGGCCCTCCCCCAGTCCTCGACCAAAGCCCTCAGCCACATAGATAGCTCCGAGTAGGGTACCCTCGCATCGTAGACTGTTTTCCGGAACAGGGCCGGGTCCGGCACAGCCGCGTCGATGGGGCCGCCGGGCTCCTGGAGGCCTAGCCTGCTGAGCGCGGACACTGCGAGCACGTAGATGGGCGAGGGTGTTAGGATTCTGCACCTCTTCTCGCCGCGGTGCACGAGTAGAGGATAGGCGCCCGGCCGGGCGGTGTAGCCGCTGGCGTACCAGCCTCTGCCGGGCCTCGTGCCGGCCGCGAGCCCGAGAAGCGCGGCGGCGAGCACGGGCTCGGCACAGAGCACGGTAGAGCTATCGGCTAGTCTCTCCTCGAAGGCCGCCAGGGCTTCGGCGTCTTCGTCGAGGTAGGGTAGGAGCCTGGCCCAGCGTGGCTCAGCCAGCGGCCGGGCCTCCTCGGCTCGGTCCATGAGTTCGTAGTAGGCCTCTATCGTGTACTCGTAGAAGTAGTCCAGCCCGGTTAGGTGGCCTGCGGCCAGCGAGGCGTAGATCGTGCCATAGGGCTCCTGGAGGCCACGGAACCCTAGTCTGCCTAGCCGGGCCTTGACGTAGGCTATGAACCCTCTAGCCCACGGCTCGGGCGGCTCAACCACCGTCGCCGTCTTCTCGGCCACCGCTAGTCCTCCCAGGGCTCGGCGCCCCCGGCGGCGGGTATTATCCGGACATATGGTGCGCCGCCTGTTCTTAAGGGCAGAATTTTAAGCCGAACCCTTCTTGGCGTACCGGTAGCGCGCCATGGAGCGAGGCGCGGGGCCCTAGGCGAATGTACCCGCTGCCTTCATGAGCCGTGCAATGTATTGGACCAGGGGTGTGGCGCGGCATGACCGAGGCTATGACGAGGAGACTGGCCGCGTTGGCCGTAACACTGGCCGTCATACTTGCAGCGGGTTTTGCGGCGTTCTACTTCCTCGGCGTCGCCGGCAACGGGGCAGTGAAGGCGAGGCAGGTAACCCTCGTAGTTGTGACGCGCCTCTCGCCCGAAGAGCAGGCGGCGCTCAAGAAGGTCTTCCTCAACTCCTCCATAGCCAGGGAGTACGGCATCCGGGACATCGAGTTCCGGAAGGTCAGCTACGCTCAGTGGAGGCAGCTAGCGCTCAGCGGCAAGGTGGACGGCTTCGTGATAGGCGAGAAGATAGTATACGACCAGCTCTGCAGGGAGGGCGCCTTCGCCGCGTTTAGGTCGAAGAAGCTGCTGTCTCTCGTGGAGCAGCTGCAGCCCAGCCTGCGCGGGACGACGGCTGACGGGAAGACCTGCTGGGTGGCAGTGGGGCAGGCCGTGTACGGCTTCATAGTGAACAAGGTGTTCCTCGAGAAGCATGGGCTGCCGGAGCCCGAGAAGTGGGGTAGCCTGCTTGACCCGGTCTACCTGAAGCCCCTACTAGAGGGCGTCCACACGGTCTCATGGCCTAGGCCGTCGATGAGCGGCACGTCGCGCACCACTCTCCATGGAGTCCTGCAGCGCTACGGCTGGACCCGCGGCTGGCAGGTACTGGCAGCAATAGGGGCTGAGGCGTCGATAGTCGACAGCTCCGAGAAGGCTAGGGACGAGGCCGCAGAGGGCCTTGTGGCCGTCGCCCCCGCTTACATAGGCTACGGCATAGAAGCGGAGAACATGAGCAAGGGCGCGGCTGTCTTCCGCATACCGCGCGGCGAGGGGATACTCTACATAAGCCCGGCAGCCGTTGCCGCCAAGGCGCCCCACCGTGAGGCCATGGAGGCCTTTATCGAGTGGCTCCTCAGCGACGAGGGGCAGAGGGCGCTAGCCCGCCTATACTACTACATCCCGGTCCGGCCCGTAAAGGGCATAGACTGGGTTGAACGCATCTACCGGGAGATGAGGGGCAACATATTCGTCTTCAACAGGAGCCTCGCAGAGAAGGTCGACAAAGCTGTCGTGGCGTACTACGAGGCGGCGATAGCGGATCCCGACGCGAACGCTCTGCTGAAACAGGTTGGAAGGAGAATAGCCGAGCTCATGTCGGAAGGCAGGCTTAGCCGGGATAAGGCCGAGGCCCTGCTGCTCGAGCTAGGCAAGCCGCTCACCATAAAGGATCCATGGAGCGGCATGCCGGCAGTGTTCACTGAGAACTACGCGGCCAAGATAGACAAGCTGCTCGCCAAGCCGGAGGAGCGGCAGAAGTTCTACAACGCCGTCAAGGAGGCCGCGCTGGAGCGCTACCGCGCCGTACTCAAAGAACTAGGGGGCTAGCCGGGTTTTCCGCGGCGCGAGCCCCGCGGAAGCTACACTGGGCTGCGCGGAGGGATGCGTGACGCCGCGGGAGGCCCCGGCGCTGCTCGTCTCCGCGGCGGCCGCTCCCTTGCTCGTGGTTCTCGTCTCCGCGGCGGCAGGGCTGGCGGCGTACTCGCCTCTAGACGCGCTCTACCTTGTACTGCGCGAGCCCGGCGTGTTGGCGCCGGCTGGGGGCCTAGGCGAGCCATACTACGTGGCGCATGTGGGCTCCACTCTGCTCGTTATAGTGAAGGGCGTCGACATGGGCTGTGTGGCTAACAGCGTGGCCGTGGCCTTGGCAGCGGCGCTGCTGGCGACGGTCGCAGCGGTGGCCGCCGCGGGCCTCGCCTACCTCTACTCCTCGGCGCGCCGTGTCCTGGCCGCCACGCTGCCCGTCTCGATGCTCAGCTTCCCCTTCGTGGAGGCATATGTTGTCAAGAGGCTGCTCAGCGTCGACTACGGGGTTCCAGCGCTCCTGGCGGGGCATGGTGTGCCGGTTGTCGTGGTTCCCCGTGGCCTAGTCGGAGTGGCAATCTACGAGGCTGTCGCGGTGGCGCCCTACGCGGTTGCCGTGGTGTTCGCCTCGTCCCTCTCGGTGCCGAGGGAGGAGGTTGAGGCTGCTGTTCAGCTCGGCGCGCGCGGCCTCCGCCTTCTACGGCTTCTCGCGTCCCTCGTGAAGCCGGCTATAGTGACGTCCCTGGTCTTCGGCGCCATCCTCGTCCTGGACGATGTGAGCGGCCCGATAGTGTTCTCGGACGACCCGCTGGCGCGCGGCCTCCTGTCCTACCGCGCCTACCGCTACTTCATCTCCGCTGCGACCGGCGAGGTAGACACCCGCGGCCTAGGGTACAGCCTGCTCCTCCTACTGGTCTCGGCGCCCCTCATCGCAGCTATGTTGGCCCTCTACCGTCGCCTGGGCGACGTGGCCGCGGCGGCTGTGCCGCGTGGCGCCCCGCTAAGAGGCGGCCTGGCGGTGGCGGCGGCGGAGGCGCTGCTCATGGCGCCGCCTCTGCTTGTCAGGTCTCTCTCCCTCCTCTACGCGTTCACGGACGAGTGGCTCCGCAGCCCGTTGCCGCGTCTAGGGCTCGAGCCGTGGCGGCAGCTGCTACGCCACCCCGACCTATTGCGCGCCGCGCTGAACAGCGCCGCCTACTCACTGGTGGTCTCGCTCTCCGCCCTCCTGCTTGTCGCGTCGGCTGCCTGGGTGGCGGGGCGCGCGGCCGGCCTTGCCTCGTCGCTCGTCTCCACCCTGTTCACCCTGCCGGCGCTGCTCCCTGGGCTCGTGGTGGCCTACGGCCTCTACGGCGCCTATGCTGGCCGCGGCGGCCTTCTGGACCCTCTTCGAAGCCCCGTTCCGCTGCTCCTGCTGGGCTACTATACGCGGCGTAGCCCGCTCCTCTTCCACGCGGCCCTAGCCGCCTCCAGGGCTATCCCCTCCAGCCTCTACGAGGCGGCTCGGGGCCTCGGCGCCAGGCCTCTACGCTCCTACCTCGCCACGGTGGCGCCGCTCCTCGCCGCCACACTGCTCCCCCCGCTGGGCTACATGGCTCTCAGCGTGGCTGGAGAGGTCAGCCTGTCGGTTACAATAGGCGGCCTCGGCGGCGCGGAGGGGCTCCACCACCCGGCCCCCCTGATGTACCTAGTGGCCTCCTACATGGGCTACAGTGGGCTCAAGTACGCCGGCGTCTGCGCCGCAGCCACCCTGGCTGCCTACGCTGCTGCGCTGGCGGCGGTTTACGCGGGCTCAGCCCTCTATCTCGCTCTGCTCAGGAAGAGCTACCGGTAGGCCCCGCGCCGCGGCCCGCAGCGCCAACTCGCCCGCGAGCCATGGCGAGCGTAGGACGGGTGCAGGGGGCAGGTCCTCGACCCATACGCGGCGGTAGGCGTCTGCCACGCTCCTCGCCGCCACCGCGCCGGCTGGGGAGCGGAGCCGCCGGGCCAGTAGCTGCTTGAGGTAGATGAGCGGCTTCGCGGCAAGCGCCGAGAACCGCCACAGGCGCTGCTCCTGGAACAGGTCGTAGCTCACCCAGCTGTACCACTTCGACCACATCTTCCGGTAGACCTGTTGTATTAGCTCGCTCTCCTCGAGCCCCGTCTCGTCGGCCAGGAACTCGTAGAGGGCCCGGAAGGGGCAGAGGCTGCAGGCGACGCGGGGAAGGCCACGCATGTAGTCCGGGTGGATGAGCCCGTGGCGGCGCACAAGCGTCACCACGTCGTAGAGTGTGAAGAGGTACGTTGGCCGGAACTTCCTCCCAACCAGCACAGCCCTCGCGGCGGCCGCCTTTGACAGCCTCCTGAACCGCTTAGGCGACTCCGTGAGACGGTCGCCAATAACCTCGATGAGCCCCGGGTCCTCTTTACGCAGCCTACGCATGGGCTTAGCCTTGTACACCGTGCAGAAGCGGTAGCCCCTCCTAGGCATACCCTTCCACTTGAGAAGTGTCTTCATCTCCCGGCGCGGGGCCTCAACTATCTCCACCTCGACGCTGAGCCTCCTGCCGATACTCTCAACGAACGCTATGTTCTCCTCGGGCTCGAGGAAAGGTATGTGCACGTAAAGCACGTGTAGCCTAAACCCGGCAAGCTCCTGGAGCCTCAGTAGGACCAGCAGCGCCGCAACCGAGTCCTTGCCCCCGCTGAAGCCTAGGAGCACCCTTCTGCCGCGCAGCTCACGCCCCACTAGGCGGTGGAGATACTCCACGTACTCTTCGAGGTCGTTGAAGCTCCTAGCGTGCACGTAGGGCGGGGACGCCACCCAGGAGGCCACTGGAGCGAAGCCGCGGCCCCCCTCCCCTTCCAGCTCGACGACGCCCCTTCGGCTCATCACGCCGGTGACCTCCCATGCCTCGCCAGGCGTCATCCACAGGAAGTAGCGGCAGCTCCTGTTGCTGCACAGCTTCGTCGCGTCGCCACCGGTTCCCAGGACTCCGGCGAGCCTCCCGCCCCGTACCAGGGGATACAGCTCCGTCAACCCTGCCCCTCGCTGCTTGTGGCACACAGGGGCCGCTCATAGGGGCAGCGACGCTGCCGGGGGAGCCAAGCACCCGTAGTATAGGGCGCGTGGCGGCCGCCGCTGTGCCACTACGCAGCTTTGAGGCAGCCAAGCCGCTATATGGCCGAGGACGGGGCGTCACACTTAGTGGCCCAAGAGGTGCCTTAAGGTGTTTACGCTGGTTGTGCGCAGCAAGCGCGACGCCGACGCCGTCAGGGCTATGGTTAGCCGCTTCTACCCGGCCTGGGGCGTGGACGTCGCAACAATGCATGGCGCGCGCTCCGAGGAGGCGATGGCGAGAGAGCTCGAGGGCATAGTCCGGCCAGACAGGTTCTACATAGTCCTCCTGGGCCGCGAGGACGCCCGCAACGCCAGGCGCCTCGAGGAAATCCTCCCCGCCAACGCGGTGGTGCACGTTGTCCCGAAGGCGCGTATACGTAACGCCAGGATGGAGCAGCTCTACGTTGAGACCCTGCGCGCCAGGGCACGGCTGAGGCTGGCCGCGGGATGGACTACGGGCGCCTATAGGTTAGAATGGGGCGCCGGCTCCCCCCTCGAGGCCTACGAGGTCGACGTAAGCTATGACAACTTCATAGGCCTTGGCCGTTTCGCCGACCACGTCTCGGCCCTGGTCGGCGACGTGGTGGGGCGCAACCCCCTGGTGCTCCGGCTCCACGGAGGGAGGCATCACGTCTACAACGGGCCGCGTGTACGTGTGGTGCTGGAGGTAGACGACCTGGGTATTAGGCCCCGCGCGGAGCTTGTGGAAGACGCTGAGCCGCTGGACGTGGACATCGGGCGGCTGGTTGGGGAGAACCGTGGGGTCCTCGAGAGGCTGTCTGAGGCTAGCCGGGGCTTCCTCCGCAGTCTTGGCGAGTTTGACCGGGTAATAGTGCCATGGAGCGGCGGGAAGGATAGCACGGCCGCCCTTATCGCCGCTATAGAGGCGTTCGGCCGGAGACGGGTTACCGCCGTATTCGGAGACACGGGCACCGAGTTCCCTTCAACCCTCCGCTATGTAGAGGAGACCGCCAAGGCGCTGGGAGTCGAGCTGGAGGTAGCCTATGCTGGCCTAGATAGGGCCCTCGCGGAGGGGGCGCCAATGCCTAGCCATGAGAACCGCTGGTGCACAGGCAGAAAGATAGAGGCAATAGAGGCCAAGATAGCGGAGCTGGCGGAAGGACGCACACTTGTCGTCATCGGCGACCGTGACGCAGAGTCGCCTCGGCGAAGCGACCGGCCCCCCCTGAGGGAGGGACCCGCCGGCACCCTGGTGGCGACACCAATCCGGCTCTGGGGCGGTGCCCACGTGCAGGCCTACATCCTCTCAAGAGGGCTCCGCCTCAACCCGATGTACGAGGCAGGGTTCTACCGCATAGGCTGCTACATGTGCCCGGCGCTGCGGAACTGGGAGATACATGTAATGAGCAGGGAGAGGGAGGCGCTCAGGCTACTCGGCAGCCGCATCTATAGGCGCTTCATGCATCAAAGGTTCTTCCACCGTCCCTCGGCAGGCCGGGGCGCGATGCATTGAAGACCCGCCCTCTAGGCGGCCTAGAGGAGGGGCTATGGAGAGAACCCCGGTTCCCGACCACCAGGGGGCTGAGGAGCTGCGTTCAGCGGCGGCTGAGCCCCTACCCCTGCCCGTCGCCAGGGTGAACGAGGCTCATGGCTGTAGAGGAGCTGCCTATAGATGCAAGCCTGCGCCGCGTACTGGCAGAGGCTGGTATCACCAGGCTCTTTCCGCCACAGGAGGAGGCTATCCGCAGGGGCCTCCTAGAGGGCCGTAGCCTGGTCGTCTCGTCCCCCACGGGCTCCGGCAAGAGCCTCATCGCGCTGCTGGCGGCTGCGCGCGCAGTGCTAGGCGGCGGCAGGGCGGTCTACGCGGCGCCGCTCCGCAGCCTCGTGTATGAGCGTGCGGCTGAGTGGCGCCGCTTCCTGTCCCCCCTGGGGGCGCGTGTCGCCGTCGCCACCGGTGACTACGACCGCGCGGAGCCGTGGCTCGCCAGGAGCGACGCGGTGCTGGTGACCTACGAGAAGCTCGACTCTCTGCTCCGCCACCGCGCGGGCTGGCTTAGGGATGTCGACCTCCTGGTCGTCGACGAGGCCCACTACGTTGGCGACCCCCGTAGGGGGCCGGTGCTGGAGACCGTGGTTGCACGGCTGAGGGCCATGAGGGGCGGCTCTCTGCAGGTGCTGGCGATGAGCGCCACGGTTCCGAACGCGGGCGAGATAGCGGAGTGGCTCGGCGCCGAGCTGGTCTACAGCTCGTGGCGTCCCGTGCCTCTCCGCGAGGGAGTGCTGTACGGCTCCCGCATCATCTGGGGCGACGGCGACGAGACTAGGGTGGAGCGCTACACTGGCACCGCGTCGATCGACGCCGCGTTAGGCGCCGTGGCGGAGGGAGGCCAGGCCCTCATATTCGTCAACCGTAGGAAGAAGGCCGTCGACCTGGCCTCCCGCCTCGCGGCGGCCGCCCGGGGCTCGCAGCAGCTGCGCTCGCTGCTGGCTGCGGACGAGCCGCCTCTCGCCGGGCTTCTCGAGCGGAGCGAGCACCGTGAGCTGAACCAGCTGCTCTACAAACTGTCCGAGATGGGGGTGGGCTTCCACCACGCCGGGCTTGCATCGTACCAGCGAGAGGCCGTCGAGGAGGCCTTCCGGTCGCGCCGGTTGAAGGTGCTCGTCGCAACCCCCACGCTGGCGGCTGGTGTGAACCTGCCGGCGCGCCGGGTTGTTGTGGACAGCCTGTACCGCTACAGCGGCGGCAGAAGCGTGGCGATAAGCGTTGCCGAGTACAAGCAGCTCGCCGGCAGGGCGGGCCGTCCCGGGCTCGACCGGCTCGGGGAGGCAGTGATAGTGGCGAGGGGGCGCAGCCAGGCGGAGAGGGCTCTCCGGGCGTACATACACGGCCAGCCGGAGCCGGTTACCTCCAAGCTCGTCTCCGAGAAGGCGTTCAGGGGCCAGGTTCTCGCAGTGATCGCGGGCTCCTCGGGTAAGCGCAGCGAGGTCGAGGAGGTGTTCGAGAACACCCTATACGCCTACACGTTCGGCTCGCCGAGAAGCCACCTGGAGGAGGTGGTGGCGCTGCTGGCCGACATAGGGCTCGTAGAGTCCGGCGACGAGAAGGTGGCCGCCACTAGGCTGGGTAGGCGCGTAGCCGAGCTGTACATTGACCCGCTTACCGCTAGGACCATGCTGAGGGGGCTTGAGAGGCTTCGCGGCGAGAGGCTGGCGCTGCACGACGCCCTGTTCCTTTCCGTGTGGAACACCGACTCCGTACTGCTTAGGCCGCCTCGTAGGCTGGCGCTGCATCTCGAGGCGGAGGCCGAGGAGTACCTTGAAGGCCTCGGCTACGATGTTTACCGCGAGCTAGACTCCGCGGCTGTGGCGTTGGCGGCGCAGGCCCTCTACACGGTTGACATGCTCGCCGACTGGGTTATGGAGACGCCGGAGCAGGAGGTGCTGGGCAAGTACGGTATAGACCCGGGCGATCTCCGCGCAGTAACCGAGACGGCCGCGTGGCTGGCATACTCTCTCTACCAGCTCGCCTCGGAGACCCTTCACCCCGCCTCTGGGTGGCTCGCCAGGCTTGAAGCGATGGTGCGCCACGGTGTGCGCGAGGAGCTTGTGGAGCTTGTGAGGCTCCCCCATATAGGCAGGGCTAGGGCTCGTATGCTGTACCGGGCCGGTCTACGCAGTATAGCGGATGTCGCCCGCCTCGATGCCGAGGCGCTTGCGGGGCTTGTCCCCGGCCTGGGTGTTGCCCGTGCACGGGAGGTGGTTGAGGCGGCGAGACGGCTTGGCGATGAGTTGACCGCCAGTGCCTGAGCCCCCTGCCGGGCTGTGAGGAGCGTTTCGCCGCAACGAGCCCACTAGGAAAGCAATGAAAAGTATTTGTAGAAGCCTGCAGCGGCGCTACGCCAGGGGGTAGAGCCATGGCGGCCATAGAGGAGCTGCGCCCAGTGAAGCCTCTGAAGAGGGTCAGCGCGCACAGCCACATACGCGGCCTAGGCCTCGACGAGAAGGGCCACGCAAAGTTCATAGCAGACGGTCTCGTTGGGCAACAGGAGGCCAGAGAGGCTGCAGGCATCGCTGTACAGATGATAAAAGAGGGCAAAATGTCGGGCCGCGGCATCCTAATCGTCGGGCCAAGCGGTACCGGCAAGACAGCCATCGCGGTGGGCATAGCGCGTGAACTGGGGGAGGACACACCCTTCGTGGCAATGAGCGGCTCGGAGATATACAGCACGGAGCTCCGCAAGAGCGAGCTGTTAACACAGGCGCTCCGCAAGGCAATAGGCGTGAGGTTCCGCGAAAAACGGCTAGTATACGAGGGCGCCGTAAAGAAGGTAAGGATAGGATACGTGAGGCACCCCCTCAACCCCTATACTAAGATCCCGCGCGAGGCCGAGCTCATCTTAGAGACCAGAGACGACGAGGCAAGGCTAAGAGTGGGCGAGGAGATAGCGCTCCAGCTGCTCCAGCTGCGTATACGTAAAGGAGACGTAGTGTGGATAGATGCGAAGACCGGTGAGGTGCACAAGACGGGCCGCGTCTGCACGGAGAAAGAAAAGAGCCTAGACATAAGCCTCACAAAGTGCGTAGACACGCCGGAAGGCCCCGTAAAGAAGGAAAAAGAGATAGTATACACGATCAGGCTCCACGACCTCGACGTAGCCTACGCGGCCCAGCGTGCAGCCGCATACACGCTGCTCGGCATGCCGGTATCCAAGGAGATACCCTCGGAGGTACGCCAGCGGGTCGACGAGGAGGTAAAGAAGCTCATAGAGAGCGGGAAAGCGGAGCTGGTGCCCGGCGTGCTCTTCATAGACGACGCGCACATGCTAGACATAGAGGCGTTCAGCTTCCTGACCCGTGCGCTCGAGGAGAGCGAGCTGGTGCCAATAATCATACTCGCCACCAACCGCGGCATAACGAGGATACGGGGCACGGACATAGAGTCCCCGCACGGGATGCCCCTCGACCTCATCGACAGGATGCTGATAATAAAGACTAGGCCCTACAAGCCCGAGGAGATAAAAGAGATACTCCGTATAAGGGCGGACGAGGAGGACATACCCTTGACCGAGGAGGCCCTCGAAGAGCTTACGAGGATAGGCGCCGAGCGCAGCCTACGCTACGCGATCCAGCTAATGGAGCCGGCTAGGATACTCGCAGAGCGTGCAGGCAGGACAAAGGTCACTGCAGAGGACGTAAGGGCAGCGGTAGGATACTTCGCTGATGTGAGGGAAAGCGTCAAGTTCGTCCAGGAGTTTGAGGAGAAGTTCCTGAAGTAGAGCCGGGCCCTCCGGGCGAGATAACTCTATCCGCACCCTCCGGGGTTTTCCACGACCCCCAGCGTGGGGACACGTGTACGTGGAGGGGCTAGAGGCGGAACTGCAGGCCAGGCTTTCAAGGAGGCTGCGCGAGCTTCTACACAGCGAGCTGCCCGGCCAAGCATACATGGCCGAAGGGCTGGACATTGACCTAGCGGTAGCCTACTCGGCCTCCCTGCTTCGGGTGCTAGAAGAGTGGCTCCGCTGGGAGGCCACATGTAAAGACAGGCGGCTCCCAGAGAGGAGCGGCTACTGTAGCGAAGTAGAGCGGAGGGTGTCATCGGGCGACCGAACTGTGGGCGTGGTCTCCTATTTCAACACCGAGCTGAAGAGAATGCTTGTAAGGCTTGTCAGGGACTTCGCGCCTTTGCCCGAGCTGCCCTCCTGGGTGATCTTCTACTCTACCTTCCAGCTCCGGGAGCCGGTGGTGCTTCACCTAGCCAAGCTAGGGCCGGGCGAGCAGCTTCTGCGGGCACCCGCCTATGCGGCAGTCATTAGCCTCCTGGACTCTGCTGCCCGGGGGGTAGAGGAGCACTACGTAGGCCTAGACGCCCCTATCGCGGCGACTACAGCGTCTTACATATACTGGGAGCTCGTTAAGCCGCTTTCCGTCTACGTTGACGCCTATGAGAGAGTTACCGGTATCGAGGCTCACGGTCTGCGCGAGAAGGTGCGCCAAGAGACACGGGAGAAGGGCCAGCTACGCGGGGCAAGGCTGTATCTAGAGGCATTGTACAGGCTCTACGCCCGGGGACTAATGCGAGCGATTAGGTAGAATAAGGGCCGAGGCACTGATGTGTGACAAAAACAATCTCCGAGCGGGAACCCTAGGCGGGCTGCAGGCCTGCCGGCACGCCTAGAAGCCGAAGAGGCTCTCGAGGCCGGCGGCCAGCTCCTCCTCGCTGACCTCCTCCTTCTTCTCTTCCTCCTCTTCTTCCTTCTCTTCCTTCTTCTCCTCCGCGGCCGGGGCCGCGGGGGCGGCTGCGGCGGCAGGCGCCACCGGCATGGCTGTGGCGGACTTTATCACCTCGTCTATGTTGATGTTCTTCAGTGCGGCCACAACAGCCTTTACACGGGCCTCGTCGACTTCTATGCCTGCAGCCTCGAGAACCTTCTTGAGCGCCTCCTCGCTTATCTCCTTGCCGGCCGCGTGGAGCATGAGGCTCGCGTATATGTACTCCATGCCCATGTCCCCTCCTTCTATAGGCGTTAGGGCCTCCTGGGCCATGACAGCCCCTTGTGCCCGTACCCAGGCGCCACCGCCTCACGGCCGCCGGGATTCTTTATTCTTCCGCTTCTCCACGCGTCAACACCGTGGCTAACCGGAAGCCTGGCGCTGCAACCGCAACGGGCATCGCCTCGGTATTCATAGCGGCCGCCGCGTGGCCCTCCCGGCTGAGGAGTATGAGGCCCAGGGTGTCTCTGCCGAAGATACGTGTATGCCTCGCGACAGAAGCCCTTGCAGCCTCCTCGACGGGCACGCCCTGGCGTAGCAGCTGTAAAGCGTACTCGCAGGGCCTGCCAAGAATTATTGTCTCACCTATCCCGGTCGCCGAGCAGCCGCCAACACCGCTCTCCACGTAGAACCCCGCCCCGGGTACAGGCGAGTCCCCCACCCGGCCGGGGTGCTTGAACGCCACTCCACCGGTGCTCGCGCCAGCAGCTAGGCCTCCATCGCTGTCGACCACGACGGCGCCCACGGTGTCGCCGCCATAGTAGAGGCTGTAGAGCCTCCTGATCCTCTCCGGTACCTCCTCCCCTCTCCTGGCCTTCTCGAGGATCTCCCTCCAGCGCCTCAGCGCCCGCTCACTAGGCCCCGGGTGCCTCTCTAGGCCCAGCCTCTCCGCCAGCCGGTCAGCCTCCCGCCCCACTATTAGCACGTGGGGTGTGTTAGCTGCCACCCACCTGGCGAGCAAGATAGGGTTACGGGGGTAGGTGACCGCACCCACGCCCCCCGCGACATACCCGTCCGTCATGAGCCCCGCGTCCATCTCGACGCGCCCATCTATGGTCAGCACGCTGCCGATGCCGGCATTGAGGACGCCGCTATCCTCCAGCGTTTTTATCGCGTCTACTAGCATGTCAAGAGCCTTGTCGCCTCCCAGCGCGGCCTCAGCCGATGACGCGACAGCCCTCTCGACCTCATCGAAGCTAGAGACGCCGCGCCAGCCGCCAGCCCCGCCATGGACTATAGTGGCGGGGATACGGAGCCTCCAAGGCCCCCAGGTGGTCACAGCCCGCCCAGCCATGGCCTCTTTTCAGCCTCCTCTCTTTTCAGCTCCTCTGCTTCTTTGCGTACCCGGCTAGCAATCCTATTACGCGTCTCCTCGGGGAGGAAGGTATACCACGGGCTCCTGGGCTCTCTGCGGCCCCGCAGCGTCTCCGTCATAGCTACTACGTTGACGCCTACATTGTAGGCGTCACTGACTGCCTGGGCGTTCTCGAGGGCATCGCCTTTGCCGTGGTAATACGCGGTGCCCCAGGCTGGTATGTGGACGCCCATCATGTTGAATGTTAGCGTGAGCCATGAGAGCGCCATTGCTGCCCCGGCCTCCTCGCCAACGGCGATGAAGCCTGCAACTTTTCCGTCGAGGAGGCTCCTGCCGGTATGGTATATCATGTTCTCCAGGGACGTCATGCGGTCTACGAGGTTCTTCACAACACCGGAGGCGTTGAACCAGTAGACTGGCGTCGCGACTATAACCGCGTCGCTTTCAAGTATCTTCTCGGCTAGCTGCTTGAAGTCGTCGAGCCCCTCGTAGAGAGGACACTTCTTCGGGAAATGGCACTCCAGATAGTGGTCGGAGTAGCACGCCCTGCACGGGTTCACACGGTAGTCGTAGAGGTGCAGCAGCTGCGTCTCAGCCCCGGCGTCCTCGGCGCCTAGGAGGGCTACGCGGAGCAGCCGGAACGTGTTACCGTAGCGCCTGGCTGACCCATTGAGGCCAAGAACTTTAAGCTTCGCCATTTCGCGCCCCTCCCGGCGTCTGCGGGTAGACGTGGCCCCCGCGGCCGTCTATAATACCCGGCCAAGACACCGACCATATATACGGCAGTTAACATCGCCTCCTCTGAGTGGTAGGCGAGGTGCGTAGCGTTATGCCCCCACAGAGGCGGCAGCTACTTACCCTCGACGAGCTACCCGTAGGCAGGAAAGCCAGAGTGGTACGCATAGAAGCCGGGACGAGAGCCCTACGCCGCCTCGTCGAAATGGGGTTCACACCCGGCACCAGCATAGAGATAGTGGCCGACTACGGCGGGCCCATACTGGTCCGCGTCAGGGGCTCGGTGATAGCAATAGGACGCGGCATGGCAAGGAAGGTGTACGTGGAGCCCCTCCAAGCCGCCTAATACCGCGCCGGCCTCACAGGCGGCGCAGGATAACCGCAAAGCCACCAGTACTACGAGTCAAGTGGGGGTAGAACCTTCTAGAGCCCCTCACTCTGCCTGCAACACCTACCTCGATACCGCTCTCCACGGGCTCAAACACGCCCTCATCTACAAGCTTCTCAACCACCCCCTCGTTCTCCTCCAGCGTCAATGTGCATGTCGTGTAGAGAACCACGCCGCCCCTTCTCACGTGAGACGCCGCCGCCAGGAGGCCTGCCTCCTGCACCGCCCTCGCCCGGCGGAGAATAGCCCGGCCCACCTTCTCGAGGAAGAGCCTCGTCTCCGGCGAATGGCCTAGCCTGCCGAGACTCGTGCAGTCCGGGTCAACTATTGCCGCGTCAAAAGCCTCCCGGCGGAGGGGCGGCTGCTCGGCCAGGGCCAACACGTACACCCCCTGGAGGCCCACCTCCTCCACCACGTGCAGCTTCTTCTCTGCAACAAGCCTTCTCGGCGAGATCTCCACAGAGTAGAAGAGGAGACCAGGCCTCAGCCAGGCTAGATGGGCGGCCTTGTTCCCGGGCGCGCTGAAGAGGTCAAGCAGCCGGGCAGCGCCCCTACCCATGGACCGGTTGAGCATGTGCACGGCTGCTGCGGGCGCCCGGTCCTCGGGGTAGAAGATGCTACGGTCCAGCTCCTCCATAGCGCCCGGCGCAGCCTCCTCCACCATGACCATGTCGTGGAGCAGGGGGTCGGGCTCAGCGGCGATACCGCGCTCCCGGAGGAGGCGGAGCGCCTCACCCCGGGCGAGCCGCCGGGTGTTGACACGTAGCCATAGCGGGCTGGGGCGCTGGAGGCTGGAAAGCAGCGCCTCGACTCCTCCCGGCGGCTCAAGCCTCATGAACTCCTCCACTACCCATCTCGGCAGACTGTAGAGCACGGCAAGTCTACGGACCCTATCCCTGATCCCCCTCACTGCGTCCTCGGGGCTTAGGCGCCGGAGGCATGTAGCGGTACTGTGAGGCAGCCCGGTTTTCTGCACAACCCTACTGATGGTTACCACTTGTTTCCGGAAAACGGCCTCGTAGCCTCCGACGATTTTAAGCCAGTAGTTGCGGCTACCCCTCGCCGGAGGCTCATAGCTGCATGTGCGCAGCATCCTCTCCACGAGCTTATAGTTGCGGAGCACGCCTAGGCATGTCGCGTTAAGCAGCCGTCTGGGCACCCGTGGCCTTGCCTCCTCCAGTACTGCTCGTAGGGACGTGGGCCTCTTCTCGAGCAGGTAGAGCAGGCTAGCGCAGACAGGCTCGATGTCGCTTCCAACCGGCTCGGCTGCCCTCAAACCCGGGCACCATGCACTGTGCGGTGTAGGCAGAGAGCGCTCGGGTAATAGAGCGCCAAGGGTACTGGCAGCCTAACAGCTCCTCCGAGAGGGAAGGCTGCCATGACTGCCGGGGTCTTGCTGATTGGCGGCCTAGGCTACGTGGGCTACAATCTTGCACGGCACTACGTGGCTGCAGGTGTTGAAGTCGTAGTGAGCCACCGAAGCGGCGCCCCATCACGGAGGCCGGGGATAGCCGCTGCGCTCCGCTCGCTGGGAGCGCGCCTCCTCCGCGTGGAGGGGCCCGACGAGCTAGCGACATGGCTTAGGGAGACCGGGTGCCCCCGTACCGTGTTCACACTGGTAGGCCGTATAAGGGGCAGTGGGAGAGAGCTATGGCTATCCAACTACCAGGCCGCGGTGGCTCTCACAAGAGCCGCTCTAGGCGTCTGCAGGAGAGCCACCTACGTTCTCGCCAGCTCCATAGCGGTCTATGGCGTGGACGCCCCGAGGCGCTGCGGCGCCCCGGTGGTGGAGGAGCCTGAGCACTGCTCCTGCTGCAGGCCCCGCTCCGCCTATGCCAGGGCCAAGCTGGAGGCCGAGCGCGCTCTAATCGAGGAAGCCGGCCGCGCCGGCGCCCCCCTAGTTGCAGCCCGTATGGGCATCTTTGCGGGCCGCCGCCCCTATCATCCCGAGTGGAGGACCCTTCTAGGCTTCGCCCGCCTCGGCCTCTACCCGAGAAGCGACATATACATACATGTTACGACGGCGGAGGTGCTCGCGGCGACTACCCGGCTCGCGGGCAGGGCCGCCGCCGTGAACGCAATAAGCCACCGGGTCAGGCTGGCCAGCCTTGCTAGAACGCTGGCATTGCACCTATCCGGGCGTGGCGTGGCAATCCCCTTTCCCGGCAGGCGCACCCTAGGGCTACTGCTGCGCGCCACACGGGGACCGCTGGCGGACACAGCCTGGAGCTTCTCCACCCCAGTAGCATCTAGACATCTCCCGGAGCCCTCGGAGGATGGCGCTGAGCGGCTGGCGGAGGAGCTAGTGGCAGAGCCGCCGGAGCCATGACTCTACGGCGGGAAGCAATAAACGCTTGGACGGTCCCTGCACGTTCCTGGGGCGTGCCTATGTCGGGGGACCAGGTTCACCCAGATGAGGTCAGCTACGAGGAGGGGGCTTTCCTGGTAAGACTAGCTAGGCGCAGCGTCGAGTACTTCTTCGATAACCGTAGGCTGATGAGGCCGCCGCAGGAGACGCCTCCGAAGCTGCTGAGGCCTGGGGCAGCCTTCGTCACCATAATGACCTACCACAGCTACGAGCGCCGTGAACTCCGGGGTTGCATAGGCCACGTGGTGCCTGTTAGAAGCCTCGTCGAGTCGGTCATAGAGGTGGCGGTGGAGGCCGCGTTCCGCGACCCACGTTTCCCTCCTCTCCGGAGGGAGGAGCTCGAGAGGGTCACGTTCGAGGTTACAGTGCTCGGCCCGCTAGAGCCGCTGCCCTCGAGGCCGGAGGAGAGGAGCCGTGCATTCACAATAGGCAGGCACGGCCTTGTCGCCCGACGCGGCTATTTCCAGGGACTCCTCCTTCCGGACGTGCCCCTGGAGTACCTCTGGGACGAGGAGACCTTCCTGGCAGAGACGTGTGTCAAGGCCGGAATGGAGCCGTCATGCTGGCTGGATCCTGGTACCGAGTTCTACCGTTTCGCGGGGAGGGCTTGGAGAGAAAAAGAGCCCATGGGGGATATCGAGGAGCGCGACCTATCAAGGGAGTACCGCGTACTTGTTGAAAGATACAGTGGAGCCTAGGGAGGGCTACGCCTCTTCAGCGCTTTCGCCGTCGCCGCCTGTCTTGCCTCCTTCGCTGGGCTTCTCCTTCACTATCTCTATTTTCTCGACAAAGTCGAGTTTCCGCACTTCTGGTGCCATGTATTTACGCACTTCGGCGACCACGATCCGCTTTATAACCTGCATGTCCTGGACTAGCAGGGCCTTCTCGTTGAATATGTACTTCGCGTACCTCTCCGAGGGCTCGTATTCTACTGTGACGTCCTTCTCGGTTATGAGTGACGGCAGTCTGCGGAGCATAAGGTGAAGCAGCTTCTCCTGTGGCGTCTTTAGCAGGCGAACTACACGTACCCTGGCTTTCAGGGTCTTACCCGCTAGCGGGTGGTTGAAGTCAACCACAACCCTGCCGCCTGTGACGCTCCTTATTATAGCCAGCTGGCCGTTTATCTCGACTATTTTGCCTGGCTCCGGCACCACGTTATTCCTGAGAAACTGTGTCTTTGGCAGTATCTTTATCTTGGAGGGGTCCCGTTTCCCGAAGCCCTTCTCCGGCGGTATCTCGACCTCTATCTCCTTCCCTTCTTCCAGATTCTTTATCGCTTCCTCCAGCCCCTCGATAAGACGGCCCTCGCCTACAATCACTAGGCGGGGGCCGTAGCGCTCCTTAGAGTCATAGACACCGGCCTTCTTGGCCTCCTCTTCGCTAGTTGTGTCGATAACCTCTCCAGTCTCCTTTACACTCAACGTGTACTCCACTAGGACGAAATCGCCGTCGTTGAAAGCCATGTGTGCTACACCCCGCTTCTCAAGTACCAGCCCGCGTCCAACACGTTACGGATTAAAAGCTCATCAGCACGCCTAGCCGGCGTGCCATAGCCTATGGGCTCCCAGAACTCGTCGAGCACGACAAGCGGTAGGCCCTTGCACCGGCCTTCTCCCCGCTGCATTCTTACTATGGAGGCCTCTGCCACGTCCCTACCATAGATGAAGTGTATTGCGGCATCCTGTTTTACTACTACGTAGTGCTGGGGTTGGAGCCCATAGCGGTGCGCGAGGCTGATAAGCCCGAGTGTTGGCAGTATGTGTCTGCTTCTGCCCCTGCGCAGTATAGCTACGTGCACGCCGGCGACGTATGGCGTGTGCCTAGCTGCGACGCGGTGGCGTGCAAGGAAGTAGCCTAGGGAGGAGCCTTGGCTCTCCTCCCTGCATAGGGGGTGTAGCCTTGCTGTTAACCGGGTGTAGCCGTAGCATTCCAGCAGCTGCTCGAAGGGCTGCATTTCTCTTCTGGAGCAGCGGCGGTACATGTGGCTCCTCGCTCTCTTCATCGCCTCTATCTCCTCCGCAGCCTGCATATAGTGAAGCCCTCGGTTCCATGGATATGTGGGAAGAAGCGGCGGCAGGCGCCGCGCAGCCTCTCATCTATAGGCAGGTCTAGGTAGTCGGTTATGCCCTCGCTTCCTCCACGTATAGGCGGCTTCTCGGGCTCTAAGCCTGCCTCAGCTCTAAGCACGAGTGATAGCAGGTATTCGTTCTCCTCGACCGAGACAGTGCAGGTTGAGTATACTAGTGTGCCGCCTTTTCTCAGCAGCCTCGCGGCTGTGACGGCTAGCCGGTACTGGACGAGCATGCGGCTTATTATGTCCTCGAAGCTTCGAGGCCATCTGCCCTTCTGGAATGGTAACAGGCCTTCTCCGCTGCACGGCGCATCCAGCAGAACGTTGTCCTGGCTCATGCGTCCAAGCAGTTCGACGGAGTTAGTGGCGTCCATGTTGTAGGCTATGATGTTGTCTACGCCTAGTCTCGACGCGTTGTTCTTAAGTGCAGCCAGCTTCCTCCGGCTTATATCGAAGGCTGTTATCCTGGCATCGGGGCTGTGTTGGGCTATTTGCGTTGTCTTCACGCCGGCCCCGGCGCACAGGTCTACGACGTCGCCATCCACGGGCTCCATGGCGGGCACGGCCATCATGGAGGCGGGGCCTTGTATGGTGTAGTAGCCGACCAGGTACTCGAGGGAGGCGCCGGGCGAGTAGGGCGCCTCCTCCACGATGAGGCCGTAGCTTAGATAGGGGTGGTCGCGTAGCCGGAAGCCTCTCCGCTCCAGCCGCCTCCTGAGCGTGGACGGGGTTGTTTTCAGGGTGTTTACGCGGATACTTTTCGCGACCTGGCTATCAGTGACTGTAAGGAAACGCCTGGCGCCTCTTTCCCCAAATAGCTCTATGTAGCGTGCGGCCTGGTGTACGTGGAGCCACGGGTAAGTCCTTGCCAGTTCCTCGGCTCCTCTTCGACGGGCCTCTAGCAGGTGGCGGTATTTTTCCCTTAGGATGGTTAGCCCGGACGCTAGTGTCTTATCCGGCGCCGGCCCCCTCCCGCCATGGCTCATCGTCTTCCCGGTGTGGGCTGGCTCAGTACGGGTCCGGGGAGGCTTAGGGTTGACGCTGCGGGCACTCTTCGTTGGCAGGTTCCAGCCCCTTCACTGGGGGCACCTGAAGGCGCTCCAGTGGATATTGGACGAGCTGGCTGTTGACGAGGTTGTCGTTGTAATAGGGTCGGCGCAGGAAAGCCATACATTGAAGAACCCCTTTACGGCAGGGGAGCGCTTCGAGATGCTGATACGCGGCATCCGCGAGGCAGGGCTCCCCCTGACGCGTTTCCACATAGTACCAGTGCCGGATATAGCGATGAATCATGTGTGGCCGCGTTATCTGGAGATGCTTCTCCCCCGTTTCAGAGTGGTCGTCTCCAGGAACCCCTTGGTCTCCAGGCTGTTTGCCGAGTACGGCTACCGCGTGGCCACGCAGCCCATGTTCCGCCGAGAGGTTTACAGCGCCACACGGATACGTGACCTCATGCTGCATGGCGGCGAGTGGAAGCGCCTACTCCCCGTCGAGGTGGCTGGCTTCATAGAAGAGATTAAAGGCGTTGAGCGTCTGCGAGAGATAGCTTCGCGGGACTGAGGCATGGCAGATATAGTTGAGATCGATGGGAGCTTCGGCGAAGGTGGAGGCCAGATTCTTCGAACAGCCCTAGCCCTATCCGCCGCCACGGGCCGCCCGGTGAGGGTCTTCAACATACGTGCGCGCCGGCCCAGGCCGGGGCTGCAGCGGCAGCACCTGGTCTCCGTGCGTGCCGTTGCAGAGCTAGCGCCGGGGAGGCTGGAGGGAGACCGGCTGGGCTCGACGGAGATAGTGTTCTACCCTGGCCCTATACGTGGCGGCAGGTTCCGTTTCGACATAGGAACAGCTGGTAGCATAACGCTCGTCCTCCAGGCGGTTCTCCCTGTTGCTGTCTATGCGCCGTCGCCGGTGCAGCTCTGGATAAGAGGCGGGACCGATGTGCCGTGGAGCCCGCCGGTTGACTATCTCCGTTTTGTGCTGCGGAGGCTGCTGGAAAAGATGGGCTACAGTCTTGACATAGTGCTTAGGCGCCGCGGCCACTATCCGAGAGGGGGCGGGGTGGTGGAGGTAGAGGTTGGTTCGCCGCCTGGCAGGCTTGCCGCGGCCGACTTCTCGACGCGGGGGTCTCTGCGGCTAGTAGAGGGGCTGAGCCACGCGGTTAGGCTACCTAGGCACGTCGCCGAGAGACAGGCGGCGGCCGCTAAGCGTCTTCTCGAGAAACTGGGTGTCCCGGTTAATATCGAGCTGGAGTGGTATGAGCCTGGGCGTGACCCCCATCTAGGGCCAGGCAGTGGTATAGTCGTCTGGGCTGTCGCCGAGAAAAGCGTGCTTGGCGGCGACTCTCTGGGTGCCCGAGGTAAGCCTGCCGAGAGGGTTGGCGAGGAGGCGGCGCGCAAGCTCCTGGAGGACCTGGAGACGGGCATGGGGCTGGACAGGCATGCCTCAGACATGATGATAACGTATGCGGCGCTCGCCTGTGGCGCCAGCACCGTGGGCGGCTCAAGGCTCACAATGCATGCATGGACTAACATGTATGTTGTGAAGAAGCTGCTGCCGGAGGTGGGCATAGAGTATCTCCAGGGAGGCGAGGTGGGGAAACCCTTCGTCGCGAAAATAAGGGGCGCATGTGTTACTCGCCGCTAGCTCTCCCGGCTCGTCTTGCTGTGTGTGCGTGTTGCTGCGTAGAGCCAGTCAGCCTTCTCCTTAACACATGTCTTTAGGGCCTCCTTTAGCTCTGCAAGTCCTCTCCCATCCGCGGCTGAGACCACGAGAGGTCTATAGCACACATGGGCCTGGCCTATCCGCTGGAGCGTATTATTTACTAGCTCCAGTACCTCTTCCAGCTTCTCCCTCGGCGTTATATCGGCCTTATTGACGACTACGATGAGTCCAGCGCCCCTCTTCCCGGCTATATTCTCGACGATGCTCTCTAGGAGTCGTAGCTGGCTGTCTACGGTTTGTATTTGTTGAGGTGAGGGGTCTATTACAAAGACGATTACGTCGGGTAGTGTTGAGAGCGCTGCAAGCGCCTTCCTCTCTATCTCGTTAAGCTTCTCGGGGGGTCTCTCTAGCACGCCAGGGGTATCTACGAGGTAGTAGGCGACGTCGGTGTCTACGACTTTCCCCACGATAATAGTCTTTGTCGTAAAGGGGTATGCGGCTATCTCGGGCTCCGCGGTAGAAAGCGAGGATACCAGCGTTGATTTACCGGAGCTGGGTATACCCGCCACCACAGCTATTGGAAGCCCCTCCGCTACTACATGTGTTCTCACTAGCTCTTCGCGGACTCTGCGCAGAAGGTCTAGGTCCCTTCCCAGTCTCCTAACCACTGAAAGCATGCGTCCACTGGCTTCTTTCCGGAGCTTGGCGGCCTCGCGTACGTCCCTGCTCGTGGCTATTAGCCATCGGTACTGGTTCCAGAATTCTCGAAGTAGACGGAGGCTCCTTGCAACCCTCTTTCTTGCCTGTTGGTATCGTTCGCTGCCCACGTAGCTCTCTACGAGCACACGGTGAAAGTCGCTTAGCTCGTGCAGCGGAGGCATGTCGAGGGCGCGGCGGAGCCGGTCGCGAGCCACATTGTATACAGTCTCTACACGTTTAAGTTCGAGCTCTATGCGCCCGTCTTTGCCCGGCCTGCGCGGTTTTAGCCTACGGTAGCGCTCCCCGACTATCCTCACTATCTCTTCAGAGCCATAGATATAGACACGTTTGAGGCGTTGAACAGTCTCTGCGAGCCTTTCTAGTTCTCTATGTCTTTTTAGCCATATGGGGTCTTCAGCTGCCATGAGTGGGCCCTTCTGGGAGGCGCTCGTTTACCACAGCCTATATGTCTAAGGCCCCACGTATCTCATAAATCTATAAATTATTAAATATAAATTATTTATCTCATCTGTGGAGGTAGTGTAGCGTCGTTCGGCTCGCTTATACAGTCAATGGCCTTCCGGAGGGCCTTTCGAAGCCTTCTAGACTTCTTCTCGTCGAGATTATACTCGAGTACAAGCTCGGAGTAGAGGGGGTATTCGCCGCTCCGCTTGTAAGCTACAAGAGCCTTTATGAGAGCTGCCGTAGTGTCGCCGTCCAGGCGCTTAAGCAGCCTCCTTACACACGGGTTCTTTAGCAGCGTGAGAGCCTCCTGTGCGGCAAGCGGGTCAACGCTCATATCATCGATTATAGATGCGGCTTTTACACCAAGCCTACTTGTAAGCCTTGTACGTGTAGACACTATTGTAAGCCTTGTCCTCCTCGCCCTCACCACGGTGCTTTCCTCCCTCAGCGGCGGACGATAATTGACGCTAACATGCTCGTAACCGGTATAGATGAAAACAGTGTCGTCAACTACATAGCCGCAGGAAGTACAGACAAGCTGTCCTCGCTCAAAGTCCAGAACCAGAGATTCCGCTCCGCATAGCGGGCAGCGCCTTGGCTGTATCGCCACAAAATAGCTCTGCAATACGCTGGCACCGCTGCCTCCTTTTCTACGCACTATGTATCCCTTCCTATATGGCCAGAAATAAGTACAAGACGATGGCACAGTGTGGGGTGAAACTATCCTTCTCGTGTTTCTCCGCGCGGGTGTCTCCCCTGATTGGGGAAAGAGATTGCTTTAAGATGGGCGGCATCTTCTAGCTGCGGCACTTGGGTGTGCGCGGTGAGCTACTACGGTGTCGGTGCCACAGCAGTCGGCATAAGGGGCAAGGACTTTGTTGTGCTCGCCGCAGAGAAGAGGGTTAGCTACGGCGGCTTCGTGGTAAGCCACTCCGGGAAGAAAGTCTATAAGATAACAGACTATCTGGGCCTAGCCCTCGCCGGCCTCTTCGCCGACATGCAGGCAATAGCTAAGATTCTGGCGGCAGAACTCTCCTACCATGAACTCACAATAGGTAGGCGTATGAGTGTAAGGGCCGCAGCTAAGCTGCTCGCCTCAATACTCTATTCGAACAAATACTTCCCCTTCTTCTCCGAGATACTTGTAGGCGGTATAGAGCCTAACGGCGAGTCCAGGCTCTACGTAATGGACCCAGTAGGCTCCATAATAGAGGACGACTTTGCCGCCATAGGCTCCGGGGCCCCAATAGCCATAGGAGTCTTGGAGAACGGGTACCGTAGCGATATAAGCCTTGAAGACGCTAAGAAACTTGCAATCGCGTCCATAAAGGCGGCGCTGGAGCGCGACGCAATGTCAGGAGACGGTATCGACATGCTAGTTCTCAGCTTTGAAGACGGGCGCCCCGTTGCTAAAGAAGAGACCATAGCGCATCTAGGCTAGCCGGCAGCCGCCTTAGACAGCGCTGCACCCGCTCAACGGCATAGCCTGGGCATAGCCCGAATCCTAGTGGCGAACGGCAATATGTAGGGGTGTGAAGAGGGTACCGGGCGCGAGCCGTGGAGGCTGGCAGGCTAGTAGCCATACAGAGGCTTATCGAATCACGCGTAATTAGAAGCATAGAGGAGGCTAAGCCCATTACTCGGCCAAGGCTATTTGTCGGCCTAGATGCGGCGTACAGTAGAAAATACGGCGGCGTGGGTGCGGCGGTAATAGTTAGCGAAGACTGCAGCATGTCAAAATACAGTCTTGCACTTGGGCAGCCGGACATCCCCTATATTCCAGGCCTCCTAGCGTTTCGTGAGGCGCCTATCCTCTATGCGGCCCTGTACCCGCTGCTGCCGTCTATCCGAGGAGCCTCCGCCGTCCTCTTTGTTGATGGGCACGGTGTCTCCCATCCCCGCCATACGGGTATCGCCAGCCACATGGGTCTTGCCCTCTCAATGCCCAGCGTTGGTGTAGCCAAGAAGAGGCTCTACGGTAGAGAACATCCATTTGCATCTACGTGTACAGTGCCGCCATGTGTCGATGGGTATCTTCTCGAAGATGGTCGGAGAATAGCAGCGATCATCCGCACAAAGACCGGGTCGAAGATATATGTGAGTCCGGGCGCGTACATATCTCTTGATGACGCGGTAAGGCTATCGCTGGCCTGCCTGGGGCCACGTAGACTGCCTGCTCCAACGTACTATGCCGACAGGCTCTCCAAGCGGGTAGCGCGCGGGCTCGACAGGGGAGAACTATCGCCAACGCATCTACAGGGGCGGCTACGCGACTACCTCGGCTAACGCGGGATAAGTATCTACTATTTTACTCTATTACACCGGTTATCTTTGCAAGCCTTTCTGCGGCTTCACGTGTAAGCCCGCTCTCGCCGACGATGGTATATCTCTCGGGCCTTATACGGTGCATCACTGTAAGCGCCTCTATGACGGTCTCTTCTGGTATGCCTAGGTCACGGGCCCGGGTCGGCAGCCCCAGCTTCTTTAGGGTAGTCTTTACCTTCCTCCAGTTGCCTCCATGTAGGTACATCATCATTATGGTTCCTAGTGCTACCTGCTCGCCATGTAGTGCCCGCCCCGGGGCAAGTATGTCCAACGCATGGCTAAATAGGTGCTCAGAGCCACTAGCAGGCCTCGTGGAGCCAGCGATGCACATAGCCACCCCGCTGCTTATGAGCCCCTCCACGAGTACGCGGATGGCCTCCTTGCTGCCGCGGCCTATGCTCCCGGCATACTCTATGACGTGCTTGGCGGAGAGCAATGCAAGCTTTGCAGCATACTCGCCGTAGTACTCGCCCTTAAGCCGGTGGGCCAGCCGCCAGTCACGTACAGCGGTCAGCTTAGCCACCAGGTCGCCGGCACCAGCACGTATAAGCCGGATAGGGGCAGAGGAAATTACATCTATGTCTGCTATAACTGCTATAGGTGTCCTTGTCTTAACCGAGTAGGGCCTACCAACCCCCTTAAGCGACGTGAAGGGCGACGTTATGCCGTCATGCGAAGGGCTCGTGGGTGTGCTAATAAAAGGAACCGAATTTTTAAAAGCGGCGTATTTGCCTACATCAATGGACTTGCCGCCGCCGAAGCCTATTACAGCCGCCACACGGCCCTCCGAGACAAGGGACGCGACGCGCTCAGCAGTATCAATGCTCGAATCCGTGACGGTCACAGTGACCAGCTCGACGCTGTCCCCCAGGGCCTCGCGCAGCCTGTCGCCAAACCTAGCCCAGACATGCGGGCCGGTGACTACAACAACCCTATCCCCCTTTCCCACGTTGGCGATCCTCAGCGCGGCGACCAGGTCGCGTAGCGCGCCCTCACCTACGCTTATGAGCCGAGGAAGCTCTATCCGATGAACAGACGCCGGCGGCGCCAAGGCTACCCCTCTTCTCCCCCAATGACCCCTCCGGGGCTAATGCGTGTTTAATAACCGCCCCAAGCCCGGCGGTGTAGACAGCAGTGCTCATAGGAGGCCTCTAGGAGCTAAGAACGCGGAGATTACTATTGGTTGCGTGGTGCTTGGCTTGGTTTCGACCGGTGTTACACTAAAGTAGGGTGTGGACGGCAAAGTTTTGAGCGAAAAACGTGGCCCCGAACCACGGCGAGGGAGGCAGCGAGGCTTGAGGCAGCTAGATACTGAGCAAATTGAGGCAGTCGCACGTAAAGCATTGAAAGGCACAACAACGGTTGGCCTACGCACAAAGGATTTCGTCGTACTAGCTGCTGACCGCCGCGCGACCAGCGGCTACTATGTGGCGCACAAGAGAACCAGGAAGATAATACAAGTGGCGGACTACATGGCTGTAACCACTGCCGGGCTCGTGGCCGACGCCCAGGTTCTAGCCGAGTGGCTAAGCAACCACCTACGCTACCACTACTACACCACAAAACGCAGGCTCACTGTGAGTGCGGCAGCGGAGTACCTGGCCGCGATACTCCACGGCTCCAGGTTCTTCCCCTACATAGTGCAGCTGCTGCTAGGCGGCTACGATACGGCCCCCCGTCTCTTCAACATAGACTGGTTCGGTAGCGTGACAGAGGAGAAATTCGTCGCTACAGGTTCCGGCTCGCCCACGGCTATAGGCGTGCTAGAGGACCAGTACCGCGAGGACATGGAGCGGGAGGAGGCAGTTCGACTAGCTGTGAGGGCTGTGTACTCCTCAATAAGGCGGGATAGCTTCACCGGCAACGGGGTAGACGCGGTGCTGATAGACCGTGAGGGAGTGAAATGGTACCACTTTGAGCTCGACCAGCTAGCCTCACTAGCGCGGCAAGGTATTTAAGTAGAGGAGTGGGGGAAGGCTCTCCGGGCTTCCTCCGGCCTACCCTTATAAGACAGGGTTTGCCTGGGCGGAGCGGCCCACACCCTTCCCTGCATGACTGGCAGTCGGGGACTGGGCCGTCCGCTCTGCATCTCAACGTGTCATCCTGATGGCCCCTCCGGGCGTCACTATGTCCCGGTACAGGTGTGGCAGCGTGCGTGTCGACTAGGCGACGCATGTAACGCATGCGGCCTCTATGTTCATGATCTGGATGCGTGGGAGGTGTCGTCTAGAGCCTTGTACAAGAAGAGCGAGGTAAAGAAGATAGTCCTACTTATAGCGTCTGAGCTTGCCCCGAAGGGCGTCAACATAACGCGCATCGAATTCGAGGGGCCAGAGATAGCTGTCTACATTAAGAACCCCCAAGTGCTTGTAACGCATCCTGACATAGCGAAGGACATAGCAAGGAAGCTTAAGAAGAGAATCGTTATAAGGACCGATCCGTCAATACGTAAATCCCCCCAAGAGACTAAGGAGATAATAAAGCAGCTTGTGCCACAAGAGGCGGGAATAACGGAGATAATGTTCGACAACGTCCTAGGCGAGGTCATAATAAAGGCGAGGAAAGTAGGCCTCGTATACGGCAAGGGCCGCTCAATATACAACAAGATACTTGCCGAAACAGGGTGGCGCCCAACAGTTATACGGGAGCCGCCGGTCAAGCCGGAAGACCTAAAGACGATAAACAACATAATAGCGTACATGCTCTCGCAGAGCAACTATCGTCTCCGGGTACTACGTGAGGTGGGTGAACGAATACACCGCGGCGTCATCTTCGAGAACCGCTATGTGAGGATAACCGCGCTCGGAGGCTTCCTGGAGGTAGGCCGCTCGGCTATCCTCGTCGAGACAAGTGAGAGCAAAATACTCCTCGACGTCGGCATAAACCCGGGGGGCCAGGGCTACGAGCTATACCCGCGGCTAGACATAAACCAGCTGCCTCTAGAAGAGATAGACGCGGTCGTCGTCACACATGCACACCTTGACCATATGGGTCTTGTCCCGTATCTATTCAAGTACGGCTATCGCGGCCCCGTCTATGCTACTAAGCCCACCCGCGACCTCATGGTGCTCTCGCAGCTCGACCTGCTCGATATAATGCAGCGTGGCAACCAGAGGCCGCCCTACAGCCAGCTCGAGGTCAAGAAGATGATACTCCACACTATCCCCCTGGAGTATGGCGAGGTAACTGATATAGCTCCTGACGTGAAGCTCACGTTCTACAACGCCGGCCATATACTGGGCTCTGCTATGGCGCATCTGCATATAGGTGAGGGCCTTCACAACGTCGTCTATACTGGCGACTTCAAGTTCGGGAGGACAAGGCTGCTCGACAAGGCGAACACGGTGTTTCCACGTGTGGAGACCGTTATAATGGAGAGCACCTATGGTGACCGCAACCAGCCTCCACGTGATGAGGCAGAGCTAGAGCTGATAAGTGTGATAAGCCGCACGGTGGCCCATAAGGGCAAGGCGCTCATACCGGTAATGGCTGTCGGCCGTGCCCAGGAGATAATGCTCGTGCTTGTGGACGCGTTAAACAGGAAGCTGCTCCCCAACGACGTGAAGATATATATTGATGGTAGTATACGCGAGGTTAACGCGATACATCTCACCTATCCAGAGCTTCTCTCGGCCCAGGTGCGCTCCAAGATACTCCGCGACGAGAACCCGTTCGAGCATGAGAGCATTGTGCGTGTCGAGAAGAGGCAGCAGCGCGAAGAGATAGCCAAGAGTGACGAGCCGGCAGTTATACTCGCGACATCCGGCATGTTGAACGGAGGGCCCTCTGTAGAGTACCTACGCCTCCTTGCTGCGGATCCGCGCAACGCACTGATATTCGTAGCATACCAGGCGAAGGGCACGCTTGGACGCCGTATACTTGACGGTGAACGCGAGATATCCATGGTTACCGAGGATGGGCGCCTGGAAACCGTGAAGATAAACATGAACGTCGTCTCGATAGATGGCTTCTCGGGGCACTCAGACCGGCGCCAGCTACTGGCGTTCCTGGCCAACATGAAGCCGAAGCCGAAGAACATAATACTGAACCATGGCGAGCCTCAGGCGATATACGCCCTGGCCGACACGATAAGAAGGAAGTCTAGGCATCTAGGGCTTCCAGGCGATATCCGCGTCTACACGCCCGGCGTGCTGGAGTCTCTCCACGTAGCAGGCCTAGCCTAGGCTCCCTCAGCTAGTTTCCAGAACCTGTCGCCTATATGGTGCAGGCTCCGGCTAACCCTGCCCTTCTCCATTTCCCGTATCTCCTCGCTGCTGTAGAGGGCCTCGTGGACTGCAATAGGGAGGCCTCGGTTGGGCTCGGCGACAACCACGACCTCTCCCTTGGCGAACGCTCCACGTATGTCCACAATACCGGGCCTCATCAGGTCCGCGCCGCGCGAAATGGGCCGCACGGCGCCCTCATCGACCGTGATAGCGGGGAGCCACTCGTAGCCACGCCTAAGGAGGAACACTAGATGCGGGATAGGCTTCGTGCCGAGCGCTGGATCCTCGATAAAAGCCGGTATCCCGTCAAGCATGTATATGCGTGTCGAGCCCTCTACTATAACCTCTACCTTGTCGTAGTTCTTGAGGCTGAAACGAGGATAGCACTCGCTGAGGCTTCGCGCCAGCTTCTTGCGGTCCTTCTTTGAGAGAACCCAGCGCCTCATGTCTCACAGCCTCGTAGCCTGGTTTTCCATACTTAATGCCTTGCCTGGAGGAGTGTTGCTCCCTGGCTCGGGTGAGCGCGTGGCGGGAGAGATTCTCTAATAAAACCCCGGCAGCCTCGGAGCCCCGGGCAGGGGTGCAAGGAGAGATGGCCGACACGACCCACCGCGTCCTGGGAGAGAGTATTGGAAGCATTGTCTTGGTGAAGCTGCGTGGTGTCAACGAGGTTCGCGGTAGGCTGAAGAGCTACGACCAGCACCTTAACCTCGTACTGGAGGACGCTGAAGAGATAATGCAGGACGGCTCTACGAGAAAGCTGGGCACCATAGTGATTCGTGGCGACACTGTCCTCCTCATATCGCCTGCGCAGCCCTAGCGGTAGTCAGCTCCGTGCAGGAAGGAGGTGTAGGGTAGATGGGCAAGGGCACGCCCTCGTTCGGAAAGAAGGGCCGGAGCCGCACCCATATACGTTGCCCCAGGTGTGGGCGCCACAGCTACAATGCCGCCAAGGGGTACTGCGCGGCCTGCGGCTATGGTAGAAGCCGTAGGCTCCGCCGCTACTCCTGGATGAACAAGAAGGTTAATAGGGTCCGCCTCAAGTAGGCATGGCAAGTCAGCGGTCGGCGGGCCTCCTAGGCTGGAGCGCCGTGTCCCCTCCTTTATTCCGAGAAGCGCTTACCGCGTTCCTCCAATGTGCTGGGGGAGAGCTAGGCCATGGCGAAGCAGAAGAAGCAGAAGTTCAACATCCTCGAACACGAGCTTGTGCCTAGACACGAGGTCGTTCCGCCGGAGGAGGCCATCGAGGTGCTCCGCCGCCTCGGCGTCAGGCCGCAGCAGCTGCCCTGGCTCCGCGTCACAGACCCAGTCGCCAGGGCTATAGGCGCGAAGCCCGGCGACATTGTCCGCATCTACCGCAGGAGCCCGACCTCCGGCGAGATAGTCGTCTACCGCTACGTCGTCGGCTATTAGGCCCCTTGGGTCCCCGTGTATCCCCTTCCCTTGCTTCGCCACGTGGTGGTCACCCGTGCAGGCTGCGCAGGAAACATTCCCGGGCAAAGAGGATAGATGGCTCATAATGAAGGCCTTTATCGACGAGTACGGCCTGGTGAGGCAGCATATTGACTCCTACAACCGCTTCGTGGAGAAGGAGCTGCCGCAGATAGTGCGCGAGTTCGGCTACATAGCGACCCCGCGGAGAGAGTACGAGATAAAGATAGTGGACGTCGAGCTAGGCGAGCCCATGGTCACGGAGAGTGATGGCAGCGAGCACCCTGTAACCCCCATGGAGTGCCGTATCCGCGACCTCACCTACTGGGCCCCCATTAAGGCCAAGGTAGTTATAGTTGAGAGCGGCATAGAGCGCGAGCCGGAAGAGATAATACTCGGCTACCTGCCGGTAATGCTCCGCTCAAAGGCCGACCCTCTCTCCCGCTGCTTCTACGACCCCGGGGCCGACCGGCAGGAGTGTATACGGCGCATCATAGAGGCTGGCGAGGACCCGCGCGACCCCGGCGGCTACTTCATAATAAACGGCTCGGAGAGAGTCGTGGTGATACAGGAGGACCAGGCGCTTAACCGCATCCTGGTCGGAAAAGCCAGGGCAGGCACCTCGGCGGCGCTCTACACGGCGAAGGTCATCTCCTCTCACCGCGGTGTGAGGTACCAGCTCATACTAGACATGCATAAGGACAATACGCTGCATATCTCGATGAGCAGGGCGCTCAGCAAGATACCGTTTGTCATACTTATGAGGGCGCTGGGCCTGGAGAGGGATCAGGACATAGTTCTCGCGGTAAGCCCGGACCCGCAGATACAGCAGATGATAATACCCTCGCTGGAGCAGGCACGTGCAATAAACACCGTCGAGGACGCGCTCGACTTTGTGGGCAGCAGGTTCAGGGAGGGCATAGGTAAGCCCAGGGAGCAGCGTATACGTGTCGCGGAAAGAATGCTGGACTATGTTCTGCTCCCGCATATCGGGACGCGGCCGGAGGACAGGATCAGGAAGGCTCTATTCCTCGGCCAGATGGCTGCCAGGCTGCTAGAGTACGTCGCGGGGAGAAGAGAGGAGGACGACAAGGACCACTATGCAAACAAGAGGCTCCTGCTGGCAGGCGACTTGATAGCAATGGTGTTCCGTATAGCCATGAGGACGCTTGCGTACGATGTACGCCAGCAGCTGGAGAAGTTCCGCGCGCGGGGGCGCCGCATAAACGCCCGCATGGTGATACGTTCGGACATAATAACGAACCGGCTTAGGGAGGCGCTTGCTACCGGCAACTGGCCCGGCCAGAGGACTGGTGTCAGCCAGATACTGGACCGGACGAACTGGATATCGACGCTAAGCCACCTGCGCCGCGTGGTCTCCCAGCTCAGCCGCAGCCAGCCGCACTTCGAGGCACGAGACGTCCACGGCACCCAGTGGGGCAGGATATGCCCCTTCGAGACCCCGGAGGGCCCCAACTGTGGCCTAGTCAAGAACCTGGCCCTCATGGCCTACGTGTCGCCGGGCGTAGACGACAAGGATATAGAGGAGATGGTGTACAAGCTTGGCGTCCGCGACGCGGTGGAGCTGTTCAACGAGGTGAGGAAGACAGGCTACTATCCGCCCGAGATGCAGCAGTGGAGCAAGGTCTTCCTAAACGGCAGGCTACTTGGCTATCACCCGGAGGGCGAGAAGCTGGTAGAGGAGCTTCGCCGCCTCCGCCGTGAGGGCAAGATATCTCCCTATGTCAACTTCTCGCTCTACCGCACCGAGTGGGTGAGCGAGGTATACATAAACACCGATGCAGGCAGGCTGCTGCGCCCTGTGTTCGTTGCGAGCAAGGGCCGCCTCGCCTACCGGCCGGAGCACGCTGAGAAGCTGCGGAGCGGCGAGTGGAGGTTCACAGACCTGCTACGCCACGGCATAGTCGAGATGCTTGACGCCGAGGAGGAAGAGAACGCCTACATAGCCCTCAACCCGGAGGACCTGACGCCGGAGCACACCCACATGGAGATATGGCCTGCCGCTATAATGGGTGTCGCGGCGAGCACCATCCCCTACGCCGAGCACAACCAGTCGCCCCGTAACACCTACCAGGCGGCGATGGTGAAGCAGGCGCTTGGCCTCTACGCGGCGAACTACCAGATACGCGTCGACACCCGTGCCCACTTGCTCCACTACCCGGAGAAGCCGCTGGTCCAGACCCGCGCGCTGGACGTGATAGGCTACAACCAGCGCCCCGCCGGCCAGAACGTGGTTGTAGCGGTGATGTCATTCACCGGCTACAACATAGAGGACGCCGTTATAATGAACAAGTCCTCCATAGAGCGAGGCCTGGCCAGGTCTACGTTCTTCCGCCTCTACGCTACCGAGGAGAGGAAGTACCCCGGCGGCCTGGAGGATAAGATAGAGAAGCCGGAGGCCAGGGTTGAGGGCTCGAAGCCGCCCGAGATGTACCGGAAGCTGGATGTGGACGGCATTATTAGCCCAGAGGTCGAGGTGAGCGGCGGCGAGGTACTGATAGGCAAGACGAGCCCCCCGCGCTTCATGGAGGAGTACCGCGAGTTCGGCACAGTCTCGGTCAGGAGGAGAGACACCTCGGTAACAATGAGGCACGGCGAGAAGGGCGTAGTGGACACGGTTATACTCACCGAGAACGTGGAGGGCTACAAGCTGATCAAGGTAAGGGTGCGTGACCAGCGCATACCGGAAATAGGAGACAAGTTCGCATCCCGCCACGGCCAGAAGGGCGTAATAGGTATGGTTATCCCGCAGTACGACATGCCGTTCACCGAGGACGGGATAACCCCCGACCTCATAATAAACCCCCACGCGTTCCCCTCGCGAATGACCCTAGGCCAGCTCTTCGAGACCATTGCAGGCAAGTACGCTGCGGTGCACGCACGGTTCGTCGACGCCACGCCCTTCGCCAAGGAGCCCCTGGAGACTATACGCCTAGAGCTGCTTAGAGCCGGCTACGCCCCCGACGGGACAGAGCTCATGTACGACGGCCGCACCGGCGAGCTCCTCCGCAACCCGATACTGATAGGAGTCGTGTACTACCAGAAGCTGCACCACATGGTAGCCGACAAGATGCATGCACGCGCCAGGGGCCCGGTACAGGTGCTGACCAGGCAGCCAACGGAGGGCCGTGCCAGGGAGGGAGGCCTCCGGTTCGGAGAAATGGAGCGCGACTGCCTCGTCGGCCACGGGGCCGCCATGCTGCTGCGGGAGCGTATGCTCGAGAGCAGCGACAAGTACGTAATGTACGTCTGCGAGCTGTGCGGCCACATAGCCTGGTTCGACAGGAATAAGAGGAAATACGTGTGCCCGATACACGGCGACAAGGGCAAGATATCTATGGTTGTAGTGCCCTACGCGTTCAAGCTGCTACTACAGGAGCTAATGAGCATGTGCGTCATGCCGAGGCTGAGGCTCGGCCCCAAGCACGAGTGGAAGCCCGAGTAGTCCCTCCCTGTTTTCCCACCCCCACGGTGGGTGGCTCCACAGCCGGCCGCGCCATGGCACCGTCTATCGGGGTGGCCCACATGCTCCCGGAGGAGAAGATAATCAGGAAGATAAAGTTCGGCATACTCTCCCCCGACGAGATACGGAAAATGTCGGTCACGGCCATAGTTACCAGCGAGCTGTACGACGAGGACGGCAGGCCTATACAGGGCGGCCTAATGGATCCCCGCCTCGGCGCCATAGCGCCGGGCCAGGTGTGCCTCACCTGCGGTAACGACGCGAAGAGCTGCCCGGGCCACTTCGGCCACATAGAGCTCGCGCGCCCAGTAATCCATGTCGGCTTCGGCAAGCACATCTACGACGCGCTCAAGGCGACGTGCCGTACATGTGGCCGCCTACTACTCCCGGAGCAGGAGGTTAGGCGCTACCTCCGCCTGCTCGAGAGGCTGGAGAAGCGCTGGCCCCTGCTGGCCAAGATGCTGGTAACTGTCGTGAAAAAGAGGGCATCCAAGGTAGTCGAATGCCCCCACTGCGGCGAGAGGCAGTACAAGCTCGTGTTCGAGAAGCCCTACACGTACTACGAGGACAGGCCGGAGGGCAGAATACAGCTCAACCCCTTCGAGATACGCAGCAGGCTCGAGAAGATACCCGACGACGATGCCCGCCTCCTCGGCTTCGATCCCCTCGAAGCCAGGCCCGAGTGGACCGTGCTCACAGTGCTGCCCGTGCCGCCGATACACGTGAGGCCCTCCATAGTGCTGGAGTCCGGTATCCGTGCCGAGGACGACCTGACCCACAAGCTGGCCGACATAGTGAGGACTAATGAGAGGCTCCGCGACCTGCTTGACACAGGCGCGCCCCAGACCCTGATAGACGAGCACTGGACCCTCCTGCAGTACCATGTGGCTACCTATATCGACAACGAGCTTCCCCGGATCCCTGTCGCCAGGCACCGTGGAGGTAGGCCGCTTAAGGGCATCGCCCAGAGGCTCAAGGGCAAGGAGGGCCGGTTCCGGGGCAACCTGAGCGGTAAACGCGTCGACTACTCTGCGCGTACGGTGATCTCCCCCGACCCCAATATCAGTATAAACGAGGTGGGTGTCCCGGAGACGATAGCTAGGAGCCTCACGGTCCGTGTGCCGGTTACCCCCTGGAACGTCGAGGAGATGAGGAGGCTTGTGCTTAACGGGCCCGGGAAGTGGCCTGGCGCCAACTACGTGATAACAGGCGATGGCAGGAAGATAGACCTCCGGTACGCTGACAGGAAGCGTATAGCCGAGATGATAGAGCCCGGGTGGCAGGTGGAGCGCCACCTGCGCGACGGCGACATAGTGCTCTTCAACCGGCAGCCCAGCCTCCACCGCATGTCCATAATGGCTCATGTCGTCAAGGTGCTGCCCGGCAAGACCTTCCGGCTTAACCTGCTCGTGTGCCCGCCCTACAACGCCGACTTCGACGGCGACGAGATGAACCTACATGTGCCGCGGACGGAGGAGGCCCAGGCAGAGGCCAGGGAGCTGATGCTCGTCCAGTACCATATACTGTCCCCTCGCTACGGCGGCCCCATTATCGGCGGCGTGCAGGACTATGTGAGTGGCGCGTACCTGCTAACCAGCAAGGCTAACCTCCTCAGCCAGGAGGACGTGGTTGACCTGCTCTCGGCTGCGGGCTACCGGGGCGAGCTACCGGAGCCGGCGATACTGTCCCCCAAGAAGAGGTGGACTGGCAAGCAGCTGGTGAGCCTGTTCTTCCCGAAGGAGTTCAACTTCCGCGGCAAGGCGCGTGTCTCCTCCGGCATCTTCGCCTGCGAGGACGAGTGGTGCTGGAACGACTCGTACATACTGATAAAGAAGGGTGAGCTGCTCACCGGCGTCCTCGACAAGAAGGCGGTCGGCGCCGAGCAGCCCGAGAACATGATGCACTGGCTCATAAAGGAGTACGGCAGCGACTATGCACGCTACGTCTACGACCACATGTTCAAGATGTTCATACGGTTCATAGAGAAGAGAGGCTTCACCATGACTGTGGACGACGTCGCGCTGCCAAAGGAGGCTAAGGAGAAGATAAAGGAGATACTGAGGGAGGCCGAGCAGAGGGTCAGGGAGGTAATAGAGCAGTACCGGCAGGGCAGGCTAGAGCCTATACCCGGACGCACGCTAGAGGAGAGCCTAGAGCTACGTATAATAGAGATACTGTCCGATGCGCGCAAGAAGGTCGAGGACGTTGTCGTAAACTACCTGGACCCGTTCAACAACGTCTTCATAATGGCCCGTACCGGTGCACGCGGCAACGAGCTCAACATAACACAGATGGCCGCACTGCTGGGCCAGCAGTCGGTACGCGGCGAGCGCATACACCGGGGCTACCGTGGCCGGTTCCTGCCCCACTTCAAGCCAGGCGACCTGGGGCCTGCTGCGAGAGGCTTCGTCTACAGCAGCTTCTACGACGGGCTCACACCACTCGAGGTCTTCTTCCACGCAGCCGGCGGCCGCGAGGGCCTGGTCGACACAGCCGTCCGCACATCGCAGAGCGGCTACATGCAGCGCCGCCTTGTCAACGCGCTGCAGGATGTACGCGTCGAGTACGACGGCACAGTGAGGAGCACCTACGGGGAGCTAATACAGGTGGCCTTCGGCGAGGACGGCGTAGACCCCGCCAAGAGCGCCCACGGCAAGGCAGTCAACATAGACCGCGAGATAGAGCGCGTCATCGGGTGGAGGATCTAGGCCCAGGCTTTTCCCCCTCCAGTAGCGTCTCAACCCGGGAAAGGTGACAGGCCTTGGCAGAGATGGGGCTCGTGTTTGACTGGGAGAAGCTGCGGGAGCACCTGGCCGAGAGCCTCGAGAAGGCAAGGATGGTGCTCCCCAAGAGGATCTACGAGAACCTAGAGGCAAAGCTACGGGAGACGGCGGAGAGCCACGGGCTGAGCCCCGAGGAGGCAAGGAAGATAATAGAGTACGTGCTGCAGGAATACGAGTACAGCATGATAGAGCCGGGTGAGCCTGTCGGCACGGTCGCCGCGCAGTCGATAGGAGAGCCCGGCACCCAGATGACCCTGCGTACCTTCCACTACGCGGGTGTGAGAGAGTTCAACGTCACCCTAGGCCTGCCCCGCTTCATAGAGCTTGTCGACGCGAAGAAGGAGCCCTCGACCCCCCTCATGTATATCTATCTCGACGAGGAGCACCGCTACGACGAGAACCGCGCAAAGGAGGTCGCGAGGCGTATAGAGTTCACACGCGTGGTGAACGTGACGGCGGAGATAGACATAGACCTGGTGGGTCTGCGGATCGTTCTGCGCCTCGACCCCGTGATGCTCGAGGACAAGGGCGTCACAGTGGACCAGGTGAAGAAGGTCCTAGAGAAGCTCAAGATAGGGAAGGTGGACCAGGATACGGCTGACCCGCTGACCCTGTATATTCAGCTTGAGCCGGGGGAGAGCCTGAGCCTCATAGACTTGCAGAAGAAGAAGGATAAAGTGCTGAACGCTAAGATAAAGGGTGTGCGTAAGATAAGGCGTGTCGTGATACAGTCTATGGTGGGCGAGGACGGTAGGACGGAGTACTTCCTGGTCACGGAGGGCAGCAACCTGAAGGACATACTGGATGTTCCGGGCGTGGACCCGCGCCGTGTCTACACAAACAATATCCACGAGATAGAGGAGATACTCGGAATAGAGGCCGCAAGGATGGCCCTCATAAGAGAGATGAAGGACGTGCTAGACGAGCAGGGCCTGGATGTCGACATAAGGCATGTGATGCTGGTCGCCGACATGATGACCTACACTGGTAGGGTGAAGCAGATAGGCCGCCACGGGATAAGCGGCGAGAAGCCCAGCCCCCTGGCCCGCGCGGCGTTCGAGATGACAACCCAGAACCTCTTCGACGCCGCGGCTCGGGGCGAGGTAGACGACCTTCGCGGCGTGACCGAGACCGTTATAGTGGGCGGTGTTATACGCATGGGCACGGGCATGGTTGAGGTCGCGATGAACCCGGCGGCACTGGTTAAAGCCTCCTCTAGCGTGGCGGCCCGGAGAGAGGGTGAAGAGGCGTGAGCGCAGCAGTCCAGGTCACGGATATCGAGAAGGAGCTTGTTAACGCGCTAAAAACCGGCACGGTCATACTAGGGTCGCGTAAGACGCTGAGATACGTGAAGACCGGCAAAGCCAAGGCGGTGATAGTGGCGGCTAACGCGCCTCCCGAGCTACGTGGCGACATACTCTACTATGCGGAGCTTGGCGGCATCCCCGTCTACGTCTACCCCGGCACCAGTCTCGAGCTGGGCGCTGTCTGCGGTAAACCCTTTACCGTCGCAAGCCTGGCAGTCCTGGACCCGGGCAGCTCCCGCATACTCGAATTGATAGAGGCTGCTTCTTCTAAGAAGCAGTGATAACGCCGTGCAGGACGGGAGGTAGACAGCCTTGGGCGACATAAGGCTCACGGCCGAAGAGATGAGGTACATAGCCCTCCTCCAGGACCTAACCGGTGCAGTCGCGCGCGACTGCATAATAGACGAGGACAATAACCGCGTGATATTCGTCGTTAGGCCCGGCGACGCGGGCAAGGCGATAGGCAAGAGAGGCGCCAACATTAACCGGCTTCGCCGCGTGCTCGGAAAGGAGATAGAGGTAGTCGAGTACGCCGACGACCTAGAAGCAATGGTGAAGAACATCTTCGCGCCCGCCCGGATACTCAGCGTCCGCGTGGTTCAGCGCAACGGGAGAAAGATACTCTACGTGACCGTGGACCCCAACGATAAGGGCAGGGCTATCGGCAAGGGCGGCCGCAAGGTGTCTGTGGCCCGGATAGTCCTCCGCCGCTACTTCGACATAGACGACATTAAAATAAGGTAGGGCCCCGGCTCTCGGGCCGCGTAGGTGTAGGCTGGAGGGGCTTAGAAGAGGGGAGCCTGGCCGTGACAGGGAAGAAGTCCCCTAACGGTCTCTTCGCGGCGCGCAAGCTCCGCAGGAAGAGGCTGAAGTTCCGCTGGAGCGAGCGCGAGTTCAAGATACGCATGCTCGGCCTAAAGAAGAAGTACGACCCACTAGAGGGCGCCCCGATGGCGAGGGGCATTGTGCTCGAGAAGGTGGGCGTCGAGGCCCGTCAGCCCAACTCGGCTGTCCGGAAGTGCGTCCGCGTACAGCTGGTCAAGAACGGCCGCGTGGTGACAGCCTTCGTCCCCGGCGACGGTGGCCTGCTGGTAGTCGACGAGCACGACGAGGTACTGATAGAGGGCATTGGCGGCCCACGTGGCCGCTCGATGGGCGACATCCCTGGTGTGCGCTACCGCGTCGTAACGGTCAACGGCGTCTCGCTGCGCGCGATACTCGAGGGCCGCAAGCAGAAGCCTCAGCGCTGACGTGCTCCCTGGGGGCTCTCTTCTCTCCGCTAGTTCTTCTCTTCCTCGGTCTCTCTGTGTTCCGTGTTTCCTCTCCCCGGGTGTGTTCCTGCGCCGCCTCTGGTTCTAGAAACGCGGCCGATATTGGGGGAAGTGTGGGGTGTCTTCTACTGGGCCCGCGCGCTCTGTGGTAAATAGGGGGCTTACCGGGGGCCTATTGCCTACTGGGCTCTGGCTTCGCCGGTGGCCGCCTGGTAGTGGTGAGGGGTGGTGGGGTGTGGTTCCGCCGCCAAGGGGTGGGGACGTGTTGTTGGAGGTACGTGGCGTTACCGCCATGTTTACTCCTTTTACTCCCTCTATGCCGGGCATACCGGTTATTGTGCTTGACCTGGAGGATGGGAGGGAGTTTACTCTCTACAATGTGCCGTACGAGATAGTGCGTGCTATTAATAAGCTTCAGGCGTCTGGCCCTGACACGCTTGGCGAGCGGGAGACTATATTTGATGTTATTGTTGATATGCGCGAGTTTATCGGCGGTATAGGTGCTCGTCTCGAGAGGGTTGTTGTCGATGAGATAGACTATGCTACTGCTCTCTACACTGCTAAGGTGTTCTTCGACCTGGGCGGCATCTATATGACGAGGAGGATGGTGCCTAGCCATGCTATCTTTCTCGCTCTCCTCTTCGGCAGGCCTATATATGTCTCGAAGAGGCTCGTAGACGAGCAGGAAATGTATGGAAAGCGGGAGGGGGCCGCGGTCTACGCGGGAGAGGCCGAGGAGGAGGACGAGGAGGAGTTCTAGCCCGCCTGGCCCGGTTCGCATATAACCTGGAGCCCCCGTGCCTGGGGCCGCGGGGAGCGGGTATTGGCCGTGGCCGAGGAGAAGGCGACCGGTATAGACCCTGCGAGGATAAAGCTGCTCGGCAAGTGGAGCTTCGAAGGCATAGAGATCTGCGACCCCGGCCTGAAAAGATACATCAGCCTTAAGCCCGTCTACCTGCCCCACACCGGCGGCAGGCACGAGCACCGCCGTTTCGGCAAATCCGAGGTGCCTATAGTAGAGAGGCTCATAAACAAGCTGATGCGGCCCGGGAGAAACATGGGCAAAAAGCACCTAGCCTACAGTATCGTGAAGCAGGCGTTCGAGATAATCCACCTGCGCACCGGCGAGAACCCCATACAGGTACTAGTACGGGCTATCGAGAACGCCGCGCCCCGCGAGGACGTCACAAGGATAATGTACGGTGGTATAACCTATTTCGTGGCTGTTGACGTCGCGCCACAGCACCGTGTCGATATAGCCCTCAAGTACCTCACCGAGGGTGCGCGCTCCTGTGCGTTCAACAATCCCAAGCCTATAGAGGAGTGTCTCGCCGAGGAGCTGATAGCCGCTGCCGAGGGTGACACGAAGAGCTACGCGATAAGGCGCAAGGAGGAGATAGAGCGCATAGCCCTCAGCTCTAGGTAGCGTGCCTGGCTCTCCGCCCTGGCTGGTTTTCCTCTTCCCTGCCAGCGGCCTCGGCCGTGTATACGGCTATGTGGCTGTTTTGCCTGTGGACACCCACTTTTTGTACACGGTGTTTTGCTCGGTAAACCTTTATAAGACGGGTGGCAGGTAGGTGGCTCCTCGGCTAAAAGAAAGGTGGGGTGTTGGCTATGAGCCAGCAGAAGCCGCACATAAACCTGGTAGTGATAGGCCACGTCGACCACGGTAAGAGCACGCTGGTGGGCCACCTGCTGTTCCGTCTGGGCTTCGTCGACGAGAAGACACTCCGCCAGCTTGAGGACGAGGCGAAGAAGAAGGGTAAGGAGTCGTTCAAGTTCGCCTGGCTGATGGACAGGCTGAAGGAGGAGCGCGAGCGCGGCGTTACTATCGACCTAAGCTTCGTGAAGTTCGAGACCAAGAAGTACTACTTCACTATAATCGACGCCCCTGGCCACAGGGACTTCATCAAGAACATGATTACTGGTGCGAGCCAGGCCGACGCCGCCATCCTGGTGGTCTCCGCCAGGAAGGGTGAGTTCGAGGCCGGCATGAGCGCTGAGGGCCAGACCCGCGAGCACCTAATACTCGCCAAGACCATGGGTATCGACCAGATGATAGTGGCTGTCAACAAGATGGACGCCCCCGACGTCAACTATAGCCAGAAGCGCTACCAGCAGATAGTGGCCATACTCAAGAAGTTCATGAAGGGCCTCGGCTACAAGGTCGACCAGATACCCTTCATACCCGTCTCCGCGTGGACCGGCGAGAACCTCATAGAGCGCAGCCCCAACATGCCCTGGTACAACGGCCCAACCCTAGTGGAGGCTCTCGACAACTACATACAGCCGCCCAAGAAGCCGGTCGACAAGCCGCTTAGGATACCCATACAGAACGTCTACACGATACCCGGCGTCGGCACTGTCCCGGTCGGCCGCGTGGAGACGGGCGTGCTACGTGTAGGCGACAGGATAGTCTTCATGCCCCCCGGCGTCGTGGGCGAGGTCCGCAGCATAGAGATGCACCACCAGCCCATACAGCAGGCCGAGCCCGGCGACAACATTGGCTTCAACGTGCGCGGCGTCTCCAAGAAGGACATAAAGCGCGGCGACGTGGCTGGCCACGTGGACAAGCCGCCCACTGTGGCTGAGGAGTTCACCGCGAGGATATTCGTCATATGGCACCCTAGCGCCATCACTGTGGGCTACAGCCCTGTAATACACGCCCACACCGCCAGCGTGGCTGCCAGGATAACCGAGATACAGGCGAAGCTCGACCCCAGGACCGGCCAGGTGGTGGAGAAGAACCCGCAGTTCCTCAAGATGGGTGACGCCGCGATAGTGAAGTTCAAGCCGATAAAGCCTATGGTTATAGAGAAGTTCAGCGAGTTCCCGCAGCTCGGCCGCTTCGCGATGAGGGACATGGGTAAGACCGTCGGCATAGGCGTCGTGATAGACCTGAAGCCCGCCAAGGTAGAGATAAAGAAGAAGTAACGCGTAGGCCGGCGGGTGTTTTCCCCCACCCCCTGGTTGGGTGTCAACGGCTAGAGCCCGTGCGCCCGGGGCCTCTTTTTACCTCAAAGTAGTGTTTCCGCCTCGTCGCTAGCCTCTCGCCGTTCCGTGTCCACATGCCTCCCTTCTGGCTGCGTCCTTTGTCTTCCCTGCCTCTCTCTGCGGCTCCGCCGCGGCTGGGCTTGACACGCTTTTATAGGGGGTGGGGCTTGATGGGCGTCGTTGGGGGCGTCTGGTATGGTGCAGCGTGCGGAGATAAGGCTCTGGGGCACCAACGTTAGGAACATCAACGCCATAGTTGGCGAGATTAGGAGGATAGCGAGCAAGGCAGGTGTCAGGATGCGTGGCCCTATTCCGCTGCCCACGCGTAGGCTCGTTGTGCCCACTCTTCGCCTCCCTCACGGCGAGGGCTCGAAGAAGTGGGATAAGTGGGAGCTGAGGATACATAAGAGGCTCATAATACTCGACGCGGATGAGCGCGTCATGAGGCAGATAATGAGGGTCCGCGTGCCGGAGGACGTCTATATAGAGATTAGGCTGCGCTAGGTGCCGTGTCTCCCCTTCCGGTCAACCCGGGGTTTTCAGGGCTTTTAGTGCTTCTAGGCCTCTCCTTGCCAGGCTGTAGGCTTGGAGCAGTGCCGCCGGGTTGTAGTCGAGCCTTACTGCCCTGTGGTATCTCTCCGCCTCCTCGAGGGGGAGGCCCGTCGCGGCTGCGGTCTCCGCGGCGTCGCGTTGCAGCGCCCTGGGCCACGGGGGGCCGTGCAGCGCCGGGGGCCTGGGGGCGTCCCTAGGGGCGGCGGTTACCGCGTAGACGGCGGGGGCCCGGTAGAGCCGCCAGAGGGCTTCGCCCACGTCCAGGACCACGTGGAGGCCCTGGCTGCGGGCCCGTAGCGCCTGGTCTCCTAGGACTAGGGCGCAGGGGGCTAGGCCTAGCAGCAGCGTGGGGCTGTGGTGCCCGGCCTCTAGGAGGCGGACGTGCAGCCTGTAGTCGTTTACGAGCAGGGCGAGGTAGGCTGCGCTGGTCCTGGTCTCCCCGCTGAGGGCTACGGCCCTGCAGTCCTCCAGCGCCCTCTTCTCCCTTGAGACCACGATGCTGCTCATGGTCTCCCCGAGCGTGTAGACCATAGGGGCCCTGGTGGTGACGCGTACCCGCCGCCCTGCGTCCCGGACGGCGAGGGCCAGGGGCACCGCCGCGGCCGTGGCGCTGCCTGCGAGTACGCGGCGGTAGGCTTCTGGCGGCCTTGTGGCGGCGACCAGGTAGCCGCGGCTGCGGAGCCAGCGGCGGAGGGGCGCCGCGTAGCGGTGGAGGGGTGCGGCGTAGACGGGGCCCCGCGCGGCGTTCAAGGGGCCGCGCCTCCGGCCTCCTCTAGTAGCCAGGGCTGGTGGGTGGCGGCGGGGAGCCTTGGCGGGTAGTAGTTGTAGAAGGTGTCTCTCTCAGCGGGCCTCCAGCCGGCCTCTAGGAGGGCTAGGGCCAGCTCCTCGGGTCTCCTTCCCTGGGTCCTCCTCTCCCCTGTCCGCGCGGGCGTGACCACGTTCTCCATGTAGAAGGTTCCTCCCAGGTCGTTGGCGCCGTGTGCTAGCGCTGCCTCAGCCAGCTGGGGGCCCATTGAAACCCAGTAGGCTACAATGTTGTCTATTGCGCCCAGCAGGGCGAGCCTGGCGGCGGCGGTGAGGCGGAGGTCGTACACGCCGCTCGTGTTGGCGGAGCCCCGGTAGAGGCGGCTCCTCCCCAGCGGGTTGCCGAGCGGGTTGTAGCGGACAAGTATCAGCGAGACGAAGCCCCCGGTCCTCTCCTGCAGCCTCCTCAGCGAGACAAGGTGCTCCCCCACCTCCGGCGGCTCCTCGACGTGGCCGTAGACTATGGTGGCGTTGCTCCTTATCCCGAGCCGGTGGGCCTCCTCGTGGACGCGGAGCCACCGCTCCGGCGGCGTCTTCCTGGGCGCCAGCAGGCGGTGAACCCTCGGCGAGAGAATCTCCGCGCCGCCCCCGGTGAGGGCGGAGAGGCCCGCCCCGCGGAGCCGGAGAAGCAGCTCCCGGATACTGACACGGTGCGTCCTCGAGATGAAGTCTATCTCCTCGGCCGTGAACGCCTTGACCACGGCGCCGGGCGCCGCCTCGGCCACCGCGCGTACGAGGCCCGTGTAGTACTCGAGGGGCAGGTCGGGGTTGTTCCCGCCAACTATGTGGACCTCCCTCAGCATGTGTCTACGGTGGAGCCTGGCAACGAGGCCAGCAGCCTCCCCGGGCGACAGGGTGTAGGCTTCCGGGTGGCCCCTGGGCCTGTAGAAGCTGCAGAAGCTGCAGGCGGTCACACAGACGTTGCTGTAAGCCACGTACGCGTTGACCGTGTAGCTGCCGACACCCATCTTAACCATCCTTGCCGCGGCGTCGGCGGCGGCCGAGAGGGCGTGGAACGGGGCCTCGACAAGCAGCCTCGCCACGTCGCCGGCCGTCAGCGGGTCCATGTAGACCGCTTTCTCGAGGGCCCTGCACCCGGCGGCCTCCACTAGGCGGCTAAGCCACCGCGGCGGCCACTCCCTTCCCCGCGGCATCTTCCTCGCCCCTCACCGGCCGGTACCAGTTGTCGCGCTCGAAGGGCTCGAACCCGGCGTCCCGGATCAGCCTCTCCACGGTCTCCCGGACCAGCCTTGGCAGGGGGACGCCGGCGGCGGGCAGGACGCTCTCGCCGTACAGCGTGCCTCCCCAGTCGTTGGCCCCGTACTCCACCGCGGCGGCGCCCAGCCTCGGGCCAGCGGTCAGCCAGCCCGCCTGGATCCAGAGTATCTCGCCGCGGAACACTAGCCTCGCAACCGCGACGCTGCGCAGCAGCTCCCCTCCCCATGCACGGTAGGGGACGAGCCGCGAGAGACTGTTACCCCCGGGCTCGTAGTTCCACGCTATGAACGCCATTATCCTGCCGTGTCGGCGCTGGAGGTCGAGGAGCCGTAGCAGGTGCTCCGCCCGCTCCCAGAGGCTCTCCACGTGGCCATAGACCATCGTCGCGCTGACCGGCACCCCGAGGCCCATCACGCGGCTCATCGTGTCCAGCCACTCCCGGGGGCCGGGCTTGGCGGGCGCCAGGATCCGGGCCGTCCTCGGGCTCAGGGTCTCAAGCGCCCCCGGCACGGAGTCGAGGCCAGCCTCGCGGAGCCTCTCGACGACCTCCTCGACGCTGGCTCTCTCCCTCCTAGCCAGGTAGGCGATCTCGGTGACGCTCAGGCCGTGGACAGCCACCTTGCCCCTCGTCGCCTCCTTTATCCCCCTTATCGCCTCGGTGTAGTAGTCGAGCCCCAGGTCGGGGTTCACGCCGCCCTGGAGGAGTACCTGCCTTATCCGGTACCTCTCCCAGAGGGCCCTCGCCCGTGCAGCGACCTCCCGGGGGCTCAGGGTGTAGGCTTCCGGGTGGCCCCTGGGCCTGTAGAAGCTGCAGAAGCTGCAGGCCACCACGCAGACGTTGGTGTAGTTGAGGACGGTGTTGACCACGTAGCCCACTCTTCTCCCGGTGAGCCGGCTCCTCAGCCACGAGGCTGCCGCGCCGAGCAGCCAGAGGGGCGAACGGTACAGCTCCACCACGTCCCGGCTCCTCGGCTCGCCGCGCAGGACCCGGTGGAGCCGGTCGCCGAGCCCCAGCTCGTCCCATGCCGCGAGGAGCCACCCTGGGGTCTCCTCCTCGAGCCTCCTGGTTTCGAGCCTCCACAAAAGCCGGCACCACCACCCGGTGGTGGAGGGAAAAAGACTGGTGCGTGGGATAAAACAACAGCCCCCGGCGCCTGACAAGGAGAAGAGACGGGAGGGGCGCCAACCCTGCACCCAGCCGCCGCGTTCGCCGCCGGAGCGGCAGCCGGCGCAGCCGCCACAGCACTACTAGCCAGGAAAATCCTGTCACAACGCAGCCGCCGATGCCTGGAAGAGAGACGCGAAGCCGAAAACCGGGCCCTCCAGGCAGCCGCAGAGAAGCTGAACCAGCTCGCCGACCTCCTAAGACGCCACGGCTGCTACGACCTAGAACCAAGGCTCCGCATAGAAGCCGAGGCGCTGGCAAGACACGTACGGCCAGAGGAAGTAGCCTACTACCGATGCCTCATCCAGTGCCTACGCGGAGCCTGCAGGGTAGAAGAGTGCATGAAAGAGCTCGGCTTCACCCCCCAGGACCGGCAACGATGACATCAAGCTCGTTGTCGCCCACCCTCTCCGGGTAGACGACATAGGCGCCCTCCGGGGCAAGCCGCGCACGCTCCGGCGACGAGGCCACCACAGCCCTCAGCCCCACGGCCTCAACCATGCCAGCCACGATGCCCACAATGGGTGCAGCATTGAGCACCGAGCTCCTCAAATGGTCTAGCCCGGTAAACCTCAGCCGGACCCTGCCGTCGCCAAGCCTCTCGACAACCGCCCTGGCCCGGTAGTCCGCGCCCCCTATGAGCTTCGTAACCCTCTCCAGCCTCTCGAAGAGGACAACCGGGTCCCTGGCCTCGGGGCAGCACCTGGCGTGGACGGCCGAGTAGATGCGCCTCGCCGTAGCGGCAAACACTCTGGCCATTATGTTGAAGCCCGCCTCGCCGCCTACTAGGCCGCCAAGCGTCTCCGGTATAGAATAGAAGGTTATGTCCGTAACGAAGCTCATACACACGGTCAGGCTGTCAAGCGCCTGCTCGCAGCCCCCGCCGGCGCCCGGCAAGGCATAGGCACCAAGAGCAACGCGTTCATTGCAACGCTGGACAGCTATAAGCAACACTATTAGCACAATACATAATACTACTACTTGCGGAAACACGTGACACCGAGGGCGGGATTTGAACCCGCGCAGGGCGCCCCCACCGGCCCTCAACGCCACTTGGCATCTTTGTATCTAAGCCTACAAGTCTATCCGTAAAACAGAGAACCTACCGCAAACCCCCTCAATACTAAGGGGTACTACATCCAGGAAGCGAAGCGTGGATGATCATCGAAACTACATGCCATGACGCTGCACGGTAATCACAGTGTTCTTCCAGAGCCGTAGGCGTACAACAGGCAAATTTGCAAACCCTATCAGCCCGAATAGGCGAGCTAGCAGTTTAAGATAAGACACATGCTGCGACGCGCTAATGAGCTGGGCTGAGCGGGCTTATCCGCAACTTACTGGAAGCCCTTGCGGCGCCATAAACAGCTAATCTCCGTTTTGATATAAATCAGGATAAACAAGTATGACGTGTCAAAACTCAGCGTTTTAGGCAGGCATTTACATTACAACCCCACCAGCCGCCATGAAGACATATTCTGTTTACTCCTGTTTTACTCTAACGCGTCCTGGGCCGTCTTCGTCACAAGCTACTATAACGTTACAATAGTGCCAACCGGTATAGCGGTTTCGGCCTTACAGGATGGCTCTGCATCACGTCATTCCCGGGTAGTGTCTCTATGTATGGGACTGAAAGATAGGACAGTACGTAAGTGAGATAGAGGGTATGGAATGCGGATACATTATGCTTCCGAAGGCCCTAAGGAGGCCGCCGGCATCAATGAGGGGGACGGGGTAGTAGATGCCATGAGCCCGGGTATTGAAAGCGCTGGCATATGTCTCCTTCTCTTCCCTAGGCCTCCCGGCATCTAGCACCGATAGCTACGTGCAAGGTAAAGTCTTATTGACTGGCTTAAGGGAGGCTACTTTTACGTGGGGTAGGCCTGGTTGCCTAGGACGGTTAGAGTGAAGTATGAGAGAGGTACACTGCGGCTCCTCGACGACGCCGAGTTCAAAGAGGGAGAGAAGCTAGAGATCATAGTCGTCAAGAAGAGCTTCAAGGGGTTCCGGGAGAAGGCAGGCAGATACCGGTTCAAGGTAGACCGCGACGTTGTTGAGGAGTTCGTGAAGGAAAGGAGGTAATTGACAAGAGAGCGCATCCAGGCTGCCGTGGTGGATACCAGCGTCTTCGCTGACTACTACCTTCTCTACCACGGGAGACCGGAGAGACACGAGAAAGCCAGGGCCATTCTCGACAGGCTGTCCAGCCCCGGCTTCTACGTCTACGAGCCTTTCCTCTTCGAGGTAGAGCTGCGGGCAGTGCTCGTGAGAAGGATCAAGCCGGAGCAGGCTCTCGAAGCCGTAGACGCGGCACTCCAGTTCGTGAACGTCGTAGGAGAGGAAGCCATTCACGATAGGGCAGCGGAGATAGCCCTGTTCACCGGGTGTAGAGCAGTAGACGCATACTACATAGCAGCAGCCAAACACGCCAACGCGATCCTGGTCACCAACGATAGGACAATGAAGTATAACGCTCTAAAAGCCAGGGTTGAAGCCTACTATCTGCTCAGCAGCGAAGACTACACTATGCTCGTGGACTACCTAATGACTAGCTAGGCTGAGAGAAAACAGGACTAGGGAAATTAACATAAGTTTTGACTGCTCCTATTTAGCAACTAAAGAAATATAGAGGAGAAAATAGCTTAATTCGTCTCTAATGTATAGGTCTAAGTACAAGGGCACCCCGCACCCTAACATCCATCCATGCAATTAACTATGCCTAGCCGCTCCCCCAGTTAACTATCGCCTTTAACCGATTTTGAAGCCCCCTTCATCGGCGGATAGTAAATTCATTACCCGCGCTGGCTCATCCATAAACATGGGAACAATTACTACTTGTAAGGAGGGGGCTGGTGGCGGACAGATAGATGTCACCTATCAGATCTACTTGAAGTGGAAGGACGGGAGCTATGCAGTAATAGAGAGGGTAATGGCGCCGGGGGCGGGATTTGAACCCGCGCGGGGATACCCCCACCGGCTCTCAA
>CAZCGO010000002.1:0-114996 GCA_964498685.1 uncultured Hyperthermus sp. | reverse complement strand
TCTGGAGGCTATTCTGTCGCTGAGCACTGGCATAGCTATCGTCGTGTAGTCCTTCATGTTTCATGCCCTCTTGACGATCTCCTCGCTGGCCACGAGCCGGTCCACGCGGAGCCCCGGGTCCCTAATCCCGGCGGGCCCGCCACACACTTATCGCGATGCCGGCCACAATAACTTGGAATTCTTCATATAAACAGTGAAGACCGGCTAGCCTCACGGCACGGGGAAGGAGGCGACAGGACAGGGTGGCGCCACTGCCAGCCCAGCGCCACTGCGCTCCCTCTGCAGAGGTCAGAGCCTGCCCTCCAGGAAGCATACTCTTCGACGCAGAGGGTAACGAATACGTTGTGGTCAGGCGGCTCTACGGCTCCTACTACCTGCTCATACCAAAGTACACGCCGGCTAGAAGCGGGCGACTAGACAGGCTAATAGGCGCCTACTCCGCGGAGGAGGTCATAAAAGCCGCGAGGAGTATAGGCGGCATAACCAGGTATGTCGCGAACTACGGACTAGACGTGCCTGCAGCAGACATCGAGGCGGGGTTCTGGCTCTGCTGCCCAAGCATAGGCCCCCATGTAGCAACGCTCCTCTCAATACTACCCTCGCTCTACGAGATAGAGGGGCTGGGGACGTGCATAGGAGTAACGGGCTCGCTACTAGCAGGACACTGGCGCGAAAACCTCTCAGACGTAGACATAGTTGTCGATATTGGCAGCCCCCAGTGCTGGGAGGCCTCTGAGCGCCTCCGGGAGACGATAAGGCCACTGCCCGTTGCGTTGCTACATGAGTGGCTCCGCCGCGAAGCCGAAGCACGCAAGATAGGCATAGACATATTAAAGGGGCTCGTCACGCACTGGCAGAGGGGCATAATAGACGGGTACGTGGTCTCCATAGCCCCCCTATCTTTCGAGAAGAGAGTGCAAGCAGAGAGACGCTTCTTCTTCACACAGCCCCAGTTTAGGAGAAAGACGTTCTGCATTGACGAGGAGCCCTTGGAAATAGGCGACTACCCGGCCTTGGTGCCGGCGAGGGAGGGCTGCATCATAGTATATGACGGGATCTTTGTGCCGCCGCTGCTCGAAGGAGGCTGCTTTGAGGCCTGGGGGCCCCTCGTCGACGTTGTAGGAGAGAACGGGCTACATCTCCGGGGCTGCATAGGCGTAGGAGGTAGGGAGGGCGGCTTTATCCGGAGGCTGAGTTAAAGCCCTCTAGGCTTTTCTCGATGATGCTCCTGGCCTTTGCGAGCGCCTCCGCCTTCTCTTTCTCATCCTGTGCGGCCACTGCACGGACCAGCTCTGAGAACACCATGTAGAGGTTGACTATTTCCTCGCGCAGCTTCTCGCTCTTCTCCTCAAGGTCTGATAGGCGCGTGTTCATTGTATCCATTAACACGTCTATCGTATGCAGTATCTCATCCAACCCCTCGGCATGGTGATGATGGTGGTGATGGTGGTGCTCGTGCTCGTGGCTTTCCATTACCTCCTCTACAACTTTCTGCAGATCCTCTTCCTTCTTAGGAAGCGTCATACGCATCCGTTTACCCATGCCGTGCTTCTCCCCCTAAGCCGCCGCGCAGCGACCCCCAGTTAAAGCTCTTCACGCAAAGCCCTACAGGGGCTCAGCCCTGTTCATCCCCTTCGTCCTCGAAAACCTCCTCGAAGTCGACATGCTGCCCGCTAACAACGACGCCGGAGAGCCGTGACGCCTCTGCAAGATACATTACTATCTTCTTCACCCCACGGTGGTCGGTGCAACGAGTCTCAACGACTTCGCCATTCTCGAGTTCGGCCACAACCCTCCTTCTTTTAGCGCTGCCACAGTCCTCGGTCCAGAACCTACGGACCCTACCTATGGCTGCCATGCCTTCCAGGTGCGCCACGTGTACACGTCTACGCGCGTCCCTCAAGCCAGCCCCCCGTGTGCCAGGAAGCATCAGCCTGCTCGGGGACAAAAATGGGCCTCTGCAGCACTGCCGTGTAATCCTTGCCGGTGCTGCCGGCCAAGCACGCTCTACACGTAGCAACGTATTAGCCACATGCCGGCCCCGAGCAGCGCTAGTATAGCGCTTAGGAATCCGAGCTTCTCGAGGTGCGCGAGCCTATAGACACGGGCCAGGGCCCGTGACGTGCTCCAGCTGAGCGAAGCCAGTGCTATGCCGGAGGCCAGCAGGACACTACAGTCCATAGATACTGCACCCTGACACCCGTCCACCGCCTCGGGCGACGGCGCTACGTTCCTATTAATCCGCGGCTATGCTGAGAGGCGCGGCTTAGGGATAGACCGTTGAGGCACAGCGCCGAAGAGGCAGAGAAGCCTGGCTTAAAGGAGCTTGCTCAGAGAATGGCTACGGCCTTCAACGAGCTGGGCTTCTTTATATTCGACAAGAGCGTTGACGATGTAAACGCGGTTATGCAGGCACTACGCCGGGCCAGTGTCGAGCATATGGTTGAGGTGCGGCGCATAGGCGGCAAAGCCGGCCTCTATATAGTAGAGCCGAGGGATGGAGGGTGCCGGAGCCTATGCCGCTATGAGCGCGGCTGCAGGGACGAAGACTGCTTAAGGAGATGCATAGATGAGTGCAGCGCCGAGCTTAGAAGAAAAGTCGCGGAGGCATTGAGGCGCATTGCCCGTCGCCAGTAGCCCGGCTCAGACGCTGCTGCAGGCAACCCTCCTGCTGTTCATAGCGCTTGACCCTCTAGGCAACGCGCCCCTATTCTACTCGATAACCGCATCTCTGCCCTCAGCCACCAGGCGCAGAATTGTAGTGAGAAGCGTGCGAGTGGCCTACATTATACTCATAGTTTTCACCGTAGCCGGGGACATATTTCTCAAATACTTCGGTCTAACCATAGCGGATTTCCGCATCGCAGGCGGCATAATACTGCTTATCTACGGGATAGCGGGCATACTGGGCTTTACCGAGGCATCCTCAATAAGGGAGCCTAGAGAGGTTGAAAGCCTGGCAATAGTGCCTCTAGCGACGCCCCTACTCGCGGGCCCCGCAGCGATTGCAACAGTCCTCTACCTCAAAGCCGCACTAGGCATAGCATCGGCGCTCACAGCGGTCACTATAAACACAGCTATAACCTATGCAATGCTGATACACAGCGACAAGCTCATGGACACTATGGGCGAGAACGGGGCAATAGCACTATCAAAGATAATGTCAATACTGCTGGCGGCAATAGCCGTAGCCATGATACGCGGCGGAATAGAGGAGGCCCTAACCGCGGGACCCAGGTAGACACAACACGGCAAAAGAGGGGAGAAAGCCGGCCGACCCCTCCGGCGGGGAGAAGAGAAAAAGCTAGAGGAAGTCCTCCTCTAGCCTCTCCTTAAGGCTAGCTAGCCGCCTCAGTATTATCCTTTTCTCGACCGAGGCCACTAGCCGCCTAGTCGCCACCACGGCGTCTGGGTTCACGCTTATACTGTCAATCCCGTTCTCTACTAGGAACTCCACTATCTCCGGGTAGACGCTGGGCGCCTGGCCACAGATGGACACAGTCCTCCCGCGACGATGAGCAGCCTCTATTAGCATCTTTATCGCCCGCAGTACAGCTGGGTCGCGCTCGTCGAAGTAACCCATACCCGCCAGCAGCTGGGAGTCACGGTCGACGCCTAGAACAAGCTGCGTCAGGTCGTTGCTACCTATGCTGAAGCCGTCAACGAGCTGCGCGAACTCGTCCGCGAGGAATACCACGCTGGGAACCTCGGCCATAATCCATACCTTGAAGTCCTTGTTTCTTTCCAGGCCCTCGTCGGCCATTATGTCTAGTACTTTTTCTACCTCCCACGTGGTCCTCACGAAGGGTAGCATTGTCCATACGTTCTTTAGGCCCATCTCTTCACGGACCTTCTTTATCGCGCGCACCTCTAGGCGGAAGGCCTTCTCGTACTTAGGGTGAATGTAGCGTGACACGCCGCGCCAGCCTAGCATGGGGTTGCGCTCCTCGGGCTCGTACTTCTCGCCGCCCTTGAGGCCGCGGTACTCGTTTGTCTTGAAGTCGCTGAACCTTACAACCACGGGGCGGGGATAGATAGTGCCCGCTACCTTGGCTATGCCCTCGGCAAGCCTGTCTACGAAGAACTGCTCACGCCCCGTCTCTATGAGGTATAGCGGATGGTACCCTATCCAGTCCGATAGTATGAACTCTATCCTCATGAGGCCTATTCCGTCGAACGGCAGGTGCGCGTAGCGGTCAATCGCCGCGGGCTCGCCGAGGTTCATGTATATCTTTGTCCCGGTGACCGGGTAGAGGTCGCGCAGCAGCTCGGGGCTTATAGCGGCCCCGGCGGCCTCTTTCTCCTCCTTCCTCTTCCCTATCTCGACACGGCCCTCGTAGACCACGCCTCTGCTGCCGTCGACCGTGATAAGCATGCCCGTCTTTATGACCTTGGTTGCATTACCGGTGCCTACCACCGCGGGCACGCCGAGTTCTCTGGATACTATGGCTGCGTGGCTAGTCATCCCGCCCTCATCTGTAACTATAGCGGCAGCCTTCTTCATTATTGGAACCCAGTCGGGGTCGGTCATCTTTGTTACAAGCACGTCGCCCTTCTGGAAGGCCTTCGCCTCGGGGCTGTGAGGGTCTAGTATGACTCGTGCGACGCCGGTGGCCACACCGGGGCTTGCCGGTAGGCCGCGGACAAGGACTTTCCCGGTGCCGCTTGTCTCCTCCTCCTTTTTCTCCTCGGCTTCAGCCTTGGCTGCCTTGCGGCTCCAGACGGTCTCAGGCCTCGCCTGGACTATGAACATGTTTCTTGGGGGCGCTATGTCCTTGTCGATAGCCCACTCTATGTCCATCGGGTGCTTATAGTGTTTCTCTATTTTTAGACCGTATCTGGCTAGTTCGACTGCCTCCTCGTCGCTTATACTTGGCTTTGTAGCCATATCCTCGGGCACTTTGACGACAACGTTCTCTCCCTTTGCCGGGTCGTATACTATCATTATCTCCTTCCTGCTGATCTTCTTGTCTATTATTTTGAGCGTCTTCTTGTCTACTATGAACTCGTCCGGGGTCACCTTGCCTCCGACTACTGCCTCGCCGAGGCCCCAGCTGGACTCTATTAGTATGACGTCCGGGTTACCGCTAACAGGGTGTATCGTGAACATCACGCCTGCAGAGCGAGAGTTCACCATCTTCTGCACAACGACAGCCATGGCGACAGAGAGGTGGTCTATGCCCTTGTCTTCCCGGTAGGCTATAGCCCTAGCTGTAAACAGGCTCGCCCAGCATGCGCGAACCTTCTCTACAACACGGTCCTCGCCGCGCACGTTCAGGTAGGTGTCCTGCTGCCCCGCAAAGCTCGCCTCGGGGAGGTCCTCCGCAGAGGCGCTGCTCCTTACCGCGACGAAAGGCTCCTCTACACCTACCCGTTTCCCGAGTTCACGGTAGGCCTGCCGTATGGCTTCCTCAATATCCTTAGGCATAGGCTTGGACATTATCAGGCTACGTATCTTTGCGCTAACCTCTTCTAAAGCAGCGGTGTCCTCGACGTTGAGGCCGCTGAGCAGGCTTCTTATCTCGTCCTCGAGGCCAGTTTCGCGCATGAAGCGCCGATACGCCTCAGTCGTAACCACGAACCCAGGCGGAACCGGTACGCCGATATCGACGAGTTCGCCGAGGTTCGCACCCTTACCCCCAGCAAGGGCGACGTCCTTCGCCGACAGGTTCTCTATCCAGACTATTATTGGCGAAGAAGAGGCCATGGGGAATCTCCCGTCTTCTGGAACCCCAACCGGTAACTGAGGTGAAAAATCTTACCCCTACCTTACATGTCTAACACGCAATACCAGATAGCCGGATAGGGGGAGCCCGGCACCGGGCCGGCTAGCCGGGCACTAGAAGCTGCAGGCTAGTGCTCTCCGCCGCCCTCCTCGCCTTCACTCTTTTTCCTCAATCTTAGCTCTACCTTGTATCTGCCACCCGCATACTCGGCTATGGCATACACCGCTACTATGTTCTCCACGGGCCCGAAGTAGACCTCGACACTGCCCCCAGGGGGGAGCCTCTTACTAAGGCTGAGCCTCTCGCTTATCTCCTTCCTCGAGACCCCTGCCTCGCCCATAGTAGTCTCTTCGACCTTAACCGTCACATAGTAGTGTACCTCTATAGCCTCCAACATGAAGCTTTCATGGCACACGTTCTCGACGACTATATAGGGGCCGTCAACGCGGTAACGGAGGCACTCCTTTATCCTCTCAATAGCCTCGGAGGGAGAGGCCAACCAATGCTCACCTCGACGCACAGGAAAGGCGCACAGAGAGGGCCGAAGATCCTATCCACATAAGCTAGCCGTCAGGGGGAGCGATTTAAGGATGAGGGCCTCGGCACCGGTGGAGGCTCATCAACACCATGATCGCTCAGCGACGTGCAATCGCTACTCCTCAACGGCCCCCAGGGCTTGCCGGCACCGCACCAGCGGAGACATTAACGCTCACCATTCGCCTGGAACCCGGCTCTGAGCGGCGGGATGAGGAGAAACCCCGTCTAGTGACCTCTGAAGAGGAGTGACTGCTGCACTGGCTACCGACCGCCGCCATGTTCTCGGCCTACCTCGGCGGCGTTAGCCACCGCGCGAGGAGTTCTATACGAAGGCTGGGCCGCCGGCGGCGCCGCCTAACGGCAGAGCAACTCGTCAGCATCTGCTCGCTCTCAGCTGAAAACCGGGCACCGCATTGTAACGCCGGCGGCCCCTGGGCTAGGGCTGTGCGGAGCCTGGCCCTAATATTACACGTCTGGCTGTGGGCGCCATGTGTCCTATATAATCCCCCTTCCGGTGTTACCGGGGGACATCTAGGGCTAGAGCGGTTTGACGCCAGCAGGGCCAGTTGGAAGCTCAGAGCCTGCGCGCAGGCTTAGCCTACTCTACCACCGGCTCCAGGAGCCCTTCGTCGGCAGGGAGGACGAGGCAAGGGCCATAGTGCTTGCCCTGCTTGCACGTGAGCATGCCGTGCTTATCGGGGAGCCTGGTACTGCCAAGTCGGCGTTGGCACGTAGGCTGGCCGCGCTTCTCAGCGCCCGCTTCTTCAAGTACTTGCTGACCAAGTATACTGAGCCAAGCGAGCTCTTCGGCCCCCTCGACCTAAGAGCCCTGAAAGAGGGCAAATACATGCGCATCACGAGGGGCAAGCTGCCGGAGGCAGAGATAGTGTTCCTGGACGAGGTCTTCAACGCCAACTCGGCCATATTGAACGCGCTTCTAAGCATAATGCAGGAACGCGTCTGGTACGACGGCTACACGGAGATACGCGTACCTCTCTGGACGCTCATAGGGGCCACGAACCGTGTCCCCGAGGAGCCGGAGCTGGAGGCCGTCTACGACCGGTTCCTTGTAAGGCAGTATGCAAGGCCGCTGCCGGAGAACAAGTGGCGCGACCTTCTAGACGCCGGGTGGAAGCTGGAAGCTGGGCTCTTGGAGACGCCGAGCCCGGTTATGAGCCTCGACGAGCTGCGTGAAGCCCATAAGCTGGTGTTCCAGGTAGACGTGGAGCCCGTCAAGGCGAAGCTTCTCCGCCTATTCGCGGTGCTCGAGGAGCGCGGCATACACCTAACGGATAGGAGGAAGGCTAAGACCTTGAAACTTGTTGCCGCGAACGCGGTACTCGAGGGCAGAACGAGAGCAGAGGAGCGTGACCTCCTAGTGCTCAAGTATACCGCCCCACGCGAGATAGCCGAGTTCGACAAGGTCAACATAATACTCTCAGAGGAGCTCAAAATGCCGGAACGCTACCTCCGCGAGCTCTCGGACATACGTAGCAACGTGAGGGAGGCGGCGCAGCTAGTCGACTCCATGAGAAGCTACGACCCACGCCTCGTAGACCTGTACCGTAGCCTAAAGATAGCCAAGAGCAGGATAATAAGCATAATGAGGGAATCCGAGGATGCCAAGGTTCAGGCCGCTGCGCGCGACACACTGTCCGAGATAGACCAGCTTCTCGAAAAGATAGCCCTGAAACTGGGGATGTAGGCCCATGCCCACGCTTAAAGGCGTACGCTTCGACCCGCCCGTGCTGTACCGTGGCGAGCGGATACTCGCGCTTGCGAAAAAGCTCCTCCCACGCCTTGTCGAACCACCAGATTATATCGACAGCACGTTCGCCGCCACAGTATACTACATGATGTTCCTCCCCTTTCCACTAGTAGAGTACAGTAGGGAGAAAGGCGGAGCCAAAGGCAGGGAAGAGGCGCAATACATGCTGCTCCAGGCTATAATGTCGTCTCCTAAGTTCCGTAAAGTCCGGCGCCACACAGTTGCGGACCTAGCGGCAAGCACCGCCGCCTCGGCAGTCCTGCTGGAAGCACTCATAAACGAGCTGGCCAGGAGAAGCTACAGTTCGAAACCGGAGACGAGCCAAGGCTCCGGGGAGGAGAATAAGAGCACAAGCAGCATAGACGAGGAGGAGCTTAGGGGCAGCGTCGAGAGAGCCCTAGAGGCCGCCAGCGACGTGGCCGAGCAGGCTAAGGAGATATCACAGTTCACTATGACTTTCTCTGCGGGCTCCGCCTCAGCGCTCTCCCTCGAGGACGCCGTGCAGGATGTGATAAACCTCGCGCGCAACACAGATGTCCGCATGCTTCTCGACATGCTGAGAACCATAGAGGATACCGAGGCACTTGTCAAGAAGCGTAAGACCCGTAGCCCTCGCGGCGAACTCGACGGCTACGAGAAGGGCGACGACATTGAGAGGCTTGTGCCTAGCGAACTCGCGTTGCCGACAGACTTGTTCCTCGTCAAATACGCCGAGAGGAGCCTCCTACTCTACAGGAAGATAGTCAGCGAGGACTACGGCCCGTTCTACGTCCTCCTAGACAAGAGCGGCAGCATGATGGGGATGAAGATGCTGTGGGCGAAAGCCGTGGCACTGGCGCTCGCGCAGCGGGCTGCACGCGAGAACCGGGAGTTCTACATAAGGTTCTTCGACAGCATACCCTATCCGCCCATGCGTCTCCCGCGCCGCGTGAAGGGGAGGGATGTGGTGCGCCTGCTGGAGTACATTGCACGCATAAGGGCCAACGGCGGCACCGATATATCTAGAGCCATATTGACCGCGGTGGACGACATATTAGCTGCCGAGACGCGGCACAAGCCGGCCGACATAATACTGATAACCGACGGGGAGGACCGCGTCTCCATAGACCTGGTGAGAAGGAGCCTCGCCAAAGCCAACGCACGGCTATATACTGTCATGATATACGGTAACAACCCTGACCTGCGTAGAGTGTCCGACGGCTACATGGTGGCCACCAGGACCGGCAAGGAGGAGGCGCTAAAAGTCGTCTCCCTGGCATCCTAGGGGGGCTCTACACGGTAGAAACGAACAACATTATCCAGGTTCACCTTGTGCAGAGCCTCCTCGTCCACAGCGCCCTCTCTCAGCAGCTCCTTCTGCCTCTCCACTATCTCCCATGGACAGCTTGACACGCAGGGCCTCCGGGGGTCATCTATGTAGTCGGACTCCGGTATGAAGACCGGGCCTATTCTCTCGAAGGCTCTCCTCAGCTGCTCCTTCCTCCCAGGCACTGTGGCCGCGTAGCCCCTCGCAGCGGCCGCGCCGGCTACACGGACACTAGCATGGTGGAAGAAGACGCGCTCCGGCATGACCCCTATCAGGGAGGCAGGGTAGTGCACGGTCTCGACAGTAGCCTCCCCCGCGCTCTCTAGGTGCAGATGTACTATACAGTCATTGTCGCGTGCGACGCGGAGCGCATGCAGCATCACAGTTGAAGCAACGGCCAGCCTCTCCGGGGTGGTCTTGTAGTGCTGCCGCCCTACCTCGCCTATGCCGTCAAGGAGGCCCTCGCGGCAAAGCCTTCCAACAAGGTCTACTACAGCGATGCCCAGCCTCAACACCTCCTCCGGCCTCATGCCCAGCGATACAAGCCTGTCTACCTCGGCAGGGTGGAAACCAGCGAGACAGGATAGGCGTACATGCCTCGACGCCTGGCGGCACTCCTCGACATGATGTTCGAACACTTTTCGGTAGTCGTCGACCCCCCTCGGGGTAACCCCGTAGTGCCAGGGCGGAAGCGAGACCAACGCCATAAACCAGCCATCACTGTTTGCGAACTTCTCCGCCACCTTGGCGGCGCCCAGCCCCTCAACGCTGTTCGCATGGGCGTGGCCGTCGGCGAAGAGCATTCTTCCAGCCACGAGGCCGCCACCCCGGCCGCCACGCATGGCGGTCAGCGAAGGACCACCTCTTCATAGGCCGCCCGGCCTCCACGCTTTAACGTGTAGGGGCCTCATCACGCCACGCGTAGAGGGCTCCTCTACGCTAGAAGCCGGGCTGGAGGCTCAGGCCTCACACGGCTCCACATCCCAGCCAGGCTTCGGTGCCGAAATCGCTCAGCATCGCCTCCGGTCCAGGGTGGAGCCTGGGAGCCCCTAAAATGGGGCTGCCATCCTCCGAGCCGCCGGCCTCCGAGAAGGAGGTGCCGTAGGACTTGGGAAGCAGGGTTCTCTTCTACTCTGTGGCGGCGTTTGTAGTGTTCATAGCTGCCGCGGCTTTAGGATACGTGATGCCGTCCGAGGAGGCTGTTAACTCTGTTAGGTCCCTCGCAGTCTACGCCTCCCTCCCTCCTCTACCCAGGGCGTTTGCAATATTTCTAAACAATGTGTTCGTTGCCTCGCTACTGCTGCTTGCGTCCCTCGTAGTCGTGCCGGGTTTCTATATTCTAGCCGCGAACGGCTACGTTATAGGCTCCCTCTTGGCGGTTGCCTCTGCCCAGGCCCCGCTCCCCCTACTAGTGGCCAGGATTGTGCCCCATGGCAGCTTGGAGCTGTTAGCCTATAGCTATGTTACGGGTGTCTCGCTTTCGAGCCTAGAGGGGCTTGTAAGGGGGAGGCTTAGCGCGGTTTCGGCTGCTGCAGAGCTGCTGCGCGCCTTCTCCTATGCTGGCGTTATCCTCCTGGCCGCCGCTGTGGTCGAGTCATATCTTGTAATGTAGCCGTTGTGGCCGGGGCACTATGCACAGATACTAACAAAATGATTTGAAAAAGAAAAAGATAGAAATACTTGCATTACTTGTACGAGAAGTATGGTGGCGTGTCAGCGGCCAGGGGCGATAGCCGTGAGCGAGCTTGTTGAACGTAGGCTGAGGCTGCCCACAGGGAGAGAGGCCGCGATAGTGGAGGGGTTAAAGTTCTGCTACGACCTCAGCGAGACTGACGCACTCATACTCTTTGAGCTGCTGAAGGGCGGCGAGTACACCGTGGACGACTTGACACAGAAGCTCAACCTGAGCAAAGCCACCATAAACCGTGGACTTGCAAAGCTTGTCGAGCTGGGCTTTGTGGCTAGGACGCGAGAGAAACGCTCAAAGGTTGGGAGGCCACGGTACCGCTACTATATCAACAACCCCAAGGAGGTAATAGACAGGATAATATCGGATTTCGAGGAGTGCGCAAAGAGCTTCAAGGATGCCCTCCGGCAGCTCCTGAAAGAGATAGAGAAAAACAAGTAACAGGTCTATGCCGGCGGGCCACGCTACTGCTGTATAGAGACGGTTTTTACTAGGCTTTTGAGCTCATCTACGATCTCTTCTATCGACTCGCCGGCCTCGAGCCCCTCGGGTTCGTCTTCGCTAGCAACCGGCACATCCCTTTCAGCCTGTTCAATGAAGTTAGACTGAATGTACTGCAGGTAGAAGAGCACGGCTTCTCGCAGAAACTGGCTGCGGCTGCGGTAGCCCAGGCGTGGCCAAACTTCATCTATTTTAGCGATTATATCTACATCTAGCTTGAAACTTACAACCTTTTTCGGCGACTCAACCACTATGTCTATTTCGTTAACACTATCCATAACGTACCCACCATTATGCAGGTCTTTACGGCATACCCACGGCGGCGGGACACGCCAGCTCTCCATGCCTGCAGTGGCCGATAGCGGCCAGGGGGATGCGGTCAGCCGCTGGAGCTATGTTACCGCAAAGTATCTGCCAGCAGCATTGTTAATAATCATAACTGGGGCCGGTGCTACCCGTAAGCGATTTATATTCAAAGAGTAGGGTGACCAGCCCAAATAAATAAGGCAAGACACGTAAAGCCGCAGCGAGGGAACCCTTGTTGACAGGCGAGAGTACAGCCAATACTAGAGGCGGCGAGCGGCTGAAGAAGCTCCGAGAGGAGAGAGTCCGCTGCCCCCTCTGCGGGAAGAACACACTAGTAGTAACCGACTATCTCTACGAGGTACCATACGTAGGCAAGGTTATACTGAGTGTTGGGCGCTGCAGTAGCTGCGGCTACTCCTTCCGTGACATAAGAACCTATGAGGCACGGGAGCCTGGCAAAATAGTATACCGCGTTGAGAGCGAAGACGATGTAAACACCCTGCTTGTCAAGTCCGCCTCCGCCTCGGTGATTATACCCGAGCTCGGGCTGAGCATGACACCCGGACCCGCCTCAGAGGGATTCGTAACCACCATTGAGGGGCTTCTTGACAGGTTCCTTGAGGCTCTTCAGCTGGCCTGTAAGGATGAGAGCGCTGATAAGGAAAAGTGCCGCGAAATGGAGGAGAAGATAAAGGCGGCAAAGGCCGGACGCCTGCGCTTTACCGTTGTAATAGTCGACCCGGAGGGTGTGAGCACTATAGCGTCTCCTAAAGCCAAGCGGACAAGTGTGACAAGGGAGGAGCTTGAAGAGCTTGGATACATTGTGGCCCAGAGCGGGGAGGCCTAGACGACACGGGGTTAGTGCATGGAACCTTGAGGCTGTAAAAAGACCTGGCGCCCACTACTCTACCTGTACCTTAATGCCGCCTTCCTCCTCCTTCTCCTCCTCTTTAACCTTCTTCTCTATCGTTACCTCTAGTACGCCGTTCCTGTACCTGGCTTTTGCGGTCTCCGGCTTAACCTCGGCTGGCAGCTCTATTTCCTTATAGTACTTCCTGTCCTTGTCGCGAGCCCTTATTATGAGCTTGTTGTCTTTTATCCTTATGTCTATCTTGTCCTTGTCTATCCCCGGCAGCTCCGCAACCACGACCACGCGGTCCTTCTCGTCTATAACGTCCACGAGCGGTTCCATCGTGTCCTCTATTACGGCCTTTCTGCCGACGCGCTTAACGTTGCCGAACTCCTCGATAACCGGTCTGCCGTCTGGCCCGATTGTTATCCTCACACCGTACACTATGGGGCCCTTAATCTCCCTTGGCACGAGGCTTAGCGGCGTATACTCCTCTACAAATCTAGAAGTTATCCTCTCAAGCTCCCTCATCATCTCCTCTATCGCGTCAAACACGTCCGCCAGGTCGCCCGGCAGCCGTCTCCGGGGGAAGAACGACACGCTCTACCACCTCTGTTCCACGTGTACTCCATACGTCTACAGTATAGGCCCAGATAGTAGGTTATAATCTATTGGTTAATGCTCCGTCGTCGCGGATGCAGCGCGTGCATTGAGACAGCTTATCGGATCCACACTCTTCATAATATTGCCAAGTAGAGATGCGGTGGTCTTTGCAGTGCGCCACCTCTAGGTTAAATCGGGTGCCTAGTGGCGGACTAACCAGCTGTGGAGAACGTGGGGTGCAGTAGGCTTGGCAGATACCTATGACGTTGTTGTTGCCGGTCTTGGCCCTGCCGGCGCAGTTGCACTATGGCACCTGGCTAGGATGGGCTACCGCGTAGTAGGTGTAGACCTGCGTAACTGGAACAACCTCTGGGGGAAGCCCTGCGGCGACGCCATAGGGGCGCACCACGTCACGGAGGCGGGTCTTCCACCACTGCCTTCGAGTGTTATCAGGAACAGGGTGACTGCTATCGATATCTACTCTCCAGGCGAGACCACGAAGTACCGCGTCACAGGCGAGGGCTACATCATTGACCGAAGGGCTATGGGTGAGTGGCTTCTCCGCGAGGCGGAAGAGAAGGGCGCCGACGTGATGCTTAACACGGCCATCCTGGGGCCGATAGTTGAGGACGGCAGGGTTACGGGCATCCGGGTTAGAAGAAATGGCAGGGTCGAAGAGGTCCGCGGCAGGCTCGTTATAGAGGCCACCGGGTTCTCGAGGGTTATACGTACAAGGCTGCCACGTGAATGGCCCGTAGCAGAAGACATAGCACCCACGGACATGGAGATAGCCTATAGAGAGATAATAGAGTACGAGGACTACACTATAGACGAGCCTAGCGTTATAAGAATATACCTCGACCAGGAGGTGGCGCCTGGAGGCTACTGGTGGTTCTTCCCAGAGTCCTCAAAGGCGGCCAATGCAGGCCTAGGCGTCCAGGGCGGGAAAGGGTACCCCAACCCACAGGCTCTCTACCGCAAACTAGTCTCCAGCCACCCACTCTTCGCCGGTAGAAGGTTCCGTGTGAGAACCGGCGCCGGCGCCCCACTGCCCACGAGGAGGCCCTCAAACACAATGGTTGGCCCGGGCGTTGTTGTTATCGGCGACGCCGGCTACACCGTTAACCCGCTCCACGGCGGCGGTATGGGTTATGCGTTCCGCGCCGCCTATCTTGCAGCAAAGGCGTTCGACTACGCGTACAACCGGGGAGAGGTGAGCATCAAGAACCTATGGGGGCTCAACAGGGACTACATGCATGCCGTTGGCGCACGGCAGGCTGCCCTCGACGTGTTTAGGATATTCCTACAGCGCCTAAGCAACGACGAGATACGCTACGGCATGGAGAAGAGGCTCATTCCAGAGCAGGACGTCTACTACACTAGTACCGAGGGCGACATAAAACTCTCAGTCGTCGAGAAGGCCTCTATAATACTACGCGGGCTTGGCCGCCCCTCCCTACTGGCTAGGCTGAAGACCGTAGCCGACTATATGAAGAAGGTGCGAAGCCATTACCTGGCATACCCCGAGTCGCCGGAAGGCCTGCCACGGTGGATCCAGGGAACCGAGGAGCTGTACAAGGAGTATCTTTCAAAGCTCGAGAAATAGGCCGGAGCCCGGGGGCGGCGCAGCCGCCGCCTCTCCAACCGCTTTTTACCACGACACGGGCCCGTGGCGTCGTCTCTCCTACCCGGCCTCTTGGCCGGGTAGCCGGGCCGAGGAGGGGTCTCTGCCTTGTCGCTCCAGTGGGATGCAGACTGGGTTGAGGTAATAGTGGAGTATAAAGGCGTACGCGTGAAGGCTCTGCAGGAGCGGAACACTAAGCTCTACGCCTGCCCCATATGTGGCACCGGCGACCACGCTACCTACCTCTTCAGCCCGAAGGATCTCGTCTACCATCTCTATTCCCACGCGAAGAGGGCCGAGAAGCTGGCGGCTAGGGTAAGCTACGAGAGAGAGGAGGCCGAGGAATGAAAAACCCGTGACGGCCCCCCGCCCCTAATGGTGTGGCTGCTGTTTGCGCCGCGGCCCGCCCAGGCTGGTTGTCTACTCTGCACGCACCATAGACATCGGCCCCGGCGGGTCCTGGAGACGGGGAGGCCCCTACGTATTCGCAAGGGACGCGCTTACGGGCCTCTTGTTGGCTAGGGTTGTCCCCGGCTGCAGGGGCTCCTACGCTGTATTCGAGCACGTCGAGGAGCGTGGAGAGCGGCGCTCCTTTCTGCTCCGCGAGCCCGGGCGCTGCACGGAGAACATGGAGGCAGAGGGGGTGGCTGCTCTTGTCTCGCCGGTCTACTGGGAGCTGGCCGTTGAAGATGTGGCGCTTATAGCCCGTGGCGGGTTCGGTGCCGTCGCTGTGGACTTGCAGGGCTTCACGCGTTTCCGGGACGCTGCTGGCCGCGTCGCCGTGTCACCGGCTGTGGCGCTTAGCGCGGCCAACTATCTTGAAGAGACGGTGAGCGGCCCCCGGTGGCTCGTATTTAAGGCGAGTATTGAGGATCTGGGCGGGCTTATACATGGAGCCGCCTTTCTTTCGGGCACACATAGGGCGTTAAGGGTCGTCACCCTGGGCCATAGGGGGTCATGCTTCTCCTATGGGGGTTCCTGTTTCTACTGCAAGCCTGTGGCGGGCGACGCCTCGCTACCCGCAGTGGGTGCGGGGGATGTCTTCTCTGCAGCGCTAGCCCTCTTTCTCGCAGAGGGAGAGGAGCCGCCGGAGGCTGTGTGCAGGGCTACAAGCTTCACGGAAGCGTATCTCTCGGCGAGAGCGGGTGCAAAAACCGGCCACCGGGGTACGCGGCTGCTGGGTCTACCATGTTGCGACTGCTGCCTGGCGCGTGTTGTTTCTCCCACCCGCGGGTATGAATGGTAGGCTGTCCTCCTTCTTTACGCCTAGGAGGGCTAGTGCTTTTTCCACGATTTCTTCCGGTTCGAGCACGGCGCCGCTGGCTACTTCGTGGCCGTTTATCACTAGTATTGGGACCGTGAAGGGTGTCATCGGGGTCGGCCCTATGCCCCAGTACATTGTCTTGGGGACTACTATGGCGTAGATGCCGTATTCCTTATCCAGCTTCTCTGCTGCACGCCGGGCGTTGAGTACTAGCTCGTCGGTCTCTGGGTCGAGACCGCCGTATATTGTTATCTCTACGTCTATCGGTGAGGGTGCTTCGAGCGTTATGTCTAGGGCTGCGTTTAGTGCGGGGATCTGGGTGGTTGTGTCTAGCGCCGCTGACACTGAGAGACCCCACTGTAAGTACTCAGCCTGTGTTGGCCCGCTTAAGCACCCAACCCCTCCTTAAGCACGAGAGGAGCCAAGACGCGCGCGATTAGGCTAAACTAGTGAAAAACTGAACTCTGCCAGATTCAACTCCGGTAGTACGGTTGTGCCCGGGTAACACTATAAGCCGGGAGTTGACGTATACAAGCCCTGGGGAATGCTTGGTGGAGGAAAACAGGAGCAAGGCGGCCAGGAGGATGCCGGACTACATAGACCCCCGCCTCGACGAGGCATTGGAGAAGGCCGTGGAGATCCTCACGAAGAACGCTGAGAAGTGGCGCAGCATCCTTGACGCCTACTGGCTTCTGCGAAGACACGAGGATGAGATAGGCTTCCCTCTAACCTACAATATGGTGGAGGAGGCCGTGGAGAAGAGTCGTCAGCTGCTCCAGCGCGGACGCGGCATTGTACCAGTAGAGGCCTAGCCACAACCTCTTTATAATTCCTTTTTCCCCTAGCTCGGCGGCAGGGTAGATGCGGCATGGCAAAGTTCTGGGAGGAGTTGTTCAACAAGCTGCCTGCAGAGGCCGTAGAGGTGCTCCGCTTCACGCTACGCCACAACCAGTGGCGCCGCTTCGAGACAATAAACCTCATTGCCAGCGAGAACGTTATGAGCCCCCTCGCAGAGTCCGCCTATGTAAGCGACATGATGCACAGGTATGCTGAGGGCAAACCCTTCAAGCGCTACTATCAGGGCACCAGGTATGTGGACGAGGTCGAGGTCCGAGCCGCCAGCCTCATGGGCGAGCTGCTGGGCGGAGCACACGTAGACCCCCGCCCTATTAGCGGTACAACCGCAAACGCCTCCGTGTTTCGCGTACTTGCACCATGCGGTGCCAAGGCGGTCATAGCGCCCGTCCAGGCTGGCGCGCATGTGAGCCACACTAAGTTTGGCACACTCGGCGCCCTCTGCATAGAGCACGTGGAGATGCCGTACGACTCCGAGTCTATGAACATAGATATTGACCGCGCGGTCAAACTGATAGAGGAGGTGAAGCCCTCATTCGTGGTCATGGGGGCCAGCGTGTATCTATTCCCGCATCCAGTGCGCGAGATAGCCAATGCCGCACACGCAGTAGGCGCCCACGTCGTCTACGACGCCGCGCACGTGCTGGGCCTCATAGTCGGAAAGAGGTGGCATAACCCGCTGGACGAGGGCGCAGACGTAGTCACAGCATCGACGCACAAGACGTTCCCCGGCCCCCAGGGAGGCATAGTAGCCACCAGGAGCCGCGACTTATTCAAGGCTATTGGGCGCGCCGTGTTTCCATACTTTGTCAGCAACCACCACCTGCACCGTCTCCCGGCACTAGCGATAACGGCCGTCGAGATGAAACACTTCGGCGAGGCATACGCGGACCAGGTTGTGAGAAACGCGAGGGCCCTCGCAGAGGCGCTAGCCGCCGAGGGCTTCAAGGTGCTAGGCGAGCACCTGGGATACACTAAGAGCCACCAGGTGGTGCTAGACGTGAGGCCGCAGGGCGGAGGCGCCAAGTCAGCCAAGCTCCTCGAGGAAGCAAACATAATCGTCAACAAGAACCTGCTGCCCTACGACCCCCCAGACGCTATCAAGGACCCAAGCGGGCTACGAATAGGCGTACAGGAGATGACCCGCTTCGGCATGAAGGAGGACGACATGGCCCAAATAGCCGCATTCATAAAGAGGGTTCTAATGGATAGGGAGGAGCCCTCGAAGGTTGCGAAGGAGGTGGCTGAATACCGCAGCCACTACGTTGACGTCAAGTACTGCTTCGACGCGGGCACCATACGTAGAGAAGAGGATGGGTACAAGCTCTACCTCCTCTTCTAGCCCATGCCCTAGAGGTTTGAGCCGGCAGCAATAGGTGCGGGAGGCAAGTCCCCCGCCGTCATTCAATGCCCCGCTGCGGGGGTGTCCGGGGGGCGGCGCGCGTCCTCCGGCAGTAAGGGCGGCAGACATAGCGCTTTCAATATTTCCCCGGGGGTTTAGGGCTCGGCGGGGAGAAGCGTGGAGCACCACTACCAGCCCAGGGCGTGGATACTGACCATAGGCAACGAACTCCTCATAGGCAGGGTTATAAATACGAACGCGGCGTGGATCGCGTCAAAGCTTACGTTCCACGGCGTCTCTGTTAGACGCATACTCACAGTAGGCGACACCATAGACGACATAGTTGAGGCGCTGAGCGAGGCGGTGAGGAGAGCCGACATAGTGGTGACCACGGGCGGGCTCGGCCCGACCGCGGACGACCTGACCCTCGAGGCAATAGCGGCTGCGCTTCACCGCCCCCTAGTTCTGGATAAGGAGGCGCTGCGAATGGTTGAGGCCTTCTACGCTAGGAGAGGCTACAGGCTCACCAGTGAGGCGCGGAAAATGGCCCTTCTGCCGTCGGGTGCAACACCTATACCGAACCCGGAGGGGGCCGCGCCCGGCGCGTGGATAGTGGAGGGGCGTACCCATATCTTCGCCTTACCCGGCGTGCCGCGCGAAATGGAGGCCATGATGGACTGGGTGATAGATAGGATAAAGCCTATCCTGCCTAGGCTCTGTGTACGTGAAAAATCGCTGCTTATAGAGGGTGTGCCTGAGGCTGTGCTGGCATCGCTGCTGCGCAAGGCCGCACGCCGCTGCCCGAGGTGCTATACCAAGAGCCACCCGAAGGGGCACGAGACGGAGCGCCCGGTGGTAGAGGTGAGGGTCCTAGCCTCTGCGGGCGACTGCGAGAAGGCCGATGAAGAGGCCGGGGCAGTGCTAGAAGAGCTCAAGAGGTTGCTTGGTGGTAACGTTGGGTAGCGGCTCGCTGTTCCTAAAAGGCGTCGCGCTGCTAAACGTGTTCCTGGCCCCCATAGCTGGTGCCGGGCTGTATCTGGCCTACCTGGGTAGGAGTAGTGGCGACGGCAGGCTGCTGGCGGCAGGCGTCACCCTCACTCTCGCGTCGCCGCTGCTTGCGTACCTGGCTGCGGCGCCGCTGGCGTCAAGGCTGTCTAGGAGGGCTTCATCCGATGAGCCTATGCATGAAAAAAGCTAAGAGCGCACACATATAGCCGAGAACCATATACGGGGTTTAAGTAGCGGGTGTGAAATACATGAGTGAGGGCGAGAGGAGGATAGACAAAGAGACTATAAAAAGGAAGATAGTGGAGGCGCTGCGCACCGTCTACGACCCCGAAATACCGGTCAACATATACGACCTCGGACTCGTGTACGAGATTAACATTACGGACGAGCCTAAGGCCAAGATACGTCTCGGCGTAACCGCGCCCGGCTGCCCCGTTACGATGCAGATAGCATACATGGCCGAGGAGGCTATACGCCAGAACGTCCCAGAGCTTAAAGACGTCGAGGTCGAGCTCGACCTAGAAACCCTCTGGGACCCCCGGCGGGTGACCGAGGAGGGCAGAAAACTGCTCATGGAGCTCTTCGGCTACGACGTGGTAGAGGAATGGATTAAACGCTACGACGAGATGAAGAAACAAATGGAAGCCGCGGAAGAGGCCACATAGGGGCTCGCACCACGCACTAGGGATGACCTAGATACTGGCCGGCATAGCGGAGCCCCGTGAGCCACTCGGGGCGCTGAAGAGGGGACCACCGTAGAGGACCGCCAGGGTTATCCACATATCCTTCCAAGCAGCTCAGCTAGAGACCCCCTGGGCTGTCTTCGGCGACCGGTCAGTGCGGGGATAGAGACCCTTGTCATGGTCCCTACTGAGGCTTCTACGCGAGAAGCCTGAGGAGCTAAAGGAGAGCCTGCGTAAACGGGGAATGGACCCAGCCCTGGTAGACAGGGCGCTTGAGGCCGACACCCGGTGGAGGGAGCTAAGGAAGCTCGTGGACCAGGTAAGGCACGAACACAATGTGCTAAGTAGAAGGATAGCGCGAGTAAAGGACAAGGCTGAGCGGCAGAGGCTCATCGAGGAGGTCAGGGCGCTGCTCAGGAAGAGAGAGGAGCTGGAAAGGGAGCTTAGAAGCGTCGAGGAGCAGCGGAGGAGGCTGCTCCTGGCTCTGCCTAATATAGTGCATCCATCTGTCCCCGTCGGCCCTTCCGACGACTATAATGTCCCGGTTAGGTATTGGGGGCGGCCCCGCGTCTACCGGGGAGACCTAGAGAAGTTCCTCGAACAGACGAAGCGCTACGGCTTCAACGTTGAATACGAGCTTCTCGACTGGAAGCCGGTTGGCCACGCGGACATGTTGGAGAGGGTTCTACGGCTAGGCGACACCCTGAAGGCGGCCGAGGTGGCGGGCTCACGGTTCTACTACCTCTTCGAGGACCTGGTCTGGCTTGATTTTGCACTCCTACTGTACGCTATCGACAGGCTGACAGCGAAGGGTTTCCGGCTGGTGCTGCCCCCCTACATGATACGCCGCAGGATACTGATGGGGGTAATTGACATGGATACTTTTGAGGACGCTATATACAAGATCGAGGGCGAGGACCTATACTTGATAGCTACCGCTGAGCACCCGCTGGCAGGCCTCTACAGCAACGAGGAAATAATGGAGGACGAGCTGCCTTTGAAGCTTGTCGGCGTCAGCCCATGCTTCCGCAAAGAGGCGGGCGCGGGGAACCGCGACCTAAAGGGTATCTTCCGTGTACACCAGTTCCACAAGGTAGAGCAGTACGTCTACGCAAAACCCGAGGAAAGCTGGAGCATACTAGAGGAGCTGATAGGTAACGCGGAGGAGCTATTCCAGGGCCTAGGCATACCTTACCGCGTGGTCAACGTAGCCTCCGGTGAGCTAGGCCTCCCCGCAGCGAAGAAGTATGATCTCGAGGCGTGGATGCCCGCCCAGGCCAGGTACCGGGAAATGGTGAGTGCTAGCAACACGACTGACTGGCAGAGCTACCGGCTCAACATAAGGCTTGTCCGGAGGCAGGGTATGAGGCGGGAATACGTGCACACGCTGAACTCCACAGCGATAGCCTCGACGAGAACGATAACTGCTATCCTGGAGAACTTCCAGGAGCCAGACGGCGTCGTGGTCGTGCCAAAGGTTCTACGCCGCTACCTTGAGCCCTTCGAGAGGGCGCCGAAGGAAGCTATATACCCTGTCCGCCGGGAAAAGAAGCTAGGCAGCTGAGGCGCCTAGATATGGGGGCAGGCGAAGATATACGGAGAAAACTCGTAGACATCGTGGACAACATGGGACAGATGAACAGGGCCGCCTTCTACAGTGACCCCTACGTCGAGAGAATAGTTGAGGAGCTGCACCGACGCTGGGCCGGCAACGGCTACCAGGGAGAACCGGTAGACTACAGCAGCGACGAGGAAGCTACAAGGCTCTACGAGATAGCCCGCCGCTACGCCAGCATGCCGAGCTGGGAGGCATACAAGATCTTCATTAAACGAGTTGAGGGCGGAGAGGACTAGCCCGGCTGGCACGCAGCCCTTGCCCCTGCTCCCCCGCCCTCCGGGGGGTTCAGGGTTGCCGCTCTTCGAGAGGTTCGTGCCGGAGCGTGTATGGCGACGCCTTCGCCCCGACGCGGTTCTCGTCTGGAGCGATGAGCGCGTCAGGAGGGCGCTAGCCTGGTACTATATGGTTATGCGGGACGTGGCGCCGGCAAAGTTTCTCCTAGCGCGTATAGTGGAGTTCCCGGGTGATCCGCGCAGGCTTAGCACGGAGGCCATACTTGAGGAGAAGAAGAGGCTGAGGCGCGAGCTGGAGGGCATGAGGCGCAGGGCCCTCCGGGGCGGCTATAGTCTTGAGGAGTACTGGCGCGATGCCCGGGCCGCGCCGGAGCATAGCCTTCTAGAGGCGGACGCGGTGCTGGCCTGGAGGCTTGCGTCTCCCTGCGTTCTATGCGAGAGGAGGTGCGGTATAGACCGGAGGCGCCGGCTGGGCGCATGTAGGCTCGACCTGAAGACCTATGTTCACAGCTGGTTTCACCACCTGGGCGAGGAGGCGCCGCTTGTCCCGAGTGGGACAATATTCTACGGTGGCTGCAACTTCGCCTGCGTGTACTGCCAGAACTACGATGTGAGCCAGACTGCGCCGCGCAGGGGTGAAGTGGTTGACGCCAAGAGGCTTGCCGTGATGCAGAGGCTTCTTCGGCTCCACGGGGCGCGCAATATAAACCATGTAGGGGGCGACCCGACTCCTAGCCTCCATACCATAGTGGAGAGCCTGCTGTACCTTGACGTCAACGTGCCGCAGCTGTGGAACAGCAACATGTATATGAGCACAGAAGCGATGGAGATACTGGTGGATATTATAGATATATGGCTTCCAGACTTTAAGTACGGTAACGACCGGTGCGCTTTGAGGCTATCCGCCGCACCCAACTATACCGGCGTTGTGAAGAGGAACATCACAGTGGCCTCGAAACATGGAGACATGATAATCCGCCACCTTGTACTCCCGGGCCATGTTGACTGCTGCAGTATACCGGTTATCCGCTGGATAGCAGGCAACCTGCCACGGGGCCGTGTCCTCGTGAACATAATGGGCCAGTACCGCCCCGAGCACCTTGCCGCGAAGTACCCTCGAAGATGGCCGGAGATGGCCCGGCCGGCGGAACCTAGAGAGGTGTGGCGCGTCCGGCTAGAGGCCGAGAAACTTGGACTGATCTATGAGCCCGTCAGCTGACGCCCGGGGGAAGGGGAGGAGCGCTTGCCGAGGCCCAGAAGAGTCCTCATACTGGACGGCTACACAGACGAGCCTGCAGGCTTCGGCGTCCCGCCCTACATAGATGTCTACCCCCGCTACATTGCGGGAATTATCTGGTTACACGACCCCTCCGCCACAGTTCACTACGTCACCATAGACGAGGCTAGGCGCGACCTCCGGGGTTTCGTCAAACGGGCCGCCGGCTACGACACCCTGATAGTAATAGCGGGGGCTGTCGTCCCCGGCAGGTATCTTGGCGGCGAGCCGGTGAAGCTTGAGGAGCTGCAGGCAATCCCGCGCCTAGTGGAGAAGCCGTTCAAGATACTTGTCGGAGCCGCCGCACGGTGGGGGATAGGCAACGAGGGCGGCTCGGTGGCCGCGCTGCCGAGAAGCGTCCGCGACGTTTTCGACGCGGTCGTTAGTGGCGACCCGGAGGCCTATATCAACGACTATGTGCTTCATGGCCCGGAGGCTGCCGAGCCGTGGCGCATAATGGAGGACATGGAGCTTCTTGGCAGGGCCGCGGTCCGCGGCGCTAGGATAGTTGAGCAGCACCCCAACTTTGGCTACAATCTCATAGCCGAGCTGGAGACGTACCGTGGCTGCAGTAGGTGGGTAAGCGGGGGGTGCAGCTTCTGCGTCACAAAGCTCTATGGCAGGCCGAGGCAGAGGCCGGCAAGGTCTATAGTTGAGGAGGTCGAGGCGCTCTACCGGACGGGTGTACGACACTTCAGGCTTGGACGGCAGGCGGACATAGTCGTCTACGGCTCCAGGGAGCTGGCGGAGGAGGAGTGGCCGCGCCCCGACCCGGAGGCGCTGGAGCGCCTCTTCTACGGCGTGAGGGCAGCTGCGCCGGGGCTAAAGACCCTCCACATAGACAATGTTAACCCGGGAACGCTTGTCCACCATCCAAGGCTTTCAGAAGAAGCGTTGAAGGTGATAGTGCGCTACCACACGCCAGGCGACGTTGCAGCGTTGGGCATAGAGACCGCGGACCCGCGCGTTGTGAAGATAAACAACCTGAAGACAGGGCCCGAGGATAGCCTCGAGGCCGTGCGCCTCGTCCACCGTGTCGGCCGGGCAGCAGGCTATAATGGTCTTCCGGAGCTGCTGCCTGGCCTCAACTTTGTGCTAGGCCTGCCGGGTGAGAGCGCGGATACGTACCGGCTGAACGAGGAGTTCCTGCGCAGGGTAGAGGAGGAGGGCATACTGGTTCGGCGTGTTAACGTGAGGCAGCTGCTTGTGCTGCCAGGCACCGGCCTGCAGCGGCTGCGTCCCCGAGGTCTTACGAGGCGGCTCGCCGCCAGGGCGCGTAGGTTCCAACGCGTGGCTATGGAGTATTCGAGGAGGTTTCTGCGCCGCCTCGTGCCCAGGGGCTCTATTATACGCGGCCTTTACGTGGAGAAGTACGACGCAGGCCTTGGCGTCACGTTTGCGAGGCAGGCGGGTAGCTACCCCCTGACGGCGGAGATACCCTGCCGCCTGCAGCCGCCCCGGGTGCTTGACGTCGCCGTCTACGGCTACTCTGGCCGTAGCGTCCGGGCGCTGCCCGTGCCCCTGGATGCGAACCGTGCACCGGTGACCCTGATAGCTAAGCTTGTCGGCGAGAAGGCTGCGGGACTGGTTGCCGCCTCTAGGCCGGTGACCGCGGAGTGGCTGCGGGACAGGGGTCTCCTTGGCCCACTGGCGCCGGCGGGACACATTTGCCGTATTTAACACGCGTCAAAGCAGGAAGTGTTGTGTCGGGCTGAGGCCTTTTAGTTAACCCCTCTGAAACCGAGTGCTAGAAAACAGAAATCCTCGCTAAGAAGGCACCTATTCACCGGCGGGGCGATGAGGTTATGGCGCTTGCAACCTTTGCACCACGAAGTGCTGGCAGTAGGACGTCTACAGGCATACTCCCGGCTCCGGCGAGCTTCGACCCGCAGCGCCGAGTAGTGAGGATAGCCGGGAAGGAGGTACCTGTCGGCGGCCCGATACCGAGGCTTAAGGAGGGGGAGAAGCTGGTAGCATACACGACAAGCCTCTGCCCCTACTGTGAGAGACTGCTGCCTGCAATAATCTATGAGAAGGACGACAAGATATACATAAGGAAGACGTGCCCCGTGCACGGAACCATAGACGAGCTCTACTTTAGCAGCGCGAAGCTATACCACCGGTTCATGAAGTACGAGGAGGAGGGCGTAGGGGTACGCCCTCACGTCCAGCTACAGGCACCGTGCCCCTACAACTGCGGGCTATGCGGGCGGCACAAGAACCACACAGCGCTAGCGAACCTCGTCGTGACCAACCGTTGTGACCTATCCTGCTGGTACTGCTTCTTCTACGCCGAGAAGGCCGGCTACGTGTATGAGCCCAGCCTTGAGCAGATACGCGAGATGGTCCGCCAGTACAAGAAGGAAGGCGTCACCATGGCGGTGCAGATAACTGGCGGAGAACCCACCCTGAGGCCCGACCTGCCAGAGATAATAAAGCTCCTCCGCGAGGAGGGTGTCACCCATATACAGCTCAACACACATGGCGTCACCTTCGCTAGGCTGTGGTTCGAGAAGAGCCCGGACGAGGCAGTCAGGTATGCCCGGATACTGCGCGAGGCCGGAGTAAACACGATATACATGAGCTTTGACGGTGTCACCCCGAGAGCGAACCCGAAGAACCACTGGGAGGTCCCATATACGCTAGAGACCTTCCGTAAGGCAGGCATGACGAGCGTAGTGCTAGTACCCACAGTGATAAAGACTATCAACGATAACGAGCTCGGCGACATAGTCCGCTTTGCAGCCAAGCATATAGACGTGGTGCGCGGCGTCAACTTCCAGCCAGTAAGCCTAACAGGCAGGATGAGAAAGGATATGCGCGCCAAATACCGGGTAACTATACCCGACGTGCTGAAATGGGTCGAGGAACAGACCGAGGGACAGGTGCCGGCAGAAGCCTGGTTCCCCATACCCGTGGCCGCGAAGGTCTCGTACTTCCTCGAGGCGCTAAGCGGGGAGCTAAAGGTATGCATGGGCAACCACCCGGCCTGCGGCTCAGCCACCTACGTGTTCGTCGAGAAAGGCGGCGACGGCCTGCCGAAGCGCTTCGTGCCTATAACGGAGTTCTTCGATGTTGAAGGCTTCGTGGAGTACATAGACCAGAAAGTGCTTGAGCTGTCGCGCGACGAGGAGGCGTCCTTCTCCAAGTTCAGGAAGACTATGAGGATAGCATCTATAGTTAAGGATCTGCCCAGGTTCGTGGATAAGGAGCGCATGCCGAAGGACCTCAACATAACAAAGCTGCTGGTAAACGTGTTCCTCAAACGCAACTATGAGGCACTGGGCGAGCTACACTACCGCATGCTCTTCCTAGGCAACATGCACTTCATGGACCTCTACAACTATGACGTGGAGCGCGTGATGAGGTGCAACATACACTACCTGTCACCCGACGGCAGAGTAATACCGTTCTGCACCTATAACGTGCTCAACGACCTCTACCGTGACTACATACTCAAGAAGTACCAGATACCGCTGGAGGAGTACAAGAAGCTCTACGGCGAGGACAAGGTCGGCGATGCTGTCAAGTATGTGAGGAACATAAAGCTGCTGAAGAGTACGCCGATATACTACGAGGCGTACCGCGGGATAGTGCCCGATGAGGTGCTTCACGGCAAGAAGAACTGAGGAACTACTGGAGCCACCTGGCCCTAAAGTTTTCATATATCCTGTTTTTAACGTAGCTCTCGTCGAGTCCTTTTATTCTCGCTATCTCTGCCACCACCTGTGGCACAAGCCGCGGCGTCAACTTGACTCCCTTATAGTTGTAGGGGGCATCGCTCTCCGTAAGTATCGCTTCGAGGGGGGCGCGTTCAACCACTGCCTGGTGCTTCCGCTGCACCCTAACGGCAGGGTTAATAGACAGCGTGTAGCCGTGGCTAACTATGTCGTCTATTAGGTCCAGTGGGCCCGTGTACCAGTGGAAGTTGGCGTAGCCTATATCGTAGCGGACAAGAAGCTCGTAGACCTCCCTCCAGGTGCCGGCTGTGTGGAGGTTGAGCCGCAGCCCATTGTCCCGGGCAGCCTCGAGGAAGAACCTGAACACGGCGCGCTGCGCATCGATACTCTCGGCGACAAACTTGGTGTCAAGGCCTACTTCGCCTATACAGCCTACCCCCGCCTCTAGAGCCAGGTCTACTACCTGCCTTGCCTGGCGGAGAGCCTCCCTCTCTCCCAGCTCCGCCACCGTCCAGGGATGGACGCCTAGACACGGGGTCACATGCTCTAGGCTTCTCGATATCTCCAGCGTCTTGAGGCTGGTAGTGTAGTCATCCGAGACAATCACTATTACCAGGAGCATTTCCGACATTATTCTCCGCAGCTCCGAGGCACCGTACTCGTAGGCATGGCTGTGCACGTCTACGTATGGCACGGCGCTACCCGTCACGCCTCCCGTCACCCCGTGGCCACTCATGTTATAAGCCGGAGGGCCGGCTGGCCTCCAGCAGGGCTGTGAGGAGCATCCCGAACAAGGGAGCCGCCTCCCCCGGGGGAGGCGGGGTGACCCAGTGGCGGCTGGCTGAGCCTCGCCCCGTAAAAGAGTCATCACGGGGAGGCTGTTCTCCTCAGCTTAGGCGGCCTATGCTCATCGGCACGTCTAGTAGCGCTATATCCCTTCTAGCGGGGAACGCAACGTTGACTACAAGCGTTTCACCTACCAGTGCTTCAAGCCTGCGGGCGTGGTGTGCGTGCCCGTGTATGACTAGGTTAGGTTTAGACTCCTCTATGGCTCTCTCCATAGCCGTGCTGGCCAGGTACGGCCATATCTTGGGGTCCTCGCCCTCGACTGTTTTCCTCGTGGGAGCGTAGTGGGTTACAACTATAACGTAGTAGCCTTTCCTGCGCAGAGCTGAGACGGTCTCCCTGAGGCGGCTCACGCGCTCAGCGTATATGCGGTGTATGCCTGGTATGTTGCGCCGCTGCCAGGGCGTTGGCCTGTCTATGGCGCCGCGTGTGCCGTAGACTGCGATCCGGTAGCCGCCGTACTCGAGAGTCATGTAGTTATCGTTAAGCCATACCACATCCTTGTACCGCTCCACGAACAACGTCTCACGGTCCATGTACTCCTCGTTTCCGAAAACCGCCACGATTCTGGCCGACCTACAGGACGAGCGGACAGCCTTAACCACGGGTTCCAGTGCGGCAACCCTCCCCTTCTCGACCATGTCTCCTGCAAATATGAAGAGCCTAACACGTCCACACGCGTCGCGGTGGCGCCCCAGGGCAGCTATGAACTCCAAGAGGTAGCGAGGGCTATGCACGTCGCTGGTAGCGGCGACCAGCAGCCCCAAGCCATGTCACCGCGCAGATAGGAGGACTTTGACGCGGTGAATACGTCCCGGCCCAGCTCATCCAAGCCTCGCCCCGGGCGGGGCCGTAGCTGGGCCAAGAAGATAGGTACCCCATACGAGCCCCTAATAATAGGGCAGCGTCTACGCGCGCCAACCGGCAGCTGCCCAAATCCACGCCCTCCCCAGGCGGCGTTGAAGAAAAACTAGGGGCTTAGCGGCTTCGTGCGTGCTGAGGCTGAGCTACGCGTAGCCCCCGGGGAGGGCGTGGAGGGCAGAAGGCAGGAAAGGAGGCCTGCGGGATGACCCGCTCCTCGAGAATAGTCGAGGTTGTTGAGAGAGGCTACCTGAACCGAGGGCCGCGGCTTGTCCTCGAGCAGTTGGCTCGGTACGTTGCACGTAGCCTGGGCGTCGAGCCCTGCCAGGATAGCGGGGAGTGCTGCCCAGTCCACCTATGGGCGCCGCCCGAGCGGCACTGCGTCAGCGACGTGTTCTTCTTCGCAGCCGCCGGCCCCGTGCCTGGCTACGTGGCGCGGAGGCTCGCCAGGCTAGAGGTCTCACAGGTGGCACCTGGCTTCTACGTGGTGTACCGTGTGAAGGAGCCCTCTAGACGGGCCTATTTCCGGGTAGGAGCGGGCGGCGTTGTAGAGGCTGCGGCACCCTGCCCGGCCAGCCTCCTGTCTCTCCTATCCAGCGCCGCGGAGGCGGGAAGGCTGCGGGTCCGTGACGCGGTGGAGGTGCTTGCCTCCAACCTGGGGTTAAAGAGGGCGGAGGCGAGGGAAATAGTGCAGGGGCTTGCTAAAAGGCTCTGCATCCTCGTCCGGGACGGGTATGTCGTGCTACTTGACTAGTATCGCCGGCCTCGAGGGCATGATCTGCCTCCTCTTCTGCTCCGGGATCTCCTCGGCCTCGCTCTCCCTGAGGACACGTATCCTCTCCACACCCACCTTCCTGGCAACATAGTCCCGCATCGACTCTATCGCCTTCTTCTCGTCAAACTCCTCTACACTGCTTATCAGCTGCAGGTAGTCGACACTGTAGCCCCTCATGCGCTCGTAAAGCCTGCGTGCCAGCAGCGCCGCCTCTCTGCCCCCCATCCCGGCCTGCATAAGCGCCCGTATTGCGTCACGCAGCTGCCCCTTCCTCATGATCGTGTCCGCCACTATCCTCGCCGCCTTCCACTTCTCCGGCTGCGCGACGCCAACCACTATCTCCTTCGGCTCGCCGCGGTAGACACGCAGAATAGACCTTATATCCTCCACCAGCGCGTCCACATAGGCTACTACCAGCTCGTCCCTGGGGCTTATCGAGGACTTGCTCGGCACCGGCCAATGCTCTAGAGAGACGTAGCTCTCATGGCCCAGCCTGTGCCACATCTCCTCGGCTATGTGGGGCGCCACCGGTGCAAGCATCAGGGTCCAGGCCTCCACGTAGTCCCGCAGAGCCGGGCCAGGCGCTCCACGCATAGCAAGATATTTCGCAGCATCGTTCTCCATCTCGTAGAGGAGTGTTATCGAGGCGGCGCGCAGCCTCAGGTTCTCAAACGCCTCGGTTACCTTCTCTATGTGGTGCTGAAGCCTGCTGCGTAGCCACCGGTCGGCGATGCCCTCCTCCTCGTCGGCGCGCAGCGAGGCCTCGACGTAGGAAGCGTAGCGCGAGAGCTGAGACAGTACGCTCCTCGCATGCTCCTCGGTAAAGTTGGCGTCCTGGAGAAGCTCCGCGGCGCTCAGTATCGCCGCCCGGACGCCGTCTGGGCCATACACGCGGAGGGCGCGGCGTAGCGGTATTATGTTACGCAGGCTTTTGCTCATCTTCTTGCCCTCGAGCATGACGAAGCCGTTAACGACTATCTGCCTGGGCCACTTCTGCTTCGGGAACAGGGCGGCATGGTGGAATATGAAGAACGTCAGGTGGTTAGGAACCAGATCCCTCCCACTGTGCCTAGAGTCTAGGGGATACCAGTAGTCGAACTCCTCCCTTAGGGTCTTCAGTATCTCTGGATCCACTCCGGTCTCGCGTGCTACTTCCTCCAGCCTACGCCGGCCAAGCAGCACGTAGTCCCAGAACGCCGGCTTCAACTGCTCCGGCTTTAGCCCGGCCGCGCGGATACGGTAGTTAACCGTGTAGAACGCCATGTATATTGTCGAGTCGCTGAGGCTCTCTATTATCCAGTCAGGATCCCAGGGCAGGGGGGTTCCCAGGCCGCGGGTACGCGCTACAGCACGCTCCCGGAGCCACTCGATGGTCTTCTTGAACTCCTCCCTCATCTCAGGCGGCACGATGCGCATCGAGGCTAGAAGCTCCCTGGCAAGCTCCTTCCACTCCGGGCTCCCGTAGTCTATGAACCACTGGTCCTTCAGCACCTTGACTACTATCTCGTTACCGCAGCGGCAGTAGACAGGCTTGTTCATTATCTCGTACATCTTGTCGGCGTAGCCGAGTGCCGCCAGCCATGCAGCCGTGGCGTCCCTAGCCTGGCTCACGGGCTTGCCGGCTATCCACGCCTTCACGGCTGCTAGGGCGAAGCGTCTAACCTCTGGAGGCTCAGAGGGGTAGACGAGCTCTACTATATCGTCCCGCACCACGCCGTGGTGGTATTCATCGCTGTAGAGCTTCTTGGTTGCCTCGTCTAGTTTCCTAGCCTCCTCCTGGCTGCGTATACCCATTCTCTCAACTATGTCCTTGGCGGGGATGTCGCCGTAGCCTTTGACGCGTATAAGGGGTATCGGCTTGAGCTCGTCTGGATTGACGCCTATCTTCTCTAATAGGTCGCTATGCCTCTCCACGACCTCTCGTAGCGCCACATAGTCGTAGGGCGCGTGGGCGGGTACACTCATCACGACGCCGGTTGCAGTGTCGGGGTCGACGAAGCTTGCGGGGAGCACTGGCACCTCACGGCCCGTGGCCGGGTTACGTACACGTTTGCCTACAAGCTCCCTCCCCTTAAACTCCTCAACGACTTCTACATTGTCGCGCTGGAAGCCTAGCTTGAATGCTGCACGCTTGCTCACGACAAGAGGCTTGCCGTCTACAAGTACTTTGACATAATCTGCGTCAGGGTTTACCCAGAGATTCGTTACGCCGAACACTGTCTCGGGGCGCAGCGTCGCGGCAGGTAGAAAGCCTTCCCCGCTCTCAAAGAGTATTAGGGTGAACTCACCTATCTCCGGCTCTACGTCACCCTTCGTATCGTGCATGCCTACAGGCATGTTGTGAACAGGGCACCAGCCGACAGGGTGCGTGCCCCTAGTTATATAGCCAAGGTCTTTCAGACGCAGATACTGCCAGGTGACGAACGCGCTGAAATCCCTGTCTATTGTTGTGAACTCCCGCCTCCAGTCTATGCTGAAACCCATCTCCTGCATAGCCTTCTTGGCATCACTGTGGAAATAGCGTGCAAGGGCGAGAGGGTCCCCTAGCTGCTTAATATCCTCAGGAGGCACGTCGTAGACATTTATTAGAAGGTCTATGAGTTCCCGGTCTCCCTTTGCTATTGACTCAGCCATTGTAAGTATCGGTGTACCAGTGTAATGGAAGCCCATAGGGAAGAGGACGTTATAGCCTCTCATCCGCTTATAGCGAGCGTATGCGTCTGTTATAGTATAGGTCCTGCTATGACCTAAATGTAGAGGACTATTAGGGTAAGGGAAAGCCGCCGTTACGAAGAACTTTGGCCTACCTGGATCCGGCTCAGCCTCGAAGACGCGGTCACGTGCCCAGCGCTCCTGCCACTTTTGAGCCATCTCTATCAGTCTTTTAGCGAACTCGTTAATAGGCTCTCTCCTCATGACTATGTCCGACGTCTCCTTCATGCCGCGGCCCTCCCGTCAACAAGCCCGGAGCAGCAGTGCCCCAGGCGTGTTATTAAAAAGCCCCTCATCGGGGGCGGTCATCGCTGTTCTCCGTTGAAAATAGGCGTGGATATAATCCCGTCTAGCAACGGCTGTGGCCCTGCGAGGCCTCCAGGTGCGCCGCCACGGGGTGTGCCGCGCCATTGGAGTATGTCAAGGCCACTATGAAGGAAATAGTGGCTTTCATAGACAAGGTTATCGACATGCTTAAACCGGAGCAGGTTAACACGCTTATAGACTCCCTTATAGACGTCTACAGGCGTGGAGCCAAGGTACTGGTAATGGGAGCCGGCAGGAGCGGCCTAGTAGGCAAAGCCTTTGCTATGAGGCTCATGCACCTAGGCTTCAACGTATACGTGCTAGGCGAGACCACGACTCCAAGCATAGGCGAAGGCGACCTGGTAGTCGCAATATCCGGCTCCGGCCGTACAAGGCTCATAGTCACCGCCGCCGAAGCCGCCAAAAAAGTCAACGCAAAGATAGCTGCGATAACCAGCTATCCCGACAGCCCCCTGGGCCAAATAGCCGACGTCGTAGTGGAGATACCTGGCCGCACTAAAACCGCGCCAGACATAGACTACTTCGCCCGCCAGATACTGGGCATCCACGAGCCCCTAGCCCCTCTCGGCACCCTGTTCGAGGACACGGCCCTCGTCTTCCTCGACGGCGTGGTCGTAGAGATCATGCACCGTCTAGGCAAGAAAGAGGCGGATCTAAGAGCAAGACACGCCAATATCGAGCTCTAGCCCTCCCTGTGTCGGCCCGCCGGGCCACTAGCGCCCTGGCCGGGTATCGGCTATGGCTGGCGCCGCGGCCAAGAAGCGTCTAAGACAGGGGCTTGTGGTAAACGTTTTCGACCCATGGTCTAGCCCGCTCTGTACGTGCCCCTTGAAGTACTCTCTTAACCCCTATACTGGCTGCAGCCATTTCTGCCTCTACTGCTACGCTACAGCCTACATAGGCGTGAAGCCCTCCACCCCCAAGAAGGACTATAGGAGGCGCCTCCTGCGTGACATCGAGACCGGCCGCATCGACCCAAGGTACCATATAGACATCTCAACCAGCACCGACCCCTACCCGCCCGAGGAGGAGGAGCACCGTCTTACCCGCTGGACGCTGGAACAGCTGCTGCCGCGAGGGTACCGGGTACTGGTGATAACCAAGGGCGCACTGGTTGCACGCGACGCCCCCCTGCTGGCCTCCGGCAACGCGGCAGCCACATTGACGATAACCACGCTGGACCGTGGCCTCGCTGGCCGCCTTGAGCCCGGGGCGTCGGCTCCGGCGGATAGGCTGCGGGCCCTAGAGGTGCTACACAGCCACGGGGTGCCGGTGGGGGTCAGGCTTGACCCAGTGTTCCCGCACCTCACGGACGACGAGGACAGCATCGAGGCCGTTGTCGAGGCCGCTGCCTCTGCGGGCGCACGGTTCCTGGTGACCTCCACCTATAAGGCGCGGCCGGATAGCCTGAAGAGGATTACGGCCGTGTTCCCGGAGCTCGCTGAGGTGTACACGAGGCTCTACCGTGTGGAGGGTAGGTGGATGCATGGCTACTGGTATCTCCCTAGCCGCCTACGCCGCGAGATAGTCGAGCGTGTGCGTAGGGCGGCTATGAGGCACGGCCTCGAGTTTGCAACATGCAGGGAGGGCATGTCTTCGCTGCACACAGCCCCTACATGCGACGGCTCTCACTTGATACCTCTCCGTGTGAAGCCTCGGGGGAGGCCCGCCGCTCTGGACCGTTTCCTGGGCGGCGCCTGGGGGAGAGGAGAGACATGAGCGAAGAACGGAGGCGGGCAAGCTCCTTCCCGACTAGGCTGCTGGGCGGCCAGCTGGCCCGCCCCTCGTCCAGGTAGCGTTCCGCGCAGGAGGGGCAGAGCCAGGCCACCGGTGTAACCTGTATCCCGCAATGGTCGCAGACTGGGCGGCCACATGCCTCGCAGCTAGCGACGGCTAGTCTTTCTCGGCAGACGCTGCAGAGGCTCTCCCGGCAGAGGACGCAGACCCCTAGCTCGGCGTCAAAGTCGTCCCTGCAGACGGGCCTGCCACATATCCTACACGTGGCCACGGCTGCGCCGCGCCTGCAGACTCCGCAGAGGAGCGCCATGCTACTCCTCTTCCTCCGATTCCTCTTCTTCCTCGATCTCCTCTACTTCGCCCGCCTCTGTTTCCTCGCCACGACCCTTACGTGTACGAAGCTGCGCTATCACGGATTCCGCCAGCTTGCCGTACCTCTCTGCCTCGTCGCGGCTGGCAGCGTATATTGCCGCGCGGTAGCGGTCTACGCCTGCAGGCTCTAGCACTACAACCGCGCCGCCCGTGGCTTGGAACATTTTAATGGCGAACCTTGTCGCCTTAGAGGCTGGTACTTCTATCTCAACCCTGTACTTCATGCCATCAATGGGTGGCTTATCAACGCTGACGGCGACCATTCCATAGGGTATGCTGCGCTGCTGTTTCTGTCTCCCTCTTTTCCTCGGCTGCCTCTTCAACGCGTAGACCTCTTTAATAAGAAGCCATGTGTCGTCATGTTTTATCACGACCTTCACCGTTGTCTCCCCGGTGACCAGCATAGATGCCGACCTAGCCTAAAGTAGGTACCCCTCAAGCCGTACAACCATCAACATAGCCCTCATAGACCCGGCAATAGCCGGGCCGGGTATACTGGGAGGCGCCTACACGCGGGCCACGGCTCTCTACCTTTCACCCATAACGCCCAGATAGTCGGCTATCACGTTCTTCTTGACGAGCTCCTCATAGATGCCCCATATTCTTTTAACCGTGACAAGGCCAGTGTAGAAGCCTCTTTCTTCAAGTAGCTTATACACGAGGTCAGGGAACTCGTCAGGGTGGCCGTAGAATATGCGAGCCGCTTCGGCGACAGCTTCTGCTATGTCCCTTCTCGTGGGGTAGGGTCGACGGCTGCGGCGACGGCGCCTATTCTCGTCCTCCACCTCTAGGACGTCGCGTAGAGCGTCTTCGGGCAGCACCGAGAGCAACGGGTCTCTGGTCATGCTCTCCTCCTCTCGTAGAGGAGCGCCGATATCACCTGGCGGCGCCGCATCGAGCCGGTGGACGTGACGCCCACGTCCTCTCCCGTGGTCTTTGTTCTCACACGGAACCTCTTGCGCAGCTCCCTTAGTATCTTAGAGGCGCTGCCGCGGTCTAGGAGCAGAATATCGGCGCCGTTACGTAGCTCGACTATGTCTACTATAGAGCCTACCACCTGTCCGTTAGTGTTGAACAAGGCTTCGAGAGCCTTTGCTATCTTGACTGGCTCCACTCCACGTAGTTGCAGAAGGACGTTATAGTCGCCGCCCCGTGCATCCTTACAGAGGGGGCAGATAGAGGGGCTCGCCCTCACCTCGACACGGTACTCCTGCTCCGCTGGGCTGTCTACGCCCCGCAGCTGGACGCCGAAAACGACGCGGTATATGGTGCGCCACGACGGCACTGTCAGCGGCACGGCCTCCTTAAACCAGTACCGGGTCACCGTGTCGCCGCTGCCCCGGCAGGGCCGTACACGCGTAGAATCGGAGAAATACGTCTCGACGAACCGCTGCAGCGCCGCCGGAAGCTCGCCGCCTTCAACCCAGCGGTGCCCGATCCTCACGCTGCCGCAGTACTTGCAGTAGTCAAACACCAGCCGCTCCGGCACGCATAGGAGCCGGTTGACCTCTAGGAAGCACTCCAGGCAGAACGCGCCCACGTGCATGCCTCTAACCAGTGGGCGGCCACACCTTGCGCATAGCATCGCTGAGCCAACCCGTATCGGGACAAGGTGTTAAACACCGAGCTGGCTATACAGGTTTCATCCGGCAAGGGGGCGGTGAAGAGTAAGACCCGGCCAGAGCCCGTAGAGGGCGTGACGAGTCCTAGTCCAGCAGAGCCCCCGGGCAAGGCTCAAGGGGCCTCTTTGACGTTGCGGCCACGTGTTACTAGGCCGCAGGAAAAGACGCGGCCAGCTATCCGCAACCTTTCTCCACGGGTGCCCTGTGTATGGTAATCGAGACCCTTACACCGCCAACACATGTGCCTAGAGGGAGCGCTGAAGACTACTTCCTCGTCGAGGAGATACTGCACTACGCGAGAGAGGCTTCTCTCGGAGACCGCGTAGCCGCGGAGTTCATGCTGGACGCTGTGGCAGACCTACTCTACAGCTCTGATACCGTATATGTTGACGGGATGGCCGAGCTCGCCTCCAGGAAGAAAGAGTGGGGGTACGCTGCCGTACGCGACGAGGAGCTGCTGCGTGCAAGCCTCGAGTTCATAGCGTCCGAGAGCTGCGGGGAGGCAGCCGGGGCACGTTATGTCTACGAGCTAGCCCACCTGCTGAAGCTGGAAAGAAGCGCCGCCGAGAGGCTTGCCGCCCTCTCAAGTAGCGACTGCAGGGTGGCTAAGCACGCGGTGGGACTGCTCCTCCTAGTCCCCCCGGCGGAGGGGCTGCGGCTTGAGGACGCGGCTTGACACACGGCTAGTAGCGGCAAAGATAGCAGAGGCAGCGATAAGGAAGGCGCTCGGCCTACCCTACAGCCTCGACGGCATACCCTCGTCTCTCCAAGAGGTTGCCAGGGAGGTAGTGGAAGAGGCCTCCAGGGAGCTAACGGTTATCAACGAGAAGGGGATACTGCGCTGCGGCCTCTGCGGCAAGGGTCCATTTACGCGAAAGGGGCTATACCTCCACATACGGCGCGTCCACATAGACGTGGTTGAGGAACACGTCATGAAGCTGTTGGAGGAGAAGCTCTGGAGCCTGAGGAGCGCTCCAGGCAGCCTGGCGGCAGCCAGGGGATAGATAGGGGGTCTGTAGGGGTGGAGCACGCGCATCGGCGCCTCTACTGGGGCGCCTTGCTGCTATTGGAGTCTTTCTTCACCCCCTTCTGTTGAAGCATCATGAGCCTCGTGCCTTTATCGGTTTCCAGCAGCACCCCCACGATCCTCGGGTTCTCGACTCCTATCCTGCCGGCGTAGACATACACCTCGTCTCGAGGCGTATATGAGGGGAGCTTGTCCACCGGCTGGGGAGCCTGCACGGAGACCGCTGCGTCGTCGACGAGGTGGATGCGCAGTAAGCGCGCGGGACGCGGGAAAAGCAGCTGCGGGGCCCCTCCGGCTGTATATGCTAGAGCCCCCCTTTCCTCCCCTCTCGAATCGAGGAGCACGGCTTCTACTAACACGTCCGGCGTGTTAGCGTACCGCTCCGATAGCTCTGATACTATGTCCAGGAGGTCTCCCTGCGTTCTCTCCTCCTTCCTCTCCAGCCGGTAGGCCTCTAACACTATAGGGCCTATCCGTTCCAGGGAGCGGCGGTAGTAGCGGATTACGACGCGCAACTAGTCCCCCGGCTAGCTGGGCGGCGTAGAACGCTGCCCCCTTTTTACAATACCATCTATCTGCTGCGGCCAGCGATACATTTAACACGATAGGCGTGCTTATTGCACAAACAATACCCGGGCCGATGAAGACGAACCTCCATACGGCAGCCCCTACGGCGGGTCGGATAGGGACACGTACCTCCTCTTGTGAAGAATCAGCCGGGCCTAGAGGCCCCGCCCACTGGGGGTGCTGGGTATGAGCGTCGAGGAGGAAGAGAGCGTCTCTATCAAGGCTGTCCGCGTAGATGTGCCGGACGGCACTAACGTGGTTATAGGCCAGGCCCACTTCATTAAAACCGTCGAGGATGTCTACGAGGCGCTCGTGTCCAGCGTCCCTGGCATAAAGTTCGGCCTCGCCTTCTGCGAGGCGAGCCAGAAGAGGCTTATAAGGTACGAGGGAACTGACAAGGAGCTTATAGAGCTTGCAGTAGAGGCCGCTAAACGCATAGCCGCAGGCCACTGCTTCGTCATCTACATACGTGACGCGTGGCCCATAAATATTATGCCTGCTCTACGCGACGTGCCGGAGATCGTGTCCATTTTTGCCGCTACAGCTAACCCGCTCCAGGTGATTGTGGCGGAGACGCGCCAGGGGAGAGGCATCCTAGGCGTCGTTGACGGCTATTCACCGATAGGTGTCGAGACGGAGAAGGACCGGGAAGAGCGGCGCGCCTTTCTAAGGAAGATAGGCTACAAGCTATGAGTATAATACCCAGCGCAGCACATCATTATTATGCATGGCGAGAACTGGAGCAGAGGAGGTGAGCGCAGTGGCGCCGCGTAAGGACTTCCTGAGGCACATAGTGAACCGCGTGCTGGCAAGCTCAAAGCTTCCAAGACAGATAGTTGAGGACATAAGGCGCATGGTGGGCAGAGCGGAGGATAAGTACAAGTTCCACGCGTTCGGAGGCGATGTGAGGCGCCTTGCCGACTACCTGAAAAGCCAGGACTTCAACGAGCTAGTCTCCTTCCTGAAGAACGTGCGTGTCGAAAAAGGCGAGGAAAGCCCCATTGACGTACTCAGGAAGATACTGCTGGAGGCACGTGAAGCCTACAAGGATGTACCAGAGATAGTTGCAGCTATCGACGAGAAGCTGAAGGAGCTTGAGAGCGAGACCTCCGAGAAGAAGAGCAAGATAGAGCTGCTGTACGAGGATCTTAGCTCGTTGAAGGACAAGTACGGGGTAGACGTGAGTCTCGAGGACAACCGGGTAGTAGTGAAGTACCAGGACCGCCTGGAGGCCTCCATAAGCTACAACGAGGAAACCCGGACATATACGCTGAGCTACAGCGTTAAAGACGAGGCGAGCTTTGACACCCTTAGTGAGCTAAAATCCATGCTGCGTAGGCTTGTAGAGCTCGTAAGGGGCAAGCCGCACAAGTAGCCGGGGGCTCATACATTTTTGGCTAGATAGAGGCTCGACAGGACGCGCCGAGCCTCCCTCAGCCTCCCGGAGAGCCAGAGATCGATAAAGCCCCTGCTGACGCGTTTCATTATTGAGGGGCCGGTAGCCCTGGCTAGGGATAATAGGAGGCTTGAAAGCCGCGCCTCCACCATGAGGCCCCTGGTTTTTAGAGCGTAGGCGTCCAGTACTCGCTGGAACCCGGCAGAGCCCGCCTCAGCCACGGCATCCGCGAGCAAGGCAGCGCTCTCTATCGCGGGCCTTATTCCTTCGCCGCCCAGGCTCTGCACGAAGCCAGCCGCCTCTCCCACGGCAAGAACGCGTCCCTCCTCGTGCAGACGCAGCCTGGGGTGCAGCGTGACAAGAGAATATGCGTCCCCGTGTAGGGCTGCGCTAGAGAGCCGCCTGACGAGCTTCTCCGCCAGGCGCCTGGGGTTAGGTACCCCGAAGAACCCTCCCCCGACGTTTGCGACGTCACCGTGCCCGAATACCCAGGCGATACCGAAGGGCTGAGAGCTGATAACTACGGCTGAGCGCTCCTCGAAATCCCTTGTGGCCGCATAGGCCCTCCATACTGTTATCCTGCTACCATGCGAGGCGAAGGGGCCGCGCGCGTCCACGACGAGGTCGTAGCCTTCAAGCCTGGAGGGTTTAACAGTCCGCCTTACTACGCCTACGCTTTCTCGCATACTATTGACCCAGCCGCTCTTATCTATAGAGAGCCATAGGGGTTCAGGATACTCCACCCTGCGCAGAAGCCTCCCTTCCTCGTTATAGAATTCGAAAATCTTGATCCTGTCAACTATGTCCGGCACGGGTAAGCCGCGGCTCCTCACAAGGAGGAGGGTTGAGGAGGGCACCACCTCGCCGCAGGGCTTCGCATAGCTAGAAGACATATCAAATACATCTACATTATCCATTATATCTAGAAGAAGATGTGCCGCCACGGAGCCGGCCACGCCGGCTCCGACGATACCCGCACGCCGCAAGCCGTCAACACCAAGAAAGACCGGGCACACATAGGCGACGCGACGCGGCACTTGGCTATGCAGCCGCCTAAAACATTAGACGGTCAACGTCAAGTCCAGGAAGTCCATCGGCAGAGGCCTGCCCTTCGACTTCAACTCGTCGTACTTCTTCGACAGCCACTCGATGAACACAGGGCAGCTGTCAAACTTGCCGTCACGCTCACAGCGCTCACCCAGCTTCAGGAAGCACTTACCAGTCCTCTTGTCGTAGTATGGACACATCTTATGGTACTGTTTCGCGCTTCTTATCATCCTAGCTATCCATCTCTTCTTCGGGTCCTTCCTCTCCTTCTCCTCCTGCTGCTTAAGGAGCCTATCGAGCTCTTCGTTAGAGATCTTAGAGCCTGCCATTCACACCACCCCCGGCCGGAGCAGGGCGCCCAAGCCCAGATAGGCCAAGCCTAGACCACCAGCCCTACAGGCAAGCCAACACCACAGCCCAGGCATGGGCGCCCCATTGCGGCCAGGACATCTTCTGCCGCCTACGTGTACAAGCCGCTAGAGGATAATTAGTACCCCGCCAGCCGCTAAAACCGCCTCAGCGCCAGCCAGGCGGCTAGTGCTAGGCAAGCCGCCGCAGCCGCAAAGAGGCGCCTCCTATCACGACCGTTCTCCAGCAATAAGTTGGGCAAGGTTAGCAGAGCTACCACACGCAGAGGCATCCACCCTGAGCCGAGCAGAAGCGCTATGTTCGCCACATAGGGCGCATAGAGTATCACCATCCTCCTCCAGGGCTGAAGCCCCCTACAGTTACTGACAATCACAGCGGGGGATGCTAGCAGCGAGTCGGAGCCCGTGCCGAGCCTGGCGCTGCAGCCAACAAGCCTTGTAGCGATATAGTGTGAAGACTCGTGGATCGCCATGTATAGGGCTGCTGCGGCTGTAGCGTTTATGAGTGCTAGTGCTGCAGCCATGTAGTGCCCCTGGGAGATTAGGTTCACCCCTCTCTCCCTCCGGGGGCAGTCCTAGTAGAAAGAATAATACCATATGTGGTGAGCCACGTTAGTTACGTTCAACCCCCTAGGGGAGAAGGAGGCAATAATGGGCGACACTACCCATTGCAGGAAAGCACATGACAAAAACTGTCAACCGCATAAAAACCTCGGCGGGATGTATACTATCGAGGCTCGGCGCCGCCGGCAAGCCAGAAGCCGCCTATAGAGCCACAACCAGGCTACGTGTACAAGGCGTAATAGCGGCCCTCGTTGTCGCCCTCAACCACACCCTCCTCCATAAGCTTGTTAAGAGCATATCTTATCTTGTCCTCGCTCGCGAGACCCGAGAGCTTCTCATGCAGCTCCCGAACGGTCATAGGGCGCTCGGCTAGAAGGCTGAGTATGATCTCTCGGAGCTGGTCCTCGTTAGGGGCTACCACAACGACAACGTCATCATCCTCGTAGAGCTTCTTCAGCACTATATTCTTGTCATATACGTATACGTCTTCCACACGCCTACCCTGGTCTAGGGACACGCGGCGTGCACCCCCCGCATCCTCCGCCTCTGGGTTATTTACCCTCAGCCCTTATAAAGGGATTAATCATGCATAAGCCGGCTCCAACATAACACTAGCGACGCGCTTCCTTGGAGACACAAGCTAGCCAACAAGAGGCTACCCGAGGCCGTCACACCGGTATTACTGAGCCGTTAGGGTGTCGTAGCCTACCCGGCTCCTAGAGCACCACAGTTCCCGGGGTGCCAGCTGTTTGCAGGCAGAAACACGGCTCCGGCAGCTCCAGCTCTGCGCAATGATAGAGGACGCTCTTGCACGGACGAGGGCCTACGTTAAACGCTACCAGCACCTTGCAAGCAGGACGAGGCTCGCAACGGTAGAGCATGTACTGGAGAAGCTGAGCTATACCGAGAGCATACTCGTCAACCTAGACTCTCTTATATGCGCCAGCCCGGAGCCAGGCTACGCGGCGCTCCTGAAGGCCTACAATACTTTGACCTCAAACTACGAACACTTACTTATCCTCGACCCACCTCTACCTGGCGCCGTGAAGCAGATGTACTACGAGCTGTACGCGGCGCTACGCAGGATCCTGGACGCGGGCTAGGCGCGGGTCCGCGGCCTAAAGCCTCGTCACCAGGCGCCTCTTCGGCAGAGGCCAAACCTGTTCTTCATCCCCGCGGCTTTAGCACCCCAGGGGCCCTGCTGCCGCGGAGACCGGAATATCCCCTACGCGCCGCTATATCGCAGCCACCTGGCCGGAGGCCCTGGCAGCAGACACGAACCATAGGGTGCCTGCACGGAGAGAAGGAGGTGGCAGGGTTTGAGGCTGCTCGACGCCGTCCGGGCCGGGCTGCGCGCCGCGAGAGTACCCTCCAGTGTTGCGGCAAAGGTGATTGCCGAGGTGGAGGATGCTCTAGCGCGCTACAGCCTATCGAGCGATAGGGAGCTGTTTAGCCTACCGGAGTGGAACCTCTGGCTAGTTATAGTCAAGTCGATACTGTCCCCCATCACGCGGCTCCTCCGGCAGGAAGGGTTCTGCCACGCCAACAGCATGCTAATATCAAGCATAATGGTCCTCGATGAGGGGATAGCGGCGCTAGTGAGGGAATGGGTCAGGGCACGCTGCGAGACAGGAAACGACCCATGCTGCCGCAACCCACCCTGCTGCAACATAGCCCTATAGGGGGAGGGAGGCGCATGCCCCACCGCCTGCTGGGCGACAGGAGGCTTAGAAGGCTCTACGCGGCGCTCGTGGCTACATCCCTGCTAGACGAGAGGTCCACGAGGCTAGGGCCCCGCTGGCTCGACAGGATCGCCGACGCTGCAGCCGTCTACACGCTCTACCTAGCCCACAGGGAGGCCGGCCAGGTGGCACGCCTACTGGGCATGCGGAGAGACGATGTGGAGAGCATCCTAAGAGGCGAAGACCCGGCTGCACGGGTCGTGCGGAGCGCCTACCTAGAGATAACTAAAGGCGGAGAACACGGCGCTGAGCCGGTGCTGCTCGCCGCGGCCTACGTCGCCAGCGGGCTGAAGAGGCTAGAGGAGTGCATGAACACAATACGCGAGATACATGGCCAGGTTAAAAACCTGGAGGCCAGCTGTACTGGCAGCGACTAGCCGGCCCGAGGGGACTGCGAGAACATGCCCTGCCCCTGGTACCGTAACGGCATGTGCACGTCGCCTAAGCTTAGACAGCCCTCTAGCAGCGTTGTCTCCCCGCAGCGCTGCATGGGAGGAGAGGCAGAGTACCGCTCCTGCAGGTTCTACATGGACCCCCCTAGCGAGAAGAAGCGCGGAGGCCTATTAGAGCAGGCGAAACCCGCCATAGTCCAGCAGCTGAAACCCTACCCGCCGATACACCTTCTCTCCACGAAGCCCGTGTCGAAATGCCCCTTCTTCAAAGTCTACAGCTATAGCGGAGGCTACCTGGCTCAATGCCTTGTGCTCAACCGGCTCCTAACCAGGAGCGAGGTAGAGCTCTGCATCCACCACTGGCAGACCTGCCCCCTATACCGCTCGGCGTCCAAACGGCTGGAAACCGGGTAGCCCAGGGAACCCAGGGCCGGTGGCTCTCTAGGCATGCACAGGGCTTGGCGGCGGCAGAAAACCCATGAGCGACTCCAGAGTCTCATAGGCCAACACTTGCTCTACAAGCCTGTCGGGCGAAGCCGATATACTCGGCATGTAGACCTCCACCTCGTCTATCTTGACGAACGGCTCGAACTCGAGCAGGTCAACCGCAGGCACACGAACCTCCAGGTATTCGACATCGAAACCCATCTCGCGCAGCCTTTCCACAACCATCAACGTGTTCCTCCTGACGCCCTCGCTTAGAGGCCCATAGCCCAGGAATGCTACTATGCTGCGCGGCATCCGCTAGCTCCCCGGCTGATAGGGCTAATCCCGGCTGGGTATGCTAAAAGCGAGGGGAGCGATAATACCAGCCCCTCTTTGGTACTTATAAGGCCTCGTGAGGTGTGCCTCCACTGTGGGTGACGTTAATGAGCAGCACAGCTCTAGCAGACAAGCTAGCTGTCGATAAGCGCATGCTACGCCAGATAATACGGGAGCTTAAGAAGTGGAAGGCACCGGCCACTGTTCTCCTCAGCCTATACATACCCCCAGGCAGGCCTATAAGCGACGTAATGAACCTTCTCCGCACCGAGTACTCGATAACCGATAACATAAAGCTGAAGCGTACAAGGGATGCCGTCCAGAGAGCACTCTCGGCCGCAATGGACAGGCTTTCTAAAATACAGAAGGTGCCCCCCAACGGCCTGGTGCTCTTCTGCGGCGAGGACATGGAGACCAGGGACTTTATCTGCTTCATGTTCTCGCCCCCAGAGCCGGTGCCCGTCTTCTTCTACCGCACCGACAAGTGGTTCCACACAGAATTCCTCGAGGAGATGGTGGAGCACGAGGACGCGTTCGGACTAGTGATAGTCGAGAGAGACCAGGCCACCATAGGCCTCTTGAAGGGCAGCAGGATACAGGTGCTTGAAGAGAAGGAGGGCTACGTTCCTGGCAAACACCACAAGGGAGGCCAGAGCCAGCGGCGCTTCGACCGGCAGATAGAGCAGTTCGTAAAAGGCTTCTACAAGGAAGTGGCCGAGTCAATGAATAAGCACTTCCTGCCGCTAGTACAGAAGAACGCGCTCAAAGCAATCATACTCGGCGGGCCAGGCTACGCTAAGCAGGACTTCCTCGAGGAGACAAAGGACTTTCTCGACTACCGTGTGAGGCAGAAGATAGCAAGCGAGCTGGTTGACGTCGCGTATCAGGGCTACGCCGGCCTGAGGGAGCTGGCAATAAGAGCGTCCGAGCTGATAACTAAGAACAAGTACGCGGAGCTGGTAAACGCGATAGAGGAGTTCAAACGCCACCTGGCCAGGGATGACGGCCTCGCGGTTTATGGCGACAAAATGGTGAAGGAGGCGCTTAGAATGGGCGCGCTCAAATACATAATAGTGGACGAGGAGCGCGAAGACGCTAACGACCTCATAGAAGAGGCTAAGAAATACGGTACAAAGGTGTACCTGCTCTCCGAGGACATACCCGAGTCGGAGTGGATAAAGAAGACGTTCAAAGGCCTGGTTGGCGTGCTGCGGTTCAAGTTGAGCTAAGACACCGCGCACCATGTTCCAATACCGCTAGTTATAGGCGGCTCCCTCCCGCGGGGTGGGCGTGGAGCGGCATTGGGTAGGCGGATACCGCCCTCACTCTGCGCACGCTGTAAGGGCTACAAGAAGCTCTGCGGGCTACCAACATGCCCTATTCTCGAGAGGTTTCGCACACATGCCACCATAGTCTCAAGGAGGCTTGCCGGCAACGAGGTGGAGGGGGCAACACCGCCCAGCATAGTTGTGGGCGAGTCAGGGTACCCCCGTGTCCCCCTGCTCTACCACGTGCCTCCAGGCGAGAGGGGTGAAGCAGCACGCTACCACGACGCGCCCATCGAGTGGGCTAGGAGACGGGAAACCCTACGCACAATAATATCCCTACGTTCCTCGATGGTCGCCGCCGCCGAGAGGTTTGACGCCAGGAAGCCAGAGGTGCTCTACGAGAAGGAGATATCAGTAGCCGCGGTGTCAACCAAGCCGGTTGACAGCGAGGTAATGCTGGAGAAGAAGCCTATTCCCTCGCTGCGGTTCGACGGGCTTCTCGCGCCTCTGCCCCCCTCGGCACCTGCCCGAATGCTCCGCATCTCCTCCAACCCCACCCCGCCAAAGCCGCTGGACAGCATGATGTGGGACGACGTGGCTGCAAGCGACGCGGTGATGGAGCTATACCGTAGAGGTGTGGACGTGTACACGCTGATCCCGGCCCTCTCGCTGGGCCTCCTGGGGCGGAGAAGGCAGCGCCGCCTAGTTCCTACAAGGTGGGCTATAACGGCAGTTGACTCTACAATAGGAAACCGTCTTATCGCTGCGCTGAGAACTGAGGACAGCATAGACGAGTACGAGGTGTACCACGCATCCTATCTGGGCAACTATTTCACGGTAATACTGGCCCCCCACCACTACGCCGCAGAGATGATAGAGGTCTGGCACCCCCTTACACCATGGACGCGTAGGGCCGCGAAGCCGGTCGTATACAGGATAAGCGAGAGTCTCTCACTTCGACAGAGCATAATGGACGGAGGCTATATTGCAGCAAGGCTGGCGGTCGCAGAGCACCTATATAGGCGCAGGAGGCAGGCCGCAGTAATAATACTCCGCGAGATAACCAGGGACTACTACGCGCCTATAGGCAACTGGCATATACGCGAGACCGTGAGGCACGCCCTGTCGGGCAGGCCTCTCTACCGTGGCAGCGACATAGGCGAAGCGCTAGAGGCCGCCCTGAGCGTTGCCAAGAGCCAGGTTGCCAGGGAGGAGCTGAAACACAGCAGACTGGCGAGGAGGCTGGCATCCACGCGGCGGCTCGACGAGTTCCTCCAGCACAGCGCGGGCAGGGGCTAGAACACAAGGGAAGCCTTTCTCTCCCCGCCTATAAGCCGGCTCTAACCACACGGTGCCGGCGGAGATGCCGCTCCTCTCAACCGGGTTCGTGATAGCCGGGGCCTATGCAGACAAGGTGCGACGCGTGCTCTTCGCCCAGCTGCGCGATATGATAAAGAGAGGCGAGGTAAGCAACAGGACGGTCGCAGCCAGGGCTGGCGAGCTGAACCGCATCCTCTACGAGATACTCGTCAACAGGCTCAGGATAGAGAAGGGCGACGTGGTAAGAATAAGGATAGAGTACGAGGTCAAGAACGGCGACGTGGAGTGGAAGCTAGACACGCTCCGAGTAGAAGCCTTCCGCAGAGTACCCGACGACGAGATACAGAGAGCGGTAAAGGAGAGCATAGAGAGATACGAGGAGATACTCGCAAGCGAGGTCACCGAAGAAGAGAAGGCATGGACAGAGGCCCGTGAGAGGGAAATAGAGAGGGAGGTGCAACGCCAAGCCGAGAAAACAAGGCAGGCCGTCAGCGGCCCGAGGCTCACCACGCTCACAGATACTGGCGTCGAGGTAGCAGACATAGCGTTCTACGGGGAGACTAGGAGCGGCGAGTCCCTAGCCCTACTCAAAGACCCCAAGGGGGACAACGTGGGCCTGCTTGTACTCGAACCTGTCAACGGAGCCGCCCGAGCCACAGTAATAATAGTCGTGCCGAGACGGGGCGCCTACAGGGCCACAATACCTGTCACTGAGCCTGTGGAGAGGATAAAGGAGAACCCGCAGATCCTCCTCGACAAGATAAGAGGCGCAAAGTACGTCGAAATAGACCGCGAGGAGGCAGAATCCATGATAAAAAGCAAGCTCGAGGACCTCATGTAGCGCAGCGTTCCACACTAAGCAGCTTCAGGGCAGAGAAGCCTCCAGGGGCACCACCCGGAGCGGCTCCAGCACGCACTAGGCTCAGCGAGGTCTCCACTCGCCACAGCCCAGGCCCGGGCTCCCGGGCAAATCAACGTCATCATCGCCGACACGGGCAACACTATTTAGACAGGGCTAAAGGCACTACTCCTGTAATACCGGTGCCGAGCCTTAACTGGCCGGGACAGGGCGCCCAGTTCTAACGCGGCCGGCCCGGGCCCGAGGCCCCATTACTCTGCATGGAAGCGCAGGATCCGTTTTGGCGAAATAGTGGACGCGAGACTCGTTGGGAGAAAGATAGTCTTCACGCTGAGAAGCGGGGGCCAGCTGGTGCTCGACTATAGCCCGGACGTGGCCGAGCTCTACTGGGAGGTGAAGATACGGAACCGTAGGAGGGCCTTCGGCCTCTAGTACTGCCCGGGAAGGAGCCTCCACGCTCTATGCTGCTACTACTACTGTGACTATAGACCCGCGCCGCATAGTGCAGGGGTGTGTTATGCTGCCCGGTTTCCTGGCGTCTTTGCCCTAGCGCTACGCCTCTTTCTATAAAAATCCTTATAGGCTTGTTGCAATATATGCAATCTTTTTCGTATATATGCTATTTTTGTCTACTCAGGTCAGTTTGGCTAATGCACAGCAGTGACTCTAATATAGCAACATAGGGAGAGGACAGAGAGCTCCTATAAGAAAATAACAAGTAGCAGTGAATGTGCACGCTAGGAGACTAATAGAGGTATGTCTACTCATGTTAGTGCGGCTTCTCCTCCCGGTATTCCCTCCGGCAATAATACCCAGGTGGCAGGGCCCCGGTAGAGAGGGTTGTAGATAGAGAGGCAGGAGGCGCGGCACTGGGGCTAACGGCAGGCCTCCAGAACCTCCCTGAGCCTCTTGGAGAGGCCAACCCTTATGCCGAGACGGCGGTCGGTGTAGATATAGACAAGCTTCTTTGATTGGAGCATTCGCAGAACGTTCATCAGCCACACTCTGTCGGCGTCAAGTTGTTTCTCCAGATGGTCTATGTATGTGTATGTTGAGCCCCACTTAGTGTAATGGTCCAGCAGCGCCTCGAGCACCGTGTTCTCGTCCTCGCTCAGTTCATCCAGTTCCGCAAGGATGGCTTTGGTGCATGACCTAGCTACGCTTCTTTGCCGTTTATTGCCGCCAGTACGTGTAGTGCTGGCAATAAACGGCAAGACTCCGCTAGACTGTCTACGCCCGGCTCTCTTCTTCTTGCCGTTTATTGTCTCGCGTACCTGTTCGCCGGAGCTGGCCGCACGGCTGAGAATGCTCTGGGCCAGCGCGGCGTATTGCGAGACACGCGAGTTCATCTCCCTCTCGGCTACAGATTTAGCGAAGTCTTCCCCCTCCTCGGTCAGCACCCAGAAGCCGTTCTCGTAGTCGAAGAGGCCCCGCGTCTTCCAGTAGCTTAGGTAGCTGCTGATGTATCTGCTGTTATAGCCTAGCACCTCGGCTATCTCAGCTGCCCGCATGGGTTTAGCGAGGAGCAGCACAGCTATTGCCTCTACTAGCTTGCTGCGAGGCCCCCCGCGCCGCCCCTTCTCGCCGGCCGCCGGCTTGACGACATCGTACTCCTGGTCGTCGGCAGCCTCCATGCTTGTAGCGTAGCGGCGCCGCATCGATGCCCCCATTCCGTTATCTACCACGTGGCGGTGTTGAGCCGTGCTCGGGGCTAGTAACACGGAACTGCCATGGAGAGGCTTTGCCCCGGTACGCAGAATAGCCGCATTATTGAACCACTCTCCTCCCGGCGGGTGCTATAGAGGAGGCGGCCGGGTCCAGGTGGTTGTTTTGGCTAGACTCCTGTTCCAGGAGGATAGCTATCTACGCGAGTTCACTGCCCGCGTCACCGGAGTCGACTATGAGAATAGGTACGTGTTTCTCGACGCCACGGCTTTCCATCCAAGACCGAGCGGGGGCCTAGACGCCGACCATGGCTGGCTGCTGCTTGGGGATGGCAGGAGGCTCCGGGTCGTGGATACAATACTTGTAGGCGGCGACGTGGCACACGTTGTTGACTCTGCTGAGGCCGTGGAGCCCGGCATAGAGGTGCGGGGCGTCATCGACTGGGACAGGCGTTACCGCATGATGAAGCTGCATACTGCCAGCCACATCTTAGCATCGGTGCTCTATGAGCGATACGGGGCCCGCGTTACTGGCGGCCACATCGGCCCCGACAGGGCACGCGACGACTTCGAGATAAGTGTTGACGACTGGAAGAGCGCCGTATCGGAGGCCGTGGAGGAGACTAACCGGATAATAGGGAAGTGCATAGATGTGAGGATCTACTGGCTCCCCAGGGAGGAGGCCCTACGGATACCCGGTATAGTGAAGCTTGCCGACCGGTTGCCGCCAGAGGTCGACCGGCTGCGGATAGTCGAGATACCCGGCGTCGACGTACAGGCCGATGGGGGCCCGCATGTAGGCAATACCTGCGAGATAGGCGGCATAAGGCTCCTGAAGCTTGAGAGTAGAGGGAAGAGGAGGAAACGCGTCTACTACACGCTAGCCCGGTAGGAGTATGCTGGCTAGCCGGCTATCCCTAAGCCTCTCGGCAAGGGCGTCGATGCTCTCCGCGGGTGGCAGCGCCTCAGCTAGGAGCGGCCTGGAGAGGGATGCTAGCAGCTTGTCGGCCCTCGCCGCGCCTATGAATTCAATGGCGCGGCATGCGCGCTCTCCACTATAGATGAGCACGTATCCCGGCGCCGTGAGTGCGTAGAAGTCGAAGCCGCACAGGTCGAGCCCCATGTAGGGCAGCGCCGCGCTGCTGAACGACTCAACTATTACCAGGTCCCGGCCGGTTTCCAGCTCTACGCGGCAGGCCTCGAGGGTCTCGTCGAGCTCGCCGCTGTTTAGGGATTCTAGGAACTCTTCCCGGCTCGAGGCTTCTGCGGCTAGCGCCTCCGCGGCCCTGCCCAGCTCCGTTCTCAGGAGAGGCGGCGAAGCCTCAAGTGCTTCTGGCGAGTAGAAGTGCTTGTTCTCCCTACACGTGCTTACACGCCACAGGGCAAGCGTCCTCGCGAGGTCGCCCATGGCAAGCATGTATGTGGCCGCCCTGAGCCTCGTGGGGTCGGGCACGCTAGTGGCGTAGGCAACAGGGTTCAGGATAGCCACCTGGACGCCGGTTACCTGTTCGTAGATCCTGGCGTCTCCCCCTGCGAGCACGCCGTCCCGTATTGATTCCCGTAGTGCCGGGTAGTTGTGCCACGCGCTGAACCCGCCTACGGGCTTGTAGCCTGCTGCCCGCAGCCCCCGCGCCGCGGCTAGCTGCAGCAGCGCCGCCGAGAACCACGTCTTGCCGGAGTCGTAGGGGAGAAGACCCGCCACGAGTACCCGTAGCGGCAAGAGAAGCCACCCTGGTGGAGTGCGAGGATACGCGGAGTCTTAGAGTAATAGCACAGCGGCCAGCAGCAGCACCAGCCAGAGCATAACGTTGGAACGCATCACCTTGGCTCCGTCGAGGGGGTGGAGTGGAAGCAGGTTGAAGAGAGCTAGCCAGGCGTTTATCTCGCGGAAGCCGGCTGCGAAGCCGTAGGCGAGGCTTTGCGCAGCCAGCGCGGCGACAGCCAGCACTATGTTCACCGCGGGCCCCGCGGCGGCTATGAGGTCCTCCCTTACCGGGCCCCTGCTCCTCCAGCCACCGTAGCAGTATATCGCTACATACCCCGGCGCGAGTATCGCGAACCCGACGCCGATGCTCCTGAGTATGCCGGAGAACAGTGTGAGGAGGAGACCCAGGGGCGTCAGCACGAACCCCGCTAGGCAGCCCTGCCGCCTAGCCACCTCCCGGTGGGCTACCTCGTGGGCCAGGAACCCGACTACCGCGCCGGCGAGGTAGCCGCTGTAGACGCTAAGCGGGCTCTTTGCCACGTACACTAGGCTGGTTCCCGCGAAGCCGAAGGCAACGCTTAGCGCGCCGATGGCTAGGGTTAGCCACCTGCCTAGATAGATCTGCCTCTGAAGCCAGTCGTAGCTATAGGCGCTCACCGCGGAGCCCTCGCCGCCTACGCTGTGGCGGCGGGTGTTAACCTGCTCTCCGCTTGCCGGGCCTCTCGTAGCCCGCGCCGGTGCTGACACGTACCAGCTGCTCTTCACCATAGTCCACGACTACGCGTATGTAGCCTGAGAACTCTGCGTCCAGAGACGGGTCTCCTGTGTCGACGCGGAGAACCGGTGTCCTCGCGAGCTTGGAGCGGGGCGATACAACCACCACAGCCCTCTTCCCGCCTGCGGCGCGCACTACTCGGGGCGATATCTGCTGGTTCCCCCGTCCAAGGATGAAGCCCTGGCCCCCTATCGGGGTCACTATTATCCTCACTTTGCCGCCGCCCGAGGCGTGTCTGGAGACTATGCGGTAGAGGGTTTCCTCGTCAACGTCCCTCGCCACTAGTCTGCGGTTATGTACGACATCTACTCCTAGGAGGGTCTTCTCAATGCCTAGCTGCTCCGCTACTGCCGCAAGCGTGGTGCCGGGCCCTAGCACGTAGAGGGTACAGTCCTCCATGCCCTCTACTATGTAGCGGGCGATCGCATCTATGTTTTCCCTCACGTCGCTGCCTCCTATAGTGGGCTGCTTGGAGACCGTAACCATCCCGGGCGCGCAGACTGTCCTGGCGTAGCCGTAGAGCCTTACACGGAGAACGCCGCTCCGAAAAGCGTCCTCGTCAATGTCGAGCACCTCGGCGTCGCATAGGGACGCCCTGCCTTCAAGCCATTCATGCAGTGCCAGCGCGGCGGCCTCCGGGCTCTCGGCGAACACGGCGCTGTACATCTTGACGCCGGAAGGCACGCCTAGGACCGGGGTTCTTCTGCCGGTTACAGAAACCACGTCTCTAGCAGTGCCGTCGCCCCCGACGAATACTACAAGCTCTACGCCCTTCTCGATACATGCCTCCACTAGTCGAATCGTGTCCTCTCTCGTCGTTGGCCAGCCCTCGGGCTCGTAGACGACAGTATAGGGCATACCGTGCCTGCCCAGAATAGAGGCACCCATGAGCCCCCCGGCGGTGTAGAACACTACGCCTCCGCCGCTTACCCTACCCGTAGCCAGGGCGGCGAGGGACCGCGCGAACCTCTCCGCACGCCTAGGCGACACCAGGGCGGCGCCACGCCTCAGCGCCTCCCACCCGGCCTCGCCGTCGCTACCCTTCAGGGCCAGCGGGCCACCTATACCCGCCAACGGGTTTACGAGGAAGCACAGCCTCCGCGCTCTCGACACGGCGCCTAGCACCCCTACGCCCCCTTCGGCGTCTAAAGCCCCCCCGGGGCGCCGGGAGCCGGCTCTCCGAGACGCGTATAGCGCTTCAAGCCCCCCGGGCCTCGCTACCCGCGGGGGCTGTGGAGGGCATGAATAGCCTCTTGGGCCGCGAGGAACGGGTGCTGTTCTTTGGCCGCTTCCAGCCGTTCCACTACGGCCACCTGGCCGCGGTTGAGTGGCTTCTGCAGCGCTACAGGGAAGTAGTGATACTCGTAGGCATGGCTGACGAGAGCCATACATGGATAAACCCTTTTACAGCTGGCGAGCGCCTCCTCATGATAAAGAAGGCCCTCGACGATGCAGGCGTAGACGCCTCGAGGATCATAACCGCCACTATACAGACCCTCCGCGTCTTCTCGGGCAACGCGGGGTTCGTGCTGTCCTACGTGCCGCCAGTAGCCGCGGTCGCTACGGCTAACCACCCGGTGCGGCGCGCGTTCGCGGATGCAGGCTACCAGACGGTGACGCCGCCGCTGGTTCGCCGTAACGAGCTGTGCGGCGAGTACATACGCGCACTGATGCTTCACGGGGATGAGAGGTGGCGAAGGCTTGTGCCCAAGCCCGTGGCGGCCCTAATAGACCAGCTCGACGGCGTGGAGAGGATACGTGAAATAGCTGCAGGCTACACGCCCAGTGTGGACCTCGAGAAGGTCATGGAGACGTGTATAAACGCGGCGCAGCAGAGGTAGCAGCCCCCTCGCGCGAAGAGGCCCCACACGCGGCGTCCCCCGCCGCCGCACAGGTCCCCCATCCTCTCCTTAAGGTAGCCCGCGAGCAGGCCGGGGGGCACACCCGGCGCACGGGCGGCCTCGCCGTCGCAGTAGCCGAGGAGCAGGAGAGCCGAGGGGTCGCCCAGCAGTATAGCCAGCCGGTCTCTCGCCTCTACAACCCGGGACGCGTAGAGGCGGGCTGTCTCCGGCGCGACGGGTAGAGAGCAGGCCGTGCGTCCATCCAGGCTCTCTATGCGTACAGGCTCCAGGCTACTCGTCGCCTCCCTGGATGGCGCCACGCCGGCCCTAGTCTGGACCAGCAGGCCGAGGCCGTGCAGTGCACGGATAAGGTTACGCGTCTTACGGTCGCCGAAGCCTAGGATGCGCGAGAGGCGAGGCCTACCTATCGGCGCGTGGCGCTTCGCGGCGAGCAGCAGGGCTAGGGCCTCAACGCTCCTCCTTTCCCCGAGCCTCCTCCTGAGCATCTCCACGAGGCTCTCGAGCCCCGCCGCCTGCCCCAGGGAGCCGAGGGACATGAGGCGCCACACCCGTCGACTTCACGACTTCCAGCCATTCCTCCTCGTCTACCTCGACGCCGATGTCTAGAAGAAACGCGGCAAACTCCTGGGCGGTGACCTCGCTGCCAAGCAGTGCCTTCTCGACGCTCACCCAGTCGGGCCGCGTCTTCACACCGTGCTCCTCGTATAGCCACTCGGCTACTATGCCCGGCTCTACCCCGGCGCGGCGCGCCTGGCTAATCAGCGTCTCCTTCAGGCGGCGCTCCAGCAGCCTCCGACGCGTGTACGCCATAGTGTGCGACGCCTCCCCCGGTCCGTGAACACTACATCCCCCGGCGCGAGGGGTTCAGCCCACTGCTGCGGTCATCGGCGCCGGCGTGCTAGCCGCCACCCCCCTCATCGCCCAGGTTCGTCCTCTTGACCGGTAGGCGGAGGTGGTCAGCCACCCTTCTCACTATCCAGGCGTACCGGGGGTCGCCGCGGCTACGGCGCAGCTTAAGCCTGCGGTACACTGCGCGGTACAGGAGCCTCCCCTCACGGTCATATACCTCTATGTAGCCGCTTATATGGCCCCGGAGGTTCTTCACGAGCCACACGTAGACAAGGTACCAGCCATCCGGTACCGTGAAGAAGGCTTCCCGTGCCTCTCCTACACGGTATAGAGGCTCCGCAGGGTTGGCCAGCCTCGGCCTGGCTTCCACCACTTCGCCGTTCTCCGACACGAGGAGGGCCAGCGACCTCGCCGCGTGTTTACCGCTACGGCTCCTGCTCTTCTCAATACGGAGCCTAATCACTGCCTAGCCCCCCGTATGTAGAGTATAGAGCCCCTTCTCTCAGCCACCACGCCGCCCTTGGCCGAGTACGCCTCCAGCCACCCTTCAAGCCCCCGGCTCGTAGACACCGGGGCCTCAAAGACCAGGTGGCTTACGTCGCCATAGCTGCTGGTCTCCAGGAGCTCGCCCTCGTCGCTGTAGGTGTTCACCGTCACAGTGCCGCTGCGGCGGTCGAAGAACACAAGCACCCTGGCCACCCTCTCGCACCCCCTCTCCTACATAGGGCCCCCCGGGGCTGGCTCTATGCAGCTCTTAGGCCCTGAGCCACTTATAGGGTAGTAGGGTGGCCGCTGCGCCTCCTACCTTTCCTCTATGTAGAACCTCGGCGGCTCTATCCGCTGGCTCCTGCAGCGGGGACACTTGCTAGGCCTCCTAGGCTCGTCGAGGTCGGTGAACACGTAGCCACAGTCACGGCAGCGCGGGGGCACCATATACAGCACGTATCTGCCGCCGCGTCTCCTCCGGAGCGTCTTGGCTATATGCTTCAGGTGCTCGTAGACCAGCTTCTCGCTTCGAGCCGGGTCGAGCCCTACCAGGCTGGCTATCTCCGCCGCGGACAGCGGCCTCCTGGACTCGAGGAGCAGCCGGAGTATGCGCTCCCTCGTGGTCTCGTCCACGTATCCGTGCTCTTCGCCCATCCTATCTCTCGGCCCCCGCTGCCTACCGCTACTGCTGTGACTGGTTTAGCTCGTTTAGCCTCTCCTCGGCTATCATCCGTGCCTCCTCTAGTATGCGGCTAGCTTCGTCGCCTATCCTTGCCTCGGCCTGGGCGCCGCCAGTGTCTAGCTCGACGCCGCTCTCGGCGGCCACGGCTGCCACCATGTTGTCGAGCTCGCTGAGAACACTAGTGACAGTTGGCCCCAGTTCGCCGTAGGCCTTCTTGGCCTCGGCTATCACGTCTCGCATAAGGCTCAGCGTGTCAGACGTTATCGCCCCCACTTCGGCGAGCGTCTCCAGCCTTACAGCCATTATCTCGAACACCGCCTGCAGGGCCAGCACATTGCGCAGCATCGACTCGAGGGAGGGGTCCCTGGTGCGCACGTAGGCTCTTCGTAGCCGGTTAGCGAGGAGCCCCATCCTAGAAGCAGCGTATCTCGCGGCTACTGCCAGCTCCAGTAGCCGGATGCGGGGAGACGTCTTCTCCCGTCGCCGTCTGCGCCGTAGACCCCACACCACGCCTCTAGCCCCTCTCTCCGCTAGTAGAATAAGCCTAGGGCGGCCGGCTAATTGGATAAACAAGCTGGTCACGGCAAAACAACGGTGCGGGGGGCGTTGGGTGGAGCAATGGCTCCAGCCCTTCTAGCCGCCATGTCTACCCGTCCCAGGTGTATAGGGCTATAACGTGCGCTAGTATGGAGCCGTCAGGGTTTACGATGGGACGGCCGCGGGCGTCCATGAAGGGCGCCACTATTACTAGGTATGGTTTGAAGTGCTCTAGCCGCATTAGGGGTATCTTTGTGCCTGCCAGGTAGACTCCTTTCACCGCCAGTTTGCCCAGTAGCGGCTTGAACTGGGAGGGCACAACCACTGCATGCGTCTGCATATAGTAGCCGGCATCGATCATAAGTTTGAATATCAAAGTGTTGTTTATGTAGCTCCTTAGGGCGGCGGCCTCCTCGGCCCGGTTACCCGTCCCCTGGAGCAAGCTAAGTATGAGTGCAAGCATGTTATTGAACTTGCTGTCACGCCCAGCTATATGGTGCATCGCCCACGACTTCATCAGGTCTATGCCGGTCTGGGGGAACAGGTAGGACACGGTACCCTTCTTGGGGTTGTAGACTATGTAGTCGTTGAACAGTACCAGCGTCTTCCCGGGGCGCAGATGGAGCTTAGAGAACACCGTGTTTGCCTCGTTCTCGCTCCCAGTGAACGCGGTGGCCAGTAGCCTTATCTGAGTACCATTCATAGTGGCGCCGTCGGCGAGCGTCGGCCTGCCTGAACCCACGCTTATCCAGTAGCCATAGTCCCACCATGCAGCTACTACAGTGTCGTTGGGCGTCGCGGAGTCAAGGTGGTGGAGCAGCCAAAGCCAGCTAAGATACACCCGGTTAACGCTGCCACCCGTAACCGTCGCGGCCATTACTGAGAAATTGCTACGTGTATCGGCGGCTGCGAAGACAGTGCCTATCAGCACAATGCCTACCAGTATGAGGGATACCAGTTTTGCCAGATCCTCGGCCTCGCCTCCATGATGCCGTACTTGTCGACGCCTGGCGGAGGTACGCGGCTGCTGGCGCCAGGCCCCCTGTACTGCCAGCTCCACTAGCGCGGCAACCGCTAGCAGCGATATAGAGCTAAAGGCTTGTAGCAGGTAGAGCATGCCAAGCACGCTGTAGAAGAGGAGAAGTGACAGTGCTGCTATGGGTAGGTGTTTTGCCTCGTTTCTTCGCAGGCTGCGATAGAGCAGGTATAGGGCTGCCGCGGGCGCCAAGAGGCCTACAACATTTGTCTCGTAGAAGAAGTCGCGGAAGCCTCCTCTCGATATGACACCGGACATCTCCGCGACGGTCTCACCTATACGCCCTACATGTATGACGCCAAGGTCCCTCAGTGGCCATAGGATAGTATAGGCGTACTTGCCGGTGACAAGGTGCAACATGTAGGCAGCTAAGGGGCCGGCAGTAAACAGCAGGATGACTATGTAGGCGTAGAGCCGTTCTGGCTTGGCAAGATACTTTGCGGGAATGAACTCGCCCGGCTTAGTCGCTAGCATGTATACGGCGAGATAGACGAAGGCTATGGCTAGTGTCGTGACGGCGGTAAACGATAGGGATACCTTGCCGTACCCAATTGCCTGGAGCAGGTATGCAGGCACCGTGAATAGCAGGAAAGTCACTAGTGTGACGAGAATCACGTGCCTAGTCTTCTCCGAGCGCAGGCCTAGCGAAAGCGGTGCAAGCAGGACAGTAAGGGTAACCGCGAGGTGTAGGAGAGCGTAGCCTCCCCACGTTAGCTCCGTGAGCAGCCAGAACAGCGCGGCGGCTGCGCTGTACACTATAGCCCTCGTCTTGCGGCCAGCCTCCTCGACGGCGAGCGTGTAGAAGAGGAGTGCGAGCATTACAAAGGGCATAGCTATTCCCGTCTTCTCCACGAAGCCGGCGAACGTCCTGGAGGCGGCTGCTGGCACAAACGCCGCCAGCAGGGCGGCCACGATGCCCGCAAGGGGCCCGTATAGGAGGGCTGCGAACGCGTACGCCGTGAGCACCATTGCGGCGCCGGCTAGTGCCGGCAGCATAACCGTCGAAATGAGGGGGTTCTTGCCGAGGCTGCCCATTATAGGCACTAGCGGGTACTCTGTCTTAGTGAAGTCGCGCCCCCACGGGTACCAGAAGATATGGGTAGCGGGGTTACTCCTTGTCAGCGTGGTCCATGAGCCGATGCCGTGCTGGTGCAGGTAGTTGGCTAGCCAGTATTCTATCCACGGGTCGTTAGCGTTCAGGTAGGCATACTTCGCGTAGCTTGCCGGTATGCCGTATTTCTCTGCAAGCACCTCTACGTGTCTATAGTTGCTCATAGGCATCATGCGTAGGTAGAATGCGGCAGCCGACACCAGTAAGGCTGTCAGGGCTGTCAGGGCTAACATAACCCTCCTATTAGTCATCATTTGTTGCAGCGATGAAGCTCTAGGCATCCCTCACACCCTCTACATGGCTACAACCAGTATAGTGAGCCCAGGCGCCACAAGGAAAGGGGTTCTCTTTAAACATAGCCGGTGGGAATCCCTGCTCCTCCTACGGCTTATGCCTACATCTTCCTGCTAGCGGTGAGCGCCCGCAGGGCATTGTAGAGGGAGAGTAGAGCGGCCAGTGCGTTAAGCACGGTGAACACGGGGTCTCCTAGGAGTATAGAGTAGAGCGTCAACAGCACGCTGCCGGCGAAATAGATGAGGCTCAGGCGTAGAGGAGGGCGCTCCGGTATAGAGACAAGCCATGCTACAACGATTAGCACCATGCCGCTAAGCCCTATGAGCGTCCGGTAAGCCGCCTCCATGCCTCAACCCCCTTAGCGGCGTCCAGACGGTACACGGCCTCCACGCTGCTCGGCTTTGATGGTAGCCTCTGCGCGTAGGCGCCGGGTGGAAGCCTCTTTAAGCCTAGGGCGGGCGCCGGCTCCTCTACTACCTGGGTGCCGAGGCTTTGACGCTGGCCGAAATAGTGTTTGAAAAGAAGAAGCTCTACCAGCGCTACGGTGTAGAAGGCTACGTTGCTGGCCGCTACGTCGAGGCCGGCTACAATGTAACAATGAAGTTCGCTACCCCGAAGGGCGCGGTATCCTTCGTGGCTCGAAGAGGCCAGGAGCTGCTCGCTGTGGACGTGCTAAACGGCTCCGTCCGTGTCACAAAAGAGCACGTGGACACTATAGCGGAGAAGGCATCCTCTATAGGCGCTAAGCCTGTTCTCGCACTCTACGGCTCCGGGCCTCGCCTGGGCGAGGATGCGAAGAAAGCCGCGTCAGAGAAGGGCGTCGCGCTACGCAGGTTCCGCTGACGCCGCATCCCCCACCTAGAGGGGAGGCACCGACGGGCTAGTGGGAGAGGAGAAGCGCCAGCACCGCTTTTTGGGCGTGAAGCCTGTTCTCCGCCTGGTCCCATACCACGCTCCAGGGCCCCTCTATTACCTCGTCCGTCACTTCTTCTCCCCGGTGTGCGGGCAGACAGTGCATGAATATCGCGTCGCTCCGTGCAAGTGTCATCAGTTCCACGTTCACCTGGTATGGCCTAAGCAGTTTCTTCTTCTCCTCGGCGTAGTCTTCTTCGCCCATGCTGACCCAGACGTCGGTGTAGACAACGTCGGCCCCCTTGACGGCCTCGCGGGGGTCCTCTACCAGCTCAAAGGTAGCCCCCGTAGCCTCAGCCTCCTTCTCGGCCATCTCACGGATGCGGGGCTCTGGCCAGAGCTGCCTCGGCGCCGACGCTACTATGTGTGAGCCGAGCTTCACGGCTGCGAGAATCAGGCTGTGGGCGACGTTATTCCTGGCGTCGCCTACGTAGACTATCTTAAGCTTTGAGGGCTCCCCCTTCTTCTCGGCGACTGTGAGCATGTCTGCGAGCGCCTGCAGTGGATGCTCGTAGTCGCTGAGCATGTTTATAACCGGCACAGTCGAGTACGCTGCCAGCTCTTCGAGTGTACGGTGGCTGTATACTCTTGCGGCGATCGCGTCAACGTAGCGTGAGAGTACTCTAGCAGTGTCCTTGACGGGCTCCCCCCGGGCTAGCTGCAGCTCGCTGCGGTTGAAGACGAAGGGGTGCGCTCCAAGCTGCACGGCCGCGGTCTCCATGCTTACACGGGTGCGGGTGCTTGGCTTCTCGAATATCAGTGCTATCGTGTAGCCGTCAAGGAGGGGTATGACTTTCTCGCCGCTGTAGTATCGCAGCTTGAGCATCCTGGCAGTGTCTAATATGAGTCGTATCTCTTCGGGTGTGAGGTCCGCGATGCCGAGAAGGTCGCGGCCAGAGAGAGGCCCTGGCACGCTGTGCTCCACCTCACCCGGCGGCCACGGCGGCGCCACGCGGCTAAAAGAGTAGCCTAAAAGTGGGCTGGCTGGAGGGCTCGGTCCATGGGAGTGTCCTCATGGGCCTTTCGGCCTCGGAGACCGCTTATCTTCCTCACCGCCCCTCCTACCGCTATATTCCCAGCAGTTTCTCCAACACGACGAGCAGGTAGAAGAATCCGAGCGACATGTTGACCCTTATGAACGCTTTTTTCGCGTAGAAGGGGGAGCCCTTCTCTTCTATGTACCTGGCTGCGAGGTACATAGTGTAGGCTGAGACCGCGAGTCCGTAGAGTGTGGCTGCGGGCCCTATCGCCCCCAGTAGCCCTAGGGCGGCGACGGCGTACCCGGTGGCCATTGCGGCTATCCCTATCCCGGTTCCGACAACGGACGGGTCAGCTATCGTGGGAAGCATGGGTACGCCTGCGCGCATGTAGTCCTCCCGGTAGAAGGTTGCTAGGAACCATATGTGGGCGGGAACCCACGACGCCACGACTAGGGAGAACATGACGGCCGCGGCGTCTATCCTTCCGGCGGCGGCGGCCCAGCCGCCCAGTGCGGGTGCGCCGCCGGCTATTGCGCCTGCAACTATGTTTATCGGCGACCTGCGTTTAAGGAGCAACGTGTAGGCGAACACGTCGAAGATGAAGCCTATTAGTATACCAAACACGTACCATATATTGAACACGACTAGCCCGGCTACAATGGAGGCTACGAGCAGCAGTATCGACATGAAGAGGGCCAGATGGGGGTTAAGCCTTCCGGAGGCTAGAGGCCTACTCCTTGTACGCTCCATTAACGCGTCTATGTCGCGGTCAAAGTACATGTTGATAGCGGTTACGGCGGCTATAGCCGCGTAGGATATAATGATTAGCTCTAGCTGCCTCGCCACGCCCTGCCCGAGCCCTCCGCCCGCAGCATAGGCAGCATAGGCCGTGAACACTAGCAGCGTGGTCTGCTTCAGCTTGAAAAGCCCACCTATCATGGTCTTCGCGGCTGTCACCACGCTGCCGGAGGCACCGCTCCTCGGCTCCACCGACAGCACCCCACAGCCCACCACTCACCAGCCGAGATATCTCATCCCGTAAAAGTTCGGCACCGCCCAGCACCGGTGGCTGACAAGACGTTTCGCCAGTGCAGCCGCTAGAGGGCCGGCATCCGCCCAGCTAGCCAGGCAGCGGGCCCCAGGGAGCACCCGGGCTAACTTAAAACCCGTCAGAAGGGCCGCAGCACCGACCCACCGGGTCGGGGATGTGCAGCGCGCGGCACTGACAATAATAGCGCCAAGCCCCGAAGAGCTCATGAAGTGTACTGGCGCCCTTATAGACGCGATCTGTCCGCAGGGAAAATGCCTCTACAGCCGGGCCCGGTCATGGCTGCTAGCCTATATGCCGGAAGAGTGCCTGCTGAAGGTCTACCAGAGAAAACCCCGCTCCCTAAACGAGCTGGGCCTAGTCGCGCCCTACTCGATAGCCGTAAAGATAGAATGCGGCAAAGCAGAACACGTGGTCACGACAGCCCAGCAGGTAGCCTCTATACTACACCGGGCCTGCCACGGCGCAGCACTAGCTCTGGAGGAGGAACAGGCCTAGCCCGGAGAGGCCCGCGGGAGCCGAAGCCGGTCACCGGGCGCTCAGCAGCGCCTAGGCAGTCATCACGCCGCCCCTCGCGGGGGCCTCAGCACCGGTCCACCTCATCAGGGGGGACAGCTCCTCCCGGCGGCCGCCTGGCGGAAGGGGCTACCACTAATAGCTGCTGAGCGCACGTCCCAAGAGGGGGATGAGGTGCCCGAAGATAAAGGACCGCTGGCTGTGCGTGGGGTGACTGGGGCCTTCCTAGCCGACCCCGCGGCTGCGGTCACAGCCCGAGCAGCCGGCGCGCCAGGGGCAGTAGCTCCCAGCCATGCTGGAGGCGGCGGTAGGCGTTCTCGCTGCACGCTATCTCGTTGAAGGCGCCTGGCCCGGCGTCGAAGCCGGCGTAGGCTAGCATCCAGGGGACGGGGTCGCCGCTGTGGCTCCTCATGCGCCAGGGCGTGGCGTGGTCCGATGTTACTAGTACAGCGGTGCTGGCCATGTCAATGCGGTCGAGGAGAGGCTGTATAAAGTACTTGTCTATTATCTCTATTGCCTCCTTCTTTCTATCGAAGTCGCCGTCGTGTCCGGGCTCGTCAGGCCCCTTCAGATGGACATAGATGAAGCCGCCGTCGCCGACTGCCCGTAGAGTAGCCTCAAGCCTCTCCGGCATATCGCGGCGGTAGTCGCCGCTCGGCGGGCTCACGGGGATAACGTTCATTCCCGCGGCTTTTGCTATGCCGACCTCTACCGGCATCTCGGCTATAGCGTGCGCAGGGGCGAGCCCTACGATCCCGGCCACAGGGGGCAGGCGTGGAATACGGTCGCCCGCGTCGCGCAGCAACACGGCGTTGGCTTTTAGGAGCCCCTTCTTCTCACGCTCAAGGTTTATAGGATGCCTATCTAGAACATCTATCGCCTTATCCACGAACTCGTCGACAAGTCTACACGTGTACTGCGCCTCCGCGCTGTCGTCGAGAGGCTTGCAGCGGGGGAGAACCATCTGCGGATTGGGAACGGCTTCGGAGATAAGCCCCCGCCTCACGTAGGCCGGGTCGATGTTCTGAACCGCCGCGCTGAGCCTCTTGGACCTGCTTCCTATCACCACTACCGCCCGGTGGCCGACCGTCGCCTTCACCCTGGCGTAGCCATCGCCCCCGCCTAGCCTCATCCCGTCCAGAGCCTTTGCGAGCTCTGCGGCCTCTCTGCTGCTCAGGCTCCGACCAACCCGGCGGTCAACTATGCGGCGTGTGGACGGCTCAACGGTGGCAAAGTTCGCCCTAAACGCTACTTCGGACCCTTCTCTAATAGCGATGCCGGCTCCAAGCGCCTCCAGGGGACCCCTGCCCGTGTAGTACCTCTCCGGCTCATAGCCCAGAAGAGATAGTGTCGCTAGGTCGCTCTCAGGGGCGACACCTGGCGCCACCGGGTAGTGCGTCCCGCAAACCGCGTGCCGCGCAAGCTCGTCAAGGCCGGGGGTAGTGGCCTCGGAGAGGGGAGTCTTCCCCTCGTGCGGGACATCTGCGGCGCCGTCAAGTATGAGGAGGATGAGGGTCCGCGGCTTCTCCACGATAACCCCCAGGGAGGAGCGGGGCAGAGGATTAGGGCCTTAAGTTCTCCCCCAGTCTACGTGTCACGGCTCTCAGCAAGGCCTTGGCGTCCACTTCTACGGCGGCTAGCTCCTTCTCTAGCTCCTCGAAGAACTGGTGGAGGAGACCCAAACGCTCCTCGGCCATTCTCCTAGAGGAGTCTAGGCAGAGGTGGCGGTCTAGCCTGGCGAGCTTATCCCGGTAATGTACTACCGTGTCTGCCAGGCTTCTACCCTTCATGTGGCCGTGCAGTATCGCCCTGGCCACGCCAACCGCGCCTATAGCGTCCAGCTTATCCGCGTCCGATATAATACATGAGAGGATAGACGAGGGCCTAGTGGCCTCTCTCTTCGCGTAGCTGTAGCTGTGCTCAAGCACTGCGGCCGCGACGGCCTCAATGTCGTCGGCGTCCATGTAGGGGGAGAGGAGCTGCTCTGCCAGCATAGCTGCAAGCCAAGCATGGTGGGCGCCTGCCTCGTCTTCGACACCTCTGCCTATATCGTGCAGAAGCGCAGCCGCCACTACGAGGTCGCGCCTCTCGTACCCCTCCATCTTTGCCAACTGTAGAGAGGTGCAGGCAACCCTGAGGCTATGGGGTAGGCCGTGTGCCTCGTCAAAGCCCTGAGAGGCGGCGGCCACCAGGAGGAGCCCCGGGCACCACCGGTGAAGGCTACATATCTCGGCTAGCTGTTCCCCACAGCGCCCGGTATACATAGCTGCTGGGCCCCTGGGCGCCGGTGAAGAGTTCCGGCGGATTAGAGCCCAGCGGCGCACGCTGGGCTGTGAAGAACTCTTCGCTGCCCAGAGGCGCCCGTCAACTCACTGCGTGCAGGATGGTGAAGAACGCCACCGAGCCGAGACCTATCAACGCCATGCGTATGCCGCTTACTAGCCGGTTCTCTCCACTAATGCCGCCCAGGTAGTAGCCGAGGCCGAAAAGCTCGAGTATCATCACGGCGGCTGACGTATAGACGAGCACGTGCAGCGGCGGCGAGGCGTCTACGAGCTTCGCCGCTATAAAGGGGGAAACCCCTATGAGGGGGAGAACGATTGCGCCGAAGCCGCTCCAAAGAGCTACATAGATAGGCACGAGCTTAGCGGCCTTCTCGTATATTGTTCCGCGGAGCGAGTGGAGCATAACCCGTTCTGTGCGCCGGAGTTCTCGTAGCCTCTCAGCTCTCTCCGAGAGGTACGTGGCTACCACTCCGCTGAAGAAGCCCAGAGAGAACGAGGCCCCCAACACGGTGCCTATGTAGCTGTCAAGCCTCCCAGTCCCGGACACGTAGTTCCCCAGGACTATTCCAAGGCTCGAAAGGAGGCCGTCGAAGCTATTAGTAACGAACATCCTCCTGGCTATCTCCTTGGCACGTAGTATAGAGGCGTAGTGAGCCATATCCCTGTAAAGCCTCATAAGCGCCTCGAAGAGATACAGTAGGCTAGGACGTCTTCCCAAGGTTCTTCGCTGCGCCTCCACCAGGCCCCTCTGCTCGGTAAAAACTGCTTGCAGCCCGTGCTGGTGAGGGATATAAGGCGGCTCCCCGGGGCCCCTGCTCTTGTAAAAAGGAGTGACACGTGGCCCAGCCAGGCTTATCGTCGCTAGCGTTTCCTGCCTACCCGGGACCTCGCAGCTATCAGGCGGTACTCTTCCTTCTCCAGTACTATGCCTCCACTATTCCTCTTTATGATGAGGGTCTCGTCCTGGAGCCTGTAGCCGCAGCGGGGACACTTATAGTAGTATTTTACCTTCTTGAAGCCGTCGCCTATCTCTATTTCAACCCAGTACTCCATAGGGGTGCCACACCTAGGGCATGACATCTTCTTCCCTACACCAGCCAAGGCCATCACCGTGTACGCGGCCTCCGGGACCCTGCTCCTGGCGATACCGGCCCATGGGCGGCGGGTTCCATGGGCTTCACGCGTTGGCAGAGGGAGACGCTTCTAGACCCTCTCCGGTGACAGTATTCTGCTACACATCCCGGGAAATATATAGGTAGGCCTAGCTAGGTGGCCCCCAACCACCACCATAGCCGGCGAGGCGACAAATAACTAGCCTCGCCAGCGCCATATGCTTACGTCACGGGTTCCAGCACCCAGAAGGCCGACAGGGTGAGCTGCTACGGCGCCCCTCTTTGATAGATACGGTAGGCCTCTCACCAATATCCGAATAATGGTCACGGGTAGGTGTAACTTCTCGTGCTTCTTCTGCCACATGGAGGGCTACCGCGAGGGCCTCGAAAAGGATGAGCTTACACTGGAGGAGATACGTCTACTTAAAGAGGCCTCAAGGAGGCTTGGCATAACGGCGTTCAAAATAACTGGCGGCGAGCCTACTATTCGCCCCGACCTCCCAGAGATAGTTGAGATACTCCACGAGGATGGGAGCTACGTCTCTATGACCACTAATGCGTCTCTCCTCCACCGGCACCTGCCGCGCATAGTGGAGGCGGGGCTTGGCCACGTTAATGTGAGCCTCCATGCAGTCAGTGAGGCCGCCTTCGAGAAGATAACTGGTTCGAGGCTCCTCCCTCGTGTTTTAAAGAACATAGAGCTCGCCCGCCAGTACGGGCTACGTGTCAAGATAAACTTCGTGGTTCTACGCGGCATAAACGAGAACGATATAGAGAAAGTCATAGAGCTGGCCTCTAGGGTGGGGGCCGATGTCCAGTTTATAGAGCTCCACCCGGTAGGCAAAGCCAGCCGCGTGTTTAGGGAGCACCACCTGCCCCGCTGGCGTGTTCTAGAGAAGCTAGATAAACGCATAGTAGAGATAAAATACCGGCTAGGCCTGCATAACCGGCCGGTCCTATTGCTCGATAACGGGATACGCGTAGAGATAGTGGGCCCTGTTGGTAACTATCTCTTCTGCGCCGCCTGTACGAGAATAAGGGTAACATACGACTTCAAGCTGTTGCCGTGCCTAAACTGGCGCGGCGCCCCCGTCGAGGTGCGCCCAATGCTTCACGGCAAGGAGGGCTTCGAGGAGAAAGTAGAGGCTGTAATAGAAGCGTTCCGCAGGGTGAACCAGCTCAGGGAGCCCTACGTCAAGTTCCCGCTTAAGGCGCCCTTCACGATACCTCCCAGGAGATGGGCCACGGCCCGCCTCGGCATGCCCAAGCGGAGCGGCACGCTATCACTGACGAAGAGCCACAGTGTCACGGAGGAAACGCTGCTAAAGGAGTGGGGCGACTACCTCGCCTAGCCTCCTACAGTAGCTGCATCTTCACGCTTCTCATGCGGAACAACTTGTTCATGCAGTCGGCGTACGTGGCTCCGTCCTTGCTTCGGGCGACGCACCGCGCGGCGTCCATGAGGCTCCAGTAGTCCTCCTCCTGTAGCGGCTCCTCTAGGTAGAGCGCCAGCGCGCAGCTTGGGGAGACTATGGCCTCGACCAGGCCGCCGGAGCTGAAGAAGTCCGCGAAAGACTGCAGGTCCTTGGAGGATGGGTAGCAGGTGCCTGGGTGGGTGTGTATGAAGACAACGCCGGGCACGCTAGGCAGGGTGACGCTTCGCTCGCCTCCCTCTCCGAGGGCGTACTCGCCGCCCCAGCCGGCGATGTAGAAGTGCTCGCGTCCGCGTCTTGAGAGTGAGCGCAGGCAGTCAAGTACCATGGTGGCCAGGGAGTCTAGCAGTGCGTGAGCAAGGCCCCGGTAGCGGAGCAGCCTGGCGTCGCCGGTTCCGGTGGTGCAGCTGTACTCGGCGGCCAGGGGGGCGCCGAGGAGCCTCGGTAGAGAGGAGCTAATCCGGTCCACGACTTCCCTGTTGCACTCTGCCTCGTCTACTATCTCGATACGGCAGGCCTCTCCGGGCTCAACGGTGACGCCCGCCTTACGGCCCGTGTCCTCCTCGTAGTAGCTTAGCGCGTGAAAAGCGGCCCCGATGCAGCTAGCGCGGCGGGCGAAGCCGCGTAGCCTGTCATCCCTGCACTCGCCGGGCAGCTGCATAGGTGTCCCAGCCGCCTGGGTTGCCTCTGCGCGGCTCTCATTTACTGTTGCACCTCGCCCTGCGGTGGTTTTACACTGGCTGAGCCCGGGCCGCGGCTAGAGTATTAACCGCTGGGCTGCTGGGTCTAATTGCTCCCAGCGGGGTACTGGTATTGGGCGGAGCCGTTGATCCCAAGGAGTACCAGCTGGAGTTCTTCAAGAGGAACGGCTTTGTCCGCAGGAAGTGCAAGATAGGCGGCGAGTACTTCTGGACTCTTAACCCGGAGCAGGAGCACTGCAACGACGCGCCCTGTGTCGAGTACTACTTCTGGAAGGTCCCGAAGAGGCTCCGCGACCTGTCGGTGCGGGAGGCGAGGCGCCGCTTCCTGGACTTCTTTCGCCGCAACGGGCACGAGGTGCTCGAGCCTCGCCCAGTGGTCGCCAGGTGGAGGACCGACCTCTACTTGACGATTGCTAGCATAGTAGTGTTCCAGCCCCATGTGACCAGTGGCCTGGTGCCGCCTCCCGCTAACCCGCTGGTAATAGTCCAGCCGAGCATACGCCTAGAGGACATCGATAATGTTGGCGTCACGCTTGGAAGACACCTGACCAGCTTCGAGATGGGCGGCCACCACGCCTTTAACTACCCGGACCGCAGGGTTTACTGGAAAGAGGAGACGGTAGAGCTGGCTTTCCGGTTCTTCACGGAGGAGCTGGGCATACCGCCGGAACATGTTACGTTCAAGGAATCCTGGTGGGAGGGAGGCGGGAACGCTGGCCCCAGCTTCGAGGTAACTGTAGGAGGCCTAGAGCTAGCCACCCTGGTGTTCATGCAGTACCGTGTCGGGGAGAAGGGCTACGAGCCTATGCCTCTTCGCGTAGTCGACACGGGCTACGGTATTGAGCGTATAGCCTGGTTCACGCAGAACGTGCCTACAGCGTTTCACGCGATATACGGCGGCCTCCTTGACGAGTTCCGGCGCCTACTGGGCGTCGAGGCCGCTCCAGAGAGACTGCTATGGGCAGCGGCGCGCGACGCGGGCCGCCTGGACCCGGAGAACCCGGCTAGCCTGGAGGCATTCTACCGCCGCGCCGCAGAGGACGCCGGCATGCCCCTCGAGGAGGCACGGCGGCTCTTGGAGCGGGAGGCTGCTGTCTACGCAGTACTCGACCACTCCAAGACTGTGGCGTTGATGCTCGGCGACGGCATCGTGCCCAGCAATACGGGCGAGGGCTACCTGGCTAGGCTTGTGATAAGGCGCGCGCTTCGGCTAATAAACAGGCTGGGCAGCGACGTGAGCCTAGTGGAACTTGTGAGACGGCAGGCAGAGTTCTGGGGCCGCGACTATTATCCAAGAATGCTCGAAAACCTGGACTATATAGTAAAAGTGACCGGTATAGAGGAGAACCGCTACTATAGGAGCCTGCAGCGCGGCCTACGTGAGGTGGAGAAACTCCTGCGCCGTAGAAAGAAGCTAAGCCTCGACGACCTGATACTCCTATACGATAGCCACGGCATACCTCCCGACGTAGTCGCGGAGGCCGCCAAGAAGCTCGGCGTGGCCCTCGAGGTACCACACAACTTCTACGCCATAGTGGCTGAGAGGCACGGCGCCCGCGGAGGCGTCGCGAGAAGGGTTGAGGACAAGACGGGGCTGCCAAGCGACATAGTGGCGTGGGCTAACAGGTTCCCAGAGACCAGGCGGCTCTTCCACGAAGACCCCTACCTTAGAAGCTTCACCGCGAAGATAATCGGCATTAAAGGCAACTACGTGGTGCTTGACCAGACAGCTTTCTACCCCACCGGCGGCGGCCAGCTGCACGACACCGGCGTTATACGCGCCTGCGGGGAGGAGCGGAAGGTCGTACGCGTGGAGAAGACACCGAACAACGTCGTAGTCCATGTGCTTGAAAGACCTCTCCCCGGCTCCTGTCTAGGCGCTGTCGCCGAGGGCCAGATAGACTGGCACCGCCGCTACCGCCTGATGCGCCACCACACCGGGGTACATGTCCTCCTGGGCGCCGCTAGGAGGGTTCTAGGCAGCCACGTCTGGCAGGCGGGCGCCGAGAAGACGCCGGAGAAGGCACGCCTAGACATAACCCACTACGAGCTTCCAAGCAGCGAAGAGGTGAAGCGCATAGAGGAGCTGGCGAACTGGGCAATACTCGAAAGGATACCAGTCAAGGCCCAGGTGATGGACCGCAACGAGGCCGAGAAGCTCTACGGTTTCCGGCTCTACCAGGGAGGAGTACCGATGAGCCCCAAGATACGCGTCCTCACTATAGGCGACTGGGACGTGGAGGCGTGCTTCGGCACCCATCTAGCCAACACGGGGGAGATAGGGTCGATAAAGATAGTGAATGTCGAGAAGCTGCAGGACGGCGTGGTTAGGTTCGAGATAGTTGCAGGCAGCGAGGTGGCCAGATACGCGGCAGGCCTCGAAGAGACGCTTGACCGTGCAGCTGCGCTCGTCAAGGCGTCTAGGAGTAACCTCGTGGACAGGCTCGGGAAGCTCGTAGAGGAGCAACAAGCGCTCAAGAAGAGGCTGAACGAGCTCCGAAGGATAATAGTGGATAACATGCTGCACGAGGCCGAGTCCAAAGCAAGAAACCTCGACGGGCTTAAGATATACATTGTTGACGCGTCTCTAGACGTCGAGGCAGGAAGAGAGGTTATGAGAGAGCTGACATCTAAGGGCAAGACCATAGTAGTGATGACGTACCCGAAGGGCGGCGGCCTCGTAGTCGAGGTAGCAGCGTCCAAGGAGGCCGCGTCCGCGATAAACCTGCGAGACGCTGCACGCCGGCTCGCCGCGCAGGGGATACGGGGCGGCGGCAAGCCTACCCACGTAACACTGTTCGCCAAGAACGTCGGCTTAGAGGAGGTTCTGGAGGCCGTTGTTCGAGCCCTAGAGGAGGCGCTAGGGAAGCAGGCATGAGGCCTCCCCCCGAAGCGTTTTATGACGTGTTTTTCCTCCTGAGCCGCGGCTACCCGCGGAGCCACGCCCTCAGCCTTGTCGCTGCAAGGCACCACCTGTCCCGTCCTGAACGCATCCTCATAGGCAGGTGCGTCCACGGCGCAGAGGAGAGCAGGACCGTTCGCAGCAAACTATCCCCCTGCTGCAGGAACCGCTGCCTAGTCGTCGACGTGTTCAACCAGCTAGCAACGATATACGCGGCACTTAGCGGCCACCGGGTCTACCGCTGCAGCGACGGCCTAACACGCGACGCCCTGCTGGGCGCGACTGGGCTAGTGGTTAGGCACGCGCAGACCCTGGCCGATCTCGCCTCCGCCGCGGTGGCCTCCCTAGCGCCCCGCCACGTCTACCTGGTGGTTGACTCGCAGCCCAGCCGCAGCGCCGTGCTGGCCTCGGCGCTGCGCGAGGCGCACACGCGCCGGGGGCTCCCGGCCGCGGTGCTTCTCGAGAAGAAGGCAGACCGCCGGGTCATAGAGCTGGGGAGGACATGCGTAGCGGCGACAAGCGACATAGTGGTTGCTAGGAGGGTTACCGCCCTGCTCGACCTAGCAGGGTACGCCATCAGGCTCTTTGGCTTGGACAGGGCGGTAACCGATATAACCCGTCTCCTCTCACGCCACCACAGCTCATGGTGCAGAGTTGGCGGGCCCGTAGCCTAGCCAGGATAGGGCGCCGGCCTTCTAAGCCGGTGATCCGGGGTTCAAATCCCCGCGGGCCCGCCACCCTGTCACCATGAGCCTGCATCCTGGTTCTCGCCCCTCTCCGGCTGCCTGCCCTACTCCGCCGCACCCGCACAATTCACAGCCTCTACGGAGTGCCGGGCACGCATGTGGAAGCCCTAGGACAAAATCCTCCACAACATACTCTCGTAAGCAGCCGGCTAACGGTTCCCTAAGCCGGCGATGCGGGGCCCCGGCATCCCTGGAGCCGCTATGGCTGCCTCCTTCTCCTCGAGGCAGGTCTCTGCCGGCCCCTCTAGCTCTATAGGTGGTTTTTGGCTGCCGGCGCTCACCCGCCAGGGCTGGGTGCAGAGTCTTGACCGCGCCAGGCTGCGGTCCCTGCCTTAATGGTCTACGTGTCGTAGTCACGGCGTCTACACGGGGCCTCGGGAGGGGTATAGCGGAGCGCCTCCTCGACTACGGTGCCCGTGTCGTAGTCAACGGCTCCAGTGTTGATGGTGTCTCAAGTGCCCTGAGCGAGCTTAGAGGACGGTACGGTGGCGGACGCGTGGAGGGCTTCGCCGCGGACCTACGGGAGCCGGCGGAGGCTGCGCGCCTGGTAGATATGGCTGCGTCCGCGCTGGGCGGCCTGGACGCTGGCGTCTATGTTCCCCCTCCTCCGCCTCCGGGGAAGTTCAGCGATGTTGGCGAGGAGGAGTGGAGGATTTGGGCCAACGCCCTGGCGTTGTCCCCGGTTTGGTTCACACGCGCCCTCCTCCGCTACATTGAGCCGCGCCGGGACGGCTCCGGCGGGATAGTCTATGTTACGAGCGTGGCGGTGCGCGAGCCTATACCCGACATAGTTCTAAGCAACGTGTTGAGGATATCTATGCATGGGCTCGTGCGCAGCCTCGCCCACGAGCTTGGGCCCAGGGGTATACGTGTCAACGCCGTGCTGCCGGGCTACTTCCTCACCGACCGTGTCCGCTCCCTGGCCGAGAAACGTGCAGAGGAGAGGGGTGTAAGCGCAGAGGAAGTGATTGAAGAGATAGGCCGCGAGGTCCCGCTCCGCAGGATAGGCGACCCGCACGAGCTTGGCGACGTAGTGGCGTTTCTGCTGAGCCCTATGGCTAGCTATGTTAGTGGCGCCTCTATCCCGGTTGATGGTGGGCGTCTTCGCGGCGTATTCTAGGCTTCGGCCCCTCTCTGTGGGGCCCCGTGTAGAGGGAGAGGGCGTGGAAAGTGGCCAGGCGGCTGCTGCGCGTCCGCATAAGGGGCATATATGCTACCGCGCTGACCCAGCTGGCGCTCGAGAAGGGCCTACAAGTGGTGCAGGCCTCGCGCGTCATAGCTGAGAGGTTTGGTATACCGCAGCTAAACGTGCCCGCCGACGTGACTTTGAAGAACAGCGAGGAGGACCTCTCCGAGCTAGTCATAGTCGGCTATACATGGGCAGTCGAGGAGGTAATCAAGATACTGCGTGGCGAGCTACCCTACTCCTTCTACTGGGTAGGCTGGCCGCCGCTGCACTCAACGGTAAAGGCCATAGTGACCGGTATGGAGGAGGGGGTGTGCACGGCCCGGGTAGACGGCGTAGAGGCCACAGTAGTGGGCCTACCAGTTGACAGCTGTAAGGAGGGCACCACTATAGTGGCGGGTGTCGTGAAGCCCTCCGTCAGGCCAGGGGAGAGGGCAAAAATAGTGCCAGGGCCGCGGGTGATAGGCGACTATGCTGTCCTCTACAAGCCTCTCTACGGTGCTGCACGGGTTAGCTTCAGCGAACATATACGTGGTGAGGAGAAGAAGGCCGAACTCCTTGGACTGGCAGCGGAATACGTGGCAAGAGGCTACAGCGTGCACTGGCGCAGTAGCAGCAGATACGCGGACGCTGGAACCCTTGCCAACGAGCTGAAGATCCTAGAGCAGCGTCTCCGCGAGGTAGAGGAGGAGGCGGCTAAAGGCGACGAGCCCGTCTACGGTGTCGGTGAGACGGTGGCGGTTGTCAGGCTTAGCAGGCCGGATAAGGAGCGGCTAGACTCCATGCGGGCCAAGGCGGCGCCCACCGCGCCCTGGCATCATAGCGTTAAAAGCGTTGCACCCTCGCTTGGGCTGCTGGTTGACTTCTCGGAGAAACTTATAGAAGAAAACGTTGAGCCGTCAAAGATATTGAGCGGCCTCCTGGCCCTGCTCGCCGAAAAGCTTGTAGAAATACGCCGGGTCGAGATACACCACGTAAAACCCGATGGCTCTAGAATACGCCTCGGCAGCGCCTACGTGAAGAACGTAGATAGGGGCAGGGAGGGGCTCACGCTTATCGTCGAGAGGAGGGTCCGCTCGCCTGGGATATATGACGGCCTCGGCGTCAGAAAGGAGCCGGGCGACATTATAGTATCCGAGATAGATACCAGCAAGTGGGTGATCGTGCACAAGTACTACTCCCGCAGCGGCGAATACAAGGGCTCCTATATCAACATCAATACGCCGCCGGAGATAGGGCTAGACAAGATAGTCTACCTTGATTTAGAGGTGGATATAGTCAAGAGGAGTGACGGTACAAGGGAGGTTATCGACGTGGAGCGCCTCGTGGAGGCCTGCAGGCGCGGCATAGTGACCGAGGCGTTGTGCGAGAAGGTGCGAGAAATCGTTAGGGAGGAGACCGGCTACGACATAGGCCCCCTAAACCTTGATAAACCCGCCGGGCGGGGCGATACTGTATCCCCGCGGAGCCCCCAGGGATAGGCGCGGGTGCGGGGGTGCCCGAGCCAGGTCAAAGGGGGCGGGCTCAGGACCCGCTGGCGTAGGCCTGCGTGGGTTCAAATCCCACCCCCCGCACCACAGTATCCTACACCGGCGCGGGCCCAGAGGCCTGCCTCCGAGAGCTTCTTGAGAGTTCGTGGCCCTTCCGCGGGCCTCTTTGCTACACTGGCCTTGGCTGGGTCACGTGGCTAGAGTGGCGGTAGGTGTTCGGGTGGCTTTACGGCTGCTCCGCATGATGTAGAGGAAGAACAAGGCCGCGGCTAGGTAGGCCACTGTGACGCCTATCTCTAGTACACGTATAGGGCCCGGGTTGTCTTTTAGCTGGTGCTCCTGGATGGCTATGAGGCCCCTGAGAGAAAACACATAGAGCAGGGTTACGGCCAGGAACCCTGCCAGGGGGCTCTCTATGAGCCTCCTTAGCCGTCCCCCGGACACGGTGTTCACCCATGTTAAAGAAGGCTATGCTGGCCCCTGGCTTATACCTTATACACTGCTAACATGCTGTACTGTTACGGGCGGTGACGAGGTTCGCTAGGGCCGAAGACCAGCAGTGAGGACGGTACGGCGGAGACCGAGCCCCAAACCCTACTACCTTACCCAAGGCTGCCCCGCAGGGCTCCCGCCTTGGCTATCGCTGCCTCGGCCTCCCTCTTAAGGCCCTTTGCTATGGCGTCCCTGGCTTCTATTAGGAGCTCGACGTAGTCCTCGTCGGCTCCAGGGTCGCTGCCCACGTAGCTCTTAGCGTACTCCACATCCTCCTCTACCATGCGGAGCAGCTTGTCGTCGTCAACATAGCTCCTCAGAACCTCGATGGAGAGGAACTTGAGGTCAAACTCGATATCCTGGCGCAGCATGGGCAAGATGTTCTCCACGATATCTTCTACAATGTCCTCGCCGTACTCCTTTGCAGCTGCCCGTAGCCCCCGACCGAGCCCTATGAGGGCAGGGGGCAGCCCCATAGTGTAAAGGCTTGCAGAGAACTTGATAGCCCTAGGCAGTCTGGCCCGCCTTGCCTTAGGGTTCGAGAGGAGCCCGGGGTCGCCGGTAAACGCTATACTAGCCTCGAGGCTCCGAGAATACTGGCCATGGCTTAGCCTGGCTCTCCGCCTCGGGACAAACTTCGCTACAAAGCCTATCGCGTCAACCAGCCTAACTACGGGGTAGAGGTATTCGCGTGTAAAGACACGGGCAGCCAAGGTTAGCCTCTTCTCGACCGTGTCGTCGAGCAGGCGGGGCTCCTCGTGGAGACCCTCCTGGAGCGTCTTCACCACGTAGGCCACGTCTTCCGGGCTATGGTCGTAGCGCAGCCCCGACTGTATCGTTACCGTGCGGTAGCCGCGGTACTGGTTTCGAAACTGCGCCGCGGCGTCCGGCGCCAAGTGGCCGCGGAAGGGCAGCGCGCCCACGCCTAGAATAGGGTAGACCCTTGCATTGTTCTCTTCCGCCCATTTCCTTATCCTAGAGAGCGCGTATACGAGCGAGAGGGAGGAAGTCAGGTGGCCATACGCTAGCGCGGTGTCGGACTTGCCGAGTAGGACGCGGTAGCTGCTGTAGTGTATGCCTAGGTGGTTTAGAAGCGCGTTCTTCATGCCTTCAAGTATCTTGTCTACGTGCAGCAGCGACTCGAAGTCCTCGACGAGGGGTATCACCTCTATTCTCCCGCTGTGCAGCCCTAGCTCCTCCTCGGCCAGCCGCTGCATCTTGATTATGCGCCGCTGCACTACATATATCTCGTAGCCAGTGCTGCTCATCGGGTTTATTATGTAGCGTACGGCCTCCTGCCCCGTCTTCTCGATAGCCTTCTTGTTCGCGACCAGTATGCCCCAAAGCACCATTACCTGTCTCTCCGGCTCCTCGAGGCGCTCGGAAGGGATACGGGGAGTGACCAGGAAATCCTCGCCCGGAAGGAGCCCGTGGCGCAGAAGCTCCTCTACAACCCACTGGACCTGGTGGTATGGGGTCAGCTTGCCCTCGTAGTCGATCATCTTCTCGTCGAGGCCGAGCCCTCCTCTCTCTACGGGCAGGAGGTCGCGGAGTGCCTCCTCCACCTCGTCGGGGGCGTCGAAGCCCCGGCTAGCCGAGTCCGGGTGCTGTGTCGCCATAGCTAGTGGTACCGGGTAGCCCAGCACACCCCCCTTCCCTGGCCAGGCCTCACAGCGGAAAAGCAGCATATAAGAGAAGTGGTGGAGCAAAGCAGCCGCCACGATGGCTATTAATCTTCTGCCCTACGGGGACGCGGCTACCCAGGGGCGCCCCAGGCGGGGTGTGGGACGCTTTGGCCTCCCGTGTAAGGGTGCGCGCTTACTCGAGTAGCGCGAACCTCGGCCCCGGCTTCGACGCCGTGGCCGTGGCGCATACGAGCTTCTACGACGAGGTAGAGGCCAGGCTCGAGCCCGGCACCGGCAGCATAGTGGTTGAGACAGTCTACGGCCCCTATGCCTCTGGCGCCGGAATGGCTGAGACAGCGATACGGGCGGTCGAGGCGCTGCTAGAGATAGCCCGCGTCAAGTCCCTCGAAGGTGACATTGTCCTCCGCGTCTATAAGGGTGTGCCTCCAGGCCTCGGACTGGGGAGCAGCGGGGCCTCGGCCGCGGCCGCTGTGAAGGCTGTGGCACACCTACTCGGCCTGGATCTGGGCTACGAGGATCTCGTCGAGGCGGCTGGCCGCGGCGAGGCTGCAGCCGCTGGCACGCCCCACTATGATAACGTCTCCGCTAGCCTGCTCGGAGGCATGACTATCATCGCAAGCGACACCGAGGGAAGACTCTACGTCAAGAAGATACCCTTCGAGGCGTGGCTGGTAGTCTACGTGCCTAAGGTGCGCATGGTTACAAGTGGTAAGACTAAGCTGATGCGGGAGGTGCTTCCGAGAACCGTGGAGCTGGAACGCGCGGCGAGGAACTGGTCGCGGCTAGCCATGCTCGTAGCCGCGGCGTCCATGAACGACCTACGCCTAATGGGCATAATGATGATGCAGGACGAGATAGTGGAGCCGGCCAGGCAGAAATACGTGCCATGCTTCAGCGAGGCCAGAAGGGCGGCGCTCAACGCCGGCGCGCTAGGCGTAGCCATAAGCGGCGCAGGGCCCTCCCTCGTAGCCCTTGCCGGGAACGAGAAGAGCGCCAGGCAGGTCGCGGAAGCCTTGCTCACAGGCTGCGGCTGCTGTGAGGCCGACATAGTCAAGGTCGCAACCGTGGCGCCGCCGGCCTCGCTGCTCTAGCCCTAGCCACCGCCTAGCGCCAGGGGTGTAGCTCGTGACGGCGACCGGCTACCCGGTTAGCGAGGTGCTGCGCGCGCTCCGAGGCGGCCTCAACGACGACGATCCCGACGTGGTACCGGCTGTACATGTGTCAGTGCCCTACCGTTTCACTAGTCCGAGAGAACCACCGCTGCTGGAAGTGAAGTACGGGAGAGAGAACAACCCAACGACCATGTTATTCGAGAACGCTGTTAGGATAGCTGAGGGGTCAAAGTGGTGCCTCGCATTCAACACTGGCATGGCCGCGCTCCACGTGGCCCTTGAGGTGCTCAGAGGCGCGGGGGCGCGCCGGGTGGTAGCGAGCCGGCTCCTCTATGGCACCACGCGCAGCCTGCTAGACCGGCTCGCGTCTAGCGGCCTCCAGGTCCACTACTATGGGCCCCCGTGGGGGCAGCTCCTGCAGGCAGTCAAAGAGCTGGCCCCCGACGCGGTCCTCGTAGAGACTATAGGTAATCCTACCCTGCGCGTCCCGCCCCTCCGCGGGCTCGTCGAAGCGTGCGGCGATGACTGCACCCTCATTGTTGACAACACGTTCGCCTCTCCATACCTCTACAGGCCGGCCACGCTTAGCCGAAAAATACTGGTCGTAGAGAGTGCCACCAAGTACATAGGCGGCCACCATGACGTGCTTGGTGGCGTCCTCTGCGGCAACGACACGGGCCTCCACGAGGCAGCCTGGTCTACGAGGAAGATGACGGGTACAGTAATGCAGCCCCTGGACGCCTTCCTAGCAGCTCGTGGCTTGAAGACGCTACACCTGCGGGTCGAGTACAGCTCGCGCAGCGCGGAGCAGATAGCTAGGAGGCTCGAAGAGGAGCCGCTGGTCGAGCGGGTCTACTACCCGGGCCTGCGGAGCCACCCTGACAGCGCCACGGCCAGAGAGGTGCTCCCCGGCCTCTACGGCGGCGTGCTCAGCTTCGATGTAGGGGACAGCCAGGTGGCCAAGGCGATGCTTAAACGGCTTCAACTAGTAGTCCCCTCCCCGAGCCTTGGCGGAGTGGAGTCGGTGGTTGCGTACCCGTTTGAGAGCAGCCACCGCAGCCTCAGCGAGGAGGAGAAGAAAGAGCTGGGTATAACGCCTGGGCTACTGCGTCTAAGTGTCGGCCTCGAGGACCCCGGCGACGTCCTCAGGGACATACTCTCTGCGCTCCGCTCCGCTAGAGCCTAGTCCTCGCCTTCAGCGCGTCCACCAGCCGGTCTAGGGCTTCGCCTACGTTGCCCTCGCCGGCCTCGTCCAGGATAGCTGCAAGGCCCTCCTCGCCTAGCCTGCGCAGCCACGAGGCCAAGCAGCCGCTGGCCACGGCGTAGCTGAGCGCCTCCCCCTCTACCAGCCCGTACCTCAGGGCTGCGGCTAGCTGCTCCAGGCTGGATACGCGTAGCACGACAGCGCCGCGCCCAGGGTCTATGAAGAAGAAGGGTAGGCTGGCAGCAGTCTTCTCGGCCTCCCTCTGCTCCTCGGCGGGGCTTATCCTCTTCCCATAGCGTACTACTAGTCCGCGCTTCTCTAGCTCGAGGGCGTACTTCCTTATCGTGGACGGCTTGACGCCTACCGCTGCAGCAAGCTCCTCGACAGTCATGGTGCCGTGTCTTCTAAGCAGCTCCAGTATGCGGCGCTGCGTTGACGGCAGCTCCTCGCTCGCCACAGCCTCCACCCGCACAGCTAGATAACACCCACTTCAAGGAATTAAATAGCATTCTGTTCCACACAAGCTCCCCCATTTATATGCAACACAGGAGCCTAGCCAAACATGGTGCCAGCAATGAAGAGACCCGGCTTAGCCGCCCTCGTATTAGCAGCGATGATCCTTGCAGCGGGCCTCGCGCCTACCGCTGCAGCGCTCCTCGGCTCCACCGGCTACGCGTTTACGAGGACAGTGGAGCTACAGGTGCCGGCGGTCGCGAGAACCGAGACGGGCTATGTCGGCGTGATGTCGAAACTTGTAGTCACAGTCGCCTACCCCGGGTCCGGGGTCGTGTACGTCTCCGCGGACCCCCTGACAGAGCTAGACATGCAGGCCGCTGCACGCATGGCCGCGATCGTGGCCACAACCGTTACTGGCTTCGACTACTATAGCTTCGACTACTTCATCCGTGTAGAGTCCAACACGACTATCGTGGGCGGGCCAAGCGCCAGCGGCGCAATGGCGGTCGCAATAATGGCCGCCCTCCGGGGCCACCAGGTGAGAAAAGACTTCTCGATGACAGGCATGGTGGACCCCGACGCCACGCTGGGCCCCGTTGGCGGTGTCCCAGAGAAACTGCTCGCAGCCGCCGATAGCGGGGTAAAGGTGTTCGTAATACCGGCCGGCCAGGAGAAGGCACTAGACCTCAACACCGGCACAGTGGTGGACGTAGTAAAGCTGGGCGCGGAGAAGGGCGTCAAGGTTGTGCCGGCGAAAACCGTGGTTGACGCCTATGTGGCCGCAACCGGGGACCGCGAAATACTAAAGGAGATAATGCCGTCAAAGAGTAGATACAGTTATCCTCCATGGCTCATGGATTCGCTAAAGTCGAGCGCTCTTGAGTTCAAGAAGCTCGCTCTAGGCAACATAACCTGCGCGAAGAAGCTGCTAGCAAACCTCCCGGAGCCTATAAGGAAGACGTTCGACAATCTAATCAACCAGGTCCAGAGCGTGGTCGCGGAGGGCGATAAGCTGTACCAGCGGGGCCTCTACTACAGCGCCGCCTCCCGCTACTTCTCAGCCGCTATAAGCGCGACAAGAGAATGCATAGTAGCACGTATAATACTCGCAGACAACCCGGTGAAGGTGATAGCCGAGAACGTGAGCCGCCTCCTAGACAGTGCCAACCGCACACTCAACATCGTTGAGCCCTTCCTCCGCGGACTACTCTACCGCTCCAAGAACCTCACAGACATTGGCGTACAGCTAGCAGTAGCAACAATGATAAGGATTAACGATGCCCGCGAAACCCTATCCGAGGCCGCAGCTCTGCTGCAGAAGGCGACAACCGGCGCAATAAGCCTCAACCTAGACCTTGTAAACAACCTGGCCGGTGACGCGGTTTACAGCTACTACCGGGCGATCACTGCGAAACAGTGGCTAAACCTCTTCCGTGCCCATAAAGGCGGAGTGCCCGTCCCCGTGAAGAGGCTCCGCTCCTCGGCCTTCTCCATACTCTACTTCGCGCAGTCGACTAGCAGCTACAGCGCCGCCCTAGGCGTGCCCTCGACTACGGCGGCACAGCTGATAGAGAGGGCAAAGACGGTGCTGGCCAAGGCTAACAGCGTCCTAGACTACATAGATGCGCTGGTTTACGCTATCAGGGGCTACACCCTGGCAACCACCCACATGAGGGCAGCGTTCCTTGTCGGCAACGAGTCGATAGCCGCGGCCAGAGCGGGGCTCCTCCTCCTCTCCGGGATAGCAATGCACCGGGGCCTACAGCCAATACTGCCAAGCCTCTACCTCGAATACGGCGACACGCTGACCGGCGCCGCCGCCCTGCAGCTCTATATACAGGGGGCGAGCTACGCGCTGCTCCTCGACACCCTGGTGCCAGGCAAGAAGATGGCACCGGCACAGATGCCAGGCACGGTGACGCACACAAAGACAGTCACTATCACGGTGCCGAAGAACGTCACAATAACGGTTACCGTCGCAGGAAGGGGAGGCACCTCGACGACTACCACCAGGGTGCCGGTGACAGTGACAGCCACGGGCACGGTAACGGAAAAGACTGTCACAACGACTCTAACCAGAACAGTTACGAAGACAGCTACTAAGACGCTGACCAGTGGTGGCGGCGGCACAGCAAGCTGGACAGCTCTATTCCTAACAGCCCTAATAGCCTTCCTAGCAGGCGCAGCTGCGGGAAGAACCGGTAGGCAGGCCTAGCGCCAGAAGGCTGGGTAGCTGGCAGGCCCGTGCCGTGGCCTGCGCCCCCAGGCGCCGCCTAGGCACTGCTAGAGCCAGGGCACCTCGGTGGGTTTTTTCACCGCGAACACGGCCTCCACGTCTCTGCCCAGCGTGCTGCTCAGCTCTGCGCTCAGCTTCTCCGCAAGCGGCCCGGGCACTAGCGGCGGCTGACGCACCGAGGCGGGATGCGCCCTCCTAGTAACCCACACTACGAGCCGTAGAACGACCCTGCCGTCGCTCTTATCAGTACTCATGCCGGCCACAGTGTAGCCCAGCTCCCTGGCGAGGACGTCCGCTGCCCTCCAGAAGCCGCCACCTGCCAGGCTCTCGCGCGCCATGTCGACGGCCTCTTTGCCCGCCAGCCAGGCCAGCCTGCGGGCGAGGAGGAGAGAATACTCCGGCCTAGCGTCGTCCCGGTCGAAGCCCTCAACTTGTTTAGCTAGGCCGGCGCGCAGGGCTAGATCGTAGGCCTCGAGAACACTCAGCTGTGGCAGGGTCTCGAGCCCGCAGCCCCTTCTCTCGCGTACACGCAGCAGCGCCTCCTGTAGACGCATGCCCCGGTAGTGAAGCAGCCACGCGGCCGCAAAGAGCGGGCTCCTACCGCAGCCCCGTAGACAGTGGACTAGAACCGGTGTCTCGCTGGCGCGGCCCAGGGCCCATGCCAGCTCGGGCAGGGTGGGGGCATTGTACTCCCCCACGAGTAGCCACACGTGCCTAGCAGCCACTGCCTGTAGGCTGCGGGGGTCCACGTGGCCACCGTAGACGAACTCGGCAGGCGCGGCGAGCGAGACCACGGTCCTAAACGTGTTGGCTATCTCCTCGAGATCCTCGGGGCGCGGCATCGGGCTGATAGCTATCGTTGAGTCCTCTATCCAGTAGGGCTTGTAGCCGGCGTGCCTGCTCCACGAGAGAGGGTCCTCCAAGGCCTCCTCCTCCCCGTGTACCCGGCGGGATGAAGCCACTAGTGGATGGGTATGAAGCGTGCGTTGCAGGAGCGGCCCTCTAGTTCCCTAAGGAACGCCTGTATCCTACCCGAAGGCCCCCGCACCGCCACTACTTCTACGCAGTCGTCGGTCACGTGGACGTGGTTAGAGGAGACGACTATGTCGCGGTACTTTTCCAGCACCGTGAACACCTTGTCCCTCGAGTTTCTAACGCTGCGGAGTACTAGGAGTCCGCTGCAGTCGTGGGCCTCAAGCAGGTGCTTGTAGTCATCTATGAATTTCCTGACGGCCCGTTCTACGAGGGACGAGCGGTCGACTCCTAGCGCCTCTGCGAGCGCGTCGAGTCTCTCCGCGAGCGAGGCGTCCAGCGAGACCCCGAATCGACGCTTCCTGCCGGAGGCGGCCATCCTCTCTCACCCCTGCCTCGTGGAGAGCAGCGCCACGATGTAGAACAGGAGGAGAACTAGGCCCGACGCGCCCGCGGGTGCGATGTTGAATACGTGAGCCGCCACTAGGCCCAGCGCCCCCGAGAGGGTGGCTGTGGCCGACGCAACCAGCAGAGCCCCTCGGCTGCTCGACGCATAGCCAGTCATGGCGCCAGGTATAAGCATTAGCACATGTTCAAGTACGAACCCCACGGGGCGTACGAGCAGCGCAACACCTAGCCCCATCATCGTGAAGAAGGCGGCGTCGTACAGCCGCGTGTTAAGCCCTGACAGCAGCGCAGCCTCCCGGTCAACTCCTATATAGACCTGCTCCATATAGGTGGCCAGCGTCAAAGCAGCCACCACCAATGCCGCAGCTACAGCAGTGAAGGCCTCGCTCCGTACCGCTAGCAACGGGTCGCCGAAGACAACCGCTGTAATATCGAAACCCAAGGGATAGCTAGAGGCAACGACATAAGCCAACACTACGCTGAGAGAGGCACTGACAGACACGAACACCGATGTAGCAACATCCGGGTCGACACCCCGGTGTATAGCATAGCCTACCGTATAGATAAGCAGCAGCCCGATAGCCGCGGTAGCGGCATCCAGCGGGACACCGGTTTCAGCCATAACCGGCACCGCTATCAGGGCTGCCAACAGGGAGGCGTGAGGCGCGGCACCTGCGAGGAAGAAAAGCCGCCTAGCCGCCACCAGGCTGCCGAGAAGCCCGAATACCAGCGTCGCCGCCGCAATAACCACGGCAGGAATGTACTCGCCGGTAACGGCCGCGTAGGAGACATAGAGGATGGGCGACACGGCTAGACCCACAGCGGCCAGCTTCTCTATCCTAACCATAGACGCCCACACCCCCACTTACTGGGACGCCAGCTCCTCCGCCTCCCTTGCTACCACGCGGAGCTTCTCCAGAACACTGCCAGGCGAATAGGGGGCGGGGACGCGAAGCAAAGGCCGCCCATACTCCTTCGCCATCTCGGCAAGCTTGGTGTCAGCGGGTGTCGCGAGCCCTCCCCGGGAAGACATCACAACAGCTATTGCACCCTCCTCCAGGAGGCTACGCGCCTTCCCGACCTCTCCAGGCGTGGGCGAGACGCCAGGCTCGGGTATCAGCAGCCACGCGACCGTCACATTAAGCCACTGGACTGCGTACTGTACAGGCGGCGCCGACCCCACCGCGACAGCTGAGAGGCGCGGCGCGGCAGCGACCACAGTGTCCACTTCTTCTAGGATCCTCTCCGCGTTCCTCATATACTTGGCTTTGCATCCCGGCCGGAGTGCTGCAAGCCTTTCAGCGATATATGCGATGAACCTCTTGTAGTTTGAAGGGTCATAGATAGGCATATGGTAGTTGGGCTGCCCGGTAACCGGGTTTACGAGCAGCCTGATGCCTTTTATCCGCGGTATCTCTACCAGCCTGGAGGGGTCAATGACGTCTCTCAGCTTCACCTCGAACGGCGCGTGTCCTGTTGAGACTACTAGGTCTGCCTCTCTAGCCAGCCGGAGCGCCGATGGTGTAAGCTGGAACTCGTGCGGGTCCACGCCCGGCGGCACCAGGGACACTACCCGGTCGCCGCCGCATAGTAGCGGTCTTATGTCGTCAACGAGGTTGGGGAAGGTGACGACAACTAGCAGCCCCTTGGCTCCCCCTGTTCCGCCGTGGCCACTGTTTGCGCTATGTTTGTTTAAGGCTGCAATCACTACAGTTGCCAGAATAGCTGCCAGCACTATAAGCGCCGCGGCCTGCAGCAGTCTCCCCCTCGCCGCCATGGTGCCACCCACGTGTGTGCACAGACAAAGATAAACTGCTTAAATAGTTGTGCACACAGCTCTTCTTGGCTGGGATGGAGACAGGGGGTGCAGCGAAGTGCTAGCCGCGGGCCTAGGCACCGTGCCGGCGGAGGCCGCGAAGAAACACGCCAACGTGACCGTGAAGCTGGTCGACATAGACGCCGGCTACCGTGGAGAACCGGTGCTGCGCGGCGTACGGCTCGAGCTGAAAGGCCCCGGCCTGGTGCAAGTACTGGGCCCCAATGGGGCGGGGAAAACAACCCTACTAAAAACAATGCTTGGCCTTCTAAAGCCGCTAAAGGGCCGCGTATACATCAACGGCGAGGACGTGACAGGGAACCCCAGGAAGGCGGGCCGCTACGCGGGCTACGTGCCCCAGCTCGAGCCGGGTACGAACAACTACCCGGTGACACCCTGGGAGCTCGTGCTCACCGAGTGCAGGATACGGTGCCGGGGCGGAGAGAGAACGGTCGCAGAGGAGAGAGCGGCGGCGGCACTGAAAAGAGTCCGCCTACCCGAGGAGAGCTGGCACCGCCCCCTAGGCAGCCTCAGCGGCGGCCAGAGGCAGAGGGTATTCATAGCACGCGCACTTGTCCACGACCCTCCGCTTCTAGTCATGGACGAGCCTTTCTCGGCTGTAGACCCCGCGGGCAAAGTGGAGCTTGCAAAACTTGTAGGCAGCCTCTCCCACCGGCGCCTCATAGTTGTAACCAGCCACGACCCCATGCTGCTGCTAGAGTACACCACTATGGCGGTGCTTGTTAATCGGCGCATAGTTGCCGCGGGGCCTCCCAGTAGGGTGCTGGCACCGGACGTGCTCGCCAGGGTCTACGGCGCCGGCTTCCTCCTCGTCCGGGAGCACCCCCACATACTAGACGCCCACTAGAGAAAGACGAGAGAACAGCGGGTAGACGGGGTTTGGAGAAGAGCTGCGAGCCTCCAAGAAGGCCTGGCCGCGGCCTACTCCCCGAAGCGCTGGCGGAGGCGCTTCGAGGGCCCCTAGCCGGCCAGGCCGGTATAAGAGTGGTGGAGATAGGCCTGGGTAGAAGGTTCACCTACGTAGTGGGCGAAGACGGCAGCCTCGGCATAGCCTACGCGCCGCAGGATGAGCCGCTGCCGAGCTGGCTTGTCGAGGGAGAGCACAGCTACGGAGACATAGTAGGCTACGCGTGGAGCCACCCTGTCCTCACCTCCGCCGCGCTCGCCGCCGCCAACGCCGCCACAGCCTCCCTAGTGGACAACGAGGGCCTAGAGGCGCTTGACGCCACGGCGGGCGGCGACATCGCGGCGGCCGTCATTGAGCGGGGTGTACGCGTAGCCGCCCTCGTCGGCTTCGTGCCCGGTGTCGCGGCCCGTCTACGGCGCCTCGGCGTAGAGGTGGTGGTCTACGAGAACAGTGCAATGCACCGGCGGGAGGCTGAGAAGAACGGCTTCCAGGCGTACCCCGGCCAGCAGCTCGTCGTAGACATGGATAGCTTTGACTACATCGTGGCCACCGGGTCGAGCCTCATAGACCCGCTCCTCGTATACGCGGCCAGACGCGGCGGGAAACCCATGGCGCTTGTAGGCCCCACCAGCAGCTTCCACCCGGCCGCGGCCGCTCGCCTAGGAGCCGACCAGCTGGGGGGAAGCTACGTCCCACCGGAGAACCGCGGAAAGCTTCTACGCTTGGTGAAGGCGGGGCAGGGGTTCAGGCGTATAAAGAGCCTCGTAGTGAAATGGCTGTGGAGGAGGCGGCTATGAGCACGGAACTCGCAAGGCTCCGTGACGCCCTCCAGGCCAGGCTCTGCGCCAAGGCGAGCCTAGTCGAGGATAGCGGTGTGTGCGTTCTCCTCTACTGCAGGCGCAGCGACGGCCCCGACCTCCTAATAGCGGCGTCAGCGGAGGAACACGGCTGGCTCTACGCTAAGACAGTTGCAGAACCCCTCGTAAAGCCGTACATGTGGCACTGCAACGACGTATTCATGATGCCCTACGGCCTCTACTCTTTCGCCAGAAGCGTGGAGGGCCTCGTGGAAAAGATGCTCTCCAAGGAGAAACTAGTGCTAGCACAGTACCGTCTAGCACTTCAAAGACTAGGAGCCGGATAATAGCGCGGAGGCGTCCGCCAGCCCCCTATCCGGGGAAGAGGGCGCCGGACAGCCCCAGGGGTTAAAGCCTCAATGTGCAGCGCACGAGGCGGCGCTTGCATAGCCTTAGCGCCGCGTCTATCAGCTCCTCGGTGTCAAGCGACGCCACGTCGATTATCGAGTCGTTGACGAGCCGCTTGAGTACCTCTTCCTCTTCTTCCGACAGGCTGTGCTCGCTATAGGTTAGGGACAGCAGCTTCACGGCCTCCACGAGGCTTGCAGGCCTCTTCCTGCCAAGAGCCTCCGCCAGCCGGGAAACCATGTCGCAGAGCTCCCTGGCTGCCCGTAGGTGCTGCCGCGCCTCCGCCGTGCGGTGCCGGAGCGCCTCCGCCGAGCTGTCCTCCGCGAGCTTCTCCAGCTCCTCCCTGGCTGCCGCAACCTCGGCGGCCGCCTGGCCGAGCCAGCGGCAGTAGATTCGCGCCTCGCCCCCTTCGCACTCTTGCAGCGCCCTCGATATCTCCCCTAGAAGCTCCGAGGCGGCATAGGCGGCGCTAGCTGCGTCGCTCATGTGCCTGGCGACGTTCTCCAACGCTTCAAGAGCGTCGCTGAACGAGGCCTCGGCCACGGCCTCCGCGGCCAGCGTTATGAATACCGTCCTCGGCTTGCCTGTGGCCTTTTCCAGCCTAACGGCGCTCGCATAGATGCCCGTCAGCAGGCTCGCTATTTGGCGCCAGTTCCTGGCAACCTCTTCCACGCGTCTCTCAATCTCCGAGACTTTCCCTGCCCCCCTGCCGGTGACGAGGTTTCTCGTCACCGGGGCGAGAGGCCCCGAGGCCTCAAGGAGGCTCACCGCGAGCTTCACGCCCTGCGGGCTAGGGCACGTATCGGCCTCTACGGATACAGCGTAGAGTTTCGAGTAGAGCGCCCGCGTCATAACGCTGCATAGTCTCGAGGCAGCCTGCTCGGCGTCAACATAGTGCCCCTTGTTGAGGAGGTCTAGTAGTTCCCTCGCAGCGTCCAGGGCCTCGTTGTCGACGCCCACGTGTGGTGCCGCTTCGGCCGCCGCAGCGGTCTTGGCCTCCACCCTCTTTAGTACTGAGACGTGCTGTGCTGCTAGCTCGGCTTCTCTGCGGAAATCCTCTAGGAGCCGGGTGATGCTCCACTGGGCCGTACTCATTAGAACCACCTCCTCCTTAGTCGGCTTAGATGAGTGCTACGCGGCCGTGAGGGCCTGGCTGTGGGCGGGCTGTGCGCCGCCCGCCACCCTGATAATGGACTCCGCGAGGCTAGCTATGCGCCTCTTCAGCTCCTCCAGCTCCCTCCTGGCGGGCGTTGCCGCGGCGTGCTTTGACAGCTCGGCGAGCGCCGCCTCCGCCAAGCCTATGTAGCCTAGTAGCTCGTCCACGCTGCCTACCCTGGCCACGTCCTCCTCTATCGCTTCAAGAGCTTTCCTGGCCACCTCGCCCGGCAGGCTTGCAGCATTAGCGCGTAGCGCCTCCAGACGGGCGGCTATCTCCTGGACACGTCCAGTGGCGGCCTCCACGAAGCCCCAGAGCTTCTTCTCGACAAACGCTGCGGCGAGGGGCTCGTACCTCCATAGCTCTCCGAGCAGCTGCTCCAGCCTGGCCGCCTCGGCCGCCACCGCCTCCAACACGCCGCCGCGTGCCACGCTTGCCGCGGCGTGGAGCTTCTTCAACAGCCCCGGTAGCCTGGCTACGTGGCTCCGGCCGTTGAGGGCCGCCGCCCGGAGCGGGCCGGGAAGGGCTGCACGGCAGTCCTCTGGCAATGCCTCCAGGGCCTCCAGGGCGGGCAGCTTAGCCACCTCGTCGGCGGCGTCCACGATATCGGGGAGGCTCGGCGCAGCCGCCCCCATGATGGATGCCAGCCTGATTGCGGTGTCACGCAGCTCGCCATAGATGCTGGCTACGCGTCTCCTTGTATTCTCGTCTGCCAGCGCTAGCCTGACCACGGCGGCGCCGCCTTCTTCGCCGTAGGCGGCTGCCAGGCGTTCGAGGGCCCTCTCGGCCTCTAGCAGCTGAGGCGAAAGGAGCCGGTGCAGCGCCTCAAGAGTGAGGGACTTCAGGCTGTCACCGTAGAGGGCCAGTATCCTCCTACCGTGCGAGTCGAGCCGGTCTGGGCTGCAGCTCTGCGTGCCCAGGGCGTAGTTGTAGAACAGCGAGTAGAGGAACAGGCTTAGACGGGGCCCCGCCGCGGCGACCGCCACGACGCCGGCCTTCTCGAGGCTCCTAAGCCATGAGGGCAGCTGCTCCTTTCCAGCCTCACTGCTCCTAGCGTCGGCTACGACGACAACGGTCTTGGCGCTGCAGATGCGGCCCCGGAGCGAGGGCAGTAGCCGGAGCGGCGCTACCAGCAGGCGGACACCGTGGCTGGTGAGCGCCTCCTCGAGACCCAGTAGGCGGGCGACGTGCCCCGAGTAGTCGATAACCTCGTCGGGGCTAAGTGACTCAACTACATCCACCACCTGCATGATGCCGGCCTTCTTGGCGCAGCCTAGCAGCGGATTATTGGTAGCCGATGGGTAGAGACGGGTGAGCATGGCGGGCCGAAGGTATACCGCGGCCTCGTTCCCCCTCCTGGCCTCTGGCGCGACGAGGTCGGGGTTCATGCTTTCAAGCAGCTGCGCGGCTGCCGGGTCGTCGCCGTACATCTCGCGGGCCAGGTCGGCGGCTATCGCGAAAATGTCTCGAAGCGACTGCATGTCGAAGGGGAGTCTGCCCTGCCTGCTCCAGGCACTCACCACGTGCTCGAGGGCCGACACGGCGTGGTCTATGCTGGACGACGTGACTCCGCGGCTGCGCGCAACCCTCTCCATCCAGGCCGTCGTCTCCGCTACTAGCTCGTCGGCGTCTATGAAGCTCCTTGTGAAGCCGTATACGGGCCCAGCCTCGGGGACCGGCGGCTCCCCCAGGTAGCTCTCCAGCAGGCTAGACGGCGCAGGGCCGACGAACGAGGCAAGATAGGGGAGCATGGCCTTGTTCTCGACGAACCGCTTCACGTCGCGGTAACCGCTCCTGTCGAATAGCGGCACGCCTTCAAGCATCTCCCTGGCCAGGGCCTCGTCGCTGAGAAGAAACGCCTCCAGCGCCTCCGGGCCCCCACGGGCAGCCTCCAGCAGCCGGGGAACCACCTGGGTTACCAGCATCTTGACCCACGCGGCCCGGCCCTTAGACGCCCACCACACCATGTTGGCCAGAAGCTCCCTGTGGTTCTCGTCAACCCCCTCCTCGGCCAGCAGCGACACTATCACCGGCTTCGGGATTAGCGGTATAGTGAGGACACGGCTCCTCCAGGCTACCGGCCCGAAGACCGCCTCCTTGAGAGTAGAGGAGGGCCCGAACGCCAGGACCGGGTACACCCACGTGGCCCTGGTCCTCACCGCCTCCGCGAGGCCGCGGAGCGGCGAAGTCTCGTGCTCAACTATCCCGCGGAAGAGGTCGTAGCTCTCCTCTATCTCGTCGATAAGCAGTACAAACACGTTGTCGCCGTCGGCGTTGAAACGGCTACGCACATAGTCCTCCACTATGCGGGGCAGCTGGGACTCGTGTACCGTGCCATACTTCTCAACAATGTAGTTGACAATGTCTGCAAACTCTACGAGGGCGGCTCCGGCCCCCAGCCTGTCGGCATAGTAACGGAGGTGGCGGAGAAGGGTAGTCTTCCCGCTCCCGTAGGGAGCCACGACTACCGTCATCCAGTACTCGCTCTCCCCTCCCCTGATGTAGGCCTCAACATATCGCTCTGCCTCCTCCCTAACCTGCCGGTGCTCGTCGCTATAGTCGCACCAGCCGCTCTCAAGGCACACAATGCCGCCGCTCTCCAAAACAGCGCCCCGTCGGTGCTAGCTTCATAGAGGCGCATAGCGGCGCTAGTAAAAACCCTAGGACGGGTTAAGGCTGCGGTACTGAGGCGGGCAGGCAACCCTGAAGGGTGTGACGAGCCCGCGCCTACTGAGCCGTAGCTGGCGGCTGTGACGAGGGTCTTGAGTGCTGACCCCCCATGCTGCGTGGCGGTGTGAGGCGTTAATTGCAGGGAGGCGAGGGGCCGGCAGACGCGGTGGCCCCGTATGGGTGGCGTGCTTGGGCGTTACCGCCTACTCCTGGTCGACCTTGACGGCGTGGTCTGGAGGGGGTCGAGGATACTTAGAGAGAACGTCGAGTGGCTCGTCGAGGCGCGGGCGGCGGGCGCAGCGATAGTCTTCGTCACCAATAATTCTACGCGTAGCCGGAGGCTCTACGCGGAGCGCCTGTCACGGATAATGGGGTACAGTGTTAGCGTCGGGGAGGTTATTACAAGCGGCTACGCGGTAGCCCGCATGATAAGGGAGAGGAGCGGCAAGTCGCGTGTGCTAGCCCTTGGCGAGGAGGGGCTGGTCGAGGAGCTAGTGTCAGAGGGTCACCTGGTGCTCTCAATAGCGGATGGGGCCAGGTGCCCGGTTGACTACGTGGTATTGGGTCTAGACCGCGGTGTCACCTATCACCGCCTACGTGTAGCCCATGAGGCGGTTACTCGTTGCGGCGCAGAAATAGCCGCCTCCAACACCGATGCGACGATCCCGGTTGAGAAGGGGACTGCGCCCGGCGCGGGCGCCCTCCTCGCTGCTCTCGAGAAAAGCACCGGCAGGAGAGCCTCACTTGTGGCCGGCAAGCCGGAGCCCTACATGTACCGGCTGGCCCTGGAGAGCTATGGCGCCCGGCGCGAGGAGGCACTAGTCATAGGCGACCGCTGCGACACCGACATAGAGGCTGCCCGCCGCGCTGGCCTAGACAGTGTGCTCGTACTGACCGGCGTCGCCGGCGAGGCGGGCCACGGCTGCGACGCGACCTATACCGTGGGGACCCTTGCTGAGCTGCGCCACCTAGACACATGAAGTCATAACACCATCCATGGCTACTGTCGAGCCGTTCATGTAGTCGCTGTAGGGGGATAAGAGGAAGGCAAGGAGAGCCCCCAGCTCCTCCGGCCTCGCCACGCGGCGAAGCCTCGACAGCTCGACAACCCACCTACGCCACGCCTCCTCGAAGCCTATACCCGACCTCTCGGCTAGCAGGGAGATGTTCCGCCTCGCGCCCGGCGTGTCGAAGCTGCCGAGCAGCACCGTGAACGCCTTAACGCCGCTCTCCGCGTACCTGAGGGCTATGCTCCTCGCTAGCTGGACCAGTCCAGCCCTGGCCGTGTCGGCTAGGACGAAGTGAGGCATAGGGGACTTCACGGTAATGGAGGACAGGAACACTATGGTGCCCTTTCTGCCCTGCTCCAGCAGCCTCCTAACGTAGAGCGTCGAGACATAGCCGGGCGCTATAAGGTGCTTCCTGGCGGCCTCCTCCCAGTCCAGGTAGCCGGCCTCGTGCAGGTAGCAGGGCTCGCAGGAAACGTTGGGCGCGTTAAAGACCACCGCGTCGAGGCCGCCAAGCGCCTCCTCGGCCTCCTCGAGCAGCCTCTCCACGCCCTCCCTCGTCGCGATATCCGCCGCCACCGCGGCAGCGGCGCCGGCCCTCCTGGCGGCCTCCTCGGCCCTCTCACGGCTACGGCCATTAACGGCCACTATGGCGCCGAGCCTGGCGAGCGACGCGGCGGCGTAGAAGCCTATGCCCTGAGTAGAGGCTGTTACAAGCACCCTCAGCCCCTTGACGCGCGGGGGCTCGGCCAAGCCCACACCCTTGCAGTGCCGTTAACGCGCGTTGTTAGTTAAAGGCTCTATGCAGTCCGGCGGCACCTTCTCGACCAGATATATCTTCGGGCTAGCCCTCACCACGGACACACCGTGGCGCCTCAGGCACCCAGTATCCACGGCCAGCACAACAACGTCGCGGCCATGCCTCCTGGCGACCTCTAGCGCCGTCTCCAGGTCGGCAGACAGGTGGACAGCGACCCGCTTCATAGGCAGCAGGCCGCGGCGCATGATAGAGGGGAGGCTCCGCCTAACCGTGCCATGGTAGAGCACAGGCGGCACCTCCTCCCAGGGCAGAGGCCGGTACCCCAGCTCCACGCGGACGCTGTGGCCATAGGATGCCCGTATCAGCCCCCTCTCCTCGTCCAGCTGGAACCGTCCACGCGGGTCAAGCTTTGCCACAGCCACGACGTGCTCCGGCGTGACCCACCAGTAGTGCTCCCTCCCTCTCCACCTCTCGCGTATAGCCCTGGCAAGCTCGCGTACAGGCACCCAGCCACCGGGGCCCAGGCTTAGCCCGGCCTCCTCCGGTATGTGGCGCAGCAACGCGCTCATGAGCTTGCTTAGGCGCAGCCTCTGCTCGCCGGTCATCAGCAGCTCTGAGGGGCCGCTGCACCGCTCCGGGTCTTCGGTGTAGACGCCCCTCCGGCACCGGTACACGGGCCGTAACTGGCCGGCCACGCCTCCGCACCGTCTAGCCAGGTGGCGCGGTTCGAGCCCCCCTGTATGGGCTTAGCTGGGTCTCCCGGGGAGGGCCGGTTTCTACGTAGAGGATAAAGCGGGAAGCACGTGCCTGGGAATACTCCGATGCCGGAGGGCTATATGGCTATGGCGTACTTTCCCGTGCTTCGCCCTAGGCGTCTACGCGGGAAGAAGAGCGTACGCGACATAGTCGCCGAGACAAGTCTTAGCACCGATGACTTGATGATGCCCCTCTTCTTCAAGGAGGGCATAAAGAGCCCAGAGCCTATTGACGCGATGCCGGGCCAGTACAGGTACCCCGTAGAAATGGCGCCCAAGGTTGTCCAGGACGCGCTTAGCTATGGAATCAAGGCGTTCCTCCTCTTCGGTGTGGTGTCGGAGGAGCGTAAGGACTTCCAGGGCACAGCCGCCTACGACCCGGAGGGGCCGGTACCCAGGGCTATCAGGCTTATACGGAAAGAGCTGGGCGACGAGCCGGCCATATTTACCGACGTCTGCATATGCGGCTATACCACGCACGGCCACTGTGGGATACCGGTGGAGAGGCGTGGAAGAAAGGTGATAGATAACGACTCGACGTTGAAGATAATAGCCAAGATGGCGGTGGTGCATGCCGAGGCCGGCGCGGACTTCGTCGCGCCAAGCGGCATGATGGACGGCATGGTGAAGGCTATAAGGGAGGCTCTCGACCAGGAAGGCTACAGCGACGTAGGCATAATGAGCTACTCGGTTAAGTACGCCAGCGGCTTCTACGGCCCCTTCCGCGAGGCCGCGGGGTCTGCGCCGCGATTCGGAGACCGGAGAAGCTACCAGATGGACCCCCGTAACGCCGCCGAGGCGCTCAAAGAGGCAAGCCTCGACGTAGAGGAAGGAGCAGACATACTAATGGTTAAGCCTGCGCTGGCATACCTCGACGTAATAAGCCTGTTGAAGGACGCCTTCCCGCAGTACCCCCTGGCGGCGTACAATGTGAGCGGCGAGTACAGCATGGTGAAAGCAGCCGCAGAGAAGGGCTGGATAGACGAGAAGCTAGTCACCCTAGAGATACTCACGGCGATAAAGAGGGCCGGCGCGGACATAGTGATAACGTACCACGCGCTGGACGTCGCCAAGTGGCTGCGCGAAGGCTACAACCCCTTCTAGGCGCATTTTAGGCCCAACAGTATACCGGGCCCACCGATCTACAACCCTCTCCTCTTGCAGCACATCGCAGGCCGCGGCGGCAATATGCGATGCCGCCTCCGGGTGCTGGGCAGTTGAACCCGAGGGGGCAGCTGCAGACACGGCAGCGATAGTGGTGGTTGGGGTGGAGCGCTACCCGGCGCTATCCCTCGAAGGAAGCGTGCGCGGCTTCCAGGTATCCTCTGTCGAGTTCACAGTGCTCTACGGGCCGGAGGGTGCCAGGCGGGGAAGCTACATGTGGATAACCAGCGAGTACGGGGTACGTGTAGACGAGTTCCTGGAGAACGGCGTGCTGAGGGTGAACGATGTACGCATCGAGTACGCTAGACTCGTGGAGGACATACCCTGGCCTCTCCTCTACGTTGCCCCAAGGCTCGGCGACTACATAGACTGGGTTGCGTCTATGCATGGGAGAGAACTGGCGGGCAAAACGATAATGGTCAACTTCAGCGGCGGGAAGGACAGCACCGGCGTCCTCGCCGTTGCTGCGGGGCTGAGGGAGCGCGTCCCCGGCCTAAACGTCTACGCAGTGTATAGCCATGTAAGCTTCCTCGAGCCGGTGCGCAACATAGGCTTCGCCGAGAGGGCGGCAAGAAGCCTCGGCGTGGACATAGAGGTAGTCGAGGCTGACCGCGACCTCATGCGTAAACGGCTCCTCGAGGAGGGTCTGCCGTACCGTGGCCGCCGCTGGTGCACCTACATGAAGCTCCGCCCGATAAAGAGGCTGAAGAAGCAGCGCCGCCCTCACGTAATTGCAGACGGCGACAGGATGACCGAGGCGTTCAAACGGTTTCTCCGCCTCTACCAGATGTCGCCCCGCCAGCCCCGCCTATATAGTGGCGGACGCCTGCGCCCCATATACATCTGGACGCTTCTAGACGTGGTGCTCAACGTTAGGGCCCTAGGGCTAGTCCACCCCGACTACTACGACGGCCTGCCAAGGGTGGCGTGCATGATGTGCCCCTATAAGGCCCTCCACGAGTTCAGCGAGAAACAGCTAGACCTACTCGAGGACCCGGGCCTGATAGAGGAGGCGATAAGAGCCAGCTATAGGCGATGGTACCCGGCCGATAAGATACCCTGGGAGGATTTCCGCAGCCAGCACCTTTGGCGCCACCACCCCGTCGTGGCCCTCAAGATGTACCGCGCCAAGACGCTGCTTGCGTCGAGGAACCTGGAGGAGATAAGGGCGGAGGACGTGGAGGCCGGCTACCGTAGCCTGTGGCTCAACCCGCTCCCAAAGGCGCCAGTCCTCAACCCGGAGGAGGCCGTGGCGAAGCTATCCCCGTCCATACTCGATGCCTACCGCGCGGCGGTCCGCGAGGCAGAGGAGGCGAGGCGCCTTGTCGAGGCCGAGCAGCAGGAGGCTGCTAATAGTATACCATAGGCCTGGCGTTGAGCACGAACATGCCAGGATAGCCCGTTTCGCCGAGAAGCTCCGAAGCCACGGCATAGAGGCACGCAGCCTAACCATAGAGGAGGCCCTCCGCGAGGCGCCGGAGAAAGGGGCAGCCACGCTCCTACTGCTCTTCACGCGTGGCGGCCACTGGGCGAGCCTTGTAGAGAAAGGCTACCCGGCTGAGCCGATACCCGTCCACCTAACAGCGGCGGCCATCGCTCTGGAGGCGAGGAGACGCGGCCACCAGAGGGTCACGCTCGTCGCGCTGCGCGCCCACCGGCTGAGGGAGCAACAGCTCCAGGACCTCGAAGAGTTGGCGGCACTCCTACGCGGCATCCACGGCCTAGAGGCCACGGTAACAGTCCTGGAGCGGCTCGCCGCGCCCCCAGAGGCGCAGGGCCCCCTAGAGGGCGCAGTAGCGCCCCTAGCGCTCCTGCATGGGAGACTGGTACGGGCAGCCTGCAGCCTGGCGGAGAAGGGCAACTGCCTCGGCCCCTTCATGGACTACGGGGAGCCCCTCCTCGCAGCATGGGCCATAGACCGGGCCACTGGGCGGCACCCCTGCCGCCCACGCGAGATGAATATATGAGGGCCAAGCATGCTCACCGCCTCTCTCGGCGAACCGGGCCTAGAGGGGCTCCGCGCGGGTAGGGCCGGGGGCTCGCCCTCCCCCATGCCCGAGACGGGCGTAACGCGGGGGCCAGTAACCCGCGTGGGGCTGCACGGCGGCTACGGCAGACCCAGCCGACCAATGACCCCCGTCCCGCGGGGCCGGCGGTGGCGGAGCACCCTCCGGAGGGAGGGCGGCTACCGCCTTTGCCGGGGGAACCAGGCCAGGCCCGGAAGGGAGCAACCTAACCCCGGACGCCCGGCGTTCGCGGGGGAGCGGGGTGAGGCAACGGCTGGGCCCCCTGCCGTGGCCCGCCGTGCAGCCCCACGCCGGGGGCCGCGCGGGCCCCGGGCAAACAGCTCCAGCATCTCTTCTCCCCCCGCCGTGGCCCGCTAAGCCTTAGAACCCGGCGCGGCGTCGACACTCTCCTCTACGTGGCCCGGGTATCGCCCGCGGACCGCGCCGCGTAGCGGCGCAGGGGGTGAAGCCGGGTATCCGTCGCCTAGCGCCCCGGGTGGCTCCGGGGCTACAGGTCTTCCCTCAGCTCCCCGGTGTTCTCCTCCTCTCGGTGCCCGGCGAGGCCCCTGAGCAGGCTGCAGAGCAGCTGGTAGCTTTGGGCCGCCCGGTCCTCGTCTGCGGCGCCTAGCCCGACCCGGATATAGCCGGGGGCGCCCATGCACGATGCCGGCACTACCAGCACGCCGTGTCCCTGGTAGAGAGTGGTGGCGACGCCGAGGTCGTCCAGGCCTGGCGGGAGCTGTATCAGTGTAAAGGCACCCGCCTCCGGGCGGTGCACCCTGAGAGGGCTCTTCCCGCAGGCCTCCTCCAGGAGGCGTAGATTCCTCCTGGCTATGGTTCGTGTCCGCCTTTCGAGAGCCTCAGCTGCGCGTTCTAGAACTAGGGTGGCCACCGCCTCGCTGAGACGGCTCGCCGCTATAGTAGTGTAGTCCTTCGCCGCCCATAGCTTCTCGGCTAGCCTGGTTGACGAGGCGGCCGCCCAGCCTATCCGGAGGCCTGGTAGAGAGTAGGTCTTGGACATGCTGCCTGTCGATACGGCGGCCGCGCCGTAGCTTGCGGCGGACTCTAGTATTGACGGTGTTTTCCCGCCGCGCAGCTCTAGCCCGCGGTAGACCTCGTCGAATACGAGTACCGTGCCGTGCCTAGCCGCCGCGGCGGCTAGCTCCTCTAGCCTCCTCTCTACGGCCCCGGTCGGGTTGTTGGGGTTAGTCACATACACGGCGACGGGCCGCAGGGCCTCCACTAGGTCTATGAGCCTCTCTGGCTCGAGCCGCCACCTTGGGGGCCTTCTACGAGCCACAACTATTCTCGCACCGCGCGCCTCCAGGAGCCCTCGTACCTGCATGTAGTTGGGCTCATCGACGACCACCACGCCGCCGGGCTTGGCGGTGGCTAGCACGGCTAGCAGGTTGGCCTCTGCTCCCCCGTTTGTCACCACCACCTGGCCGGGGCCTACGGAGCCCGAATAGATGACGTTGCCTATGGCCTCCCTGAGCCTGGGCGACCCCATGGTCCAGCCGTATCCGAGGTCGACCCCTGCGGCGGCCTCATAGAGGTCGACGCCATAGCCGAGCAGCTCGTCCGGCTTAGGTGGCTCGCCCCCGCTCTCGCTAAGCAGGACATCCGCGCTGGTCTCGTGCAGGCTCTGCCACCGTTCAAGGCAGAAGCGGGGCAGGCCGGGGCCTACCTCGCCGAAGAGGAGTTCTTCTACACGGCGCAGCCCACGCCACCAGCGGGCTGGCGGCCTGCGCCGGGCCTCTTTTGCGGCACCGGCGCCCCTTGGGCTCCTGTGCAAAAACTGGGCCTAATCGGTTACAGCTATGTACTCTGGAAGCCAGGTGAGGAGCTCCTCGATCACCTGGTCGGGGTCACTGATCTCCTCGATCTCCTCCTCCTCGCCGTGGATTATGCCTTGCAGAGCGTGTATTATAGATGCGAGCGTCAACGTGTAGGACTCTTTAGTGAGCCTAGAGACCGCCGACGCCGCCTCCGCTATACGGCCCCAGGCGTCCTCGCCCTCAACGGCTATGCAGAAGTCGTCCGGCTCCTCGAGGCCGAAGTGGCAGACGAGATACGTTTTCTCGTCCAGCCGGTAGGCCTCTATCCTTACGCCGCGGTACTCTTCCTCAGCCACGCGGAGGTGGGCCAGCCCCTTCTCAGCTATCTTCCGCAGCGGTAGCCGAGACGTCGGCGGCCCCGAGATGGTGCCCTGGAGCTTGATGCCTCTTAGCGGCTCCAACGCCTTGTAGAGATCATCATACTTTACGGCTACCTGCATCGACATGGCCCGTGTCCCTCGCCCTGGGCCCGCTCGCTGGGAAGGCTACACGCCGTACACGCACCATTATGTATTTGGTACGTAGACGCCGCCTGGAGGCTACATTCTCCTAAACACGGCTATGAAGAACCCCTGCGTCCGGTGAACATGGGGCAGCAGCCTCTGGGCCAGCGGCGCGCCAGCGGCGGGCTCGCCGAGGAAGAGGCTGGGGCGAACCATCTCCGCCTCGGGTACGCGCTCCGCCACCCGCCTGGCAACCCAGATAGTCTCGCTCCGCGTAAGCGTGCAGACACTGTACACCACTGTGCTCCCAGGCTTGGCGTTCTCTAGCTGGGCTGTCAGCATCCTCACCTGGACGCGTCGGAAGAACTTGATGTCGCCCCTCGTGAGCCACATCTTCACCTCAGGCTCGTACTGGAGTCTCCCAACGTCGCTGCATGGCGGGTCAACTATTACAACGTCGCTGGCCCGGAGATAGGGGCGCCGGGCATCCCCCACGACGACATCGGCTGCATGCCGTAGCCGGAGCCTCTCCAGGGTGGAGACAGCCTCGCGTGCACGCTGGGGCTTGAGATCACCCGCCACGGCGTACCGGGCTCCGAGCCAGAGGCTGTGCGAGGCCTTAATCGCGGCACCCGCGGTGGGGTCGTGGACACTCCTGCCCCCCGGCTCGGCTAGCCACGATACAAGCGCCGAGGCCTTATCCTGGAAGACGACGAGCCCCTCACGGTACTCGGGGCTACGGGTAACCGCCTGGGCCCCCGAAACAACCTCCGCGACGTCGGGTAGATCCCGGTCGCGCCGCAGCACGGCACCCCGGGCCGCGAGCCTACGGGCCAGCTCCTCGAAGGAGACACGTCTCCTGTCGAAGCGCAGCCAGCGCACCGGGTCGCGGTTAAGCGCGCGCAGGAGCTCCTCAAGCCTGGTGATCTTGGCTGCCGCCAGCTCCTCCACAAGCCACCTTGGGAAGCTGTAGAGTACCGCCAGCCTATCCAGCCCCGACAGGCCTTTGACGAACTCGCTTGGCCGCGCGCCGCGTAGCGAGAGCAGCCACTCCGAGCTGACCTCGGCCCTCTCGGCTATCCTGCGGGCCCGGCTCGGCTTAAGGCGGCCGGAGAGCGCCTCGAAGACGGCTACACGTGCCAGCATCCAACGCGTGGAATGGCTTGGGGGCCCGTAGCCGGCCCCGGTGAGCACATGGTCTAGAAGCATGTAGTTCCTCGCCACGCCTAGCGTGAGTACCCGCACCAGCGGCTTCATGTACTCCTGGTCCGGGTTGCGCTGGAAGTAGAGGGACGCGGTATCGCGGAGCGACGCCTTCCTCCTAACAGTCTCAGCAAGCAGCCACGCGGCCACCTCCTCGGGAAGCGGCATAGCCCATACCCCTATGCGGCGGCCAACGCCCAGCACAGCGGCCATGAATAATAACACCTGAGCCCAGCGCGCCGACAGCTTCTAGCCGCGGGGCCAGCCGGGGTACCAGGCGGCGGCCGCGCATCCCCAAACCCGGTGGCCAGGCATGGAGCACGGCAGGGACGGCGTACGCGCGGCGGAGGCCCACACGGGCTCACGGGGGGCAAGACTAGCCTGGGGCCTCGTAGCCCTACTAGGCTACATATTGAGCCCGCTAAGCCCCTGGAACGACATGGTGGTAAACGTCCCCATAGCCCTGGCGGCCGCCAAGGCTCTGAAAATGGTGGCCGGAGTGAACGAGGTGCTGGGCTTCCAGATAGGCTACGCGGCCAGCAACGTGGCTGGCCTACTCCTCCTGGCCCATGGTGTTGCGGGGCTAGGCGCCGGGACGCGGCTCACAGGGCGGAGGCTGCTAGCCTCCCTCCTCCTCTCGACGCTTTACAGTATAGCTGCGACCGTGGCCCTCACAGCTTTAGGAGTCTTATCCCCCCATTAGCTGCCTCGACGGCCGCCTGGCGTAGGCGCAGGAGTGGGAGCTTCTCACGCGCCTCGGCGACAAGGCCGCTGCGCAGGCCTGTCTCGAAGTACCCTGCGTCGGCGCCAAGCGAGGCGACGGTGTGGCCGTAGGGGTCGGCCACGAGGCTGTGGCCCGCGAACACCGGGCCAGCCTGGTCGGCCACAATGTAGTACACTGTGTTCTCCGCGGCCCTCGCCTTAGCCAGGAAAGTCAGCTGCTCCGCCTTGCCTGGGCCCGAGTACCAGGCAGCCGGCACAGCTATGGCGTCGGCCCCTGCCAGGGCGAGAGCCCGCGATATCTCCGGGAACCGTATCTCAAAGCACACGGCCACCCCTATCCGGTAGCCCATGTAGTCCAGCAGGGCCAGCCTGGTGTCGCCGCGGCAGAGCACGTCTGACTCGCGGTAGCCCAGGGCGTCGAAGAGGACACGCTTCCGGTACAGCCTCTCAACCCTCCCCGTGGGGGCCACGGCTACCACGGTGCTGTAAAGGCAGCCACCGCTCCGCTCAACAACGCCGGCCACTACGAGAACCCCTCTACTAGCTATCTCGGCCAGGCCCTCGACGAACACGTTGTCCCCGATGCTGGCGGCCCTCTTCTCCAGGCCATGCCTGCCTAGCCGGGACACGTCCAGGTCACTGTACTCGGGTAGGACGAGTACGTCGGCGCCGAGGCGGGGCGGCAGCAGCTCCCTCAGCCTCCCCAGGCTCTCGGCTTGGCTAACGCCTGCAGCGTACTGGGCAACAGCCACGCGGAGGGCCTCCGTGCTCATCCCCCCTGTGCCTCCTCCCCGCCGGCTCGGCGCGGCAGCCTCTCATGCTCCCCCAGGATCCAGTACTCGCCGTCCTCCCTCCCCTCCAGCTTGTAGACTGGCACCTCGCGTTTCACCCTGTCCAGCACGTCGCTGGCCAGCCGGAAGGCCAGGTGCCTCGGCTCCGCGACGACCATCACGTATATGGTTGGCTCGCCTGGCGCAAGCCTACCCACGCGGTGGATTATCTCCACAGCGTACACCATGCCCTGCCTGGCTGCCCACTCGGCTATCTCCCTCATCTTGGCTACTGCTAGGTCCTCCACTGCCTCGTACTCGAGAAACACCACCCGCCTGCCATCGACAACGCCTTTAACGAAACCCATGAACACGACGAGGCTCCCAGCGCCGCCCCTGCTCGCCTCGGCAGCCAGCTTCGCGGCCTCCCTGTCTATGCTAACAGGCTCCGGGCTCAACTCTACACGAATAACCGGCTTCAAGGCAGCGCCACACCCCGCCGCGGCTAGCCGCCGCTCGCCGGCGGAAGTATCGTCAAGACGTCGCCGTCTCTAAGCTCCCTCTCCCGGCCCGCAGCCTCCCCGTTCACGAGGAAGAGGACAGCCAGACCCCTCTTCTCCAGCTCCGCCACAAGCCTCTCGAGGCGCGGGTAGCTAGCGTAGAGCGCGCGCAGGGCGTCGCCCAGCCTAGCCCCCTCGGGCAGCTCCAGCTCGACCTCCTTGCTCCCCACCGCGTCCCTGAGAAGCGATACAAGCCGCACCTTTACCCTAGCCACGGCTCCCTCCGCCACCCTACAGCCCATGGCTGGGGGCGGGAATAAAGCCTGGGCAAGAGGCTTCTCGCCACATAGGGAGCCCGCGGGGCCAGGGGCTAGACGGCGGCGCCCGCGGCCTGGGAAACCCTCCCAGACATCTCCCTCAGGAGCCTCTCTTCCAGCTCCCGTCGGAGGCCTGCAAGCCTTTCAAGAAGCAGCTCGTCAACCCCTAGTTTCTCGGCCCTCTCCTCTATCTCCCTCAGCCTCCCAAGGTCGGAGGCGACGTAGTAGCGCAGAGCCTCGGCGTAGAGCAGCTCCTCGAGTTCACGGTAGATGTCCCACTCGTCGTCACACAACCCGGCCACACCCGTTAAACAAGCCCATGGTCTGCTCCTATTAGCGCCAGCGCCGCCGCCTACCCACCACAGTCCCACACTCTTGAGGAGAACGCGGCCAGCGCGGAGACGGGAACCCACTCCAGCCCTGTCCCCGCGGCGTACTCGTAGAAGGCCTCGTAGCCGGCACGCTCGGCGACCCATAGCATCAGGGCATCCCGGTCCACACGCCTCCCCGAGGCCTCGAGGTAGCCACGCAGCAGCCCCCTACAGAGAGCACGGTACTCTGCCCCCCACCGCCGCGCCCCAGCCATGACCACCACGTAGTCTATGCTGCGCAGCGCGGCCGCCAGGTCCCGCTCCGGCGGCAGCCGCGCGAACAGCCACCGAGGCCCACGGAGCGGCTCCCCCCGTAGATCGATAACAACGACGCGGCCACCTGACACGATGAACTGGCCGAGATGCGGGTCCCCATGCGGGACCACGGGGCTCCGAGAGGACGGCCACACGCCCTCCACGAGCCCCGCGAGGAGGCCGGCCTCCCTCCTCCATCCCCGGGCCCCCAGCGCGGCCGCCCACGCCGCCACGCTCCTAGCCCACTCCAGGCCCCCCACATGGAACGGGAAGAGATGCGAAACGCAGCCCGCTGCGCTATGAATAGAGGCGAGTAGCCGGCCTACCTGCTCCACGGCCCTGGCGGCGTCCCTAAGCCGGCCGCCAGAGACCATGTCTACGAGTAGCCTTGAGGCCTCCACGCCCTCAACGTACTCCCTCACAAACCCCGCCCACCGGCCCCCCTCCGCGACGTCGCCTACCAGCCTAGGCGCATAGCCCTCCAGGGCGGGCAGGAGAAGCCGCTCACGCACCAGGTGCGGGCACATGTCCGGCCCAGCGCAGCGGGACACCACGGTGCCGGCCCTGGGGCCCGAGGAGGGGGCGGGAGAAGCATAAGCGCCGGAAACTCCATGGTGGGGCCGCCGGGATTTGAACCCGGGACCACGGGGGCTCCCGCCGCCCCCGATGGGCAGAGAACCCACGCCTCCCGGAGAGCGGTCCCAAGCCCCGCATCCTGCCAAGCTAGACGACGGCCCCGCCCACCGCCACTTAGAAGGATAGACCGCCCCCCTCACCAGGGTTTATCAGAATTACGTCCACAGCCTCCGGTATTAGGGCTACACGGCCCGGCGGCAGTGGTGTAGGCGTTGAAGAGGGAGTGGTGCCGCCGCCGGGATTCGAACCCGGGACCGCCGGATCCCCCAGGAACCCCCGAGGCGATCTCGGCCACCGGAACGGGTGGCTCCGTATGAGTCCGGCGCTCTGACCAGGCTGAGCTACGGCGGCACCATGCTGCAGCCCAGGCCCCGGCGGCGGTCCATGTAGTATGGGCTAGTGTGCGACAAGCTTGGGGGTTATGATTGTTTCCTTCCTTGGCAGGAGCCCTGCCGCCAGCAGTGCAGCCTCAAGCCTGCCAGCCAGCCTTGGCGGCGCCACGTGGGCCTCCTCGTACCCGATGCCGAGCCTCCGGAGCGCGGCGTACTTGGCGGCGGCGACTACTAGTAGGCCGCAGGGCTCCCCGTTGCCGCCGCAGAGCAGCGCTATGAGCCGCTTAACCCTCTCTAGGGCCTCCCTGTCCGGCACCGGTGGGCGGCCGAGGGCCAGGGCCCTCTGGAGATCCGGGCTGAAGACTCCGCGGCTGGTGAGGCGCCAGCGAAGCCCGCTCCGCCACCCTCCTGCCTCGGCGAGGTAGTAGAGCGCGTGTATCGTAAGCATCTCTAGGCTCTTCTCCTCCAAGGGTGCCGCCCTAGCACTACCTTACCCCGATGTTACAGACATAACCCGTAGCCCCCAGGCGCTTCCGGAGCCGGTAGTCCACCGGTACTACCACCCGGGCGCCGGGGAAAACCTAAAATAAGGGCCGCCAGGGCCCCGCCTGGGTTAATGGGAGGGATGGGAAAGGAGGCCCCAGCCCCTACAGGGGCTGGAGAGCCGGGTCGTCTAGCGGTCAAGGATGCGGGGCTCTGGCCCCCGTGACCGGGGTTCGAATCCCCGCCCGGCTACCATCCCTCCCTGCCCTCGCGTTCTACGTGAACGCCCTCAGCGCCATTATCGCCGCGGCTAGCAGCATCGATGCCGCGAATAGTAGGCGGAGGGAGTGCTCGCCTAGCCTCGCGTGGAGCCTTGACCCCGCCTGTGAGCCTATGAGAGCAGCCGTGGCGAGGGCGGCGCCAAGGGTGGGGTCGAAGCCGCCCCGCTCCAGGTGCGCCGTAAACCCGGACGCGCTTGCTATGAGGACCAGGAAGGGGTTTGTGCCTATCGCTATCCTTAACGGGACGCCGCCCAGGATGACTAGTACGGGCACTATCAGGCTGCCCCCGGATATGCCTGCCATAGAGGCCAGGAAGGCTATGACCGCTACTGGGGCTGCGGCTGCGAGCGGGCTATAGCAGTAGTCGTAGCCGCCGCTGCGTCTTCGGAGCCTAGGTCCTGGCAGGCCGGCGGTCCTCAGGCTGAAGCCGCGGAGAATCACGTAGGCGGACACGGCTAGGAGCGCCGAGAACGTCAGTTTCAACACCTTTGCGGGCATCGAGGCGGATACTAGGCTGCCTAGAAACGCGGCAGCCAGGGCCACCGAGCCTGTGGTCGCAGCCAGGGCCCAGTCGACGAGGCGGCGCCGCCTCCAGTAGACTAGGAGCATCGACGCGCCCTGGACGGTGAGGACGAAGAGGGTTACGCCGGCTGACACGTAGTATGGGAGCCCGAGTAGGGCTGTGAGTATAACCATGTAGAACTCTCCGCCCCCTTCCCGAACATTGAGAAAAAGAGGGACACAGCGAGGAACGCTGCGGATGCAGCGATGAGCGCCGCTGGCGTCATGTGGCACGCCCAGAGCCTTCCTCCACGCGAAACATTGGGAGATAATGCTCGGGGATAGAGCAGCACGCGTCGTAGAATACCAGCTTGTCCCGGTAGCTGCGTCTCACAGCTATGCTGGGGTTAGCTATCCTCTCCACCAGGTCGTGCCCCACAGCGTAGGGGTCGAGAACCCTGCGCGCCGCCCGCGGCCTCATGCAGCCCAGGTAGAGGCTTCCCGGAAACCGGCTGTAGACGTAGTCGAGCAGCCTGGGCAGCTTCTCGGCGACGCCTCCCGGCAGGTCGCCCCGGGGAGGTATGTAGACGAGCAGGTTGAGAACACCTATCCCCCTCTCGGCTATCTCATCTATCTCTCTACGCAGCAGCTCCTCGCTAGAGCCCGGGTGCCAGAGGAAGACGTGTGGCACAACGTTCAGACCCGCGTCGAGCATAGCGTCCAGGGCCTCGAGGTACCTCTCGGGGCCGAAGCCTAGGCCGCGCACACCTCGAACCATCCAGTCGCTGAGAGTGAACTCGTAGTCTATTATGTCGGCGAACTCCCCGACCCTGCTGAGAATATCCGCCCTCGTCTCTAGGCCCAGGTGGATGTTGAACACTAGGCCAAGCCTCTTCTTGGCCTCCAGCAGGGTGTCTAGATAGGGCTCCACCGGGAGCACCGCGTCCCGCGTCCAGCCGCCGCTCAGCAGGACGCCCCGCACCCCGCGCCGGTGGAGGGCCGCCAGGAGCGCCGGCAGCCTAGGCCCCGGCGCCGGCAGCATCGAGCGTATGTACTTCGCCCCGCAGTGGCTGCAGTTGAGCTCGCAGTAGCCTCCCGTGAGGGAGACAACCATAAACTTCCTCCTCATCTCGAATGCCTTCACCTTGTTCATCGCGCCGCCGCCTCCAGGGGGCTACACGTCGAGGCCTATGCTGCGCAGCTCCCTGCGCCACCGGTCCTCGTCGCGGCCGAGGAGCAGCCTGGAGGGGTAGTTGTAGAGGGGGCCGCGCGGCGACTCGTTGTAGAAGGGGCGGTTGCAGCCAGGGCATCCACTGGTGAGCAGCGCCTCCCCCAGCTCCCTCGCCTCGACCGGGGGGCTGCGGGTGAACCGCGGCAACGGCTCCAGCTCCAGATAGTCCAGGGGATCTACGCCCTTCTCGAGGAGAAGCCTGCTCACCTGGTAGACGCGGTAGAGCCCGACACCTACCCCCGGGTAGCGGGGCAGCCCCGGCAGCGGGGTGTACCGGAATAGCGCCACGCGGGCCCCGGCCGAGTATATCGACCGCATCGCGTCAAGCATCTCCCTAGGGGTCTCGCCGAGCCCCGCAACCAGGTGGACGTGCACACGGCCCCGGCCGAAGACCTCCACCGCGTCCTCTATGAACCTCCAGTAGACCCTCCAGGGGTAGGGCTTCTCGACGGCCGCGGCTACGCGGGGAGAGGCGGCGTCAAGGCCTACGCCGAGCCTCTCAACTCCAGCAGCCTTTAGGGCCTCGAGAAGCGCCCTGGCCACCGGGGTCACTGTGGCGGAGACGGGCAGCCTCGAAGACTCCGCGAGGCTAGAGGCTATGCACCTCAACTCGTCGAAGAAGCCCTGCTTGAGCACGGACTGCACGCATATCCTGACGAAGCGGTCCCCGCCCCTCCTTAGCGCGTCCACAAGGTCTACAAGCCTCACCGTGGGCCATCTTATGCGGGAGAGCCTCTCGCGAAGCCTCGGCGGCGCCCTACGGCCCTGGCTGCAGAACCCGCACCTAGCCAGGCAGCCGTCCCCGCTGTACTGGAGCACGTAGAGCGTAGAAGGCGCGGCAGCCATCCTCGCATCGACTAGCCCCAGGACGGCGAGGCTGCCCAGAGAAACCCTCACCCTCGTGTCCCCGCTGCATGCGGGCAAGCCTTCATCCACTCCTCCGCCAGCCTCTCCGCCAGAGCCTCCCAGGCGAACCCCACGGCGGTAGCATAACCTGCCGCCTCTGCCACCCTGGCACGTATGCAGCCCGCGTCCCTGCAGCCGCGGAGCGCCTCCTCGAGCCCCTCCAGAGCCTCCTCCGGGTAGACGAAGAAGTCACCCGTGAACCTGGCTTCGAGGATCCCGCAGTCCTCCCCCAGCAGGATGTCGGCGTGCAGAGTCTTACCCCCCCGCGGCCGGTAGGTGAAGGACAGGCGGCGCGGCATGCCAGGCCCCGGCTCTCCGGCGCCGAAGAGCACTGTATTACGGGTAATCCTAGACACAGCCGGTAGGCCCCCCTGGTGGCAGATGGCGCTAGACGAGGCGATACTAGAGGCTGTTGCGGCCGGCCGGGCGCCACCCACGCTAAGGCTCTACACGTTCTCCCCCACCAGCGTGACCATAGGCTACTTCCAGGGGCTCTCGCGCAGCGTCAGGCTCGACGCGGCCCGCAGGCTCGGAATCCCGGTCGTCAGGCGGTTCACCGGCGGCGGCTCCGTGCTCCACTCCGAGGAGGGGGAGCTAACCTACTCCATAGCTGCCCCGGCGGAGGGCGTCCTGGCCGACGTCGTGGAGAGCTACCGTGTCCTCTGCGGCGCGGTCGCTGACGCGCTGCGGCGGCTCGGCGCCGACGCAGTCTACGAGCCGCCTAACGACGTCACGGTGGGCGGGAGGAAGATATCCGGCAACGCCCAGGCTAGGCGGCGCGGCGCGCTGCTCCAGCACGGCACTATTCTCCTACAGCCCCCCCGGGGCCTCATGGAGCAAGTGTTGGCGGCTCCGCCGGTAAAGCTGGGCAGCCACGGGGCGGCGTCGATAGGGGACCGCGTCGTGGGGCTCTGGGAGATACTGGGCAGAGAGGTAGGCGTTATCGAGGTCGCGGAGAGGCTTGTAGAGGCTGTCAGCGCTGCTGTCGGGCTCGAGCCGCGGGAGGGCTGGTATAGCCGCTGGGAGCTTGAAGCCGCGCGTGGCCTGAGCAAAAAATACCGCTCGCCAGGGTGGCTGGAGAGGAGGCCCTAGGCGGGCTTCTCGGCCTCCGCCTGCCCGCGTAGCAGGCGGACAGCTTCTAGGAGCGCCTCCCCCTCCCCGGTTAGGCTGTTGCGGCCTATGTACTTGCAGGACCTTGCCAGCACGAGCGCGTCCTTTAACTCGTCTAGGCCCAGCTTGGTCTCCTTGACAAGCTTTGCCACGTCCTCCGTTGTCTTAAGCTTGGCCACGGCTTCCAGCAGCTTCACTATGCGGGGGTTGACGGGCGTCGCCACGCCGCTGGGCGCCGCCACTATGGCGGACTTCACGAGTAGGCCTGGCTCGGTCACAACTACGCGGCCGTCGGGCAGCGTCTCTACCAGGCCCCTGGCCTCGAGCTTGCCCAGCGCGTAGCCTATGGCTTCCTCTTCGCCCGGGAAGCTCTTCTTCAAGGCATCTATGCTCATGCTCCTTTTCTCCGGCAGCCTCTTCAGCAGCATAGCTTCAAGCCTGGTGACCAGGACGCTTCTCTTAGCCTCACGGCTAGCCCTTTGAAGCGCCAGGCCATACTTGGTTGGGCCGCCGGTTCCGAGCAGGCCCTCCTCCCTGGCCACCGGGGCCCAGCCCTCGTTGAACCCGAGCCCCTGGTCGGCCTCGACAAGCACGCGGCTGCCCAGTGCAGACGAGGCGCGGCCGCCGCTCCTACGATACACCTCCTCGCCGAGCCCAGTGAGCCTCAATACAGTACGCTTCAACTCTTCGTCGTAGGCCTCCTCCAGGAGCCCCATTGACTCGAGATGGTAGATGGCGAGACCGGGCGTGTAGTACTGGAACCGGACCCGCAGCTTCTCAGCCCACTCCTTCACAAGCTTATGGTCAGGCGCAAGCTCCGGGTTGCTCTCCGCCTTCTCCCACAGAGTCACTATGATCTCCATCACTTTCAGCTCGTCGCTGCTTATAGCCGAGGGCGTCGTTGGAACCGGCGACTGGAGGAGCCTCCAGGCCTTCACCACGAGCCTGCCCGCCAGGGTCGGAGCACCGGCGGCAGTCACGTAGCCTATCTCGCCGAGCATCTCCCGTATTTCCCTCTCCACCTCGCCGCCGGCAAGCAGTGTCTCCAACGCGCTGTATATCAATGGGTTGAGCAGCGCAGGCGCATTCGCGTCTAGGTTGACCAGCGTGAACGCGCGCTTGAGGAGTCGACCCGGCCGGCTAAGAGCCGCGTAGAGGCCGTTAGGCACGCTCCTCGCTAGCAGCCCCGAGGCCTCAATGGTGTCCAGGAAGCGGCTCTGGTAGAACCTCCTCTCCGTGGGGCCCTCGGGGAGGGCCAGCAGCGCGCCCGCAATGGCGCGGGTGATTACCGGCCTCTTGGGGGCCTCGGAGAGGGCCTCGTAGACCGAGTAGCCCTCGGGCGAGAGGAAGCCCTCCTCGTCCACGAAGCCCCTCTCAGCTAGCAGCTTAGCCCAGCCACCCGGTATTCGGCCGCCGCCAATTACCGAGGCGTGCAGCATCGTGTATACCCTGGAGTCCACCCAGGGCTCAGCCTCCGGTTGGCCGCTCGTCCGCCATGCCTCGACAAGCCTCCTCCCGTGGTCAGTTACCTCGAATACCCCGCCCCCGCGGTGGTCGAGAAGGCCCTGGCTGTAGAGATCCATAAGGGCCTGCAGCGCCGGCTCCCTGCCCCCGAAGAGTTCCACGAACTCCTCGAAGCGGAACTCGCCCTTGTCGAGCTTCTCGTCGAGGACCTTCACCATCTTCACGCTTATGAAGGGCACGCTAGCTCACCCAGCCGCTCCCCGCCACCTATAGATTTAAGACTTTGGAGAAACAAGGCTGACCCAAACAACTAATTAACACCAATAGAGAAGTAGAAGGTCTTTACCCTCGCCGCCCTGCTTCAGCCCCCCGGGCCGCGGGAGGATGCAGGAATGCCCCTGCACAGCCTCTACACCGAGGCACTCCAGGCCATAGACCCCATGAGGGGCTTCGAGCTGCTCTCAACACTGGCCCGGCTCCACCGCGTACAGGGCAGCGAGGAGCTACTAGTGGCCGCCGAGCACGTTGCCATGCAGCTACAGGAGGCAGGCATTGAGGCCAGCCTCGAGCACCTCCAGGGCCCCCTGGGGCTCTGGGAGCACTACGGCTTCTGGGAGCCCCCGGGCTGGCGCCTAGTCGGCGGCAGCGTTGAGAGAATGCGTAGCGACGGCAAATGGGAGACCGTAGCCTCGACACAGGAGACCCCCCTCGTGGTGATGCCCCACTCGCCTCCCGGCACCGTCACCGCAACAGCCGTCCACGCCCGGCCCTGGCTGGGTAGGGGGCAGGGGGTAGCCGTAACCGCCGAGCCCGGCTGGGAGGGCTACTACGTCTTAACCATGGAGCAGGGCTTCGAGGCCGTCGTCGGGTTCCACTGGGGCCCGGGGGTGAGGTATTGGGGGCTCCACCCGCGTCCCGGCCGCGAGCCCTCCGCGCCGGCGGCGAGCATCCCCGCCGAGGCGGCCCAGCGGATAATAGGAGAGAAGATCCGGGTAAGCGTTGAGGCAGAGTACAGGCCCCCCTCGACCCCTGTGGTGGTCGCGAGGCTGGGCGACACCAGCGGCCCCCAGGTGGTAATGGTCGCCCATCTCTGCCACCCCCGTCCGGGCGCCCACGACAACGCAAGCGGGGTAGCTGTGGCCGCTGAGGCGCTGCGAGCGCTGCACGCGCTGGAGCAGAGGCTGCGGGAGGCCGGGGTGGGTGTCGCCGCGGTGCTGGCGCCGGAGTGGACGGGCACGGCCGCCGCAGTCACGCAGTCGCTGATAGAGCCGGGCCAGGCGGTTCTAGGAATAAGCCTAGACATGCTGGCAGCCTCGCTTCGCGCCACGGGTGGCCGCCTCAGGCTTGTCACGCCGCCCTCGCCGATGGTGAGCCTTCTCGACCCGGTGCTTGACGCCCTCCTCGCCGCCACCGACGGGGAGAACTATGGCGGGGCTGCAGCCTACGAGTGGGGGAGCGACCATGACGTACTGTTAGGCCACTCCGTGCCGGCATCGCTCCTAAACGAGTGGCCGGACAGCTACTACCACACAAGCCTAGACACGCCGGACCACATCAACCCCGTGCGCCTAGCCGCCACGGCGGCCTCCCTGGCGGCCTCGGTGGTGTACACGGCCGCCAGCCCCCAGCGGGCGGCAGAGGCGGCTACCCGCCTCCACAGCCACCTCCTGTCTAGGACTGTAGTGCTGGGCGGCTCGGGGAGCGCGGCAGTGGAGCTGGCGAAGAAGGCCGAGGAGGCCGCAGCCGGCCAGGCCTACGCGGTCGCGAGGCACGAGTGGCCCGAGAGGCCGGCGCCGGTGGTGGAGAGGCGGCCGCCCTATAGCAGGACCTACATCTACCTCCACCTTGGAGACCGGCGGCTCCTGAGGGACAGGGGGCTACGCGAGGCGGCCAGAAGAATGGCGACGGTGGCGGCCGCGGCGGGGAGCTGGGAGGTCGCCGAGCTGCACCACGCGCTGCTCCACGGCAGGCCCCCGTCCCGCGAGGAGGTGGAGGCCGCCAGGCGGCTCGCGTCGGGGTAGGCCTACTGTGCGCCGCCCGCCGCCTCTAGCACGCGGAGCGCCTCCATGTAGGAGAGGAGCTCCCTCAGCCCCTCATCGGTCACCTCGACCACGAGCCTGGGGCCCCCTCTCAGCCTAGGCGCGTAGCGTGTACGGACAAGCCCGTCCCCGCGGAGCCTCTCCAGGTGGCTCCAGAGGTTGCCGGGCGTGACGCCGAGGAGGCGCCTCATCTCCTCGAACTCCATTGAGTGCCTGGCTGCGAGCAGCAGCATGACGGCCAGCCTGACCGGCTCCCTCAGCGGGCTCCTCCTCAGCCTCTCCAGCGCCTCGCTCATTTCCACAGGTCGACACCCTGGCCCCTCCCCGTAGGCTACCCGCTCCCCATGCTCAGCGCCCTGGCAGCGTAGGACAGCACGGCTAGGCCGTAGCCCAGCGTGGTGACGGAGAGCGCGTAGACCGCCGCATGGTATGGCTCGGGCGGCACGAGCGGCAGGAAGAGGAGCCCACCTATACTCGCGGCTACGGCCGGCAGGCTCGCCGGGAGCCGGCGGAAGGCCTCATACTCCGCCAGCGCGACGCCCGCCGTGCCGACGGCGACGAAGGTGAGGAGCCACACTGCGACCGCCAGGCTGCCGCTGGTGGCAGCCGAGGCCGCCAGGTAGCCCGCCGCCGCGCCCAGGGGCCACGAGACGGTGGGGAGACGGGAACACCTCGGCGCCATGTAGCGGAGGCGCTGGAGGTACCTCCTCCAGTAACGCAGCCCCGCATAGAACCCCGCCACGCCTAGGACGAGCCAGTAGGCTGCCGAGACAGCCGTCTGCCCGGCATCCGTGAGGCCCCGGTACCAGGAGGTCGATATGAGGGCCTCGAAGCCCTGAGCCACGGGGATCCAGTAAGAGAACGCTATTATAGCGTGGAGCATCCAGGCCGCGTAGAGCCTGGACTCGATGCGCTCAAGAAGCTCCGCCGCGCCGCTCTGCCCTCCAGCCATTCAGCCCACCTCTCTCTAGAGACGTGGAGGAGGGCCTATGCCCCCTCGACGAGCCTCTCCAGCATCCTCCGGTAGGCGGCTGCCCCCAGCGCAACCAGCAGCAGCGACAACCCCAGTATCTGGGGCGGCGTGTACGTTGCCAGAGCGTCCAGGGGCGTCTTGCCGTACACCAGCACTGCCCGCACCGCGTCAGCCATACGCGACACGGGGAAAACCTCGGCGAGCCTCTGCAGCGGCGGAGGCAGCATCCACGCGGGAACCCAGATGCCGCCAAGGAACATGAGCGGGAACGCTATAGCCATGGCGGTGGCCTGCGCGGCCTCCCCTCTCCCCACCAGCCAGGAGATTACGAAGCCCATGCTTGTCGTCACCAACGTGGCCAGGGCCACCATGACGGCCGCCACCAGTGCCCCGCCCGGCGTGGCCTCGACGCTCGCCCCCGTGGCGGCGCCGGCGGCCAGCGACGCCGCGGCGGCTACGGCGACGTAGAGCAGTGCCGTGGCCAGCCTTGCTGCCAGCATCTGCCAGCCCTTCACGGGCGAGGACAGCATGTAGCGTAGCAGCCCTAGCCGCCGCTCCTCGTGGAAACTCGTCGCCCCCACGCTTAGCCCTATGAAGAGGGCCTCGACTATTATCATTGAGACGGCCATCCAGCCCTTAATGGTAGCGGAGGTGACCGTGTGCTTGAGCCTCACCTCCTCCTCTTTAACAACGAGCGGGTTGGCGAGCGTCTCCAGGTAGGGGCGGTACATTGCGGGAACATAGGGCAGCGCGTATCTCAGCATCTGCATCCGCATCTTGTCCTCGAAGCGGTTGAGGACACCGCGTAGAATCGAGACACTTGTCGCTACCCATGACTCCCCGGTGGCGGGATACAGGATTACAAGCATCCCCTGCTTGCCGCTCGTCACGTTCGCCGAGAAGCCTCTCGGTATAACCAGCCCGACTCGGCCGCTCAGGAGGCGGCGCAGTTCGCTCATGTTCTTAGCAAAAACGATGTCCCCCACCACGGGCGCCTCCCGGAGCCCATGGAGGAGCCCCTTGGCGACGCTGCCGTTGCCGTCAAGGTTCAACACGGCCAGGTGCACCTTGGGCACAGCGGGGCTGCCCCATATGCCCGAGCTGATGAGCACCATCATGAAGGGGAAGGCTATCACCCAGAAGAGGCTCGAACGCACGCGGAAGAGGAGCCTAAGCTGAGCCGCCACATAGCCCGGCACGAAGCCAGCCACTACGAGCCTCACCCCGCCTCTCCTGCCAGGGAGGCACCCGTGGCGGCCAGGAAGGCGTCCTCAAGCCCCGGGCTCCTAGCCTCCATCCATAGAAGCCCGTGGCGCGCAGCCGCCGCAGCCACCGAGGCAACCGCCTCCCCGCCGCCCCTCACGGAAACCCTCAACACACCGCCCGGCAGAGCAGCGTAGCGGAACCCACGCCCCCTAAGCCACGCGGCAAACCCCTCCTGGTCCTCCACCCTGACCTCCACCACCACGCCGGGCGCATAGCGCTCAACCAGCACACGCGGAGGCCCCTCATCCACAACCCTGCCCCCATGCATGAAGACGACGCGGTCAGCAGCAGCCCCGCTCTCACCCAGATGCGTGGCGTACAGCACAGCGACGCCCCGCGAAGCCAGGCCACGGAGGAGGCCGAGCAGCCTCCGACGCGACCCAGGGTCAAGCCCGCCATCAGGCTCATCGAGGACAAGAACCCTCGGCCGGTGAAGCAGCGCAGCTATAACACCCAGCTTCCTCCTCATACCGCCACTATAGCCCCCAACCCTCTTCGAGAGCACAGCGGCGTCGAGGCCCAGCTCCTCAGCCAGCTCCACCACCAGCCCACGGTCAAGCCTAGCCCCGCGCATAGCAGCATAGAAGGCCAGGTTCTCCCAGCCAGTCAGCTGCGGGTAGAAGCCATCCTCCTGAGCCAGGTAGCCCAGAAGCCTCCTAGCCTCAACCCCCCTACGCCCCCAAAGGTCGACCCCGAGAACCCTCACCCTGCCCCCGCTAGGCCTCAACACGCCACCCACAACACTAAGGAGGCTGCTCTTCCCGCTGCCGTTAGGCCCCAGGACGGCCACAAGCTCGCCGCAGCGCAGCTCCAGGTCCACACCTCTAACCGCGGCAACCCCGCCGTAGCGCTTCTCGACACCCACAGCCTCCAGGCACCGGGCCCCCACGCGGCGCCCCCAAGTAGGGAAACAGCCCCCGGCACCCTATCCCCGACTATGCGGCTCTGCGGCACAGAGAAGAATAGCGAGGAAGAATAGAACCCGAGCCAGGCCCCAGGCGAGCCAGGAAGAACAGCACCAGGAGCCCTTGAGGCAGTCCATCCCCCGAGGGGTCAGGGAGAGCCGCCCCGCACAGGGGCAGCCCCAAACCTCCTAGAGGACCACGCCAGGCGGTAATGGCGCACATACGGCTCAAACTCTAGGAGGAAATCCTTATCCTCCTCATAGTACTTCGCCCTCTCATAGTCCTCCCCGGCGAACCTCCTAACAGCATCCATACTCTCCCAGTAGGACAGGACAAGGAAATCAGCAACATCACCCTCCTCCGCCATGAGGATCTCGACGCCCAGGTTGCCCTCCACGGACTCGTAGTCGGGGACAGCACGCCTCACCAGGAAATCCCTATAAGCCTCCGCCTTGCCCCTAGGAACCCTGCCATGCCATATCCTCACGACTATCTCGCCGTCGCCCATCGATCCCACCCCGCGGCCACTCAGCGTCACGCCACAAAAATACATAGCGTGCAGCGAGCGGCGCAGCACCAGCCACCCAGAGGAGGATAAACCCTAGACCGCGGCAACACGAGCCAGGGGGGCCAAAAGCCCCCAAGGAACAAATCTAGCCAAACCCGTGGTATAAGCAGCGGCTAAGAACCGTCCAAGGCGATCAATCAGAGTT
>CAZCGO010000001.1:0-119472 GCA_964498685.1 uncultured Hyperthermus sp. | reverse complement strand
TAGCAGCTTCTTTATCTCGTCTCTTGTTACGCCGTGTGTCTGTATTCTCTTGTCTATTGCGAGTTCTAGGTTGTAGAGTGTTAGCTCGTCTAGCCTCATGCCGCGGAGCGTGTTGAGGATCGTGTATATCTCGCTCGGCGGGGCGGCGTAGAGTACGCCGGTGAGCCAGTAGTCGGTCACGTATGTGCCGTTGGTGTCTATGCTTATCTTTAGCCAGTACTTCTCCTTGGAGACCGCTGCCTCGGCGCGGCCCCGGCGGTAGCGGTAGTGGCGCCAGCTTGTCGACTCGAAGAGGCTGGTTAGCTCCGCCAGGCTCGTCTTTGGGACGTGTATTCTGCCGCGTGGCTCGAGGCCCAGGGGCTCGGCTATACAGTGCAGGGCCTCTCGCTGGGGTAGGGGTGTTAGTGCCTCTATGTAGCCGGTGCCGCCTGCCACGGTGAACCCGGTGGGTGCTTTGAGGCAGGCCGACGCCCCCAGGGCGCGGGCTGCGAGGGACTGGAGGTCGTCGAGGCCGGGGACTGCGGCTGCCACGTAGCTCCAGCCGGGGCTGGCCTCGACCAGGGGGCCCCCGGTTATCCTCCGGTAGACCTGCTCCGGGGGGCCATGTTCCGGCCGGTAGGCCTCGTAGAGGCCGAGGACTGTTGCTGGCTGTGGCGCCTCGGCTGCGGCGGTGAAGGCCTGCTCTTCTCGGAGGCTGTACTCGAGGGCTAGCTCGCCGAGGGCTAGTAGCTGGCTCACCGTCCTTGGGCGGGCTGCGAGTACTGGCGCCCTCCTCTTCTTCCTCGCCTCGACCCGGGCCACGCCTTGCTCCCGGGCCTAGTGTGGAGGGCCTTCGGGCCCCTTAGTTCTGCCCTCCTGTACTGCCCCGGGCCGCCCTATGCCCCCTGGAGCCGGGAGGAGCTTCAATAAAAGGGGGGAGGGCTGCTGGGGCTGCTTACAGTGTGCTGGGCTGGGGTTCCTCCCGTGGCCTCCTGCTGTCGCTGCCTGGGGGGTTGCTGCCGTGGAGGGTAGGGAGGCTATTGTTGCCGAGCTGAGGAGGCTGCTGGGGCTGAGCAGCTACGAGGCGCGTGCGTATCTCGCGGTGCTGCGCGGGACGAGGCGGCCGCGGGACGTGGCCAGGGAGGCGGGGGTGCCTCTGCAGCGCGTCTACGACGTGTTGGCCAGGCTCGAGGAGAGGGGCCTGGTGGCTAGGGAGGCGGGGGGCTTCGTGGCGGTCAGCCCTAGGGAGGCGCTGGGGGCTGCGGCTGAGAGGGTTGTTGCCGAGGCGCGGGCTAGGGCGGGCGAGATACGGAGGCTGGGGGAGGAGCTTGAGGCCCTGGCCGGCGGGGGCGGCGCTGGCTACGTGAGGCTTGCCTCCGGCGTGGTTGAGGCCGCGGCTGCGGCGCTTGAGGCTCTGGGCCGCTGTGGGAGGGGCGGCGAGACCTGGGTCATGACGCTTAAGGCTGTTGAGAGGGCGGACCAGTTGAGGCCTATTATCCTCTCGCTTCTGGAGCGGCTGCCGAGGGGGACGCGGGTGCTGGTGGGGGCCGAGGCCTCGGTGCCGGGGTGGCTTCTCGAGGAGGCGGCTAGGAGGGGGGTGGAGGCTAGGAGGAGCCCCGCGGTGCTCATGGATATCCTTGTGGCCTGCGACACGGCGGTGATAGGGCTCCCAAGCGGGGGGGACGACGCTGTCGCGGTGGTTGTGAGGAACCCGGTGTTCGCCGGGGGCCTGAGGAGGAGGCTGGAGTCTGTGTGGGGCGGCGCGGAGCCCCTGGGCTAGCCCTGGGGGCATTCCAGCTTCTCTATCACCACCTTGCACTCTGGGAGCTTGGTGTCGGGGTCGCAGTAGACGACGTAGTCTGGCCTCTCCCTGCCTAGGGCGAGGCAGAGCTGTTTCTTCCTCCTGGGGCTGCTTATCCACCTCGCCTTTATCCCCATGCCCTTCAGTATGCCCGTGGTAAGGCCCACCATGAGGGCGCAGATTAGTGGGTTCCTCTCGGCCTCCCTGTAGACGCAGCTCCTGGTGTAGAGGCTGTAGCGGCGGCCCGGCTCCTCCTCCCGGGCCTCCTCGAAGACCTGGAACTCGACGCCCATCTTCTCGACCGCGTAGCGGTGGCACTTGACCTCGTACTGGAGCAGCTCCATGAGGCCGGCCTCTGTCAGGTCTATGCCTTCCTTCCGGAGCTCCTCGTGGAGGACGTGGAACCCCCTCTCGGCCCCCCGCTCGATTATGTCGGCGACGACGCCGAACCCCACGTCTGGCCCGAAGGCTCGCAGGGCTAGATCCGTGAGCCCCTTTACCACCATCTCCTGGAAGTAGGCGTGGTAGACGCGGGTCCAGTTAGCGCCCTCCATCACCTTCTTCTCCGCCACTGTGCGTACACCTCCCGGCCCCTTGCTGCACACATGGAGCCCGGGGAGCCATGCCCGGGGGAAATATGCGGCAGCCCGTCAAGCACAGGCTACGAGTTGTGCAGGGGCATAGCCTCTACAGAATGGAAATGCTGTAGAGGATTATTTTACTATAACCCGTGTTGTTGCCACTGCTGTTAACCTGTTAGCAGCGCCGGGGCGGCGTCCTGGCCGTAGATTGCCAGGGTAGCGTTTTTCACCGGCAGGGCGGGCGCCCGTGCCACCCCTCCCGGGTGGTGTAGGGTGAGGGCTCGTGGGATGCTGCTGGCCGCCGCGGCGGGGGCGGCGGTCCTGCTCGTGGCCGTGGCGGCGTTCTTCGCCTACACCCAGTCCTCGAGGAGCGCCAAGACGGCGGCCGGCGGCGGGGGGCTGCCGGTTGTCCGGGTAGGCACTCTCCGGGGCGGCGTCTCCAGCCTAGACGTGGTTAAGAAGCTGGGGCTCGACGCGAGGCACGGCTTCAGGGCCAAGGTGGTCTTGTTCACCAAGACGCTTGACCTGGCTGCCGCCCTCTCTAGGGGCGACATAGATGTCGCGGTTATACCCGCCGAGTTCGTGGCGAAGCTGCGCGAGAAGGGCTCCGACGTTGTGATACTCGCGGTTGACTTCTACCAGAACCAGGCGGTGGTGGCGAGGAACTCTACTGGCGCGCGGAGCCTCGAGGACCTCTACGGTAGACGCGTAGGCGTCTTCAAGCCCACCGGCACCTACGCCATGTTCCGTGCGTACATGGAGGCCCTCTACGGCCGCGACCCGGAGAAGGCCTTCAGGCTGGCCTCTATGCCGCCGCCCCAGCTCGTGGAGGCGTTCCGCAGGGGCGACGTAGACGCCGTTGTCATCTGGGAGCCGTTCGTGTCCAAACTGGTGGCCGAGTACGGCGGCCGCATAGTGGTGGAGTATGGCAGCCTCTGGCGCCGCTGGAGCGGCCACGTGGGCGACAACGGCGTGATGATAGTCTACGCTGCCCGCGGCGCCTGGGCCCGCAGCCACCCGGGCCTCGTGGAGAGGCTGCTGGCCGCCAGGGCGGAGGCGGCGGAGGCGTGGAACCGTGATAAGGCGCTGGCCGCCAGCGTGTTGAAGCAGTACGGCCTGGGCGAGGGCGCGGCCGAGCTTTGCTGGAGAAGGGTGAGAATGGAGACCGCGAGAACCCTGACAAGAAGCCTGGTGGACAACATAGTGGCGGTGTGGAGGCTGGCCCGCCAGGGTGGCTACATCACTGGCGACCCGGAGAGGCTGGCGGAGGGCGCGTTCTGGCAGGCTGGGGGCTAGCCCTTGCCGCCTCGCTTGCGGCGTGGCTGCTCCTCTCGAGGTTTTACCCGGGCTACGTGCCGTCCCCTGCCGCGACGCTCCGGTTCCTGGCGGCAGAGGGGGCCTCGAGGATACTTGGCAACACTCTCCTCACGCTCGCGAGGAGTACCGCAGGGTTCCTCCTCGGCCTGGCGGCGGCGGCCGCGCTGGGCTACCTCTACACGCTCCACTGGGCGGCGAGGGAGGCCGTCAGGGCTCTCAACACGCTGCTGCAGAGCGTGTCAGTGCTGGTATGGATAATCGTCTTCCTCATACTCTTCGGGATCTACAGCCCGCTGCCGCCGGTGCTGGTCTCCGCGGCCGTCTCCCTGCCGATACTCCTCTCCAGCATAGTGGCGGGCCTGGAGTCGTCGAGCAGGGGCCTCGTCGAGCTAGCCGCGGTACTGGGCGCGCCGAGGTGGAGGCTGTACCCCGACTTCCTCCTCCCCTCGCTCCTCCCCCAGCTGGCCGGGGCGGCTAGGGCGGCCCTTGGGGCGGCTCTGCGGATAAGCGTGGTAGCCGAAGCCATGGGGGCCAGCGGCGGCATAGGCTACATGATCGAGAACTACTACAGCCTCGCGGAGCCAGTGGGGGTGTTCGCGTGGGGGCTCCTACTCGTCGCCCTGATGGTCTTCCTCGACCAGCTCGTGCTCGCGCGGCTCGAGAGGTGGGTGAAGGAGTGGGCGACGCTCCCCCGGCGGTAGAGGCGAGGTGCCTCAGTAAGCGGTACGGCGGCAGGACCGTACTAGACTGCGTCAGCCTCGAGGCGGGGCGCGGCGAGCTGGTGGCAGTGGTGGGCCCTAATGGGGCCGGGAAGAGCACCCTCCTGAGGATACTCGCCGGCCTCGAGGAGCCCGACGGGGGCTCCCTGCGGGCGGAGAAGCCCCTGGGCCTCGTGTTCCAGGAGAACATGCTCCTCCCCTGGAGGAGCCTCCGGGACAACATAGCGATGGGGCTCCGGTACCGCCGCCTCCCCAGGGGCGAGGCCGAGGAGAGGGTCCGGCGGGCAGCCGAGCTCCTCGGGATAGCCGACTACCTGGACAGGCGGCCGGGGGAGGTGAGCGGCGGCACGGCGAGGAAAGCCGCCGTGGCGCGTATGCTGGTGCTCGAGCCGAGGGTGCTGCTCCTCGACGAGCCCCTGGCCGGGCTCGACGCGGCGTCGAGGAGGAGCCTCCTGGAGGCGCTACGCCGCATAGCGGACGGGGGCAGGGCGGTTATCCTCGTGGACCACAGCCTCGCCGACGTGGCGGCCGTGGCGGACCGTGTCTACGTGCTCTCCCCGCCGCCGGGCAGGGTGGCGGCGGTGCTCGACCTCGCGGCCCTGCCTCCGGGGGAGAGGGCGAAGCGGCTGGCTGAGGCGATGCTGCGCCTCGCCAGGTGACGTAGAGGGCTGCGGGCTGTAGCTGCGGCGTTTAGCTCTTATAGAGCCGCCATGTGGGATTGTTAGACCACGGTGCCACGGTGCCTTGGAGTTCCGCCTTCTAAGAGTAGACCTCTGGAACCAGAAGGTCCGCGAGGAGAAGGTGCCGGAGAAGCTGCTTCGCCGCTTCCTGGGCGGCCGTGGGCTCGGCGCCTACCTGGCGCTGCGGGAGATACCGCCGGGCGCAGACCCCCTGGGGCCGGAGAACAGGCTCTACATTCTCACCGGGCCGATAACCGGCACCGCCGCCATCGAGAGCGGGAGGTACCACGCTGTCGCGAAGAGCCCGCTCACGGGCATCCTCGGCGACAGCAACTCGGGCGGCCAGTTCGGCCCCTGGCTCAGGTTCGCCGGCTACGACGGCATAGTGTTCGAGGGTGTCAGCGAGGAGCCTGTCTGGATAAGCATCGTGGACGGCGAGGTGCGGTTCCACGACGCCCGGGGGCTCTGGGGTAAGGGCGTCGTCTACACTGAGAAGGTTATACGCGAGGAGATGGGTATAACGAAGCCTGATCTCGGCAGCGTGCTGGCCATAGGGCCTGCCGGCGAGAACCTCTCCAAGATAGCCGCTATAATGAACGACAAGTACCGCGCTGCTGGCCGCACCGGCCTCGGCGCCGTGATGGGCAGTAAGAGGGTTAAGGCTGTCTTCGCTTACGGCACGAGGAGGATCGAGCTCTACGACAAGGCTAAGTTCTTCCAGCACGCGAAGGAGCTCATGAAGAAGATTATGGACCACAGTATCAGCCAGGCCCTCACCAAGTACGGCACCTCGGTGCTAGTCAACATAATCAACGAGCACGGCGGCTTCCCGACGAAGAACTGGACCAGGGGCACATTCGAGAAGGCCTACGAGATAAGCGGCGAGTACCTCGCCGAGAAGTACCTTAAGACCAATAAGGGCTGCTGGGGCTGCGTCATCAAGTGCGCCCGTGTCTCCGAGGTACAGGGCGGCCCCTACCGCACCCCGGTGAGCGAGGGCCCGGAGTACGAGACCATCTGGGCCAACGGCGCCAACACGATGATAGGCAACCTGGAGGCCATTATAAAGATAAACTACCTGCTCAACGACCTCGGCTTCGACACGATAAGCTTCGGCAACACCGCGGCAACGCTCATGGAGCTCTACGAGAAGGCGAAGAAAGGCGAGCTGCCAGAGGATAAGGCGAAGAAGCTCCTCGACCTGCTCGAGGACATCCAGCCCGAGTGGGGCAACGCCGACGCAGTGATACAGCTCATCTGGAGAACCGCCTACCGCGACGGCATAGGCGACTACACTGCAGAGGGCGCAAAGAGGCTCGCCGAGGCCTTCGGCAGCCCGGACTCGGCTATACACGTGAAGGGGCTCGAGCTGCCCGCCTACGACCCCAGGGCGATAAACAGCATGGCCCTAAGCTACGCCACCAGCAACCGTGGAGGCTGCCACCTACGCGCCTACGCGGTGAGCTTCGACGTGCTCGGCGCGCCGAAGAAGTTCGACCCGCTCAAGATAGACCCGGAGAAGGTCAAGCTCGTAGTGTTCCAGCAGAACCACTTCGCGGTGATAGACAGCCTCGTGGTGTGCAAGTTCAACACGTTCGCCGACAGCCCCGAGGACTACGTGCCACTCCTCCAGGCTGCTATGGGCTGGGAGGACCTCACAGCCGAGGAGCTACTCACGATAGGCGAGAGGATATACAACACGGAGAGGCTCTTCGCCGTCAGGGAGGGCACCGGCTACCAGGACACGCTGCCCAAGAGGCTGCTCGAGGAGCCGCTGCCCGACGGCCCCGCCAAGGGCAGAACCGCGAAGGAGGCGCTGGAGGCGTACCTGCCGGAGTTCTACAAGCTACGCGGCTGGGAGAACGGCGTCCCCAAGCCGGAGACCCTGAAGAGGCTGGGGCTGGAGGAGTTCCTCTACATAGTCAGCTAGCCCCCCTCGCCGCCCTGTTTTACCCCGCGTCCTCCGCGGAGGCCGGCTCCCCCTGGGCCCCTCTCTCCGCCGCAGGGGGCCTGGTCTCCGCGGCTAGGCGTCTTCTCCGCTGCCTGGAGGAGCAGGGCCATGGTCCGCGTGAAGGCGGTGTTCCTGCAGGAGTTCTACCGGGAGATGGGCAGGTTCGAGGTCGAGGTCGAGCTGCCGGAGGGCGCCACAGTCCGGGACCTTATAGACTATATAGATGAGAGGGTTAAGCCGGGTTTCCGGCGCCTCGTGCTGGACGACGAGGGCCGGGGGCTCCGCTACCCGGTAGAGGTTGCGGTTAACGGTAGGCGGGTGGACTTCCTGGACGGCCTCGAGACGAGGCTGGGTGAGGGGGACCGGGTGGTGTTCTCGCCGAGGGCTCTCTTCGTTGTCTAGGCGCTGGCGGGGGGCCAGTACTCTACTAGTATGCATGAGTGGCTGTCGCAGTCGCTTAGCGTGACCACTGCTGTGCCCGGCCTGCCCTGGGGTGCCACGTGTTTCTTGGAGGCGTCCGCGACTATGTATACCTTGTAGCCGCTTGCCTCGAACACGCCGGCCACCATGCCTAGGACCGGGGCGGCGCGTAGCGTGTCGAGGCGGTCGCGTTTCTTCGCCTGGACGTGTATCACTAGCCTCCCGTCTTCCTGCTCTGCCTGGAACTCGAATAGGGGCTCGTTTACGACCGTCTTGGCTGCCCTCATCGCGTCCTGCATCATTTCGAGGAGTCTAGTGGGGTCCCGGGTCTCGGCGGGTATCTTTAGCACGTCGTCTATGTAGGTCTTGGTTGTCTCGGCGTATAGCTTGGCGAGCGCGCCGAAGCCTAGCTCGCCTGCCATCTGGTAGACTAGGCGGGGCAGGCCTTCGAGGCTCAGGGTTTTGAGGAAGGTATGGTACATGTGGAGAAGCTGGCGGAGAAGCTCCTCCTGGGACACTGTTCCCCCACCCCTATCTGTTTTTACTGGGAGCCGTGCGGGGGGTGGGGGTCTAACGTTTTCCTGCTTCTTCTCTTGGTTCCCTGTTCTTTCCCGGCTGCTCTACTGTTACTAGGTGCGGGTTCCCTACTGTCTTATTAGGTTCCGGTGCTGTTTTAAAGACCGGTGTTTACGGCTATTCCTTTCTTCCCGGTCCTTGCTTCCGCACCGAGTGTTCTCGGGGCACAGTGTTGGCGGCTACGCCTGGCTGCAGCGGTGTCTCCTGCTTCGGGGGCGTCGGGGGCCCCTGGCCGCAGGGGATGAGGGTCGGGCTGCTTGACTCCACCCTGAGGGAGGGGGAGCAGACGCCTGGGGTCAGCTTCACGGTGGAGCAGAAGCTGGAGATAGCCAGGCTTCTAGACGAGATAGGCGTGGCGATGATAGAGGCGGGTCATCCCAGTGTTGCGCCGGACGTGAGGGAGGCTGTTAGGAGGATAATAGGGCTCAAGAGGGATGGTGTGATCAGGAGGGCGGAGATCATAGCTCATAGCCGCGCGGTGAGGGGAGACATAGAGGAGGCTGCCAGCCTGGGCCCGGACCGGGTGGCTATCTTCTACGGCGTCAGCGATGTGCATCTCCGCTATAAGCACCGGCGTAGCCGGGAGGAGGCGCTCTCGATTATAGGCGAGATGGTGGAGTACGCGAGGCAGCACGGGGTCAGGGTCAGGTTTACCGCCGAGGACGCCACCAGGGCCGACTACGGGTTCCTCGTAGAGGTTGTTAGGACTGCGAGGGACGCGGGGGCGGACCGGGTCTCGATAGCGGACACCGTGGGCGTGGCGACGCCCTACGGTCTCCGGAGGCTGATAGAGGGGCTTCGCCGCGACGCGCCCGGGGTAGAGTTCGACATACACGCCCACAACGACCTGGGGATGGCGGTGGCTAACAGCCTCGCCGCCGCCGAGGCCGGGGCGTCGATAATCCACGTCACCGTGGGGGGCCTGGGGGAGAGGGCGGGCATCGCGCCCCTCGAGGCCGTAGCGGTTGCGATAAAGAGGCACTACGGCGTGGACGTGGTGGACCTGCGGGGCGTGGTGAGGCTCGCCAGGCTGGTGGAGAGGTACAGCGGCGTCCCGATAACCCCGCTGGCGCCGGTTGTGGGCGAGAACGTGTTCACCCACAAGGCGGGCGTCCACGTAGCGGGTGTGCTCTCCAACCCGGAGACCTATGAGGCGTTTCCGCCCGAGTGGGTGGGGAGGAGCAGGGACTATACTATCGACAAGTACACTGGCCGCAGGGCTCTGCGGGCGAGGCTGGAGAGGCTCGGCGTGAGCGTCTCGGACGAGGAGCTGGCGGAGATACTCCGGAGGATAAAGGAGAGGAGCGACGCCAGGTGGCTGCGCGACGAGGACCTGCTCGAGATAGCCGAGGAGGTGACCGGCAGGGCCCTGAGGCTCCGCCCGCCGGAGCACATAGAGGCACTTGTCACTGTGCGCTGCGACTCCAACGTCTACACGACCAGCGTTGCCAGGAGGCTCAGCCTGATACCCGGGGTCGAGGAGGTGATAGAGGTTACCGGCGAGAACGACATACTGCTCCGGCTGCGCGCCAGGAACCCTGTCGAGCTGAACCGCGTCGTCGAGGCCATTAGGAGCGTGAGGGGCGTGCAGAGCACCTACACTATGCTGGTTCTCCGGAAGCTTGGCAGCGGGGACACGGGGGCGGGTGAAAAGAACGCTATATCATCATAGTGGAGGGGCGGCGGCTGCCTGTCTCTTCCTCCTCGCCTCCCCTGGCGGCGGCTACCAGCGGGTTTATCTTGCCCTCCCTGGCGAGCTGCTCCAGCAGGTCCCTGACGTCGCTGGTGTGCTTGATGTCTATCTCTAGCAGCTCCTCCAGCACACGGTACATGACGTTCCACACCTCTAGCAGCATGTCGCGCGGAACATGGGCTATTATAACCGGGTCCTGTAGCCAGTTGTCGAACGCCTTAATGGTCCGCATCATGTGCTGGAACGCGGCCCTAGTAGCCACTATCAGCTCGAGCCTGTCGCCCTCATCCACCTTGCTCTTGGTCTCGCGGAAGGTCTCGAGCACCTTCCTCTGCATCTTCACCCACTCGTCCAGCTGCTTGAGGAAAGCATAGTCTATCACGCGCACCTCACCCGGCCTGCTCACGGCACGACAACCCCCGCGCCGGCACCACCCGTAGACGGGAGGCAGCCACACGGCACAACGGAAGGCCCCACACGGGGCCCCAGGTATACAGCGTCGCCGGGAACACCCCCAGGGGCGCCCCCTTCCCAGGGCTACGGGTGACGCGATGCCTCTCTAAAACCCTCCTACGCTGACCCCGAGGCCGGTGCGCCTCTCCCACCGCCAAGGCCGAGGTGTAGACAGGCTTGCCCGTCAAGACAGCGGAGTGGCTGCAGAGCCTCGCCTACTACCCGATACCCCGCGGCGGGAGGGTAAGGCTGGACCTCAACGAGTCCCCCTGGGGGCCGCCCAGCCGCGTGGTGGAGGCCGTGGCGGCCGCGGCGGCGGAGGGCAACCGCTACCCCCGCCGCGAGGAGGTCGAAAAGCTCCACCAGCTCCTAGCCGGCTACGCGGGCACGGGGGAGGACTACATAGTCGTAGGCCTCGGGGGCGACATGGTGCTCGAGAAGGCGTTCCACCTCGTAGCCGAGCCGGGCGCCTCGGTGGCCGCGACGGAGCCCGGCTTCTCCATGTACCCGGTCTACGCGGCCAGCTTCGGCATGAGGCTGTTTCCCCTGAGGCTCCGCGTGGAGGGCGACAGGTGGGTGCTCGGCGAGGAGGCGCTGCTGGAGGCGGTGCGCGGCGGCGCGAGGCTCGTCGCCGTGGACAACCCGAACAACCCGACCGGCTCCCTGCTGCTCGGGGGCGAGGACGGCCTCGTCCCGGTGCTCGAGGAGGCCTGCAGGCGGGGCACCCTGGTGGTCCTCGACGAGGCCTACTACGAGTTCGCCGGCACCAGCCTCGCCGGCCTAACCGAGGCTTACGACTGCCTCCTCGTAGTGAGGACCCTTAGCAAGGCGTTCGGCCTGGCCGGGTTCAGGGTTGGGTACGGGATAGCGTCCCCGGGGCTGGCGGAGAAGCTGCGCGCCCTGATGCCCCCCTTCCTGCCCCGGACCAGCATCGCCGCCGCGGTGGCCGCGCTGGAGGACCCCGGCTACGCGGCCGAGAGGGTGGCGGCGCTCCGCAGGGAGAGGGAGTGGCTGCGGAGCCGCCTCCTCGGCCTAGGCGCCGAGGCCTACCGGTCGTGGACCAACTTCGTGCTGGCCCGTGTACCGCAGCTAGAGGACCCGGTGAAGGCGCTGGCCGAGAAGGGTGTGCTGGTGCGCCGCGTCGCGCTCCCCGGCGGCGGCTGGATGAGGGTGACCGTGGGCTCGCCTAGGGACAACTCGGTGCTGGTGTCAGCCCTCGCCGAGGTGCTCGCGGAGGCGGGAGAGGACCCAGGAGCCGGTGGCGGCCACGGGCTCGGCGAGGGCGGTGTCGAAGAACCTGGCGAGGGGTAGACACTTGGCCCGGAGCAGGAACAGGGGCTGCGCCTGGCCGCCGACGGAGCCCGGGTTGTCCATGTAGGCCTCCAGGTTGGCGATGCCCTTCACGAGTATGACCGTGTTCCTGGCCGAGAGGAGCCTCCTGGCCTCGTCGCTGCTGCGCGGGTGGAACACGGGGTGCCGGCCGCCTGTGCCCACGAGCCTCGCCCCGGGGGCTAGCCGGTCCCTTATCTCCGCGGCCTCCGCCAGGGTGACGTCCACCTCGTAGGGCAGGCTGCGGGCGACAAGGTAGAGGCGGGCGCCAACCATCTCGGCCAGCCTGGCCGCAGCGGCCACGTCTATGACCGCCTCGCCGGCGTTGTCCAGCACCACCACTATGCGCTCGGCCCGGCTCAGCAGCTCCTCCACCCTGCCCGGGCTGGTGCCGAGCCACTGGGGCTGGTCGCGTAGCCCCCGGAAGACGCGGCGGTCGTCGGCACGGTAGCTCGGCATGTCTATGTCGACGCCGTTGGCGGCCGCCATCAGGGCGACCAGGTCGCTGACGCCCATCTCGTCCAGGGGGAGGCTGGGGAGCAGCTCCATGGCCTTCCTGTTGAGGGCCTCCTTGCGGCCACGGTAGGGGTCGAGGTCGTCCAGGAGGCGGAGCATGTAGTCGTAGCTCTCAACGAAGACGTCGGTGCGGCTGCTCCACCTGGCGACGAGGCCGGCTATGTGGCCCAGCATCCGGGCCTCCAGCTCTAGCCTGCCGCGCAGTCCCTGCAGGCGGCCATGCACGAGACACATCACGCACTCGAAGGGGTCGAGTGGGCCCCGCCTAGCAGCCCTGCTCATAGCCCGTTAACCTCCCGCGCTGAGCCCCCGGAGGGCGCCCGTCTTCGCTCCCCTCCCAGAGGGGCGGCAGGCTTGCGTAGCAGGCCCCCCTCCGGGGGCGAGGCGGGCCCCGCTGCTCGGTATAAGAGGTTGGTGGGAGCGGCATCCCACCATTGCCGGGGCCACCTGTTTTATTTCCATACGTGGCTTTACTGGGCCTGGCGCGGTGCCGGAGGTTGACGCGTTGCCGGAAGCGGTAACCGGGGCTGTGCTGCCGGGCGAGCTGCTGGCGCTCACACTGGGCGGAATCGTCGTACTCATCCTGCTCCTATACAGCGTGAGGATAGTGAAGGAGTACGAGAGGGCGGTCGTGTTCCGGCTCGGCCGCGTGGTCGGAACCAAGGGGCCCGGCGTCGTCATAATAATACCCATCATAGACCGGGCCACGATCATCGACCTGCGTATACACACCGTGGACGTGCCGAGGCAGAGGATAATAACCAGGGATAACGTCGAGGTCTCCGTGGACGCTGTAGTCTATTACCGTGTCCAGGACCCGTTGAAAGCCGTGCTTACCGTCCGCAACTACCACCTCGCGGTAACGATGCTGGCCCAGACGGTGCTGAGGGACGTCATAGGGAAGAGCGAGCTGGACGACCTCCTGACGCGCAGGGACGAGCTGAACAAGGAGCTGCAGCGGATACTCGACGAGCTGACAGACCCATGGGGTATAAAGGTGACAGCAGTTACCATAAAGGAGGTCGTGCTGCCCGAGGGCATGGTACGCGCTATGGCGCGCCAGGCTGAGGCCGAGAGGTGGCGCAGGGCCAAGGTGATAGAGGCTGAGGGCGAGAGGCAGGCCGCGAGGATACTGACCGAGGCCGCGCAGCTCTACGAGGAGCACCCCGCGGCGCTCCGTCTACGCGAGCTGCAGACGCTCATAGAGGTCGCTAAGGAGAAGAACATGGTCATATTCTATCCTATCGGCCTGGGCGCCGAGTCGGCGACCCACGCCGCGCTAGGCATAGTGGGCGGCCAGCTAGGGAGGTCTAGCAAGAAGAACCAATAACAATAAAATAGACAAAATGATTCAAAATAATAACTTGCTGCTAATGACACTAATATAGTGTCGCAGGGCCGGCATGTTCGTCATGTTTTTTTATATCTATAGCATGAGGTTCCTCTACCGTTTGGAGTGATAGCCTTGTCGTCCGCGATACGCGTGGTACTCACGGACTTCACGCGGATAGAGGGCGTAAACTCGGCAGTAATAGTCTCCAAGGACGGCTTCGTGATAGACATGGTTCACAGCGGCGAGGCGACCTTCGACCCCGACTCGCTCGCAGCAATGGTCACCACGCTCTACGGCGCCTCTCTCAGGCTGGGCGAGGAGCTCAACCTGGGAGACCTAGACATGGTGACACTAGAGTACAAGAATAACTACGTGCTCGTCGAGGACGTGGGCGAGGCACTGGTCGCCGTCATCGCCGACAAGAGGGCTATACTCGGCAGGATACGCTACGAGCTGAAGAAGCAGAAGGACAGGATACGCAGCGTCCTCTAGCCCTGCAGCCTCTTCTCCCCCGCGGCCCCGACGCAGTGGAGCCGCGCTACCCCTCTGCTGTTTTAGTGTCCACGGGGTTCTGTCCCACCCTGAGGCGGTGGTTGCGGATATTAGCCTCCCTGTCCCTGTTTTATTCCAGGTGTTGTTTCTCGCCCCGCCGAGCTGCGGTATAGATGGCTGCCACCCCGCGTCGTGGAGGTGGCTCCTGTAGAGGGTGTCGGCTGTGCCTGTAGTGGTGCTTGTGCAGAGGCTGCTGAGGCGGGTGAAGCGTGCACTCCGCCGCCACGTGTTGGCGGATGTAGCCCTGATAGCTGCTGCCGTGTGGCTCACCTCGGGCCTGCTCTTCTCTATCGTTGAGGGCGTGGGCGTGTTTGACGGCCTCTACTGGGCTCTGGTCACCATGACCACTGTTGGCTATGGCGACATTACGCCCCACACTGTGTATGGCAAGGTAATCGCGATGCTCACTATTATCTCGGGTATAGCGGTGTACACGGCTACCATATCCCTTGCGGCTGGCAGCATAGTCGAGGCCGCGGAGAGGAGGAGGCAGGGCTACATCCGGTACCGTGGCGTCCGCCACGTGGTGGTCGTCGGCTGGACCCCTGCCTCCGAGGCCGCTATCAGGGAGCTGAGAAGCAGGGGCTACACTGGAGACATAGTACTCGTGACCGAGAAGCCTACCGCTGTTCTGAGGGAGGCAGATCTCGAGGGGGTCACCCTTGTCCGGGGCGACCCTACGAGGCGGGACACCCTCCTGAGGGCTAACGTGCCGCGCGCGAACATGGTTATAGTGAGCACCAACGACGACGCTACTACTGTGCTTGTTGTGCTAGCCGTCAGGGGTCTAAACGCCAAGGCTAGGATAGTGGCGGAGGCGCTGCACCCGGAGAACGTGGAGCTCATGCACAAGGCTGGTGCCGACATAGTTGTCCCGACCAGGGACCTTGGCGGCAGGATGCTCGCCACGAGCCTCATAGAGCCCGGTGCAGCTATGTTCGTCGAGAACATCTCCAGGGCGGAGGCTAGGCCCATAGAGCTGCACGAGATACCGGCCGCGCCCTACGCGGGGAGACGCTACATAGACGTACTGCTGGAGATGAGGAAGAAGGGTCTAACACCGGTAGCCATACGGAGAAGGGGATTGCTGATATCTAACCCTAGCGACGACACAGTCATAGAGCCGGACGATATACTCGTGGTGGTCGTGCCCAGCGCGGCGTCTCCCCAGGGCGGCGGGGAAATAGCCGTCCCCCTACCCGCCCAGGGGAGGGGAGGCGTTGCCGGCTCCACGGGACCTGAGGGAGCTGCTCCACCTCTACGAGGAGCACCGGCTCGTGAGGCACGTGGCTGAGCCCCTCAGCCCGGTGCTAGAGATACCCGAAGTCCTACGGAGGGTTATGAGGCGCCGGGGCCCGGTGGTCGTGTTCGAGAACCCACGCGGGTTCCCCGGCTGGCGGGTCGTCGGCAACCTCTTCGGCACAGTGGAGCGGATACGTCTCGCGCTTGGCGTGGAGAGGCTCGAAGAGGCCGGGGAGAGGCTGGTCTCGGCCGCGGTCAGGGCGCCCCCGATGAGCCTGGGGGAGAAGCTGCGCAGCCTCCGCGACGCACTCGACCTTGGCCGCTATACTCCGAGGCTTGTACGGCGGCCGAGGTTCGACGACACCGTGCTCGAGGGCGGCGAGGTAGACGTGGGCCGGCTTCCGGCTGTGAAGCAGTGGCCGGGGGACGGCGGCCGCTACATAACATTCGGCCAGGTGTACACGGTGGACCCCGCTACAGGGGTCACCAGCATAGGCGTCTACCGGGTCATGCTGCGGGGCCGCAACGAGGTCGTAGTTCACTGGCAGATGCATAAGCGTGGCCGCCTCGCCTTCAGCCATGCAGCGGAGAGGGGGGAGCCGCTGCCGGTGGCCGTGGTTGTGGGCGCGGACCCGGCGACGATGCTTACCGGCGTGATGCCGGTCCCGTATCCGATGGATAAGCTGCTCTTCGCCGGCGTGCTGGGGGGCCGGGGGGTTGAGGTCTACCGGCTCCCTAACGGCGTCCCGGTGCCCGCGGGGGCTGAGGTGGTTCTCGAGGGCCGGGTCGAGCCGGGGAGGCTTGCCGAGGAGGGGCCCTTCGGCGACCACTGGGGCTACTACGATAGGCCCCACGAGAAGTTCCCCGTCATGGAGGTGGAGAGGCTGTGGATGAGGAGGGACCCGTTGTTCCCGGTGACCGTGGTCGGGAAGCCCCCCATGGAGGACGCGGCTATAGGGAAGGCTGTGGAGCGGGTCTTCCTGCCCCTACTGCGCGTGCTGCTGCCCGAAGTGGTTGACGTAAACCTGCCCGAGTACGGCGTCTTCCAGGGCATGGCGTTCGTGTCTATAAGGAAGAGGTTCCCCGGGCACGGCAAGAAGGTCATCTCGGCCCTCTGGGGGCTCGCCCAGCTATCCCTAACTAAGATAATAGTCGTCGTCGACGACGATATAGACGTCCACGACGTCAACCAGGTTATCTGGGCCGTCTCGGCCCACGTGGACCCGCAGCGCGACGTCGTCGTACTACCCCATAGCCACACGGACCAGCTGGACCCCGCGACGCCGACGCCAGGGTACGGCAGCAAGCTGGGCATAGACGCTACAAGGAAGCTGCCCGAGGAGTACGGTGGCCGCGAGTGGCCGGAGATGGTTGAGCCGGACCCCGAGGTCGCCAGGAGGATTGACGAGATCTGGCCCCGCCTGGGTCTCGACGCCGGCGGGGAAGCGGGGTGAGGCAGGGGTGCAGGCCTGGGATCCTGGCCGCCTCTCCCGCCGCAGCCGCGCCGCGGCTATGGCTAGGCTTGTGAGGATAGAGCATACGCTGTTCAGTCTCCCCTTCGCGTACGCGGGCGCCGTGCTTGCCTGCCTCCGCTGCCTCGACGCCAGGGTGGCGGTGCTCATAGGGCTGGCGGTGCTGGGCCTCCGCACCGCCGCGATGGCCTTTAACAACATAGCTGACCTGGATATAGACAGGCTTAACCCTAGGACGCGGGGCCGGCCGCTGGTCACCGGCGCCGTCCGGGCGGGCGACGCCTGGCTCCTCGTGGCCCTGGGGAGCCTCCTCTACTACGCCTCCGCCGCCCTGCTTAACCGGTACGCGCTGCTCCTCAGCCCCGTGCTCTGGCTGCTGGCCATGACGTACCCTTACGCTAAGCGGCTGCACTGGCTGCCCCACCTGCACCTGGGGCTCGTGCTGGGCTTCGTCGTCTTCGGCGGGGCCGTCGCCGCGGCGGGGGAGAGGGCCGCGGGGCTGGCGGAGGTCCTGGAGAGGGTGCCCTGGCTGTACGTGGCCGCCGTCTCGCTCTGGGTAGCCGGGTTCGACATGTACTACTCCATACTCGACGAGGAGTTCGACAGGAGCCACGGGCTGGGGAGCGTGGCGGCGAGGCTGGGGACGCGGGGGGCGCTGCACGCCGCGCTGGCCACGCACGCGGCCTCGGCAGTGCTCCTGGCCGCAAGCATCCCCGCCTACCGGCTCGGCCCGGTCGCGGCCGCCGGGGTGGCAGCAGCTGTAGCGCTGCTCGCCTACCAGCACCTGCTCCTCCGCCGCGGCGGCGTCGCGGAGATACCGCGCGCCTTCAACACGAACCTGGTCCTCGGCCTAGTAGTCGGCCTAGCCGTGGTCGTTGACCGGCTCCTTTTTCCCGGCTAGCAGGCGGCGGCACCTCTCCACCGCTGGCCTCGAGACGCGGTAGAGGCGGGGCCCCCTGCGTTCCTCTCCGCCGCGGCGCGCGAAGGGGCAGAAGCGTGAGAAGGGGCAGCGGCTGCAGGGGCAGCCCCCGGCCTCGACGGGCTCCGCCCAGCCCGCCGCCACCAGGGCGGCTACGAGGAGCCTAGCCTCCTCCGGCCTAGCCCGGAGCGCGGCGACGAGCGCCTCCGGGGCGAGGACGCCCAGCTTCTCGGCCACCAGTACCGCGCGGCAGAGCTTCTCGGAGCTAACCCTGGCCGCCGCCAGGCTCGTCAAGGCCCCTCTCTCCTCCCGTAGCCAGCTCTAGGGGCGGCTCCCTGAGCTTCTCCAGCCGTAGGCCACGCAGCCGGGCCATGACCTCCTCGACGAAGCGGTCGAGGAGGCTGGGTGCCACGCCGCGGGCCTCTGCCAGCCTCTTGGCCTCCCTCTCGACGAGCGCGTAGCGGCGGAGGCTCTCGTTGAGCCTCCTCCACGGCACGCCGCGGAGAGCCTCCCCCACCCGCTGGTCGTAGGGGAGGACGCCCTCCAGCATCAGCGCGGCTATTATCGGGTAGCCTATGTAGCCCCGGTACCGTGTCCCGTTGTCGTCGCTGTAGGCGACGCCGCGGCTAGGGTCGACGTACACGCGGTAGACTCTCGTACCGTCGCTGCTCGTCACCAGGTAGGAGTGGGGGCCCACGCGGCGGACGCGGCCATCCGCCACCGCGGAGGCTGCCTCCAGGACCTTTATCCGGGGAGGCGTCCGTAGCGGGCGACGGGCGGGCACAACAATCTACCCTCGGGTTACAGTAGGTTCCGGCCAGGGGCCTCTTCTAACACGTTTCCACAGCATAGACGGCACCAGCTATAGCCGGCCGCCAGGCAAGCTAGGGTCGCAGTAGCTTGACTTGAGGCTTCCTAGCTCTGCCGTGGGGTGGCACCCTGTGAGCCTCGTTGAGAGAGCTGTCGCGGAGCTTGCCGGGATGCTTGACCGCCTCTACTCGGAGTCCCTGGCCGCGTTCGACGCCGCCCTGGGGTTCGCGGCCGGGGGCAGTGACGCGGTGGCCAGGCATGCACGGGAAGCCGAGAGGCTGAGGGCCAGCATAGTGGACAAGGCGGTAGAGTACCTGGCCAGGTACCAGCCCATGGCGCGGGAGCTTCGGAGGATAACCGCCTACATGGAGGCCAGCTATGACCTCTTCCGGGTGGCCCGGTACGCGCTAGAGGTCGCCCGCCTAGAGGCCCGCGTGCCCGGCTCCTGCGGGGAGAGCATCTCGCAGCTCCGCGGCGTCGCGGAGACGGCCAGGGAGATGCTGGAGGCCGCGTACAGGGCGCTCAGGAGGGAGGACCCGGGGCTCACCGAGAAGGTCCTCGACCTGGACGAGCACGTGGACCGGGCATACCTGCGGGGCCTAGACCAGCTGGCGATAAGGGACAGCCTGAGCCGCTGCGAGGTGGCGGCGCTGCTCATCCTCCGCCACCTGGAGAGGGTGGCCGACCACGCGGTATACATAGCCTCGTCGGCCCACTACGTCGCGAAGGGCGTGAGGCTGCTCTCCACGGGCTAGCCGGCCGGCCCCTTTGTCCCCCCGGGGAGGGATGGGAGGAGTCTTAACCCCGGGGGAGCCGGTGGCGGTATCTACACGTCACGGGCATGGGGTATGCCGGCAAGGCTGCACGTGGTGGACAACCCGGTCCTCCAGGGCATCCTCCTAGAGCTGCGCGACCGCTCCACGCCCCGGCGCCGCTTCCGGCAGCTCCTCGAGACGGCGGGCCTCCTCCTGGGCTACGAGGCCTCCCGCTCGCTGCCGACGAGGAGGAGGAGCGTCGAGACGCCCCTGGGCGCCGTCGCCGAGGGGGTGGAGCCGGCCGACGAGGAGGTCGTGGTTGTGGCGGTTCTACGCGCAGCCCTCCCCATGGCGCTGGGGGTTCTCCGGGTGCTGGAGGACGCGGAGCTCGGCCTGGTCGCGGCGACGCGGCTGGAGGACACGGGGAGGAGGAGCGGGGGACGCCTAGTGTTCGACGTAGAGGCGCCCTACTGGAAGGCCCCGCGGCTGGAGGGGAGGAGCGTCGTACTGGTCGACCCGATGCTTGCAACCGGCAGCACACTCGCCACCATAGCCTCCAGGATAGCAGGGCAGCGGCCCCGCTCGATGACCCTCATCTCCCTGATAGCCACCAGGGAGGGCCTGGCGAGGGTGGAGGAGGCGCTGCCGGGGTGGAGCTTCGACCTCTACACCGCGGCCCTCGACCCGGGGCTGGACAGCCGGGGCTTCATAGTGCCGGGCCTCGGGGACGCGGGGGACCGCGCCTTCGGGGAAGCCTAGGCCCGCAGCCAGAGGGGGCCTCGGGCTCGCCCTCGCAGCCCATCGCCCCTCCCGGGGGGTAGGGGCGGAGAGGGCTCCGGCCTCCTCCCGCTAAGGCGGGCCTCCTCAGCGGCCCCGGGGGGCTGCCGTGCTCGACTGCCAGATGAGGATTGTGCGGAGCACGTCCACCATCTGGTCGACGCCCAGCCCTATCCTGTACTTTATCTCAGGCACCGCTAGCCGGATCGGCGTCGCCCTGCCGCCTATCGTGGCGGTCTCGTACCGGTAGCCCGTGACCCGCACCGCGTAGATTATCGTCGAGTTGGTCGCCGGCAACGGGTATACCATGAGGACGCGTGTCTCGTTCTTGAACACCCAGGAGACCTGCCTGGGGGTCCCCACCAGCACCACTGTGCCGCCCGAGGAGAGTATCGAGGCCACCGTCTCCGCTAGGCTGCGTGTAGCACAGCTCGCGGCGTCGCCCACGTAAGCCACGAGCCCCGCGGCGCTGCCGGGGGGGCCTGGAAGGGGCTCCAGGGACAGGTTGAGCCTGCTGGCGGCCTCCCTGAGCGCCTGCAGCGCCTCCGGCCGGAGGCATGGGGCGTAACCCACCGCGGGGCGGCCGCCGCCACCGCCGCCGCCGTGGAGGGCGAGGACTAGGAGGAGGGACGCCGCAGCCGCTGCCAGGGCGGCCGCCCTGCTGCGGGGCTTCATGCCTGGCCTGCTCCCCCCGCTGCCCGGGAGAGGTGCCTCGCTATGTGCTCCTCTAGCGTGCCCTTCTTCTCGAGCCAGCGGCCGTAGAGCCAGAGCGCCCAGAGCGCCTTGGCGGCTGCGGCTTCGCTCGTGTAGACCGGCACTCCCGCCTTCTTCTCGAGCTCGAGCGCGACGCGCCACGCCTTCCTGCCGCCGGTGACGGATGCCACCACGGGCACGTGGTTGCCGCTGCGGCGGAGCCCGCGCAGGGCCTCGGCGACCTTGTCGGGGAGCCGGTTGGTGACCCCGGCCAGGTTGAAGTAGGGTATGAGCAGCACCGCGTCGACCTCGCCGCTCTCGGCCACTATCCTCAGCGACTCCACTATGTGGTCGTCGGTGGCGCCGCCGGTCACGTCCACCGGGTTGCGGGGGCTGGCTATGGGGAGCAGCACCTCCCGCAGCCGGGCCTGGGTCTCCTCGCTCAGCCTGGGCACCTCGAGGCCCAGGCTGCTAAGCCAGTCGGAGGCCATGACGCCGCTGCCGCCGCCCACCGTCACGATGCCCACCCTCGGCCCCCTCATAGGCGGCTGCAGGGCGAGAGCCAGGGCGAGGCCATACATCTCGTCCGGAGAGTCCGCCGGCACCACGCCGGTCTGGCGGAACACCGCCTGGTAGACACGGTAGCTCCCCGCCAGGCTCCCCGTGTGGCTAGCCGCCGCCCGGGCGCCGGCCTCGCTCCTCCCAGCCTTCAACACCACGACCGGCTTAACCGGCGTAGTCTCCTCCAGCGCCTCCCGGAAACGCCTCCCATCCTCCACGCCCTCGACGTAGAGCGCGATACTCCAAGTCTCCCCGTCCCGCCTCAGGTAGGCAAGCATATCCGCCTCGTCCACGTCGGCCTTGTTCCCGAGGCTCACGAACCTGCTCACACCCACCTCCCGCGCCTCCGCCCAGTCGAGGACAGCCGCCCCCAGCGCGCCGCTCTGGCTCACAAACGCGACAGGACCGGGCCCCGGGAACCCCTGCCTGGAGGGGTCGAAGAACGTCGCGTTCACACCAGTAGAGGGAGAATACACGCCAATACAGTTAGGCCCAACCATCCTCATACCATACTCACGCACCACCTCGACAAGCCTCCTCTCAAGCACAGCGCCCTCCCCGCCGACCTCCCGGAACCCCGCGCTCAGCACCACGACGCCGCGGACGCCGCGCCGCCCCGCCTGCTCCACAACCCTGGGCACGATGCGGGCAGGAACCGCGACAACGGCGAGATCCACCGGGTCCGGGACCTCCAGGACAGAGGGATACGCCGGCAGGCCGAGAATCTCCCTCGCCCGCGGGTTAACCGGGTAAACCGGCCCACGGAACGACTCCTTCAGGTTACGTACAACCATGTAGCCGACCTTCCCCGGCTCACGCGAGGCACCGATAACGGCGACGCCGCGCGGGCGGAAGAACACATCGACACCCTCGCCAGGCGCCGGCCTAGGCATCCAGCCGCAGCACCTCCCAGACAGAGAGAAGGAGCACACGCGTCCTCAAAAACTACCCCATGCGCACACAACCCGCCGGGATGGAAAAGCAAGCCCTCGCGGACAGGAGCACACAGCCACACGCACAAGGAGACCAAGAGAAGAGAGGAGAAGAGTGAGGCAGCCGCGCCTCCGAGGGCGAGACGCGCCACCGCAGTGTAAAAAGAGGCTTGGGTCCACGCAGCCCCCCGCGCCTTCCCCTGGGCCTACCGCTAGGCCGCGGTCAGCTTCATTACCTTCAGCGCGACGAATATCGCTATTATTATGCCTATTATCGCCACTATCACCGCTACCAGCGCCCACCGGCTCGCCGCGGCCGCGTTGTCGCTGGCCTGCTTAGCGGTGTCGATAGCGCTCTGCAGCTGCTGGCTCAGCTGCTTTATCACAGTACCCTGCAGGTTGTCAACAGTTGCCTTGAGCTTGCTCAGCTGCTTGCTCAGGTCCTCTATCTTACCGTTAATGTTCTTCACCTGCTCGTCGAGAGCCTTCATAGCCTCCTCCTTGGCCGCATTAGCGGCGTCCTGCGCGTACTTCTTCGCCTCATCCTTGGTGGCGTAGTTGTTGAGAGCCTGCTTCAGCTGGCTCACCGCGTCCTGCAGCTGCTGCAGGCCACCGCTCAGCTCGTCGATCTTAGCCTGTATCTCGTTGACAGCCTTATCCACGTACTCCTTGGTAGCATACATCTCCTTTATGTCGTTGACCTCCTTCTTCACAGCCTCCAAGCCCTGCTTCAGCTCAGTCACACTGTTGGACAGCTGGTCCAGGCTCTGCTTCAGGGAGGCTATCTCGTCGCCCTGCTTACCCACCTGGGTCTTCAGCTGGGCCACGTCTGCGGCCAGCTGCTTCACAGTGTTCGCGACGCCCTCATACTTATCCTGGAGAGCCTTCAGCTGGTCGACCACGCTCATGAGAGTATCGGCTATCTGCTTCTGCTGCTTCACCAGCTGGCTTATCACGTACACCTGGCTCTTCAGCACGAGAGGCGCCGGCAGCTGAGTCACACCAATCTTAGCCACATCAACGCTGGTCATGTTCTTCATATAGTCGACCTTCTTTGCACACACGGTGTACTTGCCGGGGCCGGGGACGCTCACCACGAAGCTACCGTCCTCAGCAGTGGTGGTAGAGGCGCCGGTCTCTTTCACGACAACAGTGGCGCCGGCAACCGGCTTACCCTTCTCGTCGACAACCTTGCCGCTAATACTGTACGCGGGCGCAACCGTGAAGCTCAGCTCGACCGGCTTAGCACTATACACGGTCTCCCAGTTGCCCGCCACGAGAGCCTTGCCGCTATAGGTCACCACAACCTTGAACACGCCGTCGCCATACTTGGCCTCGTCGTGCTTGAACACGTAGACGTACTGAGTGGCGTTCGTCAGGCTCGCAGCGTCGGCAGCAACAGCCTGCCCGTTAGGACCCACCACCTGTATCAGCAGGCTACCAGTGAACGGGGCAGCGAACTTCACAGTTATGTTCACCGCGGAGTTCGGATAGTAGGACGCCTTATCCGTCGACACGGTCACTATGCCGGCAGACACGCTGTTAGCCGCGTAGGCGGCGAGGGGCGCCACCAGTAGCACCGCGAGCAGCGCCGAGACGAGCAGAGGCTTACTCCTCATGGCCTGTTCCCCACCTTTCTTCCATCCGAGCCAAGGCTCCGACCAGAGACTCACGGAGCCTGGGATTTAAACCCTTGAGGCCTAAGGCTTGAGCACCAAAAAGAGAAACAAGACAATATATCTAGACGTGAGGGCGGAGCAGCTGAACCGCCCAGCAAAAAACCGCTAGGCTCGGGCATCGCGATCTTGCCCCATCCTAGCCCTCGCTTCCCTGCCGGGGCTTACTGGGATACTGTTACGGTGAAGCTGGTGGGCGCGCCGACGGGCACCGGGTTGCTCGGGCTCAGCACCGGCAGCACCTGTATCACGTAGGTGCCAGGCTTGTTGAATATCATTGTTATGCTGGCGCTGTTCTGGCCCACCACTACTGCCTGGAAGCCGAACGCCGGGTTAGCAGCGTCGAGCGCCAGCTCGCCAGTAGCGTTGTACTTGACGAAGTATATCACGTAGAAGGCGTCGCCCGCGCCGCCTAGCTGCTGCAGCACATTCTTCATCACGTTGGGGTCGTACTGTAGCTGTATCTTCAGCAGCACCGGCTCGCCTACCTTCACCACCTCGGTGGGCACTATCTTGTTGCCCTGCAGCACGTAGAGGTTGCTACCGGTCACGTTGCTTGCCTCGTTCGGCGGCACCTGCACCGGCGGAGCACCGACGTGTATAGTCTCCTTGACCTCGACGGGGTTGCCCTGCGCGTCAGCCGGGTCGTAGTAGATGAAGGTCACGTTCTCGCCGTTAGCGGCTATTATGTAGCCCTGCTGCATCGCGCCGCTGCACTTTATGCGGCCTATAGCGCTGTACACCACGTAGGGTATGTAGACGCCGTCACTGGTGTTTGTGAGCTGCAGCGAGGTCTCTATGAAGTCCAGCTTGTTCGGGTTCACGAAGCCCGCGCTGGTATTGGTTAGCACGTCGAACACGTTGTTTATGTTCGGCAGCAGGTTGCCGTCATTCACGCTGTTGATCACGTTGAGGCCCTGTATGTAGAGGTCTAGCAGGGTTATGTCCTCGACGGTTGCGTTCACCACGTCACCGCCGGCCGGGCAGGCGCCAGCACCCATCGGGCAGGCGCAGCGGTAGTAGGGCTTGGCCTCGCCGGTCACCGCGTCTACTACCTTCACCTCGCCCTTCATGTCGACGCCGAAGGTGTAGGCCTTGGCTAGTGCGCCGGCGGCGCTGCACTGGGCGGGGCTCGGCGGGCACTGGGCTGCGTAGTCCTCGTAGCCGACGGTTATCTTCTTGCCTGCCAGTAGCTGCGCCACGTCGCTGACGCTTATGCCGGTCTGCTGCGCTATGTAGTTCGCCAGGTCGGCTAGGCTTATGTTCTGTATCACGAATACGCCAGGCTCGGTCTCATTGACTATGGCCAGGCCGTCGTCGATGAACTGCTTGAGGTACACGGTTGCCGGTATGCCCTCTACGCGTATCCACACCCTAGCCGGTATGTCCTGCACGCCGTTGTTCATGGAGTCGCCGCCGTTGGGCTGGCCCTCGTTGCCGTAGTATAGGTTCCTGTCGGGGTCAACTATTACTATCTTCAGCATGGTTGCGTTTATGGCGGGTATGCCGGTCTTGTTTGTCACGTCCTGCCATATGCTGCCGGTCTTCTTGGCTATCAGCTGCTGCACCTCCGGGCTGTTGACAGTGTAGTATATCTCCACCTTGCCCTTCACTGGGTGTACCCATACGCTGGCGGTCTTCTCCTGTAGGGCGACACAGCCGCCGGTCAGGTAGGCTAGCCAGTCGAGGGCGCCGGTCGCCGGGTTGGCGTAGCCACTCTTTATCAGGCTGGGTATGAGGGACTCGGCCTTAGCGATGCCGGCAGGGTCGTAGGGTGTCTCGTCTACGTAGGTGAAGTTGAGCCACAGGCAGGCGGTGCAGCCCATGAAGTCGCTGGGCTGGCGGCCGGTGTTGGTTGCCAGCAGGTTCATGTCTATGTATACCTCGTTCTCAACGATACCGGCCTGCGGTAGCTCTATGCTGCCGTTGAACATGTCGCTGTCGGCCTTGGTCTGCGTTATCCACAGGTAGCCGGTGGCGCTTATACCGCCGAGGGTCCTTATGTCGTAGCGTACCTTGACGCTCTCGTTGTAGCCTAGGTCGAGGTTCGCGTCGGGGTCCTCGACTATCACCTTTATCGGGGTGCCGAAGACTGCGCTGGTTATCTCCTTGCCGGTGGCGGGGTCTACCACCTTTATGCTGGCATCCATGAACTTGAAGGTTGCCTGTGCCTCAGCGTTGCCTATGCTGGGGCTGACGTACTCCACCTTTAGCACGGCGTTCTGCAGCCAGGGGCTCGGGCAGCCGGCGTAGATGTCGCCAGTGGTCTGGTCCACGGTGTATATCTTTATGGTGCCGGTGAATACGCCGCTGTTGGCGCTGGTCTCCTGGAGGTTGGTTACCTCTATGTAGCAGGTGGCTACCTGCTGCTGCGGGGTGCCGTCACTGCTCAGCTGGTACATGGGTATCTGCAGCACGCCGTCGCCGGCCACGTATATGACCCTGTTGCCGTTCTTGTCGGTCTTTATCAGCTCTAGGTGCACGCTTGTTGAAGATATGTTGTCTATCTTGCAGCAGTCCAGGTTGCTGCCGTTGTCTATTATCTTTATGGGTATTAGCTGGGCTACGTCGCCGCTGCGGACGGTCGCCTGATCGGGGTTGACGGCGCCCGCCTCGGTGAGCTTCTTGGCTACCGGTATCGTGGTGCGGCCCAGCTCTATGGCTACCGTCTGCACGGTTGCCTGCTTGGCCTCGGTGTAGGCGCTGGGCTTGTTGTCTACTACCGCGAAGTGGTCAGTTACCTCTACTACCACCGCGTATATCTTGTAGCCGTCGTCGCTAACCATCTTGTTGATCTGGGTCCAGTTGAGCCTGGTGAGGTCTAGGTCGTACTCTAGTACGCCGCTGGCTACCTGGTAGAGGGCTATTGTTAGCTCCTTAGCAGTTGTCACATTGTAGAGCTTGTAGTGGCCCTTGCCGTCAGTGGCGTTCACGTATATGGATATAGTGTAGGCTGGCAGGCTGCTCGGGTTGCCGGTGGCCGGGTCGACGTAGTATAGAGTTGCCTCGTAGACCTTCTGGCCTGCCGGTATCGTGGTGCGCGCGACCACGTCGACCTTCTTGCCGGTGTTGGGGTTGACTAGGGCGGAGTCCTGGTCCTCTATGTGTAGGGTTATCTTGGGTACCGGGCAGCAGCGCTGCGCGTTCCTTATGACCACGCTGCTCTCCATTATCTTAAACTCCATCTTGTGGTAGGGTATTGTGAAGCTGCCGAACTTGTCACAGAAGAGCCAATTGGGGTCGCCGGTCTGCATGTACTTCTCGAGGGCGTAGGCGTCTATCCTGAGGTCCTTGAGGTGCCAGTCGATCACGTTGTCAGTCTCGCTTATCACTACGGGGTATAGCTTGCTGGAGAGGGCTATGGGGTCTATGGTGGTGGTGAATACGCCGTTGTTTCCTGACTCGACTAGCGGCAGCTGCAGTACCGGTACCTGCGCCTGGTTGACCGCGTAGGACTCCTTGAGTATCTCTAGGGTGCTGCCCAGCTCTGCCGTCATGTTCTCAGTGGTGTTGACGGCGTCTAGGTCGGCGTCCGCATCATAGACTGTCACCTTGATGGGCTTGGTGGGCGCGGTGGCCGTGTAGACGGTTACCGCGTCGCTGGCGAATATTGCTAGCTTCTTGGCGGCTATGTGCTGGCCAGTATTGAGTATGGCCGCCTCTACCTGGACGTCGTCACCGCGTATCTGCGGGTGGGCGAAGTCTATGCCCTTTATCCTGTAGAGGGTGGCCAGCTGCTCGCTGACGTTGACCAGCATCTTGGTTATCTTCTTTGCCTCGGTGGCGTTCTTTGGCTTGAAGAATATGCTGTTGGGTGCTTCGCGCTCGAACACTATGGTGGCGTTGGTCTTGTAGCCGGTGGTGAAGTCCTTGACTACCACTAGTACTGTCATGTTGTCCTGGCTGTAGCCGGGGGCGCTTATGCGCCACTCGTCCATGGCGCCGTATAGGTCGGCCAGGTTCTTGCCGTTGGCGAGTGTGGCGTTGACGAGCCTGGGTATCCAGTACATGCCCTCGTGGTAGCGGTTCCTTATGACTAGCTCGTAGAGCTTGTAGGTGAGGGTGGCGGTTAGTAGGTCACCGTTGCTGGCCTTGTAGGCTATTACTACCGTCTTGCCCTCGCTTAGCACGCCGTTGAGCGTCCTGGTTTTGACCGTGCCGTTGGGCAGCACGGTCTTGACCTCTACGCTGGCGGTCTCGGTGCTGCCTATCCTGGTTATGTTTAGGGTTGCCTCGTAGTAGCCGCTGCTGGTGTTGTAGCCGAATATTACGTCCTTGTTGAGGCTGCCGGCTACGGTTATGTTGGCCTTCACGTACTCGGCGCTAGCGTTGGGGTCGTAGATCTTGACCTTGACCAGCATGCCGTAGCTGATTATCCTGCCGTAGCTGTCGACGCTTGTCTCTATGTATGGCTTCTCCTGTGTCTGCGCCGCGGCTACTGCGGCGAAGCCGCTGGGTAGTAGGGGCGCTAGGCTGGGTAGGAGCATGAGGGCTAGGATGGCTATCGCCGAGGCTAGTCTGAGGGTGTTCACGGGGTGTCACCCGTTTCGCTCGCTGTGTCCACCTATTGGCCGTGGGGAGGTGTTAGGAGCCGCTGAGGGGTATAAGGGGGGTATGCCTGCTCCTGCATACACTTGCATGCATGGGTGTTTTTAGCCCGAGGGCGGCGGTGGCTACCGGCGGCCCGGCGGGCAAGGGGGGTCTGCAGAGGAGGCTTCTCTATGCCTAGGCGTAGGCGCCTGGTCCCGGTGTCGGAGGAGATAGTGGAGCAGCTGGCCGCTATAGCCCGGCGCAGCGGCCTCACCATACCGGAGCTGGCGGACACGATACTCGGCCAGGCGGTCCGGGTCCTCCGTAGCCGCGACGACGTCGCCGGCGTGCTGGCGGACGCGGTGGTGCTGGCGGACATAGCCAGGCTGGGCGGCACGCCGGTGCCGCTGGAGCCGCTGGGCCGGCTCCTGGAGGCGGCCGGGGAGGACGCGTTCAGGGAGTTCGCCGAGGAGGCGGCGGGGCTCGCCCGCCTGGTGGCGGCGAGCGCCCGGGCCCGGGGCGTTGAGCCCCTCTACGGGCTGGGCGTCGTGGTCCGCACCTTCTACCCCGGCGCAGCGGTGGACCTGGTGGACGACGGGGGCGACGGCTACCGGCTGGTGGTGGCGTCGCCGGCTGTGCGTGGGAGGCTGCTGGAGCTCCTGAGGAGGAGCCTCGCCTCCATCGTGGAGGGCTTCGGGGGCACCGTGGTGGAGGAGGAGGCGGGGCCGGGCCTCGTGGCGCTCAGGTTCCGCCTCCGGCAGCAGAGGCTCCCCTTCCTGAAGAAGACCGGGGGAGGGGGAGAGTAGGGCTATGGCCCGGCGGAGGAGCATCATGCTGGACGAGGAGCACGCGGAGCTGCTGAGGAGGCTCGCGGACCGGTACGGGATGAGCCTCTCCGCCTACCTCCGCAGCCTCATCCGGGCGGCCTGGGAGGCGGAGGAGAGGGGGTTCTCGGCGCCGCGGCTCCTCCGCCGGGGCGTCGTGTTCGAGAACCTTCTCCGCCTCGGCGGGGTGCTGGTGCCCCGCGACCTGCTCTCCTGCGTCGAGCCGGGGGAGGCGCGGCGGAGGGGGAGGGAGACCGGGGCCCTCCTGTCCAGGCTGGGGCTCGACGTAGCCGAGTACGTCTCATGGGTGGCGGAGCGGCTGGGCGTGGGCGTGGCGGAGGCCGACAGGGTGGTGCTCCTGCACCGCCCCGGCCTGGAGGCGGTGGTGGAGCTGCTGGCCGGCATAGCCGAGGGGGCGGGCCTCGGCGTCACGGGGGGCGACGGCTACTACGTCGTCTCGCCGCAGGCCCCGGAGGGGCGGGGAGACTAGAGGCCGTGCAGCATCGTGTAGCTTATCCTCTGCTCGCCCCAGGGCAGCTGGGCTACCGCCACGCCGCCCCCCCTGGCCACGAGTGGGGGCGCAGGGCTCCACCCTGGCCGCTCCGCCGGGGGCTCCGCGTAGACGCGGGCCGAGACCGGGCTGTACGCCACCACCGTGAGCCTCGGGCCTAGGACCTGGCAGCCCCTGTAGGCCAGGGGGATGCTGGCCGCCGGGTAGACTATCCTGCGGAGCAGGACCGCGTCAGCCGCCTCGTTGACAGCCCTCACCTCTACGAGCATGGAGCAGGCCTGGGGGCTGCCGCAGTCCGCTATCCTGGCCGGCACCCAGCGGGCCAGCACACCCCGGCTGGGCGGCCCGTAGAGGGCGTACTTGGCGGCCCCCACGGGGAAGGCGTCTATGATGCCCCCCTCGGGGCCGGCGTAGACCGCGGCGTCGTGGCCCCCCAGGAGGCAGACAGAGGCCTCCCCTCCCGCCGGGAGGGCCAGAGGCCTCTCCAGCACCAGCATCACGTACCCCGTGAGCCTCTCGGGGTAGAGTATGGGCTGCACCGGGTAGACGCTGAGCCTACAGGAGGGGAGAAGCACCTCTACCCCGCCGCGGCGGTAGAGGCAGAGGCCGCCCTCCATCTCCTCGACGCGGAGCGCCTCCCCGCAGACCCGGCGAACCCCAGGCCCCTGCTCGCCATAGCACGCCTCGACGCCGGACAAGCCAGGCCGCGCCCCCGGTGAGAGTAGCCTAGAGAGGCGCCGCATCCCGGGGCGTATAAGCGGGGCAGAGGACGCGGCGGACCCTCCTTCCTCTTCACAGCCCAAAACGGGCCGCCGCCCGGGGAGGGATAGGAGCCCGGGGACGGGAAAACACCTAGCCAGGAGCCCGGAGACACCCTTCCCGGCGCTACTCGGCCGCTATCAGGGTGACCGTGCGCAGCACGCCGGGCAGCGTCCTTATCGCGGTCACTGCCTTGTCTATCTTCTTCAGGCTGTCAGCGGTTATCTTGGCGGCTACGTCGTACTCCCCGTAGACCACGTACGCCTCCGCCTCCACCCCTGTCTCGCTGGCGACACGGCGCACCTTCTCGGCTATCTCGTACTCGCGGCCGATCTCGGTAACTATTAGCACGAACGCGACCACCTTCTCCACCACGACTACACACCTCCGCCACGTCTAGCCCCACGAGAGCATCCGGAGGACAGGGGCGACGCCGTCCAGGGCTGGCTCCGCATGCCCTCGTGGAGCACCCCCTGGGGGCTCGGCCGAGCCGCGGCACCTCCACACAGCCCTCCCGGGGGGAGGTGCTTCGGCTCGAAACGCCGCGGCCCGTCACCGCCCCCAGGGGGGTGTACCCCGGGGGGCTGCGGCTAGATACGTGTAGCCCGCCGGGGCTGAGGGTCTCCCTTGGGGAGGGCTGTGTGGCGCTAGCGGCCTAGTAGGCGGGCTAGTAGGCCTGCTAGGCCGCTGCGGGGGCTGGTGCAGCGCCTAGGCAGGGCGAGTCCTCGGCGCCTGGCGGCTAGGTAGAGGAGGGCTGTGTAGACGGCGTCCTCTAGGGGGTCGTGGAGGCGGCGCGGGGGCGGCCTTATGCCGAGCATCTCCTCGACCGCGTCCTCTAGGCTGTAGCGCCCCCTGCGGCGGGCCTCGGCGAGTCTTGCCGGGTTGCGCAGCAGGGCGGCCATGACGTCTATGTAGCAGTAGGAGGCGGCGTGGAGCCCCCTGCGGCGGGCCTCCTCGGCCAGGAAGCGGGCGTCGTGCGGCCCGAAGGTTACGAGGGTGTGCCTTGCCGCGGCTTCGAGGATACCCCGCATATCCGTGTTGGGGGGTAGGTGGGGCTCGCCGGAGACTATTCCGTGCACTAGTGCCGCGTCGGGCCTGGAGCGCTGACTGGTTGCCGCGTAGAGGGCGGAGGAGAGGTCTACCTCCCAGCCCTGTATGGGCACCAGTGCCGCCGCTACCACCCGGCAGCGGCGGGGGTCGAGGCACGTGGCTTCGAGGTCTAGCGCGGCCAGCCTCAAGGCCGCCACCCGGTTAGAGGGGCTGGCGGGCGCGGTCGACTAGCCTGGCCGCCGCGTTGAGCGCGGCGCGTAGCAGCTGGCGCTCGTAGCCGCTGAGGCTCGCCGTGTCTATCTCGCGGCTGCCGTGGGCTGCGAGGCTCCAGGCGGCGTAGCCTAGGCCTACCTGGTAGGCCTGTACCGCGTCCTCCGCGAGGTCCGGGGGCAGGGCGCCGGCGCCGGTAAGGGCTAGGAGGCGGCGGCCCGTGTTCACCTCCTCCCAGAGCCCCCCGGAGGCCGCAAGGGCCTTGGCGGCGTAGGAGAGGGGGGCGAGGAGGCCGCGCTTCAGGTCGAGGCGGCGGGGCAGCCTGCCTAGGACGCCGAGCCTTGGCCGGTAGGCTGCGAGCGCGGCGCGTAGCGCGGGCCCGGAGCCCGCCTCGGCTATCTTCTCCACGAGGAGGCGTCGGAGCCTGGCGGCGCTGCCGGCTTCTCTCGGCCACACGTCGACCGCGTCGAGGAGGAGGCCTATCTCAACCACGTTCCCGGCCGGGTCCTCGGCGAGCCTGGCCGCCAGGCGGGGCAGCTCCTCGACGCTGTATACTAGGCGGCGGCTGGTGTAGCCGTGGCTGCAGCCCGGGAACCCTACCGAGTCGAGTATCTCCTCGACCCGGCCCGCTAGGCTCTTGGCGTCCTCCTCTGCGAGCCGCCTGGGGTCGTAGAGGAGGAGGCTGTCCCTATCCGTGGGGAGGGGCTGCTCCTGCCTGGCCAGGCTGCCGGCGACCGCGTAGGAGGCGCCGCCGCTGACGCCGGCCTCCCGGAAGGCTATCTCCGCAGCCTTCTCGACGACAGCCCTCAGCGCCAGGCTCGCCATGCGCGCGTTGTGCTCGGCGAGCCGGGGGGACGTGGAGGGCTGGAGCCTGGCGAGGCTGCGGCGGAGGAGCCTCAGGACGCGGCGGTAGGCCTCCGTGAGGCCCTCCACTCCCTGGGCTGGCGCCAGTAGGCGGCGCGCATAGAGGGGGCCCAGGGCCTCCGCGTACGCTATGTCGCGGACAGTCACAACGCCTCTCACAGCGCCGTCACTGTAGACCACCAGGTGCTTAACATAGCGCTCCATCATCACCAGGGCTGCCTCGGTGCAGGGGGTGCCCTGGGGGACCCCCAGGGGGTTCCTGGTGCCACAGTCTTCCACCCGGCGCCCCGGGGGCACGGCGCCGTGCCTGGCCACTATCCTCCGTAGATCCGTGTCTGTGAATATCGCCTCCGCCCTGCCGCCCCTGCACACGAGCACAGAGGACACGCCATGACTGGCCATAACCCTGACCGCGTCTATGCAGCTGGTCCCGGGCTCCACGCAGACGGGGGGACGATGAACCAGGTCGTCCACGACGCAGGTCTCGGCCCCCCGGAGCCCCGCCTCAATCACCCTGCCGCAGTCTCCGGGGAAGTAGATGAGGATGCTGTCCTTCACAGCAGCCACGGGGCCGTCCACTACCGCGTAGTCGCCGCGCGCGTATAGCGCCTCGCCTACGCGGACCGAGCCAGCGTACACCACTACTATGCCTGCGAGCCTCTTCTCCTCGCCCTCTGGCAGGTAGACGAGCTTTGAGCAGGAAAGCGCCTCGACTAGAAGGCGGTGGTCTACGCCCGGGAAGACCACGTGTTCTAGGAAAAAAGCGAGGTCCCTGGGGGCAGGGGACTGCTTCAAGGCTGCTCACCGCGGGCCTCAGCCCTGCTTTACGGGTACGCGTATCTTCTCCACGAGCTCCTGCACCGCCTTCGGGGGCTCCCTGGTGGCCAGCGAGGCCACTATCGTCACTACAAGGTTCGCGAGGAACCCTATGACGCCCCACGCTATGCTACCTATCTTCTGGCCCATTATCGTTATTGGGCTCATCCAGCCAAGGGACACCGCGACCACGTAGGGCACCGTTATAAGCAGGCCCACTATCATGCCCAGCATTGCTGCCTCTCGGGTGGTTCGCTTCCAGTGCAGGCCCAGCAGCATTGCAGGCGTCAGGGTCGAGGCGGCGAAGGCGAAAGCCCACGCCACGGTCTTGGCTATGTAGGCTTTTATGACGGGGTTTGCGGCCATCATGTAGGCCAGCAGGCCGGCCACGAAGGCTATCACGACCATCGACACCCTTGCTATCATCAGCTCCTTGCGCTCGCTTGCACGCGGGTTGATTATCGACTTGTAGATGTCGCGCGTGGCAGCCGTGGTCATGGCGAGTATTAGGCCGTCGGCGGTGGAGAGGGCTGCGGATATGCCGCCGACGAGTATTATCGAGGCGAGCAGCGCGCCTAGCCCGTACATGTCGGGCAGGCCTAGCACGGCTATGTCCTTATGTATGCTGAGCTTTACCTCGTCGACGCCGTAGTCGAACACGTTGTTGCCGTTCTTGTCCTTGACGTGGACTTTTATCAAGCCGGCGCTCATCCACTTCCTTACCCAGTCACCGCCTACCCTCACCGTGCCGTCGCTTACCCTTACCTCCTCGTGGCTAGCCCAGTCGGGCAGCTTTGTCTTCACATACTCGGCTATCTTCTTAGAGGCCTCGCTGAACGGCATGCCGTTGAACCTCTGGAAGTCGCTGCTATGGTTCTTGAACACGGCTTGGAGGGCGTACTCCTTCTCGCCGGCGAGCGCGGCGTAAACCGGGGCCGTCAGGTACAGGAGGCTTATGAAGAAGAGGGCCCACGCGACGCTCTTCCTGGCGTCACGCACACTAGGCACCGTGTAGAACCTCATCAGCACGTGCGGCAGGCCCATTGTGCCAAGCATCAGCGCTATGGTTGAGAGGAGCCAGTTGAGCTGCCCGGTGCCGCTCGCGTAGGGGCGTACGAAGGGCTCCGTCCACTCCTTGCCGGTGGTTCTTGCGGCTATCTCGTCGACGACTTTCACGTTGTGGCCATAGGCTATGTGCGGTATTGGGTGCCAAAGGTTGGTCAGGGCTATTATTGGCAGCCAGTACGCCGTTATTAGCACAACGTATTGAGCTACCTGGGTCCAGGTTATGCTCTTCATGCCGCCGAAGCTGCTGTACAGGAGCACTATCAGCGGGGCTATCAGCGTCATTATTGTCGCGTCTACGCCGAAGGCCCTGGAGAGCACTATGCCTACGCCTAGTAGCTGCCCGGTCAGGTAGGTTAGCGACACGACGTAGAGCATTATCACTGCGAAGAGCCTGGCCTTCTTGCTGTAGTACCTGTCCTCGAAGAAGTCCGGTATAGTGTATTTCCCGTAGCTGCGTAGGAAGGGGGCGACCAGCATTGCGAGGAGCACGTAGCTAAGGCTCCAGCCTATCAGGAAGACGCTGGCGTCATAACCTAGTGCGGCCACTGCGCCAGCCATTGATATGAAGCTTGCTCCGCTCATCCAGTCGGCTGCCGTGGCCATGCCGTTTCTTAGCGGCGAGACCCGGCGGGCGGCGACGTAGAACTCCTCTGCCGTCTCTGCCTTAGCGCGGTACGCTATGAGCATGTAGGCTATTATGGTTGCTATGAGGAAGCCTACCGCGACCGGGTCCATGGACTCCACCTCCTAGGCTGTTATACCGTATTTCTCGTCGAGCCGGTTCGCCGCGTAGGCGTAGGCGAAGGCCAGTACGACGCCGAGCGCGATGCTTATCTGTATCATCCACCAGTTGAGCGGCGCGCCGTTGATCCTTGCTGGGCTGTTGTAGGGTGCCCATAGGCTTCTTGCGGGCAGGTGGACTACTATCGCTATTATCAGCCATACCGTGAAGAATATGGCCGTTAGCGTTGCGAAGCTGCGCTTGTAGGATTCTAGGGAGGCAGTAGTCGGTGCAGACACAGCCGCTGCACCGACATTAGTCGGGTAATGTTAAGGAAATATAAAACTATTTATACATTAATCACCACTATTTAATATATAGGAAGTGGTCTATGTATACCATTAACTACTGTTAGCGAGTACCCGTGGAGGCGAGGAGCCGAGCAGAGCTACAGCCAGAAGTAGAGGGGATGGAGCACCGTCCGGCTCAGCGGCAGGAACCGGGAGATACACACCCGGAGAGAAGAAGGCCGCCCAGCAGGCGGCAAGGCTAGGGCACGAACAAGGCCGGAGAAGAGCCGTGCACCGAGGCGCGGACGTCGCTGCATAACAGAAGCACCGCGCAGCGCCCGCTGCCGTCGCCGCCCTGGGCTGGCTCCTCGCAGCCCTCCACGCTTACGCGGAGAAGCTTGGCGAGCAGCCTCACGGCCTCGGTGCAGCGTCCGCCACAGGCCTCTACGGGGCTCAGTGTGAGGCTTGTACAGGACTCTAGAGGCAATACCCGTGCGCCTCCTAGGGGTTTCTCCACGGCTCCACGAGCCGGGTTCCTTTATTCCCTACCTTCAGCATTGGATGACCTGTGTTCTTTTTTAGATTCCCGGGGGGCTGGGCCGTTGGCAGCCGCGTAGTGCGGGTGGGGCAGCAGAGCGGGGCCTTGGCTGGGGTGTGAGCTGTGCCCTCCGTGGAGGAGTGCATGCCGATAGTAGAGAAGATGTATCGTGAGGGAAAGCCGGTCAAGGAGATAGCCAAGATGTGCTCTAACAGCATGTCGACAGTCTATAAGGCGCTGGACAGGCTTGAGGCGATGGGGCGTGTTAAGCGCAGGAAGGGCCACTACAAGAGGCACCGGAGGCTGACAGAGGAGGAGATAGAGGAGATAAAGAAGCTCTACCTGGAGGGCGCCAGCATCTACGAGATAGCGAAGAGGCTTGACAGGCCGGAGTCTACGATATACTACGCCCTGAAGCGCCTTGGGCTCAAGAAGTAGCCCTGGCCGTACCTGGGTCTAACCCTTCTTTATCATGCGGCCGCCCCATGCCCCACCCCGGCGGGGCTATGGCTGCCCGGCGCCGGGCGGGCAGGCTAGCAGCTGCTTAACCGACATGCGGTGCTCCTCTCCTACACGGTACGTCTCCACCACAAGGTCGCCTATTGACAGCTCGCCTCTCTCGCAGAGCATCTTCTCAAGCAAGTCTAGGCCCTCCTCATAGCTCTCTGCGGGCGCTAGCACCGGCTCTAGCCCCCAGAGTACAGCCATCCTCCTGGCGGCGTGCTTACTGCGCGCCCCTATTACGACCCTCGTAGTGGGCCTGGAGGCGGCTATTAGCGGCGGGAGGGTTCCACCGATACTATAGGCCAGGATCAGCTTGGCGCCCGTCCTCTCGGCAGTCTCGACCAGGCTCGCCGCGTAGGCCGCCCTTCTGCCGCGCGGCGGGTACCTGGGCGGCTGGCATGTCTCCTCGGCTCTTCTAGCCACCCGGCGGAGCCACCTAACCGCCTCCACCGGGTAGCGGCCTACGGCTGTCTCGCCGGTGAGCATGAGGGCGTCAACACCCTGCCTGACCGCGACGTAGATGTCTGTGACCTCCGCCCTGGTCGGCACCGGGTTCTCTATCATGCTTTCGAGTATCTGTGTCGCCACTATTACCGGCTTGCCTGCGCGCCGTGTCGCCTCTACTATGCGCTCTTGTAGCGCAGGTATCTCCTCGAGGCCGTAGTTCATTCCGAGGTCGCCCCTGGCCACTATCACCAGGTCGCTGGCTTCGACTATCTGGCGGAGGTTCTCGACTGCGCTCCTGTTCTCTATCTTGGCGGCCACTCCCTGGCGGCCGCCCTGCCGCTCGATTATCTCCCGGAGCGTGTTGATGTCCTCCGCTCCCCGGACGTAGCTCAACGCTATGTAGTCGAAGTCGTTCTCCACCGCGAACCTCGCGGCCTCCAGGTCCTTCTTTGTGAGGGCCGGGAGGCCTATGTCCTTGCCGGAGACGACGACAGCCTTCCTGGAAGTTATCTCCGCCGGCGTGAGCGCCTCGACAACCACGCGGCCAGGCTGCGTCTCAACCACACGCAGCCGGACACGGCCATCATTCATTACGAGTATGTCGCCTTCCTCCACTGCCTCGAAGAACCGGGGGACTGGAAGCGGTATCACCTTCTCCTGGCCCCCCGGCGCCTCCTCCGCGAGAACCAGCTCCGCGCGCTCACCCGGCTGGAGCCTGACCGGCTCGCGTAGAACGCCGAGACGTATGCTCGGCCCCGCCAGGTCGCCCATGAGTGTGAGCGGCCGGCCGAGCCTCTCCTCGACCCCACGCACGTTCTGGACGAGTACCCTCCAGAAGCCGGGGTCGCCGTGTGCAAAGTTTATGCGGAACCCGGAGACACCGAGCTGGACCATCCTCTCCACTAGCCCCGGGTCGCGGGCCGAGGGGCCCAGCGAGGCGATTATCTTAACGCGCCCAGGACGCACCGCCACGCTACACCGGCAGGAGCCGCAGGCCAAAAACAGCGATAATAAAGGCCCTGGGCTAGTCGCCGGAAAGCCGCAGGGCCATGACGTAGGCGTCCTCTCCGTCAAGGTAGTACATGGGTATGCGTCGGACCTTCTGGAAGCCGAGCTTCTCGTAGAGCCTTATAGCGGGCTCGTTCGACACACGGACCTCTAGGTAGACTTCTTCGCAGCTGTAGTGGTCCTTCAGGCTGGAAAGAGCCGCCTTCATCAACGCTGTGCCTATACCGCGGCGCCGGTACCCGGGGAGCACCGCTATCGAGACTATGTGGCCCTTGCGCACCATGCGCCGCATGTCGAAACTGGAGGCACCATACTCGACGCGGCTCATCACGTAGCCGACTATTTTCCCGTCGACCTCGGCCACGTAGAACGCGTCCCCCCAGCGGGACAGGTGGTCCTCAAAGAACCACTCCGGGTAGTTCTCGGGCAACGCGACCCGGTTTATGACGATCACTGCTGGAAGGTCCTCGCGGCGAGCCTTCCTCACACGGAAGCTAGCCGCATGGCGCTGCTGACCCGCCATCGGCTCCATCGCTTCCACGCACCATCGCCGACAGGTGGGCCGCCCCCCGGGAGGGAGCCCCCGGGGGAGGCACAGCGCCGGCACGGGCAAGGGGTTATGGCTCCTACTCGTCGCTTCTAGCGCCTTGCCGCCCGGCGCTGCCGCGCCTCCTGACCCGGACTATGCGGTCGCCGAAGATGTTCTTCAAGTCGCCGCTCGTGTAGGGCGGCGCTGTCTCCTCCACTACTGGTAGCCGGGTGGCGGGCGGGTGCTGCCGGTATCCGGGTATCCTGGCTTCCAGCCTGTCCTCGAAGCTCGGCCGGTGGGGGTTGACGTAGAAGACCCCTATTGGTATGCGGCTGCCCCACTCCTGCGCCTTGGCTATTGCCTGTGCCTTCTTCTGTGGCTCCTCGTCCGGGCTGTGGACCACCGGGTCCCAGCCGTCAGTGTCTTCTAGCCGGTATAGGGCTCTGCGGTAGAACTGCACCGTGTAGACGTTGTTATAGGTGACGCATGGCTGCAGTATGTCTACGAAGGAGGCGCCGCGGTGGCTTACCGCCATCTTCATGACTGTCTTTAGGTGTTTAATGTCGAGCGCGTAGCTCCTGGCGACGAACGTGTAGCCGGCGGCGACCGCCAGGGCAACAGGGTTGAGCATGTCCTGTATGTTAGGCTTCGGCAGGGACTTCGTCCGCACACCGTAGGGGAGGGTTGGCGACGCCTGCCCCTTGGTGAGGCCATAAACCTGGTTATTGTGCATCAAAACCGTTATGTCGAGGTTGCGCCTACCGAGTGCTACGAAATGCCCCGCGCCTATGCCCAGTAGGTCGCCGTCGCCCCCGTTGACTATCACCGTGAGCCCGGGGTTAGCCAGCTTCACCCCGGTGGCGTAGGGTATAGCTCTCCCGTGGAGCGTGTGGACGCCGTTGGCGTTGACATAGTGCGGCGTCTTGCCGGAGCAGCCTATCCCAGACACTATGACGGTCTCCTCGGGGGGCAGGCCGAGCTCTGCCAGCGTCTCGGTCAGGGCCTGGAGTATGCCGAAGTTACCGCATCCCGGGCACCAGTCGACCCACAGCGGGGTGCGATAGCTCCTAGGGTCACGCGCCATAGCTTAGATGCACCTCTCCTCCTTGCCCGCGGAGGACCGAGCCGAGAGCGTCAAGAAGCTCGTGGAGATAGATGGGGCGCCCAGTGTACTTCAGCAGCCGGGCGTCAAACTCAACGCCGCTATACATCTTGGCGAGGGCGGCGGCCTGGGCCTGGCGGTTGTGCTCCACGTCGACCACCTTGGCTCCGGCGCTTCTCGCCTCCTCTACGATACGGGAAACCACGCCGCCAGGGTAGGGCGAGAAGTAGTGGACACGGAGCAGCGCCGCCCGGACGCCCCTCGCGAGCAGGTAGTCGACGGCGTCAGCGGACACCCTGGCGGCTGTGCCCCAGGAGTAGATTAGGAGATCCAGCTGGGCCGGGTCCGCGTCCTCCGGGTAGAGTGCTGCGCGTCCACCCATCTCTGGGACGCTGCGTGCAACCATGTCCAGTTTTTCGAGCCTCTTGTTCACCATGGCTATCCGGGTTGACGGCTCCTCCGATATGTGGCCGTACTCGTCGTGCTCGTCGCCAGTGTACCACATGACCGCCCTGCCTAGAAGGGCTCTCGGCGAGACGGGGCCGGGGAGCGCGAACCGGCGATACCCGGCCCCGGGCCTCTCGACTAGAGGTCCACGCCTCAGCACGAGACCCTCGACACGGGGGGCCCCTATAGTTGCGACACTGTTGGCGAGGAACTTGTCGAGCAGGTGCACTACCGGGAGCTGATACTCCTCGGCCAGGTTAAACGCCTCCACAGCGTCCCTCATGGCCTCCTCGTGGCTCCAGCTGGCCAGCACTACTCGCGGGCACTCGCCGTGGCCCGCGAAGGCCGCGTCGAGCAGGTCCTCCTGGCTTCCACGCGTCGGGAGACCGGTGGAGGGGCCGCCGCGCTGGTAGAGGGTAACAACCACCGGGGCCTCGTTCATGCAGGCCCATCCCAGCCCCTCTATCATTAGGTCGAAGCCGGGCCCGCTGGTAGCGGTGGCGGCGCGTGCCCCCGCCAGGGCGGCCCCGGTTGCGGCGGCTATAGCCGCCAGCTCGTCCTCGGCCTGGAAGACGACTATGCCGGTACTCTCCTCGTGGGCCTCCAGGTAGAAGCTCTCATCCTGCGCCGGGGTTATCGGGTAGTAGGACTGGAGGCCGAGGCCCGCCGCCGCCTTCCCTATGGCTACGGCCTCGTTGCCCGTAACCACCATGTACTCGTCGGGCGGCGACTCGGGGTCAGGGAGGCGGAGGGGCGGCAGGGAGGCGAGCTGCCGGTAGACCTCCTCAGCGAGGGCTAGGTTCTGCTCTACCAGGTGCGGGCGTCCACGGAACCGGTAACCTAGGCCCTCTTTTAGCTCCTCCAGGCTTAGACCCGTTACGGCCGCCACCGAGGCGGCTACTATCATGCTTGTGAAGCGGCGCGCCGCGGCGTAGGTTAGCCCGTAGCGTTCGCGGAGAGTGGCCAGGAGCCGGCGGAAGTCGAGGCCAACGGTTCTCACCCCGCGCCCCGCCAGCATGTCTACGACGCTGCCCACCTTCGGCTCAACGCCTAGTTTTTCGAGACCGGCTAGTATGCGGCGCCTCGTCTCCGGCTCCACGCTAGGTATACGGTGCAGCTCCACGCCGGCCAGGCCTGTATCGTAGACCAGGTAGCTACCCGGGGCTAGGTCCTGGTAGTGGGTGAACACGCTCTCAGCATCCATGAATGCCGCTATGTCGACCGGGTACCTGTGCCCTCCCGGCAGGCGCGCCGGGTCGACCCCTATCAGGGTGTAGCTGTGGCGCCCTATGATGTTGGAGTGGTACTCGCGGGACGCGAGAACCCGGTAGCCGACGGCGGCGTAGGCCACTGTAAGTACCTGCGCGGAGGTTTCAAGCCCCGAGCCCTGAGGCCCGCCTACCATGGCGACGAGTGCTGGTGGAGGCCTATCCTCTAGCTCCATGGAGTGTTTTGCACCTCGCAGCCGGGCAGGGTATAGTAGCCAGACAATAGACCCCCTGCATGGATATAGCGGTGTTCTGCTACGAGAAATTATCTCTTCTGCAGCCGGCTACTCTCTCTACTCTCTGCGGCCGCCGCCCTAGGCCTCAAAACCGGCGAAATGGGGGCCTGGAATGCCGCTGCTGGCCCCCTGGCTGCCTCCGGGGGGCCGGCGCCGTCTAGGAGGGCTGCGTGGAGGCGTGTGCAGCCGCCTTGTCCAGGCTCTACACTCGCCAAGGAGATGGGGGCTATACTTGGTGCGCTAGGGCTGGCCGCGGGGTCAAGGTGAGCAAGTCCCACCCCTGCGTGGGCTTCGTCGGCGCGCTCGACGAGGCGGAGGCGGCCGTAGGGCTCGCCAGGAGCATGGTGGGGGAGGGCCTGGAGGAGTTCCGCGAGGTGCTTCTCTATGCCGAGGAGCTCCTCTTCCGTGTAGGGTTCACGTTCTCCACCAGGAGGCGCTGCGTAGCCGCCGGCGACGTTAAACGCCTCGAAGAGCTGATCGACAAGTACAGCTCCTACGTAGAGCCCGCTTTCGTGATGAGCCCCGACTACCCGGCAGCCGCCGCCGTCAACCTCGCCAGGGCCGTGGTGCGCCGGGCGGAGAGGGAGTACTGGGCCTGCATCCAGGCGCTGGGCGAGCCGGCGGGGGAGGAGGCCGCGCTGCTCAACCGCCTAAGCGACCTCCTCTACGCCCTGCAGGCGGCAATGGCTAGGAAGGCCGGGGTCCGCCTGCGCCACCCGCGATGCGGCTCGGAGAGCTGAGGAGAGCCGCGCTCGGTGGCCGGCGTGTAGGCCATCCCGGCTACCCGGTCCCCATACCCGCTTAGGCTGGCCTCACTGCGCGGCCTAAACCACCGGCACCAGAGGGCGCCGCAGCCCGGGGATAGCGCGTGGCACGCTATATCCCCTCCAGCCGCCCGACGGCCAGGGCGTGGCCTTATACGCCTCGACAAGCCTCCGGCCTCAGCACCGGGCCTGTGAGGAGCGATGGGCGGCTTGAGCCGGAGGAGTATTGATGAAGCCATTGTAGCGCCGAGGCCCCGCCCACCGGTTGCCGTGGCCGCCGTGGCGGTCGCCGGGTGTCCCCCCTCTGGCGGCGCCTGGGAGGCAGCCGGGAAGGAGTCCGCCGTGGTGCTCGTGGGGGATTTCATGTGCCCCTCCGCTGTCTCCATCCTAGACGAGCTGCGCGGCAGAGGGATCGAGGTATACGCGGTGACCGGCAGACGCGACGACACCTTCATCGCGGACCTGGTGGCCTCCCACGCATCGCTCATCGACGGGAGGCTCGTCGAGCTGGGCGGCGGCGTCTACCTAGCCGGCGTCGGCGGCCGCGAACCGCTTATGAACATTGAGCGCCTCTCCACGGGCCTAGGGAGCCTCCCCCCAGGCGCTACCGTCGTACTCGCCTCGTACTATCCGCCCCATGGCGTCCTGGACTCCTCCAGGCTCGGCCCCGGCAGGGGCCTGTACGAGCTGAGGGCACTGGTGGGGCGCCTCCCCGCCGGCGTCCGGGTGGTGGTCGCAGCCTCTGACTGCGGCCCGCGGGGCGCCATAGCCCCCCTGGCGGGGCGGAGGGGCTACACTGTCTGCCTTCACAGCATCGCAGAGGGCGGTGGCTGCGTGCACCTTCTCGGCGCGGCCGAGCCGCCGGCGAGGTCCTGCAGCGGCGGAGCCGGCTACCATGACTGAGGGCCGCAGCTGCCGAGGCTCATAGGGGAGGAGCTTTCTGGCTCGCACTGCTTGCCGAGGGAGGCATTCTTCAGGGGGCTGCCGCCTCGGCCATTAGAAGCCCGGGGAGCGCCAGCGCTGCCTGGATTATGCTGGCTGAGAGGGTTTTCTTCAACACGTCTGGGTCGCGTGACCCCATTCTGGCGTAGAGGGGCTTGTTGAGTATACCGGCTATAGTGGCTATTGTTGCCAGCTGTGCCACGCGCCGGGGGGCGGTGAGGCCTATGGAGTAGACTGCGAGTATCGTGGCGCTGCTGGAGACGAAGCCCCCTATTGCCGCGACTATTTCCAGCCCACCTATGCCGGCCTCCTTCACTATGTACGACACGTATGCTATTAGCAGGTACATTACTGTGGTCTTCAGGGCGGCGCGGAACTTTAGGGGGTTCTCGAGCTCCAGGTCCGCTCCTACCAGTAGCTCGAGGCTCCTCTTCCACGAGAAGACTACCGGCAGAGAGGAGAGGATCGCCGCGACGATAAGCGGCGCTACGGATACCGCGGCCGAGCTGCGCGTGCTGGTGGCGTAGGCGGCGGCTACGGCTATTATCACGTTCCTTATCAGCATCGCGGCGTTGGTAAGCACCGTTATGTGGAACGCCAGGCGGCGGGCCATCTGTCCAAGCAGCTGTATAAGAGCTAGTAGCGTTGCCTCACTGTTAGCTATCCCGCCGAAGAGCGCCGTGTATGCGAGGCCCTTGCCTCCTATGAGGCGCGCCGCGACGTAGCCTAGGTAGGACGAGGCCAGGACTAGGCTGAAGAAGAGGTAGAGGCTGCGCAGGCTCACACCATAGAACGAGGCCTCCGTGGCGAGAAAGAACGGGCCAACCACAACCAGTACTACTCCTAGCTCGAGCGCCCATAGGAGCTCCTCGTAGCGTATCTGGCCTACTATGCGTTCGGCCGGCAGCTTTATGGCGAGCACGAATGTCGTTAGGACTGCGGTGCTTGCCGCGAGCAGTATCTCGCCGGTACCGCTGAGGAATCCGATTATGAAATCCACTAGGAGGACCACCACGGTCGTTATCCCGGCCATCCTGGCAACCATGAGGCGGAAGGTCGTGAAGACTACTATGACTGCTGCGAGGCTGCAAAGCATTATCGAGGCCAAGGCGGCGTCGACTACGCGGCTGGACCACATGTAGCCCGCCACGGCGGAGTATATGGCTACGAGCGTGAAGGTCCGTATCCCGGGGAACTCCTTGGCGACTATCTCCTCGACCCCCGGCTTCCGGTGGCGACGGCGCGCTATCGCGGCCCTAGCCTTCTCCCGCTCAATGCCTATCAGCATGCCGGCCAGGAACGCCACTATTATGCGGAATAGGGGCTCGCCGGAGAGCCAGTGGTAGGCGTCTGCACTGGGTGTGGCGGTCATCCCTTCTTCTCCTTCAGTAGGGCCTGCTTAGGCCGGCACCGGGCTGTTATTAAAACGGCTCAGCCCTGTCCCTCTTCGAGACTCCTTCTCCGGTACCTCCAGACGTGTTCACGCGGGCTGGGAGCCGGCGGGGGCTGGCGTTTATGCTCGCTTGCCCGGTGCAGCTCTAGCACCCTCTCCACCTTCCACGGCTCCACGCCGGTAGCGTCAACGACCTCGTCGGGGGATAGGCCTAGGTCGAACAGCCCATAGAGTATGAGGTCTACCTCCTCGTAGGGTATGCCTATCTCGGTCTCGGCTAGCTGGCCCGGCCAGAGCCTCGGGCTGCTGGGTTTCTTCGCGATCCTCTCTGGCACGCCGAGGTGGCGTGCGAGCATACGCACCTGGCTCTTGTAGAGGCAGCCTATTGGTAGGAAATCGACTGCGCCGTCGCCGTACTTCGTGAAGTAGCCTATGAGTATCTCGCTGCGGTCACCGGTGCCGGCGACTAGGCGGTTCTCCATGTTAGCGTAGAGGTAGAGGAGGCTCATCCTTATCCTGGCCCGGAGGTTGCCCAGGCTCTTCCTGTCGGGCGTCTCGCCGGCCGCCGCAAGGTAGGAGTCCACAATAGGCCTAATGTCTATCGTCTTGTACGGCACGTCAAACCTCTCTACAAGCTCTAGGGCGTCCTTTATGTCCTCGGGCGGCGTTACAGCGGAGTCGGGCATCAGCAACGCCAGTACACGGTCGCGGCCAAGGCTCTTAACCATCAACGCGAGGACAGTGGCAGAGTCCACGCCGCCGCTGACACCTACGACGACGCCGTCCGCGTTGGCACGGTCTAGTATGCTCCTAGTGAACTCTGTGAGCGAGGCAGCAACGCCCTCATAGTCCAGCTCTATTATGTCGCTCAGGGTTATACGGCGCTCTACCATAGAATCCTACCCCCGGAGAGAGGAGCCGCCAAGCCTACAACATTTCCCAGGGAATGGCCACCCGTGGCGGGATAAACAGGTTGCCGTATTATCGCGGCCGGCCACTAGCCTGTATGGGGGGCGAAACGCGGTGTCTCACGCCCTCCTAGGGCTAGGGGAGACCATAACGTCGCTAGATGTAGCCGTGATAGACGCCAACTCGGAGGCACTAGGAGTGCCCCGGCTTGTCCTCATGGAGAACGCTGGGCGAGCAGTAGCGGAGATAGTTGCACAGAGAGCAAGGCCCGGAGCCCGGGTAGCCGTCTACGCGGGCACCGGCGGCAACGGGGGCGACGGCCTGGCAGCCGCCAGGCACCTAGCCGCGAAAGGCTTCCGCGTCAAAGTGGTCCTGGCGTCGAAGCCGGAGCAGCTGAGGAGCAGCGAAGCCAGGATCATGTACAGGGCGCTCGAGGCGATGGACTACACGGTGGACGTCGAGGTAGCTAGGAGCGTCTGCAGCTTTGAGCCCCCGGAAGCCGATGTCGTCATAGACGCGCTGCTCGGGGTAGGCCTACACGGCGCCCCCCGGAGCCCCTACGCGGAACTCATCAACGCCATAAACCGCTCCCAGGCCGGCCTCAAGGTGGCCGTCGACGTCCCGTCGGGCATAGACGCCGACACCGGGGAAAGCCCCGGGGTGCACGTGGTAGCGGACATCACTGTGACCCTGCATAAGCCGAAGCCCGGCGTCCTGCGGCGACGCGACGCGTCCGGCGAGATAGTAGTGGCGCCCATCGGTGCCCCGCCGGAGGCCGAGATATACGTCGGCCCGGGCGACGTCGCCCACCGGCTAAGGAGGCGGAGATGGGACACGAGGAAGGGGCGGGGCGGCCGCGTGCTAGTCGTCGCAGGCTCGCGGTGGTATGTGGGCGCCGCCCTGCTGGCAGCCAGGGCTGCGGAGGCCGCGGGCGTCGACCTAGTCTACCTGGCATCCACGAGAAACGTCATAGAGGCCGCCATGGCGTCCGCGCCCACGCTCATACCCGTGGTTCTCGAGGGAGACCACCTGGCCCCCGAGCACGTGGAGCAGCTGAGGAGCCTCGCGGAGAGAGCCGACGCCATAGCGGCTGGCATGGGGCTCGGCCTTGCGGAGGAGACCCGGGAGGCTGTTAGACGGCTACTCGACCTGGCTAGAGGCCTCGGGAAGCCCCTCGTGCTCGACGCCGACGGGCTCAAACACCTCGCAGCAATAGGCCCTGACGCCCTTGGGGGCGTCAAGGCGGTACTGACGCCCCACGACGCCGAGTTCGAGAAACTCTTCGGCAAGAAGCCTTCACCTGTAACATGCATCGCCCAGCGCGTAATGGACGCGGTTGAGGCTTCTACAGCGGCGCGGGGCGCTGTTGTCCTCCTAAAAGGGCCGGTAGACGTGATAGCTGGGCCCGGCCGGGCCCGGCTCAATAAGACAGGCGCGCCGGCTATGAGCGTGGGTGGGACTGGCGACGTGCTGGCCGGGCTCGTCGCCGGCATCGCTGCGCGGGGGCTGGAGCCGTTCCACGCCGCCGCGGTGGCGGCCTACGTCAACGGCGCTGCTGGCGCACTAGCCTACCGCGAGAAGGCCGAATCCATGAATGCGCTCGACGTCTTGAACAGGGTGCCCCGCGTCCTTGCAGAGCCGGAGAGGTACGCGGGAGACGCGGTCATCTACCGGAGGCTCCCGCTAAGGTCGACCTGCTGAAGCACTATGTGGGCTTAGCCCCGCCCCCGGCCGCTTAGGGAAGCCGCGGGGACGGGCGGCCCCGTGGGGGTTGGCGTGTAGGCCGCGGCGGCCACCGCTACGCCGTCCGCGGCCCCGGGGCCGGAGAGGGCGCTCCCCGCAGCTCCCCCTGGGCGCCGGGGACGGTTTGGCTCCTTTGGGGGGTTTGCGGGGGTGTCGGCGTGAGACTAGGCCAGTCATACCTTCCCGTGCTGGTCCTAGACTGCCCGCCTCCCCATTCCCCCGGTGTGTTCTGTCGTGGCGCCTGTGGTTGATAACACTGTTCTCCGGGAAGCGCTTATATAGGGGGTTTATTAAGGGGTTTTAAAGGGGGTTGGAAGGGTATGGAAAAAGTGTCTTCTACAGCCCCGGGGGCGGGCAGCGCCGCGGGGGCCCAGGAGCCGCAGCCCAGTGTCAACATTGAGAACATTGTTGCGACGGTCTCTCTCGACCAGGAGCTCGACCTCAACCTGATTGAGAGGGTTATCCTGACCGCCGAGTATAACCCGGAACAGTTCCCGGGCCTGGTGTATCGTCTCGACGAGCCCCGCGTCACCGCTCTCATATTCAAGTCTGGGAAAATGGTTGTGACGGGTGCTAAGAGCACGCGCGACCTCATAGAGGCTGTTAAGAAGATAGTGCGCAACCTGAAGAAGCACGGTATACAGATACGCGGCAGGCCGAAGGCGCAGATACAGAACATAGTGGCCTCGGCTAATCTCGGCGTCTGTGTCGACCTCGAGCGCGCAGCGTTGACGCTGGAGAACAGCATGTACGAGCCGGAGCAGTTCCCGGGCCTCATACACCGGATGGACGAGCCCCGTGTCGTGCTCCTAATATTCGGCTCCGGCAAGATGGTGATAACCGGCGCCAAGAGGGAAGAGGAGGTATACCAGGCGGTGCGGCGCATATACGAGAAGCTCAAGAAGCTGCGCGCGATCAGGCCCTGCTACTAGGGTTCGCCTACACTACAGCCGCGCCGTGCAAGCGCCTCTACAAGCCTCCTGGCAAGGCTCCTGCTTTTCACGCGTAGCAGCAGCGTGTCGCCAAGCCTTTCTAGCAGTATCCGCCCGTCCTGGACTAGGTTTTCCAACGCCTCCTCGCAGCCGGGGCTGTAGCGTAGGGGCACCACGTAGTAGCCCTGGGGGTCAGGCCTCTGGAGTATCTCCCGCAGCAGCTTCTCCATCTCCCCCTCCCCCGTAGAGCCCCCAGTAGAACGCCTTTAGATAGCTGTTCTCCTCGGCTATAAAGAAGTCTATAACGTCTTTCACCCTGCCCATGTAGTCTACCAGCTCCTTGCTGTCCATTTCTTTTACCAGCGCCGCCACCGAGAACATGCGGGCTGCTGATGCGAACACTAGCGCCTCCGCGGCCTCTAGAACCATGCCGGAGAGCGCGCCGAGCCGCTGCGCCTCGTCGACAATGACAGCGACGAGCCTGGCCACATGCACCGCGTACGCGGTAAGCATCCCCGACAGCGACGCGTAGGCGTCCCCCGGCAGGGCCTCCATGTGGCGGGAGAGGGCCTCCATTGCAAAGTCTAGCGCGAGTTTCGCAACCCTCTGGTACTCTTCCGCCAGGTCGAGAGAGGCCCTACAGCTGCCCCGTGACTCCGCGTAGTGTGAGGCAAGGAGGAGGACCTCGCGGAGGCTCGGAGGACGCTCGTTGCGCGAAATCGCTTCCCGGAGGCGGGCTGCGAGTTCGTGTATGAAGCCCTCCACTATCTTCCTGCATTCACCGGCCTCGTCCACTGCGCCCCCTCCAGGCCTCAACGTCTCCAACGCCTTTCACGGGCTGGGCCCCCAGGGGGGTGGAGCCTGGCGGAGTCTGGCAGGCTCGGCAACCTACCCTGTCCTCACGGCTCCTCGCCCTGGGGGCTACGCGTCGGAACCGGAGTGTGTCCTCATAGCCCCTCTGGGTGCTAGCCGCGGCCTAGCTGGCTGAGTATCTCTTTTTTCATCAGCTTTATTGCCATCTCCTTCCCTGCGACCTCGCTTGGCGGAAGGTAGACCACGTACACGCCGGGCAGTGCCCGTGCCTGTGCCGCGAGCTTCTTGTCGCCGGTGAAGAATACGACCCTCCGGTACTGGTTCGAAAGCTGTTCTAGAAGCTTCAGGACGTCGTAGTCGTCGCGGGCCGGCTGCTGGTATATGCGCTCGCCTACCCGTAGTGGGGCCTCGAGGCCTCTGCCTATGACCTCGTGGAACACTATGCTCTCGCCTGGCAGCTCTCTGTCGAGTACCTCTGCGAACCTCCTAAACATCTGGTCGAAGACCACTGCCAGGGGGCTGGCATCTAGGCTCTTCTCTCCCGCTCGTGCGGGTTTCTCGCCAGGCTGGGCGACGGGACGGGGCCCCCTGGATGCCAGCTCGGCGTACTCCTGCGGCGTCAGCCGGAGAACCGGTTCACACCTCTCTACTACAACGTCTTCGCCGCAGCCGGCAAGGGCTCGGAGAGCGTCGGCCAGGCTGGGGTAGGCGCCTAGGCGGCGGCCCCCACAGTAGGCCGTGTAGCGTACACTACCGGGCTCCAACACCGCATCACCTTATTATCATGACCGAGGAGGCGCTGTTGACTACCACTGACAGCGCGGTGCTGCCCAGTATGACGTCCTCGTTCGTCGTGCTACCCCTCGCACCCATTATGACCAGGTCATAGCCCCCGCTTATTATCTCCGAGAGTATCTCGTTGGCTATGCTGCTTATCTGCGGGTTAAACACCCTCACCTTGAAGTCTATGTCGACGCCCTTCTCCTGCGCACGCTGCTCAATAGTCCTCTTGAGGGCCTCTATGTCCCCGCCTGCGGCTACATGGAGAACCGTTACGCGTGACCCGTAGCGCTGGGCAAAGTCCAGTGCTACGTTTAGTGCACGTAGGCTGTTCTCGGAGCCGTCCACCGGCACCAGTATGCGGCGGAAGAGGAAGCTGACCGTGTACATTGGTTCAAGCTTGAACTCCAGGCTCGACACTGCTCCCGCTCACCTCCTCCCTTTCTCGCCCCCCGGGTGGTTACGGGCTACGGGTAGAGGGGTATCCTGCCCCTGCGTAGCCCCAGCGTCTTGTCGGTTATGGCTATGGTCTCCTCGGGGCTCGAGGCGAGCCCCATTACTGCCCTTATAGCGTCTATGTTCTCCGGCACGACTATCGACTCCTGGTGGACTGCCTGCATCCACATAACTTCGCTGCCGTTCACTGTTATACTGTTCTCCCATATGACGAGCTCGGGTATGTCGTACCGTTTCCTGCCTATATCCCTGGCGTACTCTACGAGGTCCGCCGTGCTCGCCAGCCCTAGCGTGTCGTCCGCCAGCAGTATCCTCGGGCTCGACGCGAAAGCCTCAACCACGTCCTTCTTCTCTACGCTCTCAGCCAGTCTCGCGTAGACAACGTGGACGTGCATCAGGGTCGTCGGGACTACCACCGCCATGGTGACTATGTCTAGGTCGGGCAGCACAGTCTTGACGTCAAGCGCGTGGTGGCTCGGAGCGCGGGCGGGGTTCGGGACTATTGCATTAACCGGCCCCCGTTTGGTCTCCTTCGGGTCGGCCGCGCGGCGCACGATAGTCGCCCTTACAGAGCGGACCTCGGCCACGCGGCCTAGGCTGCATATGCCGCGCAGGAGGCCGGTGGTGTTGCACGAGACGACGCGGAGGCTGCTGCGGCCGAGGGCTTTCTCGTAGTTGCAGAGTGTACTGAAGGAGAGTTCTGCTACTTCCGGCTTCTCTCCTCCCTGGTATACTGCTTTGACGCCAAGCCTCTCGTAGGTTGGCTTGTATTTCGCCCCCACACCGCCCGGCGTCGCGTCTACAACCACGTCCGCCTCCCTGAAGAGCTCCTCTGCGGTGCCTGCCACGTCGATACCTTTCTCTCGGAAGGCGTCCACGCGGTCCGGTAGGGTATAGAGCCTTATCCCCCTCGACGCCGCGTACGCCGCCGCATAGTCCGGCCGGGTTTTTACGACCCCGGCCAGCTCCATGTCGGGCTGTAGCATCACAGCCTCCGCGACGCGCTTGCCTATCGTGCCGAAGCCGTTTACCGCTACGCGTACACGCGCCACGGCCTGTACCCCTCCGCTCCCTTTACCGCTGTGACCTGGCTAAGCTGCTTCAATAATGAGTCTATCCGGGGAGCCGTGAAGAAGGGGCGGCCCGCTGGCGCTAGCGGCCGCCTGTAGGCGCGGCGACGCTGAGCTCTGGGAAGTACTTCTGCGCGGACATGCGGAGAGCGGTTAGGCCTGGCAGCTCCTCCCCTGCCAGGAAGAGGAGGAGCGCGCCGCCGCCTGTGCTTATGTGGAGGTTTTCCCTGCCTTCAAGACCTAGCTCGCTCACAATAGCGTTGAGGTGGCCACCGCCTATTATTACGAATGCGTTGCTCTCAACAGCCGCCTTTACAAGCTGGCGGCTTCCCTCGCGGAACCGGGGATCCTCCACCACGCCGGCGGGGCCACGCAGGACTATGAGCCTCGCCTCGCCCATTATCTCGCTATACATCTTGACCGTCTGCGGGCCTATATCGCGTATCACGCCGGTCACAGCCCCGACCGGCTCGACGCGGACCTCGTCGCCTACGAGGGTGACGAAGTCCACCGGCGTCTCGAGGGGGAGGCCGCGTAGCAGTAGACGGCGGGCACGCGGTATTAGGGCTGTAATGCCTTTAGCCTCCAGGACGCGGCGATTAGCCTCACCTATGTCTATACCCTTTGCGACCATAAACAGCTCCGCCACGAGGCCGGCCGTCAGGACACGGTCAGCGGCCTTGTTGCCGTGGAGGTGCTCTAGTATACGGAGCGTGTCGTGGACCTTGCCGCCGCCGAGTACGAAGACGCGCGGCCTCTCCTCCCCACTGTAGAGCCTGGCAAGTGCACGCAGCTCCCTCTCCATGACCCTGCCGACTGCCGACGGCATAACTAGGGGGAACCCTACTATGCTCGGCTGGCTCCTGTGGGAGGTAGCGAAGGCGTCGTTAATGTAGTAGTCGGCGGCCGGTGCCAGGCGTTTCACGAACAGGCTGGCGGCATGCCGCTCGGGCTTAGCCTCTATGATCTCCTCGGATATGAGCCGCGTGTTGTCCAGCAGGAGTGCCTCGCCCGGGCGGAGGCGTTCAACCCGCCTCCTAGCCGCGGGGCCTATCACGTCGTCGATGAACTCCACGGGGTGGCCGACGTGTTTTGATAGCAGCTCGGCGTGCCTCTCCAGCGGCACGAAATCCGGCTCGCCGGGCCTACCCTGGTGCGAGAGTATGGCGACGCCCGCGCCGCGCTCCAACAGCTCCCTCACGGTGGCCGCGTGGGCTCTTATCCTCGCGTCGTCAAGTATCTCCCCCGTCCCCGGGTCTATGGGGCTGTTTATGTCTATCCTGAGCAGCACCCGGGCACCGCGCAGGCCGTACTTCTCTTCAAGGTCGTCGATTGTCGGCAGGAGGAACGAGCTGTTGCGCAGCCTGCACGGCAATAATGCTCTCCCGGTCGCTTAGACGGTACGCCGGAGGCTCAACTAATAAAGACTGGCGCTCATAGGTAGCCCCATGGGAGCGCGGCAGGCCGCGTGGACCGCTGACGCGTTTAAGAGGCAGGTTACGGCGCCCCCCGGGCTAGGCGCGGGGGCGGTGAAGAGATACCCCGGGAACGACCGACGTTGATGTGACGATGTGGTCCTTCGCTGAGCCCCCGGTTGGCGCGTTACGCGTTCACCGCCTCCCTCTGGCTTGCTATGCGGCGCTGCTCCAGCAGCTCCATGACGCGGCGGTGTAGCTCCATTAGCAGGCGTTTCCGGTCCTCCATGAGCACTATGTCGCTGTGCCCCCGTACCACTATGTGGTGGGCGAAGGGGCTAGGCACCTCCACCGGGCCGAACGTCTCCACCGCCACCTGGCCGCCCTGTATCCAGGATAGCACCTTGGAGGCGTTCTCTATGTCCATGTAGTCCTCGAGTATCTCGCGGTAAGCCTCGCGGAGTATCGGGAACCGGTCAATCTTCTCCACGGCCTCCAGTAGCGCCTGGGCGTTGAGCTGCAGGCGGTGCGGGTCGCGCTTGCGGCCACGGTAGCGCCTTAGTATCATGAAGCCTCTCTCGGCGCAGTGGCGGAAGCGTCTCTTTAGCAGCTCGGTGTTGCGGAGCACGCGTACCAGTATGTCTCTCACGTTCCCCGGCGTGACGCTAAGAGCCAAGCCTATGGTGTCTATTTCTCGCAGCCCCGGCACCGTGAGCATGAACGCGTTATCGGTAACCGCTATTCTCACGTTTGTACCGAGCTTCCTGCTTAGCTGGTAGGCGTATGCTCGTGAAAGCGCGTCATTGACCCGGCGGCCGAAGAGTGCGTGGAATATTATGTTTGTGGCGTCGTTCTCGGTGTCGTGGTGCGTCTCGATGAGCACCATCTTGTCGCTGGGCACGAGGCCGCCGGTGTACTCGTACTGCTCCAGCACATAGTTGTATATGTTCTCTGCAGCGTCTATGTCAAGGCGGTACTCCCTGGCTATCGTCTCGACTGCCTCGCTTCTGGGCACACCCTTCTCTATCATAGAGGCTACCCGTCTGCGGAAGGCGCCGACGAGAAGCGCCGAGTCGAAGGCGAGGGGCAGCATCTCCGAGAACCAGCTGGGCACTGTGGGCTTCTGCCCCTCGGCGGGTTTCACGTAGACCTTTATGCCCTCGCTCTTCACGAACTCGTAGGTGCGGCCGCCCAGGACGAATATGTCGCCTGGAGCGAGTATCTGGACGAACGCCTCCTCTAGTTCGCCGACGAATCTGCCGTCGAGGGTGTAGACCTGTAGCTTAACCTCGTCGGGTATTGCTCCGCTGTTGAGGTAGTATATCATCCTGGCTCCTCTCTTTCTCCCGAAGACTCCCTCTTCCTCGTCGAGCCATATCTTCGCGTACACCTTGTGCTCTTCCAGGCCGTAGCGGCCGGCCAGGAAGCGTAGAACGTCCAGGAAGTCCTCCCTGGGTAGGCTGTGGAAGCTGTAGCTCCTGCGTACTAGGCGGTAGGCGTCGTCTATGTGCCACTTAGACTCCAACGCCATTCCTACAAGGTGCTGGGCGAGTATGTCTAGGGGGTTACGTGGGATATGCACACGGTCTATTTTCTTATCCATCCCTGCCTTGGCTAGTACACTGCATTCCACCAAGTCGTCACGGTCGACAACTATTATCCTGCCTTTGCTCACCTCGCGTATATGGTGGCCGGCGCGTCCGACACGCTGCAGCAGCCTCGACACGCTCTTAGGACTGCTCAGCAGCACAACAAGGTCAATGTAGCCTATGTCTATCCCTAGCTCCAGGCTTGTAGAGGAAACTACTACTTTGAGCTCGCCGCGCTTAAGCCTCTCCTCCACCTGTAGGCGCAGATCCCTGCTGAGACTACTGTGGTGGGCCTCTATCTCATCAATATCTGCTATCCCTTCCTGCTTCAACAGCTTCTTGAGCTTATATACTACTCTCTCGGTCGCGCTCCTGGTGTTTGTGAATACCAGCGTCGTCCGGTGCCTCTTTATAAGGTCCGCGAGGAGCCTGTATATGGCGTCATTCACTACCTCGGGCGGGGTGTGTATAAGGTCCCTAACCGGCGTCAAGACACGTATGTCTATAGGTTTTGCAAACCTCGCATCAACTATCTTGCAGGGCCGGGGCTCGCCGTTCTCGCCGAACCCGACGAGGAACTTGGCAACCTCCTCCAGGGGGGCTATCGTTGCCGACAGGCCTATTCTCTGTAACGGCCTGCCCGCCAGGTTCTCGAGCCTCTCAAGGGCCAGGCTGAGCAGGGAGCCCCTCTTGCTGGAGGCCAGTTCGTGTATCTCGTCCACCACCACCCATTTGGCTGTGGCTAGCCTTTCCCGGAACCGGGGCGACACCAGAGAAATGGAGAGGCTCTCCGGCGTCGTAATCAGTATGTGGGGCGGGGTGCGGAGCATCCGCTGCTTCTCGGCGGGAGAGGTATCGCTTGTACGGACGGCAACCCTTATGTCGCCAAGCTCGAGGCCCATGTCTGCCGCTACCTGCTTTATGCCTTGGAGGGGTTCCAGGAGGTTACGCCTCATATCGTTGTTTAGGGCCCTCAAAGGCGAGATGTAGATAGCATATATCTTGTCCTCTAGGCGCCCCTCTTCGGCCAGCCGGTACAGCTCGTCGATTATCCCCAGGAAGACGGCAAGCGTCTTACCGGTACCGGTTGGCGACGAGACGAGAACATTATGGCCCTGCTTTATGAGGGGTACTGCGCAGCGCTGTGGAACAGTGAAGCCGCCGTAGCGGCGCCGGAACCACTCCGCGACGTAGCCGCGCAGTATCTGGAACACTTCCTCGTCGCTCCTGCAGCTCTCCACTCGCTGGATAGGCTCCACCGGCGTACCACCCTGCGCTGGCCCCGGGGCCTGCGGGTAGAAGCTGCTAGCCCTATAGTAGTACCCGGGGCAGCTGCGTTTCTCCTGTCGTGTCAGGAGTAGCCTGTTAGGGGTTTAATGCCGGAGCCCGGTGCTAGTGTAGGCCGCTCTGCGGGTGGCTTACGTGTCAACAGTCATCGTGTCCTTCAAAGCACCGGCGGAGCTTGTTGCGCAGCTAGACGAGCTTGTCCGCGAAGGGGTCTTCAGCAGTAGGAGTGAGGCCCTAAGACGGGCCCTGGTGCTTCTTGTAACCCGTTACCGGGTGCCCAGCAGCCATGGCAAAGCTGTCCAGCGATGAGGTTAGGAGCCTCTACCGCCTACGGGATATGATATCGAGGCTGCGTACCGAGGAGCTCTACGTGTTCATGTATGTCTGGGACAATATCTCTGTCGGAGAGATAGTGATGGAGCGGGATCTTTCACGGATATACAGGGTTAGGAAGCCCATACTGGTCGCAATGGAGATGAGGGAGAAGGGGCTTCTTGAGAGGGGGGAGGGCTGCTACAACCTGCCTAGGTGGATAAGAAGGCTCCGCATGAAAATAGGGCGCTTCGAGGAGCTGCGCGCCCTGATCGATAGCCTCCACTAGTGCCCGTTTCACTGCGTGCAGGGAGGGTTAGGTGTTGGAAGACGGGGATAGCATTATAGGAGCCCTTTACCGCCGGAAACAGGAGGACTTCAGGGAGAAGCTACGCGACATGACAGACCCATATGTAGTCTATGTAACTGATCTAGTATCGTGTAGCCATAAGCGTGTCATGAGGCAGAGGTTTCCGCTGCTCAGTTTCCGGTTCGAGCCTGCCCTCGTTCTAGGCGACCTGGTTCATGCAGGCCTCGAGGTTCTCCTCGGCGAGTCCGGCGGCTGGAAGCCAGAGGTTGAGCTGGCGAAGGAGTACCGGGTGGAAGGCGAGACCTATACCGTGAAGGGCAGGGCGGATCTAGTCAAGTATGGCGAGGACGGGGAGCCGGAGATTGTTGCAGAGATTAAGACGGGGCGCGACCTGCCAGGCAACCAGCCCCACAGCCACCACGTCGAACAGTTGAGGATATACATGGAGCTACTGGGTGCGGAGAAGGGTGTCTTAGTCTACATTACGCCCGAGAGGCTTCTCGAATTCCACCTGGGCCGGGGGCCGGGCTTTGACGTGGAGGCGCGGCTAGCCGAGACCGTTAGGGATGCAGCGCGTCCACGGTTTGACTGGGAGTGCCGTTATTGCCCGTTCCGGCGGTTCTGTCCCTTCTCCGGGGCCGCTACTAGGTGACTAACTGTATGGCGGACGAGGGTTTCCGCGGCGACATGCACATGCACACCACTGTTAGTGATGGCAAGGCGTCGCCAGAGGAGGCGGTGCTTGCAGCGATAGAGAAAGGTCTTGACTTCATAGCCGTCACGGACCATGATAGCTTCCGTGGAAGCGTTCTGGCAAGGAAGGCGGCGGAGTCCATGAGGGCCGAGATAGTTGTCATCACCGGGTCGGAGGTGAGGACTACCCGTGGCGACGTGCTCGTCTACTGCCCGGGCAGCGCGCCGGAGGCTGTCCCACGCGACCCCCTAGAGCTTAGAGATAGAATGCATGAAGAGAACTGTCTAGTTGTCCCAGCCCACCCGTTCGATAAGAGGAGGAAGGGTATCGGCGAGCTGGTCTACAAGGGGGGCTGGGACGCTATAGAGGTATTCAACGCCTACAGCGACCCCTGGTCTAACCGGCGAGCCGAGGAGGCTGCCCGCGAGCTGGGGCTACCCGGCCTCGCTAACAGCGACGCACATATCCCAGAAGCCATAGGCTCAGCCTACAACATAGTCAACGCAGACGTCTTGAGCGCTGAAGCGATACTAGAGGCTATAAGGAGGGGCCTTGTCACGCCCGTGCCAGGCAGGCCTAGCGCGGGCGTATACTTGAGCACGCTCTCGTGGAGCATCGAGCGCAGGTTGAAGAGGCACCGGAGGGGGCCCAGCAGGCTCGACTATCTAGAGGACGAGGGCATACCTTACGAAAAATAGCGCGCAGCCACCAGGGGTGAGCATCCCTAGAAGCTTGGGGGCTCCACGTAGTCTAGCACGCGGTCGCGCGCCTTCTCCAGGCGGCGCTGGTGCTCCTCCAGGAACTTGGCTAGTAGCTCCGCTGCGTGCCTCTTATCCTCCCCGCAGAGCAGCCGGCCGCTGCGGCACTCCTCGTATATTCTTGCAAGCTCGCGGTCGTCGCCGATGAGGTGGTACACGTAGAACTCGTATATTGTGCACTTCTCGGGGATCCCGCCCAGTCGGCGCTGCTCCTCGACGGTCGCCCTCCCGCCGGTTAGGGCCCGTTTGAGTTTCCTCACCGCCACGTCCGGAGGGTCGGTGAGGAATATCGTGTAGTCTGGGCGGCTGCTGCTCATCTTGTTCCCGTCTAGCCCTGTCTGGAAGCGGTGGTAGGTGGATGCGGGCCTTTTGAGGCCTAGCTCGTTTTCGAAGCGGTCAGCTATGTCGCGTGTGAGGCGTAGGTGCGGGTCCTGGTCCGCGCCTACGGGTACTATGACGTGTTTAAAGCCGCCGAAGTGCTCGAGCTGGGGGTGGAGTATGTCGGCTGCCTGGGTCAGCGCCGCAACCACCTTGCCTGGCTCCAGTTTGCCATATATTGCCTCCATTTCAGCCATGGTTACCTTTCTCGAGAACATCTGTATGAGGCGGTAGTAGGGTGTGTCGTAGTTCGTCTGGAAGTATATGTGTGTATGACGGTTCTTCTCCAGACCGAGGGCTATGAGGTTTGCCACGTACTCGTTGAGTCCTATTTCTATTACCCTCCTGCGGTCTAGGCGGCGCACAGCGTAGGCCTCTGCGTCTGCTATGACTATGAATATCTCGAAGCCGAGTTTCTGGTAGTAGATTATCTGGTCGGCGACCATCTTGTGGCCGAAGTGGAACTTCCCGCTGGGCATGAAGCCGGTGACCAGCGCCACGCGTTCACCTCTCTGGTATGCGTCAAGTATCTTGTCGAAATCCCTGTGGCCGAAGATGACGCCACGCCTCATAAGGTGGAGGGGCTCTCCTAGCACCTCCCTGACGCGTGGCAGGAGCTCCGAGAAGGGGCGGACGCCGAAGTACTGGAAGAGCTTCTCGTACTCTATTCTCACCGCCGTGCCCCAAGGGTCTATACGGTAGGACTGGCCCTGTGCACCGTTATCCGCCACAATAACTCCCACCCACTGCATGCGGCTAGACTGTTTCGCCGTGGGGACGCGGGCTGGAGAGTTAATACGCTACCCCCTGGGAGCCAGCATGGCTTCACGGAGAACGCTGCATGGCCAGGATAATAGAGGCCGACGACCTCCACCAGGCCGTGGCGCTCATAGCCCGGGATTTCAAGCCCATAGAGGGGCTCCGCGGCATCCTGGTAAGGGAGGGGCTCCTGACACGTCTCCAGCGGAGCAGAGCCTGGAGGGGAGGCCTTGCGGCCGTGGACTCCGCGTTCCCCAAGAGCCCCGTCTACCTTGTTGGCGCCACGCTTAGCCTAGTGGCTGTCGCTTCAGTGCTTCAACGCCCTGGGTCCAGGGGTGTGGAGAGCCGTACGAGGAGCTGGCTTCTCGCTGAGCAGGGGGAGATAGAACAGGACTTTGTCTCAGCCTATGCACGGCTCGCCGAGAGGAGGGAGGCCCTTAGGCTCATACGGGGGGAGCCCACCCTAACCCTGCTCGTGGACGGCGAGATACTGCCGAGGAGGGGGCGTTCGCCTCTCTGGGAGGAGGTCCTGCGTCTATCCCTGGAGCTGGCGGACAGCGGCTCCTGTATAGCCGGTGTGCTGAAGAGGAGCTACTCGAGAACCGTGGGGAGAAGGCTCGGCCTCGACTTGAGCGACCGTGTGCTTGCCTCCGCCACGCTGCGCAGGGGCGAGGCTATTATTGTAGAGCACAGTGTCCGCGACCTGAGGGCGAGAGGCTGCCTCGAGGCCCTCTATAAGCCTCTGCGGGGCATACCGGCTGCCGTGCGTGTAGAGTTCTGTGGGTGTGAGCCTCTCCCGTTTCTATCCTGGCTTGCCTCCTCAGCAGGGCCCAGCGGGCTGCCCTGGCCCATTGACCTGGTAGACTCTCTCGCGAAAAAGGAGGCCGCCAGGATAGCGGCCGTGGAGACCCTTCTTCTCTCCAAGCTGGCGCGTAGGGAGCTGCAGCACCTGGGATATACGGCTAACCCCCAGGAGTCTATGCGGAAAAGGAGGGAGGAGGGCTAGGCCCCTTCTCCGGCTATGCGCCTGCTACTGGGGGTAGCCGTCTCCCCGTGGAGGAGGGCAGCCACCCTCAGCCATCATGTCGAGAGCCGAGGCTTTGAGCCTGGCCATGATGTCTAGCAGCTGGCGGCTGCCCGGCGCGCTGTGCTCCACGCAGCCGGCTGCGTATAGTAGCGCACGGTGCCACCTTTCTGCTAGGCCGCAGTTGCGCGTCAAACGCCTGCTCCAGTGCCTTACACGCGTGTAGGCGATGAGCGCTTCTATCATGCAGCCTAGTGCACGTGTGTAGCCACGCACCGCGGCCCCGTCTATGGAGACGTGGATGGGTGAGAGGTATAGCACTGTGTAGCTGCTGCCCCGCAGCCTCTTCTCTATGACTGCCTCTATCCTCGCCGGGGCCGGGGACGCGCAGGGGGTCGAGATGGCTTCGGGCTCCTCTAGGCTTAGCCTGCTGGGAGAGAGCAGCGCATACGCGTAGACATGGGGAGAGTACGGTAGGCTTAGGCAGGCCTCGTAGGCGTTATCCGCTGCGGCTGAGAGCCGGGTGGAGGGGTATATTCTCGCCTGGAGTCTTCCCCCGCGAGGCGTGACGCCTAGCGGTGTAACCACTATGCCGGCGGGGCTGCGGAGCGAGGCCACGGTCTCGTACACGTATCCCTCCTCGACTATGGCGGGGCTTCCCTGTCCCTGGCCCTTCTTCTCTGAGGTGCTTGAAGCAACCAGGCGTGTCATGGGGTATAGCCTCTCTGAGGATTGTAGGGCGGGGCGGGCAGCCTTCGCCGCGGCCTGGGAGGCCGCCCTGGAGGGCCGGCTTTTATCGCTAGATGGCCTCTGCAGCCGGCTTCGTGGGAGACGCGTATGCGTAGCTGGCTCGGCGGCTTCTCTTCGCGGCGAGGCACGGCTACTGGAGGCATGTGACGCGGCCGTGGCTGCGGATGGCGCGGCCGCTTATCTCCTCGGCGAGGGCTGGGTGCCGGATATAGTTGTCACTGACGGCGATGGCCCCCTTCAGGCCATCGAGGAGGCCGCGTCGTTGGGCTCGGTTACTGTGCTCTACTTCCATGGCGACAACTACCGGTTGGCCTCCTGGCTCGCGAGGAGGCTCCGGCCGCTTGTGGTGTCCACGCAGTGCGTGCCGCCCCTCTACCTCCACGGGGCTATGGGTGTAGAGGTGCTCCCCGCGACCGGGTTCACCGATGGCGACCGGGCGGCCTGGCTTGCCGCATGCTGCGGCGCGTCACGCCTACTCCTCTTGGGCATGGATACGCGGGGCCCCTCGCTTGCAGGCACTAAGCCCTGGCTGCGGAGGGACGCGGAACCGGGGTCTTCAAAGAGAGCAAAGCTTTCCATAGCGGAGAGGCTGCTAGCCCCCCTCATGCTTCTAGGAGCTGAGCTGCCTTGAGGAGCTACGTGGCCGAGACCGGGGCAAGGCTGCATCTTGGCTTCTATCGTCTCTGCCGCGGGGTCTCTGGTCTAGTACTGGGCGGCGTCGGGCTAGCAGTGGACCTTGAGGGCGTGGCGACGCGGGTCGTGTTTGAGCCGCGTGAAGGAGGGATCGAGGTCACCGCTCCAGAGGCGTGTCTTTCCGACGCAGAGGAGGCTGCTACCGCGGCCTCTAGGAGGTATGGCGTGACTGGGAGGCTTGTCGTTGAACGCTGCATACCTAGACACGTGGGCCTCGGGTCGACCACGCAGCTCGTCCTTGCGATCCACGCAGTGGTTGCCCGTGCAGCCGGCGTAGAGGACCTTGAAGCGGTTGTAGGTAGCGCCGGTAGGGGCTTCTACAGTGGCGTCGGTGCAGGTGTCTTCCTCCGCGGCGGCTTGGTTATCGACGCCGGGCTACGTGGCGGGGGGCGCGCATCCAGGCCTATGGCGTGGGCTTGGCCTCCTAGTAGCTGGGGCCTAGTGGTCGTGGTGCCCAGCGTTGAACCTAGGAGGCTTATGGCCGAGGACGCCCTAGAAGACGAGGCCATGAGGGGCGTCCTGGCGGGGCTTCCACCCGGCCCCGGTGCCTGCGCCGAGCCCTACAGCGCGTTGCTGGACTTGCTCCTACCCGGCGCTGCTCTGCCTAGTTTCGACATGTTCGTGGCGGGCGTAGAGGCGCTGGAGGCGGCCGCGGCCAGGCTGTTTGGCGGGGCACAGGGTGGTGCTATGTGTTGCAGCGAGGCGGAGGCCGCTGCGGCCGCCTTAAGAGGGGTTGGTGCTAGAGGCGTTGGGCAGAGCAGTTGGGGGCCTAGTGTCTACGGCTTCTTCTCCAGCCGCGGAGCCGCTGCTAGGGCTGCTGCTGTTCTCCGGCGCCGCCTGGGCGGCGGGTTCCGTGTCCTCGCCGGTGCTGTGCGTAGACGCGGAGCCACCTTGGGGGTTGCTTGAATCCCCTTGGCGTTCGGCTGCTGCATCGTTTTCTTTGTCCAAGCGTCTGCGCATCCAGGGAAGCGGCGTCACGTATAGCTGGCTGCGTGAAACAAGCTGCTTGCCCTCCAGCCCTATTGGGGTCTCCGAGGTTACGCCGTAGTAGTGGCGAAGCATTTTCCTCGCAATCTCCTTCATGGCTACCATTATCGCATGCGGTTTCGTCTTGAGCTCGGCGGCAACTTGTTCCCAGGACTTGCCCTGCATTATACGCGCTAGGGATATGTACTCCTCCCGTTTGCTCAGGCTGAGGCCACGCGTCTTCGGGTATATAGTCCAATAGGCCCGCATGAGCTCCTGGAAGACGTCGGCAACCGCCTCATAGGTCATAGGCCCGTAGGCGTATATCCACAGCCTGTCCACCTGTATCGGCGTAAGCCGCGGGTAATAGTCAGCGTCGATGGGCGAGCCGTGCTTGAGTATAAGCATGGCAACATCGGTCTCCAGGCCACGGTAGGGGTCATGTAGGCTCTCGAGCACCTTGCGGCGGAACTCCCGGTTAACTATGTCCACTAGCATCTTCATCTTCTCGGATATAGGGTTCAGTACTAGGAGGGTGTATTCGCCGCTAACCGGGTTCCGGTCAGGGGACATGTGGACAGGTAGGTAGCCGTTCTTTAGCCAGAAGCGGAGCAGCTGCTCGTTTACGCCGAACCCGCTCCCAACCCAGTCCAGCTGCTCCTCCACAGCCTCACGGTATAGGTTCTCCAGCGCAAAACTACCTATACCTTTGCCTTGAACCTCCGGATGTGTTGCTATACGGACGACCCTCAAGCCGCGTGCACGGCCGAAGTCGCGTATCCTGCTGTGTTTAAGCAGCCGGTCTGGGATAATGTTGCCCGGCGTCTTGCCGCCCCTTAGAAGATCCTCTATTAGGTCGTCGCTGAGGCCACCCTCCCTGGCTACCTGGAGCGCCGAGACTATCTTCTTGGATCCCTTCACGCGTACAGCGCGTATCATGTGGTGCGGCGCGTCGGCCAGTATAGCTAAGTCGTCGGGCTCGTTGCGGTAGTGGGCGAGTACGTATATTCCGAAGAGCTGGCGCAGCTCGTCCTCGCCTTCCTTGCTGAACAAGTACTCGGGGCTGTACTTGACGTACTCAAGTTCGCCCCCCTTTATAGCCTCTATGTCATCCCGGCTAAGCTCAGCTGGTTCAGCGTTTAGCAGCAATGCATCAAATAGCCACTTCTCTATTGGGTCGTTGCTAGCATAGCGTATAGGCTCATGCATCTTAACTGTGATCAATTCGGTCTTAGGATCCTTCTGCAGGACCGGCAGGAAGCGCACCGAGAAGCCTCTCCCAGCGCCCTCGTAGCCGTGAATAGTTGACGCGAACACCATGCGGCTATGATGCCTCCATATCTCGAGCAGCAGTGGGACATGCATGCCAGCCGCTTCGTCAACTATCACTACGTCGGCTTTCAGCCTCGGCACGTGTATTGGCTCCCAGTACTCTATAGTGAAGCGCTCGCCATGTATCTCTAGTATCTTTTCGCCGCGTTTGACAGTCTTTACTTTTAGTTTGAGGGCCTCGGCTGCGCGCAGAGCCAACGTGAAGAATGTCTGTACGTTCAACAGGTTAGGAGCGGTTACTATTATACGCGTTCTACCTGGTTTTCTTATCATCGTCGCTAAGCCTATCGAGGCTATGCCTACTGCGCCTGACTTTCCACGACCCCGGTCCGACGTTATCACTACGGCGCGGCGTTTCTTTCTAGGCTTGTCGATTAGCTTTTCAAGCGTGTGTATGACGTTCACCTGGTCCTGGGTTAGTGCCAGCTTGTAGAGCTCGTCGGGGAAGCGTTTCTGTTGAGGTATCTCTATCTTGCGCTCAGCCGCCTGGACGAGAGGGTAGTCGTCTGCTTTGATTAGGTCGCCCTCGTCGACGTCGAATATGAATATGCCACGGTGTTCTAGCAGCTTCCTCTTAAACCAGGAGATGAACACATGGCGTGGCTCCCTGTAACCCGGTACAACAAGGTTCTGCTTGAATATGGTCATCCAGTTATCCCACTCGCTCCACGGGGGCACCATGAATATTACAAGGCCGCCACCCTCCACTATCCCGACGAGACGGCCCACATCATTGGGTTTTAGGTCGTTGACTAGGTCTAGTATTAGGAGCCTAGCCGTTGTGCCGAGAAACCTGTCACTCTCCTCGTACCTAGCTATTGTCGGTGATGTAAGGCTGGCACGCGCCTTGACAACCCGTTTTACTATCTCTTTACGCAGCTTAGCGTCCTTAAACTCGTCGTGGAACATGTAGAGGAGTGTTATCTCTTCCTTGCCCTTTATCCTCCGGTAGACCCTCTCGTAGAAGAGCACGGCGCGCGCAGCAGCAGCAGCGAGGCGGACATGGTCGCTGCCGGTGAGTACGAGAAGTCTACGGTGCCGTGAAAGAACGGCTCTCTCGATGGCTTTGCTGAGCCGCCGTAGTAGCCTAGTATAGCCTTGAGGCACATAGCTCTTCAGATCGTCGGCTACTTTACGTCCTATCTCCTCGATGTCCTTCTTAGTTAGCTCTTCGAGGTCGATGTCCTGCTCGTATGGCAACGCTCTCCACTCCCATTAACCGTGGCCGCCTCCACGCAGCAGTTGAAAAAGAGGCGCCTCCGCAGTGTTCATGGACGCTGACGGGGTGCGGGAGAATGTCTGTTCGATATTGTTACGGGATTTTCACGCAGCCATGAGACGAGGGCTGGTAATCTCTTTCGCCCTATGCCCCTTGTTCCTTCTATTACCCTCTATAGTTTGATGGATCTAAGTTCCTCGAGGGTAACTCTCCTCTGCTCCCTGTTTCTAATATCCTTTAACGTCACTGTTGATGATGACGCCTCCTTCTCACCTACTATTACAGCGTAGTCATATCCTTGTTTTACTATCTTTGTGAGTGTTTTTTGCAGCTTCTCGGTACGCATTATTGGCGCCACTATGCCTTTCTCGACAAGCGTGTCTTGCACCTTAGCGGCATAGGAGGCCAGCGTGGGGTCAAGGATGAGCACTGCCGCGCGACGCCTCCGGGGTAGGAGCTGGTCGGCTACTCCTGCCTCTTGGAGCGCGGCCATGGTGCGGTCGAGGCCGATCGCGAACCCGGTACCCGGTACATCCTCGTCGCCGTAGAGCTTGACTAGGCTGTCGTATCTTCCGCCCCCTGCTATGCTTACTGGGAACCCTGGTACCTTGACCTCGTATATTATCCCGGTGTAGTAGGCGAGTCCTCTAGCAAAGGATAAGTCTATGTCCAGCTGCACCCTGCTATTGTAGCTCGTTATGTTCTCTGCGAGCTGCTGTACCTCCTTTACAGCGCCCTCTGCTATGGGGGAGATACCGCTGACTATTTCCCTTACCTTTTCTGGTTCCTTCTTGCTTTTCCAGATCTCTGCGAGTATGTCCGCAAGCCTTTCGTAGTTCTTGTTTCTTAGCTCCTCCAGCGCCTCGCTATATAGGCCCTTATCCATTAAATGAAGTATGTGGTCCTGCAGTCCTTCGGGGACGCCGTGTTCGCTAAAGAGCGTGCGGTAGAGTTTTGTTGTGCCTAGTTTGAGCCTAATATTCTCAAGAAATCCTATCTTGTCGTAGAATACTAGGAGCATCTTAATTGCCTCAAAGTCTGCGGCTAAAGAGGGTTCGCCTAGTATCTCTATCCCGGCCTGCCAGAATTCGCGGTAGCGTGCACGCTGTGGCTCCTCGTAGCGGAAACAGTTGACAACGTAGTATAGTCTTAGAGGTTTTGGTCGCCCGCGTAGGTGTCTTAGATAGATGCGTGCTATACTTGCAGTCGCCTCGGGGCGTAGCGCGACCTCTCTGCCTGCCTTATCGCGGAACACATACATTGTTTTACGTATCTCTTCGCCCGATTTTAAAGCAAATATCTCGAAGCGCTCGAGTGTCGGCGGTTTTACCTCCTCGTAGCCGTGGAGCTCGGCAGTTTGGCGGAATATCTCTGCAAGCCTAGTCAGCAGCAGGGATTCAGGCGCAAGTATGTCGCGGAAGCCGCGGAGGGGCTCGAGCCTTATGCGTGCCAAGGCGGGCCTACCTCGCCTAGTCGCTGCCTGGTGAGGCCTGGGCAAGTAGCGTGGGGCTTTTAGGGCGACATGGCTACAGTTCTGAGCCTTGCCGTGGATGCAGTGGCCTCATACTGTAGTATGTTATGTCTCCATAGCGGTCCACTATGGCTACTACTGGTTCCCACCCGTTATGCATTGATTCCTCGACGAAGGAGAGAAGCTCCTCGACACCTATACGCCGGCTCTCCTCCAGCACTAGAATGTAGTGCGTGTAACGGCTTGCACCCTTAGAGCGCCTTATTAGTATTGAGTGCCTCCTGGGCCCCGGTACTGGTATTTTCCCTCTTTTCCTTAGGTCGAGGTAGACCTCGAAAAGCACCCAGGCATACGGGCTCTGTCTTAGCCCCAGACTGACGAGGTCTTGAAAGCCTAGCTCCTTACCCTTCTCATCTACTGCCTGTGCCTGCCCACTGTAGACCAGGTATGTTGCTTCAACAATGCTTATGCTGCGTGGCGGCGCCGGGTAGCCGAGTAGCTTTGCCGCCTCCCTGTCGCCCTTCTCTATGCTCACTTCGCCGTTGCCCAGCACGCGTAGCAGTATTTTAGAGGACGGCTGCGCTGCCTGCCTTGCCATCTTGCCACACCTCTAGCGTCCCTAAGCCGGTTGCGCCTCCTTTCCCCTTCCGGCTGCCCTGGCCCTGTTCCCGGGCGGCTAAGCTCTAAATTCTCCCATCTCGACGTACAGCACGGTCTTCAGGGCATAAGCTAGGGTTTAGGGTGCCCGATGGTGCCGGACTTCAGGATTCTCGAGAAGCTCCGCATCAAGCCTCTTGAATGGATAGAGGATGGTGATGGGCCCCGCTTCCGCTGGCTCGATACGCGTCTCCTACCGTGGGAGGAGGTTTACAGGGAGACCAGGGACTACCACAGGGTTGCGAAGGCTATAAGAGACATGGAGATAAGGGGTGCACCGGCGATAGGGGTCGCGGCTGCATATGGGATGGCCCTTGCGGCCTACTATAGCGGCGCACGTGACTCCAACGAGCTGGTTTCTGAGCTTGAAGAGGCGCACAGGGTGCTGGCATCTACGAGGCCTACAGCGTACAACCTGTTCTGGGCGCTTACACGGGTCATGAACCGGGCCAGGGAGGCAGCCGTTAAAGGCGTCGACGCTACAATTAACGCGGTAATAGATGAGGCCAAGTCAATCCACGTAGAGGACGTTCTAACTAACATGGAGATAGGGAGAGTTGGGGCCAAGTTAATAGATAACGGCGACACAGTGCTCACGCACTGCAACGCGGGTGCTTTGGCCACCGCAGGCTACGGCACTGCTGAGGGAGTAATGCGCGCGGCTGTAGAGGAGGGTAAGAAGATACGAGTAATAGCTACTGAGACGAGGCCGCTACTGCAAGGTGCTCGTCTAACTGTGTGGGAGCTACTACGTGAGGGCATAGAGGTCCGCCTTATAACTGATAATATGGTTGGCTATGTTATGTACAAAGGACTCGTTGACAAAGTTATAGTAGGTGCTGACCGTATAACTGCTGACGGCTACGTGGCGAACAAGATAGGGACATACATGATAGCGTCAATAGCCTATCGACACCATGTACCGTTCTACGTGGCGGCCCCCTCGTCTACTTTCGACCTATCGATTGAGGGCGACAACATACCTATAGAAGAGAGGGAGCCTGACGAGGTTCGCACCGTGCTAGGCAAGGTTACCATAACTGTGCCTACGGTTCCCGTCTATAACCCAGCTTTCGACATAACGCCTCCAGAGCTGGTAACGGCGATCATTACAGAAAAAGGAATAATAACTCCGCCTTATACAAAAACTATACGAGAAACTATTGAAAAGAGGGATGGGTGACTACCTCTACGATAGCAGCACACTACCGAGCCTAGCGTAGTGATAATGCCGTGTAAACGGCTATTATTGCAGGTATAGAGGGGGCCGCGATAGTGCCTATCATAGTGAACGTTGCCACCAACGATATAGACGCCAGCGCTAAGGCGTCAACGGCTAGTAGTATTTGCAGAGAGCTAGCGTCTAGAGCGCTCCCTGCCGAGATTAGCTGATTAGGACCACTACCTACAGCGGCACTAGTAAACATAGATAGAAGTATCTTTGCGCTAAGCGCCGCAGCCACATAAACTACCACAACCGTGATATTCAGATATATAACGTTCTTGTATACTTGTCTTAGGGATCGGGCCAGTTTTTCTACAATATCTTCAACTACATGAAGGTGTTTATATGTACCCCCGTAGACTAGCTGGGAAACAATACCGCTTAGTAGCCTTTCCAGAGGCGTCGTGAATGGGGCTTCTCCTCCACCCCCTACACCGCTCAGTGTAGCCATAAGCCCCGCCATGCCTCGGTATGGAGCCTGCGCGCCACTGTCTCCGAGAATAGCGGGTATTCTCCCTACTGTACTAAAACTATCCTTGATATGTCTTAATATTATTATTATATTATTTAAATTTTTAATATATTTTTGTATAAATAGTAATATGTATGATGATACTGCAAGTGACGACGCGGCTGCTATTAGTGTGAGCACCTTGTAGCCTCGTATAGCCAAGCCAACCGTGAACAAGACCGATATTAAATATACGATATCTAATATCATTCTATATTTATTATTTATAATTAATTTAATTAATTTATTTAAATCTATAATTATTAATATTAACATTGAGACCAGTATACTTATTATAGCAGTTAAAGATAATATATTAAAGTTTAACGTTACAAATGCTGCTATAGAAACCGCCAGCACGAGAGCAGCGACTAGCATTACTACAAGCTTTGAGAGCTCGCGCACAATACCTATCCTGGACTGTACATACTCTGTGAACAAAGAACTGGCCCGTGCAATGAACTCGTTTACAGCGTAGAGCTTGTCACCCCTCACAGTATACGCCACAGCATATATCCTACCCAGTACACGTCCATTGTTGCCAAGCATTTTAGCCAGCAAAGCTTCGAATGCTTTAAGGCCACTACCACTATATCGGGCTTTGTACAAACGGTAGCATACTGCAATGCGTCTAAACGGGTTTTTGCCGTATACCATTGTATCTATTTTCTCCAGTATATCATGTGGCGCGCTGCGCCCAACGCTCCCAGCTACCATAAGTAAAGCAATAAAGGGCAAATAGAGTATAATGCTGCCAGTAAAGCTGCACATCCGTTCAATGTTTTCAGTAGCTGCGAGCGACGCTTGCTTGTTCAACAGGTTAGACCACCCCCATAGCCTCGTAGTAATATTTTTTTACAAGACTAAGCATATGTTCACGATTCCTAGATATTTTAAGAATATTAATTTTCTCATTAATAATATATTCTATATTATATTCTCTGAATGTATCTTCATTGTAGTTTTTCCCTAGGACGGTGCTACTATCGCTAAGCAAAACGCCGCCACTATAAACCGGCACCAAGCTTATTGTATCAGCAGCGGCGTCGTAGCTTAGCTCTACAACCTCTCTGACCCTACGTCCACCAGGGGTGCGCGTAATTACAACGACCGCGTCGATGCTGGAAAGCAGGCTCTTGGGTACACTAAAAGGCTCCTGCAACAAGCGGTAAACGGCGGTCTGCGCACTATCGGCGTGCATAGTGGAGTATGAGGCGTGGCCGCTGCTGGAAGCATATGCCAGTACTCTCGCCTCTTCGCCACGTATCTCTCCTATCACTAAGTAGTCCGGCCGACGTCGTAGGGAAAACTTTGCTAACTTATAGATGTCAATGTCTTCAGAGCCCTCTCCTATACCTAGGCGTGTCACAAGGCTATCCCAGTTAGGATGATGGGATAGGTTCAATTCGGGTGTGTCTTCGACACTAACAACCCTACTCCATGGTGGGACGAAGTCCAGCACCGCCTGGAGTAGGGTTGTCTTGCCCGAAGCAGTCGGGCCGACGATTATTGCAGAACGTTTTGACTCTACAAGCAGCCATAGGTAGGCAGCAAGTTCTACTGAGAGCACGCCTTGAGCTATTAGCTCCGGGATACCAATTGGTTTTGAGCGGTGCTTTCTAATCACTATTGATGAGCCGAACCTGGATACCTCTCGGCCAAGCGTCGCGGCTAGACGGTGGCCTTCCGGCAGAAGGCCCTCAGTATAGGGGTGGGCGATGCTCAGGTCGCGGCCGCTTCTCCTGGCTAGGAGTACTGCGATGTGTTCTGCCTCATTTGCTCCAATTTTTATATTTGTCTTGAGCCATATGGGCCCTGTCTGCCTTGCCACGGCCTTTACTATGTAATCCGGTGGGTCAACGGCTATTTCCTCCACGTTTTCGTCGAGTATGAGGGGATAGATGGGGCCGTATGAGGAGAGCCGGGCTGCAGTATAGTAGTAGACGGCATCTCTCAGCAGATCGTCGTCATCACACATATTATTTTTAGTATCTTTATATTTATCAATAATAATATCTAATATTTCTTTATTTACCTTATTTAACATATTTATCACATGATACTGTGTTGCCTTCTCGGAAACCTGTATTGCAACACGCTTACACTCTGGCGGCAGCTCCTCACTGACACAATACGTTAGCCCCTCCTCACTCATCAGGATTCTTATATTAATAATATTATTTAATTTATATTCATCTATAATTTCTAATATATTCCTACACTCTATAAGAGCATCTGCTTCTTTATATTCTTTTATATATTTTGATATATTTTCTTTAGAATAATAAAGAGTATTAATTATATTAAAAAATTTTTTCTTCAGCTTCATAGTATCCCCCTCTCTTCAGCACATGTTAACTACTCATCCTTTCACCATTTCTATTAATTAGCACTAGTTGACCCTGATAGGCTCAGTGGTGTAGTTCTTACCCTTGTAGAGGTAATGAAGCACGATAACGGATGGAGCACAAGCAGGCTTTATTCTGATAGCTTGGCTGCTTCCAGCGTCTATACTAACATTCAGGGTTACCGTAGTGACCTTACCATCTATGCACGTAATATCAGCCTTAGTTATGTTTACAGGGTAGTTGCCGTTGTTGTCGGCGGTCAAGTAGGTTACCCTTAGATCCGGCAGATAGCGTGCATCGTATACGTAGAACAGGGGCTTGTCGGCCACATTTCTTATCGTGCCCATAAAGTACTGGTACATTATCGCCCCAGCCGCAAGTGTTGCCATAATAAGTATCACTGTTGAGAGTATCGGAGACAGGGCGCGCACCGTTCTCCACCTCCTCTTTGCCTGGTCGTGTCGTATGTTGGAATGCGCAAGGGTTTGCTTGAGGCTAAGAATGGTGAAAAATTTAAATAGGAGAAAATAGTTTCGGGGTAGGTATTTAAGCCTATACGGCTTTGCTGTAGAGAAGGGGGCCATCTATATGCCGAGGAGGCAAAGTGCACGCCAGCAGCTGGAAAGCTTCCGCAGCATGACGCCATCCCAGTTCTTCTACGAGTATCGCGAGGTTGCCGGCTTCGGCAGCCCCTCCAGAGCATTATACCAGACGGTGAGAGAGCTCGTCGAGAACGCGCTTGACGCCACAGACGTGCACGGAATACTGCCAGACATCTACCTGGCTATTGAGCGGGACGAGTCTAACCCGAACTACTACCGCGTTACTGTAGAGGATAACGGTATCGGTATACAGCCACAACACGTGCCCTATGCGTTCGGGCAGGTGCTTTACAGTTCCAAGTATAGGCTCCGGCAGGCAAGAGGAAGGTTCGGCCTAGGCGCCAAGATGGCCATACTTTATGGCCAGATCCGTACCGGTAAACCGGTGGAAGTATATACCTCGCCTATAGGCTCCAAGAAGATATACTTCTTTAAGATAAAGATAGATATAGAGCATAACCGTCCTATTGTTATCGATAAAGCCGAATACCCTAACCCTTCCAGCTGGCATGGTACACGTGTGTCCGTAGTAGTTGAGGGGGACTGGCCCCGGGCTAGAAGCAGGATACACACCTACATACAGCGGACGGCCATAGCAGCCCCTTACGCCAATATAGTTTTCAAGGACCCTGATGGCAACATAGTCATATATACTCGTAAGATTGAGAAGCTCCCACCAATACCCCGGGATGTGAAACCCCACCCTCATGGAGTAGACATAGAGCTTCTCAAGCAGCTAATAAAGAAGACAGATGCACGCAATATGCTAGAATTCCTTGTTGAAGCATTCCAGGGGGTAGGCAAGAGGACCGCGAAGTCTTTCCTAGACTTCGCGAAGATCCCCGCCGACACTGATCCGAGGAAACTCGATGACCGCAAACTAGAGTACCTTGCAAGGAAGCTGCGCGAGTACCCACGCTTCCGCGCGCCTAGCGCTGACTCGCTCTCGCCCTTCGGCCCGGAGATAATAGAGGCCGGTCTACGAGCCATACTTAGGCCTGAATTCGTTACAGCAGTGACGCGCAGACCACGCGCCTATGAGGGACACCCCTTCATAGTCGAAGTCGGCATCGCCTACGGAGGAAACATACCCCCCTCCAGTGAGCCCATACTGCTACGATACGCCAACAAAATACCGCTCCTCTATGACGAGAAAGCCGATGTCGCGTGGAAGGTGGTTGACCCGCGCAACTTTGACTGGAAAGCCTACCTCGTCACGTTTCCGGCACCAGTGGCTGTCTTGACCCACATAGCTAGCACGAAGGTGCCCTACAAAGGTGTCGGCAAGGAGAGCGTCGCGGACGTACCGGAGATAGAGCAGGAGCTGAGGAACGCCCTCCGGGAGGCGGCTAGAAGGCTGCGCGACTATCTGGCGAAGAAACGTAAAGAGGAGGAGGCGAAAAAGAGGATAATAACTTTCATGAAGTACACGCCGGAGGTTGCGAAAAGCCTCGCAATAATCCTCCACAGGATGGGTGTAAGTGAGGAGGATATACGGCAACGACTGCTAGAAGCCATGAAAAAGAGGACAGGTATAGACGCGGAGAAATTCAATACTCTCATACAGGGGCTCGAGGTCTCAATAGAGGAATAGACGGCGACATGGCCGCGGTTATGTAAAAACGGGGCGGCCACACGTCTTTACCATATAATGCGGACAAGTCTCATGTGTGTCAGCATGTGGCAAAGATAAGGTGTTAAGGATATGAGCATGGAAGAATACATCGACAAAGCCGATAAGGAGGCGCGCAAAAAAGCCATTACGAGGTTTGAGGAGACATTCAGGCAGGTGTATGAACAGATACTGCGTGGAGAGAAACCTTTCGTAATGTTGCCTAAGCGTACACTATCAAACACAATATACGATGAGAGCCGCAAGCTGCTGCTCCTAGGCCCCGAGAAGCTTAAGAGAAGCTTCTTCGACCTCCATGAGTCCAAGAAGTTTATGCAGACACTGCTAATGGCTAGAATAATATACGAGGCTCTCGAACGAGACGAGTACCCCACGATACGTGACCTCTACTACCGTGGCAAGCACACGATACTATACCGCGAGCCCGGCGGCAGGAAACACGAGGAAAACACGTGGGACGAGCAGCGGGAATCCGACGCCGTCATACGGGACATAGAGGTTCTAACCGGGATGCTGCGAGAAGAGATGCTTATACTAAGCAAGGAGAAGGGCAAAGTCGTAGGCAACATGAGGATAAGAAGCGGCGGCGACATAATAGACCTTAGCAAAATGGGGCACGGGGCCTACGCCATAGAGCCCACACCCGACCTAATAGAGTTCGTAGACGTGGACGCGGAGTACGTGCTGGTGGTCGAGAAGGACGCAGTGTTCCAGCAGCTACACAGGGTAGGGTTCTGGAAGCGCCACCGCGCTATACTCATCACGAGCGCCGGCCAGCCGGACCGCGCTACCAGGCGCTTCGTGAGGCGCCTCAACGAGGAGCTAGGCCTACCGGTCTATATACTGACAGACGCAGACCCCTATGGATGGTACATCTATAGCGTCTTCAAGATAGGCTCCATAACACTGAGCTATGAGAGCGAGAGGCTGGCTACGCCGTCAGCAAGGTTCATAGGGGTAAGCATGACGGACATCTTCGGCTACCGGAACAAAAAACCCTACCTCTCCGAAAGGGAGAGAAGGAACTATATAATAAAGGCAAAGGACGCAGACATAAAGCGTGCATACGAGCTGATGAACTACAAGTGGTTCCAAACAAAGAAGTGGCAAATCGAAATAAAAATATTCCTAGACAAGAAGGCCAAGCTCGAGATAGAGGCGCTTACAAGCAAGGGGCTCAGGTTCCTAGCAGACAAGTACCTCCCCGAGAAAATAGAGAGCGGCGACTGGATAGAGTAGCGGCAAGGAGACCCCCTGAACCCTAATCTAACCAGGCCTTCTTAACTCCACCCCGGCACCTACACTTAGATGCACTGTCTCCAACCCAACCCGGCCAACGGGAGGGGGAAGCACATGGACCCTAAGCGCCCAGAAGGAGCCATACAGCTACCACTCATAAGCAAGGATGAGCTAGCAGCACGGATAGACCATGCCCTCCTGAAGCCGGCCGCGACACCAGCGGATCTCGAAAAAGCCATCAAGGAGCTAGAGTCCTTCAGTCTGAGATGCCTGGTGGTCACCCCTACGCTAGCGCCGAGAGCACGTGTGTCTACAAAACACTGCATCGGGGCTGTCGCAGGCTTTCCCTACGGCTATCACCCGCTCCAAGCTAAGCTGAAAGAAGTTGAGGAGCTCGCCGGCATAGGGGTGGACGAAGTAGACTACGTTATGAACACACAGGAGCTTCTAGCAGGCGAGCCGGAAGCCTACAAGTCGGAAGCGAGAGCTGTCTCAGAGCTCTGCAGAAGCCTGGGTGTAAGGTGTAAGCTCATAATAGAGACGCCGCTCCTCGACACAGCCGATAACATAGCTAGGGCGACCAGACTAATCCTCAGCTCAATAAGGGGGGACTACGTGACCCATATCAAAACAAGCACCGGGTTCGCAGCGAGACCAACCTACCCAGAAGATGTCGTAGCAATACACCGGGTTATCACAGAAGAGGGTGCCACAATAGGTGTAAAGGCGGCAGGAGGGATACGGACAGCCATCCAAGCACTTCTCATGATAGGCCTAGGTGCGGACATAATAGGTACAAGTAAGCCCTCGGCCCTTCTACTGGGAGTGGAGCGGCTGCCCCAGATGCTCGTGTTAGCTCAGGGCCGCTAGATGCACGCATCCATAAATTTATGGCCTTGGCGCCGCAGCCGTGGCAGAATGACGGGGATGAGGAAACGACGGTCTCTCGAGCCACTGCGCCGTGAAGAACATTCTCCTTCCTGACCCGGCGCTTCGCGGCACAAAAAGGCTTCTCGTACATTTAGGTCGTGCATTAGGTCAGCTGAGACAGGTAACCTCACCGAGGCGTATAGCAGGCCCCTCGGCACCCCTTTCCTCGTCACCCCTAACGTGCCCACCTGCGTGGAGCCGGCTGGCTCATAGTGTTTAGCGTTCTGGGGCTCCGCGCTTTGGCCCCTCAGCATAACGGAGGCCTAGCTAGCGCTCAGGCGCCCCGGCCCTTTTAGGGGTAGATGGGGCCGGGTTCACGTCTGGTATAGCGTCACCGCCCCACCATCCAACCCATGGCTCGGGCTCCGAATAAGGCTTCAGGAGGCGCTGCAGGGTTCAAAGATGCTGGAGGTGCTGCATTCGTGGCAGAGGGGAAGAGATTCCTGGGCAGGCATCTGATGGTCAAGGGCCAGTATGTCGACGACATACTTAGCGGCAGGAAGAGGGCCACAATTAGGCTTGGCCGAGTAGAGGTGAAATATAGCGAGCTAATAGTTCATGGAGGTGGTCGACCTGTTGCAAAGGTTCGCGTCGAACGCGTCCAGTATAAGCGTGTCAGCGAGCTCACAGACCAAGACGCCAGAAAGGACGGCTTCAGAAACGTCGCTGAGCTCCTGAAAGCTCTTGAAAAGGTCTACGGTAGGCGCATAAAACCAGAAGAAGTCGTCACGGTGATCGAGTTCCGCGTAGTGCAGGACCTCTCAAGACTGGAGCCAGAGGACCCCTACCTCGGCCTGGAGCCAGCCGATATAGCGAGGCTTGCTCTAAGATATATACCCGACCAGCTTAGTGATGAAGAGAAGAGGCTGCTGCGGGATCTAACCATGACCAACAGTATACGCTCCACAGCGTATCGCGTCTACGGCGATCTCGGCAAGAGGTGGAGGGTCCGTAGGGCCCTGAGAAAAGCGCTGCGCGAACTACTCGCACGCGGCCTGCTGGGGAACCGCACAAGGGCCAATAATTCCAAAGCTGGAGGAGGGCTGAGTGTGAGGCACGGCCTCGCCGGGACGCGGGCCACCACCTCCAGCCTGGGGGAAGAAGCGGTAAGAGGTGGAAGGGTTGACGAAATGGAGGCTTAGGTGCACCAACTGCGGCAGAGAATGGTTCCTCGAAGTAAGCTTCGACTTGACAAAGCTTTCCGAGAAAAGGCTTTACCATTACTGCCCCGTGTGTAGGAGGAACACGTTCCACGAAGTGCTGGAAAAGATTGACCCAGAGGATGACCCCTAGTATAGCTGGGGACGGCTGGCTGCCCTCGGCTGCTTTACTGCCCGGTGTATATGGTGGCTGGCTGCAGGGTGTCACGGTAACGCGTAGAGACGCCGGCCGAGACCACCGCGCCCACCTTCAGCTTCTCGAGTGGATGCGTCGACATTATCACCACTTCGCCTTCGAGGCCCTCGTAGGGCACGTTAAGTGTCATAGTGTAGGGTTTTACCTCGGCACCTGCACCGATAATGCTGTCGGCAATATAGCTGTAGGAGTAGACGACGCCGTTATCGTATACTATGCTTCTTTTTATCTCCGTGAAGGCGCCCACTCTTGCCTGGTTGTAGAGCGCGCTGCCTCCCCGCACAAAGGAATGAGCGCCCACAAAGGCGCCATTGCCTATGTAGGCTGGGCCTTTAATCACAGCACCGTGGTCTATGACCGCGTTCTCCTCTATAACAACGGGGCCCTCTATAACCACGTTTCTCCCTATTTTTGCCTTCGGCGAAATAGCTGTCTTTCCTAGTTTCTCAAGGTCGATTCTTACCGCGGCTAGATAATCCCATACAGTGTCTAAGTCTATCCATGTGCCTAGCCACAGGTTGGCTACCAGTCGCCGCGTTTCCGCAAGATGCTTTACTAGTTTCTCGATGCTCCAGCCCGAGCTGCACAGTTTCTCCCTAAGTAGCTGCGAGTGCACAGAGAGCAGGCCCGCGTAAACGTAGGCTCCTTCGCCTACCTTTTCTACCGTCGAGGAAACCGGGTCAGCGCTTAGCCTCATAAAGCTGCCGCGTAGAACTATGGGCCTCGTTAGTGTTATGGTTGGCTCGTATTCGGAGAGCAGCTTAGCGGTATGCGTCTCTATGAAGCCTGGGGCTGCGTAAATGTCGCCATATATTATTGTGATATACGTGTCTGACGCTAGCCCGCTTAGGCCGGCACAGATGGCTGATTCAACTCCTGAGCCGACTTGTTGGGCAAACACACATCCGCTGTATGTGCATGCCTCCACAACACGCCGGTCGTCGGAGACCACCACTACGTCATCGTATAGGCGTTTGGCTTCTGCTACGAGGTCTTCGAGTAGGCGCCTGCCGGGGAACCGTAGAAGACTGCGGGAGCCCTCGTAGCCCAGCACGTGTTTGAGCTGCTTGCTTGGCCCGCCGGCCAGAATGACTGCTCTCACGCGTCCACACCCAACCCCTTTCATACAATATTTGTTTATATTGAAAACATTTGATACCATGTGAGGGCTATTCTACTGTCACCGTCTTCGCAAGGTTACGAGGCTTATCCGGGTCCCTCCCCAGGGCAACAGCCAGCTTATAGGCAAGCAGCTGCATGACAGGTATCACAGCATACGGCGCAGTGTAGACGTCATACGAGCCGACGGTGACATAGACGTCAGCCCCGCTTAAGTCCTTATAACTCTCCGGCCCCACAACCACGGTAAACGCGCCACGCGCCTTCATCTCCTGGACGTTGCTCTGTATACGTTCAACATAATGCCTCTCGGTAGAGCCGAGGAGAAAGATAACCGGGAACCCCGGCTCAACAAGTGCTATCGGGCCGTGTTTGCTCTCGCCGGCCGGATAAGCCTCCGCGTGTATATAGCTAACCTCCTTTATCTTCAGGGCAGCCTCGTAGGCCAGTGGCACCCCAGCGCCCCTGCTGAGCACATACATGCTCTCCCTACGCTTCAGCAGCTCGACAAGCGTGTCAATGAGCCTTACCGACTGCCTGAGGCTCTCCCCAGCCAGCCGGCCCGCAGAGCTGAGCCCCTCCACTATCTCCGTGGCTACCTCTCCCTCCAGGACACCGGCCTGGCGGGAATACTCCACTGCAAGGAGCGTAAGCGCCAAGACCTGCGTTAGAAACGTCTTGGTCGCCGCGACACCGATCTCGGGCCCCGCACGTGTATATATAACGCGGTCAGATTCACGAGGTATAGTGCTCGCTATTACATTACTTACCGCCACTACCCTAGCGCCTTTCCTCTTGAAAGCCCTCAGCGCGGTAAGCGTGTCTATAGTTTCCCCGCTCTGGCTTACAGCAATGAGCACATCACCCTTAGACGCTACGCGCTCGTAGACCTCATACTCGCTCGAGATGAAAGCTATTACCGGGCGGGAGGCCAACATAGCCATATAGGTCGCGAAGACCAGGCCGGCGTGAAAGCTCGTACCAGCACCCGTGACATATATCGAGCCGGCGTCTAGAAGCAGCTTCGCCGCATCAACGACCTCGTTACTAGATAGAAGTCCCTCATAGGTCTCGCGCAGCACACGCGGCTGCTCCATTATCTCCTTTAACATGAAGTGCGGGTAGCCTCCCCTTTCAGCCGCGTCAACGCTCCACGTTACATGCGTAACCCTATGTTTCCATTCAACAACCGTGCCGTCGCGTTCAATATACAGGCTGTACGGCTCTATATAGCCCAGCTCTCCATCACTTACCGTGACAATACGACGCGTGTAGGGAAGTATCGACGGGATATCACTCGAGACTATGTTAAACCCTTCGCCTAGGCCTATAACGAGCGGGCTAACGTTCCGCGCGAAATAGATGCGCCGCGGCTGCCCAGCATATATGAGCGCTATAGCATAGGCGCCTTCAAGCAGCGACACCGTTCTCCGGAAGGCCTCAAACGGCTCAACACCCTTCCTAACGAACTCCTCGAAGAGATGCGCTATAACCTCCGTGTCGGTGTCGCTGCTAAAGCGATGCCCCCTAGAGGACAGCATCTCACGCAGACTCACAAAATTACGTATAATACCGTTATGTACAACTGCGACATCTCCGCTACAGTCGCTATGAGGATGCGCGTTAACCCTACTAGGCTCGCCGTGAGTAGCCCAGCGCGTGTGGGCAAGGCCGCTTATACCGCAGAGCCTTCGCACATTATACTTCTCAACAACGCTGTCAATACGGCCCTTGTCCTTAACTACGACTAAGCGCCCAGTGCCACACTCGACCACAGCGAAGCCGGCGCTATCATAGCCACGGTATTCTAGACGCTTTATCCCGTCAACAAGCATTGGAACGACATTCTTCACCGATACGCCGTCAGCCACGACACCCACGATACCGCACAACTGCTATCCCCACACACAACCTCATCAACACAGCTAAGATTGGGCCAGCCCCTTAACCAACACAGCGCCAATACGGGATTTTAAGAAGAGGCGCCGCCACTATATACAATAGCGTCCGGCTCTACGAGAAGCTCAAGGCTGTGATGCGTGAACCCCGTTCACGACCGCGTGCTGGAGGGATGAAGTATCCTTCAGCGAGCTGAGCCCCCTATAGGGGCTCCTCGGAGAGGTTATGGTACCTTTGCACCGCGTCGGCGAGCTTTATGAGTCTTCCAACCGTGCCTGCTTTGGCCTCGAGGAGCAGCACCGGGTAGACATGTGGAGGCAGGCACGCCCCTCTGGCTAGGACCAGTAGCATCTGTAGCCCAAGCCGTTGGACTAGCTCCTGGATCTTGTCGTAGAAGTAGCGTTCCGCGGGAAGGCGGTCAGAAGCCTTTATCATGGCCTAAAAAGACCCTTGTACACTTCTCGCGGCCTCTTGGCCCACGTTACTCCTTCTTGACGAGCACTATCTCTATGGTGCTGACCCTGCTCTGGCGGCCGTCGGGGCTCTGTATTACCTGGCTGTCGATCTTTATGTCCTTGACGTCGACCTTGCCGGGCAGGAACCTCTTCCTCACTATCTCGACGGTGTCGACGGCCTTGCTTATGGCACGGCCCCTGGCCTTGATTACTACCTCGTTGACGCCCTGGTTTAGGAGGGTCAGGGTCGCCAGCACGTAGTTCATTACGGGCTTCTTACCTACGAGGACCACATTGCTCGGAGCCGCACTTGCCTGCGCCATTCTAGACCACCTCGGGCCACTACTGGCCTCGTCGGGCGCCACCTCATACAACTGGGGTATTTAAGCGCTTTGGCCGGGATGTTACTGCCTCAGCCTCGCAAAAAGCCGGGACTATGAGTATCCTAAACCGCTTCCTACGGGCACTTACAAGCAAAGATAGACGAGGAAGATTACAATGAAGACAGTGAAGCTGGCGAACATGGTGCCGCTGTACGCTGCCTCGTGCCCAAACTGTGGCGGCCCTATACACGCCGACAGGCTAGAGGAGGGGCTGGTGTGCCGCAACTGCCTCTCAGACAGCGAAATAGCAGACATAGTAAGCGCAGAGAGCTACCATACACGCGTCCGCCTAGTAGGCGAGAGGCTTTCAAGAAAGAATATGCTAAAAGCATACTCGCTCTTATATACAAGCGTGCTCGAAATAGAGTCGTTTAGAAGCTTCTTCCGGAAAATCACAGGCTCCGAGCTATGGAGCGCACAGCTTACATGGGCTAAACGCCTACTTCAGGAGGAGAGCCTCGCAATAGTAGCACCAACCGGTGTCGGCAAAACAACCCTTCTATCAATCTACGCCCTCTACCGCGCCCTAGAGGGGGCCAAGGTCTACTACATGCTTCCTACAGAGAACCTCGCCAGGCAGGTAGAGGAGAAGCTCAGGAGGTACATAGAGAAGCTGGGGTCCGAGACACGTGTAGTCTCCTACTATTCTACCATGCCGAGTTCAAGGAAGAACCGGGCGTTAGAAGAGATAGAGAAGGGCGAATACGACATACTCGTTACTACGACAAGCTTCCTCTCAAGAAGATGGAGCCTACTCAACGACAAGAAATTCGACATAGTGATAGTTGATGATGTCGACGCGGTGCTACGCAACTCCAAGAATATCGACAGGATATTGCTTCTTCTAGGCTTCGACGAGGAGACCGTGGAGGCCGCCTACAGCCTGGTAAGGAAGAAGATAGCAGCAGTGATAGCCAAGGCCACGGGCAACATAAGGCGGTATGAGCAGATACTGGAAGAAATAAGAATCATTGAAGCTAGGATAGCTTCAAAGATGACTACAATACTGCCGGGCCAGTTGGTAATAGCATCAGCCACTGGCCGCAGCTACGGGCTAAAACCCAAGGTGTTCCGAGAACTACTTGGTTTCGAAATAGGAAAAGTGTATGACTACACACGCAGCGTCACGAACATATACAAGACAAGCGATGACCCCCTGCGTGACGCCGTAGAGCTTGTCGCCAGGATGGGGGCCGGCGGGCTCGTCTTTGTCTCGAAAAGGTACGGCAAAGAGGCGGCGAAGAAGCTGGTGGAAGAGCTCCGCAAGAGGGGCGTGAAAGCCGGCCTTGCTCTGGCTGGAAGAAGAGTTCTAGAGAAGTTCGCGCAGGGCGACTACGACGTACTAGTAGGAGTTGCAAGCTACTACGGGGTAATCGTGCGAGGAGTTGACATGCCGCAGCGTGTAATCTATACGGTCTTCGTGGGCGTACCTGGCAACACGCTTGACGCGGTAAAGGCGCTCTCGTCGCCATACCGCATTGTGAGAGCCGCGCTGGAGCTGGGCATGGTCGAGCCCGGCGACGAGCTGGTGAGGGCAGTCGCCCGGCTGTCCCCTGGCGAGGCGACTGCGCTAAGGATAGCGCTCGCTAACGGTGATAGCCTTGAGGGCCGGCTTGGCGAGCTGCTCGAGGCCCTGAAGGGGCTTCGTAGAAAGCTGGCTGCACATCTTGAGAGGGAGGTATGTGGTAGCGGCCGGGTACGCGAGGTAGGGGGCCTTATCTTTCGCTGCGGCGACGGGCTGGTTGCTGAGACCGTGGATGCCGCCACATATGTGCAGGCGAGTGGGCGTGCAAGTAGGATGCTTAAATCCAGGATGACGCATGGTTTGAGCATAGTTATCGAGACTGACGAGGTGTACGTTAAGGCGCTCGAGAGGAAGCTGTCAAGGTTCGTGGAGGGTGCCGTGTTCGAACCTCTAAGCGAGGAGAAGCTCACAGAGGAGTTGAAGCGGGCACGTCTCAGCAGGGTTGAGCCTTCCGCGGCTAAAGAGGTCCACGTAGAGACCAGCCTTATAATAGTAGAGTCTCCGACTAAGGCCAAGACTATAGCATCGTTCTTTGGGCGGCCGGTGCGGAGAAGGCTCGGCTCCCTGACAGTATACGAGACCACGTTCTACAACGAGGTTTCAGGGAAGATCCATGTAGCTACGATAACCGCCTCCGCCGGCCACGTGTACGATCTAAGTATTGACGATGAGGGTGTTTACGGCGTCATTATAGAGGGCGGCGTAGTGAGCCCGGTATATAAGCATATTAAGCGCTGCCTTAACTGTGGGCACCAGTTCTCTTCAGACAGCTCCCACTGCCCACGCTGCGGAAGCAGCAACATAGCCTCAAAGGAGGATATCGTCGCCACACTACGACAGCTAGCGATGGAGAACGAACTGGTCTACATAGCGACAGACCCGGACATCGAGGGAGAGAAAATAGCCTACGATATCTACGCCACACTACGCCCATATGCACGTGATATCAAGCGGATAGAAATGCATGCAATAACGCGACGTGAGTTCATGCGCGCGCTGGCGTCTGCGCGCCGCCTAAACTACCGCATGGTGGAGGCGCAGATGCTTCGGCGCATAGAGGACCGCTGGATAGGCTTCGGCCTCAGCCAGAGACTATGGCAGGTATTCGGCAAGAACTGGCTCGGCGCTGGACGCGTACAGACGCCGGTACTAGGCTGGATAATTGAGAGGTACGGTGAGTGGCGCCATGGGCTCGGCTACAACCTCTACATAAGACTCTCAGGCGGGCTACGGCTACGCCTACACTACCCTAGACGCGCGGAGGCAGAAAACGCCGCCAGAGAGGCCATAGAGAGGGGCGTGCTCGTAAAGGCCGCCGTCTACGACGAGAGAGAAGTCAATCCTCCGCCACCCTTCACCACTGAGACCCTACTGTACGAGGCCTCGAAGCGCTACGGATACACCGCGCAAAAGACTATGAGAATAGCCCAGGAGCTATTCGAGGCCGGCCTCATAACGTACCATAGAACTGACTCGAGCTACGTAAGCCCGGAAGGCATCAGCGTTGCGAGACAGTACCTGACCCAGAAGGGCCTGGAGAGCCTATTCACTCCACGCCACTGGGGCAGCCCTGGCCATCACGAGGCGATACGGCCCACGAGGCCGCTCGACGTAGACACACTACGCCGCCAGGTGGCGACAGGGGAGCTGAAGCTGAGCGTAACGCTGCGGGAGAGCCACTACCGTCTCTACGACCTCATATTCCGCAGGTTCGTAGCCAGCCAGATGAGCGCTGCCAGGATAAAACACCTCACCGCTATCCTGGACGTCGCCGGGCAGGAAACCAGGCTGGACACGCCGGTCGAAATTATACGCGACGGCTGGGTAAACGTGGCCAGCATTAAGGTTAGACACGAGCTTGCATCTATTACGGCGGGCGCAAGGCTCCAGGTAGTAGACGCCTACGTGAAGAGAGGCTCTACGATACAGCTGTTCAGCCACGGCGACGTAGTCGCGCTGATGAAGCAGCGCGGGCTAGGGAGGCCAAGCACCTATGCAAAGATAATAGACTCGATAAAAAGGCACGGCTACGTGATAGAGAGCAAGTACCGGAAGAAACTCGTACCAACTAAGCTAGGCATCGAGGTCCACGACTACCTGTATAGCAACTTCAAGCAACTAGTGTCAGAGGAGAGGACAAGGAAACTGCTAGAAGAGATAGAGGCCGTTTCAGAGGGGAGAGAGAGCCCGCTACGCCTCATAGCAGAGCTAGTCGAGGAACTAGAAGAGCTGATAGGAGGCAAGCTGGCCGGCACTGCAACCGCAGAGAGCGGGGATAGCCACCTGCAGCCGGTGTAACACACGGTGTAGCACGCTAGGCTACTAGGCTATCGTCCGTCTAACCCTTATCTCTATGATAGGTATCAGCCTTCTCCCCCGCTCAATGCTGTCTATCTTTACGCCCACAAGCTCGATACCGCCCTGCAGGCGGCGACGTAGCGCGTTATACAGGTCGACGGCCTTGCCGACATTGGGGCCCTGGCCACGTATTATTACCTCGTCATAGCCCTCGTTGAAAAGCAGTATTGCCTCCAGCACGTAGTCGGGCAGGGATTTGCGTCCCACTACAACGACGTTCTCCTCGGGCACTATGCAGACACCTCCTACGTTGACGGATGCTAGAAACGCGCCTAACCCCTTTCTCCGAGCACAGGGAGCCCCCTCCACATAGCCTGCTCTTTAAGCCTATCTCATCCGCCTCTCAGCCCCGTTCCGAGCACTGCAGATGATCTTGTGGAAACATCGCGCAGCCTCATCGAGCAGATAGGGAAGCTTCTCTAGATAGTCTAGGCCGAAACTACAGAGGGTAGGGGGCAGCTGGGCAGGATCCACGGCCAGCGCCGAACGGCAGAGCCGGAGAAGAATTCTCCCGAGGCGGTGCTCGCCCCAGACGCCTAGCTTCCCATCACCACATGCAGTGTAGAACAGCAACCTTTCCCCATATTTCACGCTTCTAGCCTCCCGGGGCGGCCTGAAGACCCCGAAGACCTGCGCCACGGCTTTTACCTCAAATACTACGCTGTTAGCGTAGCTTCCTACAACGTCGCCGAGCCGCGGTGCAGAGGCGGCAGGCACGCGTAGAACCAGCCGGCGTTCTACTTCGTCGTAGTCTACTATGGTGAAGCCTAGGCCGCGTAGACGCTCAACTATGGTTACGAATGCTACCTCAGGGCGTACCACCATCACCACAACCACGTATGGGTGTACGTGGCCGCATCTGCTCACGCTTCTCCACCCTACCTGCCGGTAAGCTGTTGTAGCCCTGTGGAGGCTCAGCCGGGGATAACCTCCCCATACTCCCTATCGGCGTCGGAGAGAGCGCACTCTTCACCGCCGTGAATCCCTGCATTGGGGCTCGGAAACACGGACCCTCCTCACAGCAGGCGCTCGGTGTTCGTGGCGACTCCTCACAGCCCCCTGGGTTATCGTCGCAGCGCGCCTTACGTAAAAACGCGGGGCATACGGCTGCGGGCATGCCCCCGGGGGAGCCGGCTATATGATGGGGTTATTCATCTGGGCTACCTGTATTAGCGTGGCTGCATTTAGCACCAGGTAGGGCACTATATCCCTCGGCACATTGTTGAACTTCGGGACTCTGCCCTCATAATAGCCGGTTAGAGGCACTACACGCAGCTCATGTATCTCCTTAAAGGGTATTTGCTCTGCCAGCTTGTCGGGGCTGTCGAGCAGCTCCGACAGCTTAACCATTACATGCACCAGGCTTCCTCCATCACTCTTAACGAACACCATATAGAGGGCGTCCCGGTCCGGCGGCGTAAAGGAGGCGGAGAACTCCTCCGACACAGCCAGCGTCTTTGCGTCCTCCACGAGCGCCCACCGTGTCTCACCACTATCTATATCTATAAAGCTGAACACGCGGTACACGCTGCCAGGCTTGCTCATATCCTTTAGTTTTGTCTCCACCAGTTTCTCCGGCACACCTAGGGCGTCTGCAAGTTCCTCCACAGTAAATGCCATGCCCTTCAGGGTTTCAGCTATTACCTCGTCCAGGTTGCCTAGCCATGGCTTCTCTGGCGCCTCCTTCACAACCTCTCTAGCATATATGGAGGTGCGGCGCGGGTTAGGCTTTACCTCCACCAAGCCCTTCTTCATCTTCTCGACTATCTCCCACGCGCCGTCCACGTCGAAGTACTCTTCCAGTGTCTGCCTGAGCGCTTCTTCGTAAACCAGGCCGCTGCTAGGCCTCACCCTCTGCGTTACGCCGAACACCAGCTGTATGTTGTGCGCAACGTCTATGAAGTAGGGCGAGCGGGCTGCGGCCTCCCGGGCGCGCTCATAGAATTCCTCCCTGGAGAGTGATGCGAGATAACTTAGGGGGTTGAACTCCAGGGACGACGGCATTGCAAAACCGTACTGGGATACCTTGACGTAGGCATTATTGGATACGCGGTACGCCTCCATCAATGCTATGTATGCAAGCGTCCTTATAACCCGGATACTGTTCAGCATGGTGTATATCTCTTCGTTGCCGATTCTTTCTACTATGATGCTGTCGTGTCTAGGGAACGGGTATCGGTGGCGCCTCACGTCATCTACCACTGTTCTGAGTACGTGTTTTGCGTCATCGCTCATGGTGACCTCCGGCGGCAGCTCTACCTCGCCTCTCTCATGTAGCCCGCGTAGCACGCTCTCGATCTCTTCAAGCACGAGCCGGCTCGTCTCTGGCCCCCTGCCACGCCAGAAGGGCATGCTCGTGGCTTCCTGTTCCGTCTCCACAACTATTACCTTGTTAGTGTGCTCGTCAATGCCTATTATCTGCCAGTTCCTGCCCCCCAGCCGTATTACGTGGCCGACACGTAGACTCCTGACTACGAAGTCGCTATCAAGCTCACCTATCACTCTTCCATCGTTTGTTTTAACTATAAAGCCCTTGCGCTCGCCCATTGTAGTGAAGAACTCTGAGAAGTTCCTCACCCACCAGGTGTAGCGGCTCTCTCCCGCGTTGAACCTCCATATGCGGTAGAACTGCGCACTTATACCCAGTCGGCCGTCCTCGGCTATCTTTATCATCTTGTTGCGCTTTAGATATTCAATTAATTGCGTGAAGTCCTCCTTGGTTAGGTTGTTGAAGTACACGACGTTGCGCAGCACGTCATAAGCCTCGTCGACAGTATACATGCCGGAAAGCGCCATTCCAAGTATCGCACGAGCCGCCATATCCAGAGGCTTGTTCGGTAGCTCCGGTGGTTCTACCTTGCCCTTGGCAGCTAGGCGGGCCTCCGCTAGTGCCTGTAGAAGCTCTATCTCATCGGTGGCTATTATCACGCCCCTTATGGTTCCGTCCAGGCTGTGGCCGCTTCTGCCGAGGCGCTGTATTAGGGACGCCACGCGACCAGTCGGCCGGAACAGAACGACTTTCTTTACACTACCTATGTCTATACCCAGCTCTAGCGTCTTTGTAGCTATTATCATGTTTAGTTTGCCCTGCTTAGCTTTCTCCTCTATCTCGTGGCGCTCCTCCGCCGATATGGATGCGTGATGGACTATCGTGCCTTCTATACCCATTTTCTCTAGCTCTCTGTGGAGATTCTCTGCAACAAACTTAGAGTTAACAAATACGATAGTCATCGGCTCCATGTGCTTTACAAGCTTCTCTGCAGATACACGCCAAAACTCGGTGCTAGCCGCCTTCACCGCATCCACTTCTAGGCGCAGCGATTTACGGGCAGAAACCGTGACTACGCGCAGTTTTCTCCTGGAGCTTCCCGTAAACACCCTTCCTGCAACCAGGGGAGAACCTATTGTAGCGGAGAGTACGATTACCTGAAAGTCTCCGGCGAGCCTGCGGAACCTCTCAAGAAGTACCGCCAGCTGGACGCCACGCTTGTTAGAAACCACCTCATGCGCCTCGTCAACAATAACCCATTTCAGGTTACGGTAGTGCTCCCTAAACCTGGTAGCCCAGTCTATGTCTATCTCGAGGCTCTCCGGAGTCGTGACAAGTATGTGTGGGACCTTTCTCAGCCTCCTCGTACGCTCCGAGTGCGGTACATCACCATGCTTCCTGGCTACTATAAAACCAAGCCTGTCAGCCCACCACTCTATCCGCTTGTAAATATCGTTTATCAGCGCTCTCAGCGGCGTGATGTAGAGAAGCGAGACAGGCTTTGCATCCATGCTCAGCATCTGCGAGAAAACCGGCAGCAGTGCTGCCTCAGTCTTCCCATAACCCGTGGGCGCCACAACTACTACATTATCGCCGTCGAGAATAGGCTTTAGCGCTTTACGCTGTATCTCAGTGAGGTCGCGCCAACCCCTCTCTCTTATCAACCTAACTATGCTTGGATGGAGGCGTCCGAGGGAGACACTGGCGTCGCCTCTAACGGCTACCGCTTTACTCATTAGTATCATTCCTCCAGTCGGATTCCATCCCACCCATAGTTAGTCACATTCCCGAACCGGGCCCCTATGCCCGACCATTCCGCGTTAGGGAGTACCGGGGAGGGAGTTTCACCTAGTTCACCTAGCCGCGAAACCCTAGCGGAAGGTATCCCCACAAGCAGAGAGGGTTTAATATAGTCTAGGGATTGGACGGGAGGCGGCATTGGAGAGCGGGATGCAGAGGAAGCAGTATACTTGTATCGTCTGTGGCCGCAAGTTCCCAGAAGGCCAGGGCATCGTTATCAAGAGAGCCGGGGTTGAGCTTGCGTTCCACAGCAAGACCTGCCTCGCAAAATTCTTTAAACTATTTGTTGAACGTGTCGACGAGAAGGAGTTTAAGAGAGCGGCCAGAGACGTTATCAGGGAGTTCGAGGAACTACGCCGTGCAAGAATGAAGAGAAAGGTAATCTAAAACGCAATAGTATCATCGTTATCCCTCTTTACCGCTACTTAGAAGGTTGGCCAGTTTATCGAGCTCCAGGTCCCTTATCATCTCCCTGGCCTTCCGGAACGCCTCATCCTGCGAAGACGCTGCAACATTTATGTATATGCTTGTCCCGGCTATCCGCAGACGGTACCTCTTCTCGCCGAGGAGCTCGTACTCCTCAACCACTTCCAGGCTAAAGTCTTCTCCACTCATCGTCCGGCCCCCGACACCTGCTGGCCCGAAACACACTAGGAGCCACTACTCTATATGCGCACACCGTAGGCCTGGAGGGGCCTGGTGCCACACGATGACCAGCCGCGGAGCAGGAGAGATTGCGGAGAGGATCCGGGCCAGGCTTTGCCGCGCCTCCACCCCCCTCAGTGCAGAGGATTTGCTTAAAGAGTTTGAAGACCGGCGTACTGCTAGAAGAGTAGTTGGAGAGATGGTCCGGAGAGGCCTTGTGGAGAGGCTGCCGGACTATGAGGGCAGGAGGATGGTATTCCGGGCGAAGAGGGGGGCGTGTGCCGGAGAAGCGTGACGATATCACACGAGAGATAGATGACGTTATAGGGCTCGTGCTTTCCGGCTTCGAGGACGTCCTTATAAGCGGTGTGCTCGAAGACCGCCTGATGAGGCTTATCGGCGTTTTAAAGGAGTCACCTCTGGCTGCGGGGGAGGAGGTGGAGCAGGCCAGGCTGCTCTACAGCTATGTGCACGCCCTACGTGTCAGGGTTATCTCGCTGCGTAGTAGGCGTGGGCTATCACGTGCGCGTGATAGGATACTCTCCGGCCTCGTAGCGCTGCGGGGCTCGCTGGCCGCCAGGTCCGGCAGATGAGGTCGGGATAGACAAGCGGGAGATCAGCGGAGCGCCTCGCACTATCTATTGTTAGGCTCTTGTTCCTGGTATTTTTCCCAGAACTCCAGTACATGTGGTTTTAGCAGCCTGTATGTCTCTCTAACATCCTGCGATATTATCTTGGTGCCGGCTATTACTGGCATGAAGTTTGTGTCGCCACTCCACCGTGGCACTATGTGTAGATGTATGTGCTTATCTATACCCGCACCGGCCACCCGGCCTATGTTAAACCCTATATTGAAGCCGTGGGGCCGAAGCACTTGCCTCACTGCTTCTATCACGCTTTTAGCCATGACGTGCATTTCAGTTATCTCGCTTGCTGTTAGCTCGTTGTAGTCTGATATGTGCCTATATGGCACTATCATTACGTGGCCCGTATTATAGGGGAAGAGGTTCATTATTGCATAGGCGTGGTTGCCGCGAACAAGTATGAGTGCCTCGTCGTCGCTCTTCCTGGGCGCTTCACAGAACACGCACGCCTCTACCTCGTTCCGCTCCACCGTAGATTTGATATAGCTGTAGCGCCACGGTGCATATATCACGTCAACCACGGGCCGTCCCCTCTGTTACCCTAGCCTCTGCCTAGAAGCTAGGATTTTTCTTGTTAACAATGCGTGCAAGCGAGAATAGCAGAGCGAGGAGGGGCTTATCGCCCACTAGTAGGGCTAACCCATAGGCTGCGACAAGCAGAGGTATTGCGGGTATACCATAACTTACCCAGACCATGCTATCCGGGCTCACGCATCCCTTCTTTACAGCCTTTCTAACCATTTCTGCTATATCCGGGGGATCCAGGTATATGTTGAAACGTAGGCTGTACTTGCCGCAGAGGCTTAGAGGATACCACCAGCCAGGTCTCTCAATAATATCCTTAACTCTCCTAGGCCTAGCCATCATCGCGTATAATAGCTTTCTGCTAAATGATGGCAGCTTCTTCAACTCTTCCCTCGCAGCCACAATGTTACGCGCAAGATTGTAGAGGATATATGCAAGCATTATTGCTAGATAGTAGAAGAGAACTACCATTAGAGTGGGGAGGATAGAGCCCTCTCTAGGCACCGTAGGCGTAGCGATCAGCATTATTGCAGCAGCAGCCACATCGCCCCACCCAAGCATACCCAGCAAGGCGGCTAACGAGAGCCCAGCCATTAACACCAAGTTTAGGGCAAGATACACGCCAAGCGGAAGGATAGACCGTATCCTCCACGGCCTCGCGGCTACATCAACCAACACAAGTATTATTATGAGGACGGCGACGTGTTTCTCGCTAATCTCTCTCCTCCTTATATCATCGATGCTGAGCAACATTAGCCCCGCGAAAGCCACTAACGCCGAAGGCGGCACATTCATCAGCATGCACCTTGCCCTCTACCCATATCCGGGAAGAAGGGGGTGCAAAACGCTAGAGGATGTTTTATCATACACTCCCCAGCTGGGTTGACGGTGAGGCAGCAGTGAGGAAGAAGAAAGCCCCAGTTACGCCACAGAGCCAGAAGGATACCCTGAAGAGCTGCATAGAGAGCCTGGCAGCGAGGAACGCGTTGCCGGCCCTGCGGCTGCCCTACGAGTCGAGAAGCATAGACACCGCGGAGCGGACCTTAAGCCGCTACGTGGCTCCTATACGCTGCAACGGCTCAGAATACCAGGCGATAGCCTTCGAGACGGCACGGGGGCTGAGGAAGACCCTCATAGCCTGTATCGGTTCCTCGATCCGGGTACTCCGCGAGGCTATTAGCGTGGAGGACGCTATGAGCGGGTTGAGGCACCATGTGCACGCGCCGGTTCTGGTCATAGACGGGTGCAGGGTCAGGCCCATGTGGAGGGCATCAAGGTTCTACCTAGACGCAGCAATGCTCAAGGAGTGCAAGAAATGTGCAGAGGTAGGCAGCACCAGCGGCTCTAACCATTGAAGAGGGGCTCTCTAGCGCTGCTGCAGCGCTAGGCGTTAGTCCTCCGGGTCGGCTATCCCGTAGTCTGTTATCACGAACACGGCCTCGCCTTCTGGGAGGTGCGGCGCGTCCACTATTCTAGCTATCCTCTTGTTGCCGCGGCTTTTACGCAGCTGTACACGCACGCCAGGCGCGTGGTATAGCACGTGGCCGCCTACGGCCTGCGTAGGGTCACCATAGAATACGTCGGGTTTAGCCATTACCTGGTTCGTAATTATCACGGCCACGTCGTATATTTCCGACAGCCTCGATAGCTGATGCAGGTGCCGGTTCAGCTTCTGCTGCCTCGCCGCCAGGTTCTCCCTGCCAGGGTACTCGGCCCTGAAGTGGCTGGTCACCGAGTCCACGATTACAAGCCTTATGTTTTCCTTGGGTACAAGGTTGAAGAGTTCGTCAACTATAGCCATCTGGTGGTCACTGTTGATGGCACGTATATAGTATATGTTAGACATGACCTCGTCGGGGTCGAGACCCCAGCGTTTTGCCATGTTCTCTATACGTTCCCAGCGGAATGTGCCCTCAGTATCTATGTACACCGCCCTGGCTATATGGTCCTGCTGGGATAGCCCGCCTTTGTCTTCAGGTAGTTGCACGTTTACCGCCAGCTGGTGGCATATCTGTGTCTTGCCGCTCCCGAACTCGCCGAAGAACTCTGTAACCGTTTTTGTCTCTATTCCTCCGCCAAGCAGGTCGTCAAGATTACGGCTACCCGTAGTTATCTTCCGTGTGCTTAGCCGTTCCTTCTTGACCTCAAGTGCGGTTTTGAAACGTATGTCGAGGGCGTCACGCGCTGCCTTAATGATCCTCTGGGCTGTTGTTATGGGTATACCTGCGGCTGCGCTTAGCTCCTGCGCCGTGGCCACAGCTATTGCCTCGAGTGTGCCATAGCCCGCCTCTATCAGCTTGTTGGCGGTAGCGGGGCCTACACCCGGCAGGTCAGTTATTGAACGTATTTCTTTCGTCTTACTGCTCATACCGTTCCAGCCCGTAAAAGAGAGGAGAAGCCATACCACCCTTATATAGGGCTCTTCACCTAGCCGAAACTATTCGTTAACGAATGCAACCCTACCGCAACTATACAAAATAACACATAATATAGAATAATACAAAAATAAATAATTAAGTATACTTATTTGATACTTTTTTCAAGATAGACCAGGCTGGGGCGACGCGACACGTACCTAGGCAGCGCAGACTGCACCCGAGGATACCCCCGTATATCGTCAAGCACTTTTTCTACAAGCTCGCTAGGCGTCAACACTACCCTATCGTTAGTAGCCCTTATGGTCACATTGAGGGTGCCGGTGCTAAGCTCTCGTTCGCCAATAACAACAATATAAGGTACCCATTCCCTTGCAGCATCACGTATACGACGGCCCAGGCTAATATCCCTATCATCTATATCAACACGTATTAAGTTATCCTCCAGCATATCTGCAACATCTTCAGCCATTTTCATTAAGTCTTTTTCTGACGGATTAACAGGTATTATCCGTACCTGTACCGGTGCAAGCCATACAGGAAGCGACGGCGTCTTACCCCTCAGCTCGTCACGGATCGCCGTATCAAACACCATGTATATGTAGCGCTCAACAGAGCCTATGAGGGCGGTATGGATTATAACCGGATATTTCTGGTTATTATTTTCATCAACAAAACGTATACCAAACCTTTCCGCATTGCCTACATCAAACTGGAATGTGGCTATTTCTCTCGGCCTGCCGGCAGAGTCAACTATATGGTACTCCACATTCACAACCCAGTAGTATATGCCCCTAGGATAGACTGTTATGAGCGCAGGCCGCCCATCTCGACGCACGAGCTCAACAACATAGTCACGTTTCTCCTCCCAGAAGTCCTCGGTCACATTGTAGACAGCGTAGTACTCCCGTCCAAGCTTTGCAGCCTCCCTATGGATCACCCTCTGAAGCTCCTCGGCGACCTTCATAGCCTCATCTATGCCCCTAGTCAATATGTGGAGGTCGGGCATGTAGAACTTCCGTAGCCGGAAGCAAAGGGTGACTTCGCCGCTCTGCTCTAACCGATAACTGTCGGCAACCTCGAACATGCCCAGGGGGAGGTCACGGTAGCTAAGCACATAGTCTTTAAGCATCGCGAACTGCTGATGACATGCAGCATAACGCATTACAAGGTGCTTCTTTTCAGCCCATAACTCGTAGAGGCGGTCCCCGAAAAGCGCCGCATGCTCATATACAGGCCTAGCTGCTAGATCAAACATGTTCGTACCCTTAACCCTCAGCACGGGTATTGGCAGTTTCCGCGCCAGCATCCAGGCGTACTCCGACACCGCATCGACTATTGTCGCAGCGTGCGGCTCGTAGCGCATATGGCCATAGTCGCTCAGCGGCTCCCACTCAAACCCGAACTTAGCGCACAGCTTGTTAACACGTGTCTCGATCTCTCCAAGCTCTTTCCCTAGAGCCTCCTTCTCAATAACTACCCGGAAATCTTTAGCAGCCTTCGGCAGATACTCTTCTGGCTCGAACACCTCCCCCTCCGGGGTAAGTACGTAGTATTTTTTCTCCACCTTAGGCTTAGCCGATGCCTTGGCCTCATAGATCCTCGAAAGCTCAGCCAAAGGATGGCCATGGCAATGTATCATGAACTCCTTGTACCAGCCAAAGGGGGCACGCACAACTTCCTTGCCACTAACTTCTGCAAGCCTGTTTGCTAGACGCCTCAACGCCTCTATAGCTGCACGTGGAGGCGCTAGGAACCTTGATAGGTGGGCGTAGGGGTACACTACTATCTTCTCCGCGTTTACTCGTTTAGCAACATCCACTATGTCGGACGCAGCCTGCTCTACTATATCATCGAGGTTATTCTTGTCGCGGTCCTCAACAGTAACAAACGCAATAAGAGCGTTGTCAACCTCGGCTTCGCTGGGGACCTCGCTTCCCAGCTCTTCAGCCTCTTTTACTGCCTTGCTTCTAGCCTTGAACCAGAACTTTTTTGCATGAATAAGCAGGGCCCGCAAAGCTCAACAAACCCAGCGAAGCCAGGCGCAGAACCAGAGAGATTTAATAACTGCGGAGAGAGCGGCATCTCCTCTGCCTCCAGCCTCTTACAGGCTTATGTTAGGCAGTAGCAACGCGATCGTTGCTGCCGATGCAAGCGTGGCCACTTTCCTTGCCATCTCGGCTCCAACTCTCTTCTCGACAGCAGCCTGTATGAACTGTGCACCATCGGTAATGAATATGGGTAACGCGTTTATGCCTGCAAGGCCTATATTGATTGCCTGGGCGTAATAGAGCACCAGGAACAGTGAGAGCGCAAGACCCGGCCCTAGGCTGGCAAGCGCACGTGGCACCGAGTAAAGGTAGATGCCTATTGCCGGTGCCTCTGGGGGCTTATACACTTTATAGACCCTTCCATCGATAGCCACGAATTCAACCACGAGAGCCACGCCACGGAGGCTACCACCATGTTCCTGCCGCAGCTTATTCACGTACTTCACAAATGAGCCGACATCGCTAAACGTGGAACCATTTACAACTATCTTTTCAAGAAGGAGCGTCTCTGGAAGACCCGCCCTCTCGGCTACACCCCCAGGCGCAGCACTTACTGCCAAGTAGTAGCCCTTGCTGGTGACCGCAAGCAAGAGGCCTGAGAAGAGGAGGAAAAGCAGCGTGTTAGCCAGCACGCCGGCAGCGAATACCCTCAGCTTTGCCCTCGACGGTGCCCGGAGAAGAGCGTCCTCCTCCGGCTCCACGAAGGCAGCGGGTATGAGTCCCAAGAAGAGCATTAACCCGGAGGAGCGCACCGGTATACCCTCATACCTTGCAGCCATTGCGTGAAAGGCCTCGTGGAGAAGCACAGCTATGACAAGGCCTGGGAGAAGGTAGAGGAACACTCGCAGCCCTATAGTGACGCCGGGTATTATCGGCGCCACCACGCCGACATGCCGACCTGTACTAAGAGAATATGCGAGGTTAGATGCAAGCACATAGTAAGCCGCCATCATGATAAGAACCATATTCACTATTCCAGCGTCGAACAGTAGGCCAACGAGCCTGCTGCCACGTAGGCGGGCAAAACTCTCAAACGTGAACGCCGTCCGCCACGTCACAACTAGCGGCGTGACCGCTATCTTTCCCTCACCGCTCTCGCTTCTCCTTAGCCACAGAAGGGTTGTCAGGGCGAACCAGAACAAGAGGTATGCTGCCAGTAGCTGCGTACCGGTTGCCATTTGGTGCACCCCTTTTTGGGCGGCGGGCGCTTAGCCCCTATATGGGGGCATTGCTGGGGGCGGCATCTATCCCGCCCCGCGGCCTCGACACTGTCTAGAGATTATTAAGGAAGGTATGGCTGTAGGTGTTTACCGGCCCCGCTGCTGGCAAGGTTCCGCGCCATGCCGAAAGAGAGGGTTGAAAAGAGGCATGAGGTAAGACTGGTCAAGTATAGTGAGAGGCACTGGAGGCTGCTTGAGGCTAAACGCAGAGAAGCGCTAGCCATTCTAGAAGCGCTAGAAAAAGCGGGCATACACGCGGTAGTACACGGAAGCATAGCTAGAGGAGACGTGCATGAAGGAAGCGACATAGACGTCTTCATACCATACGTTGTACCCTCCTATATTGTGGAGATAGCGCTGGAGAAAGCAGGCTACCATCCAACCCACAAGCTCATAGTACAGGCAACACCCCACAGCACGCCAAAAGCATACATAGTGCTCGATATAGAAGAGAAGCGTGTAGTATCCTTCCCTCTCGCTAAGCTGTCAAGAACCGAGTACGAGTTCTACTTCTTCGGCGGTGCGCTAGATGCGGATGGGCTACGCAGGGCGCAGAGAGTGCCAGGTGTCGACAAGAGACTCATGCTAATAGAACCCGTACCGGAGGGCCACCGTGAAAGCTCGGTCCTAGGCAGGGAAGCCGAGGCCGCCCGGATTATAGGGATAAGCGTCGACACGGTGCTGGAGCGTGTGCACGTGCTCACCCGGAGAGACGAGCACGGCAGAACCGGCGTCTTCGTCAAGGCGGAGATAGGCCCCACAGACAGCATAGAGGAGGCCGTAAAGAGCCTGGCCCGTAGTAACCCGGTTTTCCGCCGAGCACTAGTGGAGAAAAACTCGCCACTGCTATGAACGGCGAGGCCGAGAACTGGCCCTCGGAGACCGCGTAACCGGCAGCACCTGTAGAGCCCTGGTGGCACCCGCCATGGCGGCAGCGGCTCCGCTACGCATAGTGCCAGGTGTCTATGCCTATGTAGGCGTACTACCACCAGGCTGCCAGTTGTGCATACAGGGCGTCAAAATGGTGGTATTCATTACGGGGCTGTGCAGTGAGAGGTGTTTCTACTGCCCCGTCTCCCCGAAGAGGCTTTACCACGACAAGGTGTTTGCAGACGAGGAGCCCGCACACAGACTCATAGATTTCGTTGACGAGGCTTACCGTGTGGCCGCTGGCGGCGCAAGCATTACCGGAGGCGACCCGCTGGTACGCCTGAAGCGCACCCTGAAAACAATAAAGCTCCTAAAGGACGTCTTCGGGCCGGACTTTCACATACACCTATACACTAGTGGCCGCTACGCTACACGCGATGCCTTGGTAGCGCTTGAACGCGCCGGGCTTGACGAGATACGGTTTCACCCCGTGGAAGAGTGGATGAAGAAGCGGATAGAGCTTGCGATACGGGTACTCCACAATACCAGGGTCGGGGCGGAGGTGCCCGTTATACCCGGAAGAGTGGAGGAGCTAAAAAGGTTCATAGCCTGGCTTGACTCTATAGGCGCAGAGTTCATAAACCTTAACGAGCTCGAGGTCTCAGAGCGGAACATAAGAGGCATAATCACGAGGGGGTTGCAGCCAGACCCCTCAAAGCCGGTTGTTAAGGGCAGCGAGGAGGCCGGCTTAGAGCTAGTACGCTGGGCGTCCCGAGAAAGACTGCGCATCACAGTCCACTACTGCCCGGCGGCCTACAAGGACCGTGTGCAGCTTCGTGCACGCCTGCTCCGGAAGGCACTGCGCCTGCGACGGCCATATGAAGAGGTTACTAGCGAGGGGATGCTCCTCTACGCGGAGGCGCCAGCGGAGAGCCTGCCCGCCGGCCTAGCCGGGGATGCACCGGTGGAACAGGGGCTGGCTAGGCTGCCTCCAGCGCTTGCGCCCCGCGTAAGAGGCGCGGCTCTAAAACAAAGATACCCTTCACCAAAGGCCTACAACAGGCTACCAGTTAATGTCGAGAGGGTAGCGGAGGAGGGCTAGGATACCGCCTAGCGCTTTAAGTTTATACCCTACAGGGGACTCGAGGCTAACGAAGTGTATCTTTGCCCGCGTGGCGTCAGCTTTGCGGAGAAGGCTTTCAACTCGAGCCCTTATACCTGGGTCGGGGCTGTGCAGTAGCTCGTCAAGAAGCAGTATTTCCTCTGCAGCACCGGAGTCTACCGCCTTCTCAACCATGTCAAGGGTATACGCTACCCTGCTGGGCTCGCGGGCAAGGCGTCTCTCGAACTCTTCTATTATCTTCTCAGCCACTATGCTCGCGGCCTCCTTTAGGACCTCACGTGCAAGACCCCTGCGCAGCTCTTCATAGACACCCGGCTCACCGCCCATCGACACATTGTCTGTGTCTACTCGCGCCCCGGGTAGGCGTGCACGGATTTTCTCTGCGAGGCTCTCTTTAAGCATCCCAGGGCCGGCAACTACTATTATGAGGGGCTTCTCTCTGGCAGCTATGTCGGCTACGCGCTTGGCTATAACGTTCAGCGCCTCTTCAAGCCTCTCGCCCCAGGAGGGGTCATCCTTGCCGGGTAAGCGTAGCGAGCCAGTATCGACGATCTTTACTCCCTGGCCCCGTAGCACTGCTATAGCGTACTCGTCGTAGTCTATTGCTACTATGAGCGCGGCCTCGCCCAGTCCCTGCTTCTCCAGCTTCTCGAGCACACTCATACTCCATCCCTGCGGCTTTATCACTGTGACCTCGGTGCCTGCATCGACACTGAGAGTATGGTACTTTCCTACCACACCGTACTTCTCCGGCCCCTCTACTACCACGCCCCTAACGCGCAGCCTGGTAGTAAAGGGCTGGAACTCTATCTTTTCAACACGAACCGTGAGAACCATTGGTACACGTGAGCTTCTTCCACTACCCCTGTCGCCGAAGTGTATCTCGCGGAGTGTTTTCGCGCGCACCAAGTCGCCTGGCTGAAGCACTGTTGAGAGCAGCCAGATGTCGTCGCTGGACTCGGGCACCAGCTTCACTACGCCATGCCGTAGGTCTTTGCCGAGTATTCTCAAAGCGCCGTCACCCTCGCCTTACAGCCACACCATGCTAGACTGTTTACATGGCTTCATATATGGGAGAGGTGGAGCCCCGTCTCTTCTGCCAGGCGGGGGTGGAAAGCAGAGATAAGCCCTATTCCTGCCTGGCTTAGCGTGGAGCCAGGAGCAGCGTTGCCGGCTTCGCTCTGCAGCGCACCCCGGATAAGACGGGTCCGGAGGCAAGACTTAGAGGCGATATATGCGATAGAGAGGTCCGTGTTTGAAAAACCGTACCCTCCAGCGTACCTCGAACTATTGTCGATGCTGACAGACCACTTCCTTGTCGCCACATGCAGCGGACAGGTGGCCGGCTATGCTGTAGCAGTTATAGTCGAGGAAAACGTCTGCCACGTACTCTCTATAGCTGTGGCGCCGGGTTTCCAGGGCCACGGAATAGGCTCAAGGCTTCTACGGTCCCTGCTACGCGGCTGCTGCAGCGGCGGCGCCGCTACCGCCATGCTAGAAGTCAACTATGTCAATTACAGGGCACAGCGTTTCTATGTGAGGCACGGCTTCTTCTACCTCACCATGCTGCCACGCTATTACGGCAAAGACCACGCTATAATCATGCTTAATCCGGAGCCCTGCACGGGGCGAGGCGAAGTGAGCAGCTTTAGGCGGACCGGCTAGAGTCCACCTAGTGGGGGTCTCTGTGGCCGCGCATGTCCTTGAGTTTATCCCGCTTGATTCGAGCTATGAGGTTGTCGGCCGCGAGCCGGTTATCGTACTATGGGGGATTACTGGGAGCGGTGAACGAGTTGTCTTACTTGACAGGGGCTTTCGCCCATACTTCTACGGCCTCGTAGCCCCTGGCTACGAGCAGCGCCTAGACAGTATAGCCTCCAGGGTGAGGTCCCTTAGCAAGCCTAAGAGCCCTATCATAGCCGTGGACCCGGTTGATAAGAAGTACTTTGGCAGGCCAAGGAAGGCTATACGGGTTACCACTGTTATCCCGGAGGCTGTGAGAGAGTACCGCGAAGAGGTAAGAAGGCTGGAGGGTATAGAGGACTCTCTTGAAGCTGATATTCGTTTTGCAATGCGCTACATAATTGATAAGCATCTTTTCCCCTTCCGACTGTACCGTGTCCCGGTAGAAGCCGCGCCCGGTAAGCAGGGTTACCGCGTTGACGCCCTGTACTTTGTGCGCGGCGAGCCGGAGCCTCTGGAGGCGCCAACCAGTAGGAGCCTTCTCCCGGAGATGCGTGTACTGGCTTTCGACATCGAGGTGTATAGCAAGCAGGGCTCACCTAATCCTATCAGGGACCCAGTCATCATAATCTCTACTATGAATGATAGGGGCGAGGTACGCGTATTCACTGCGGACGACCACGAGGACAGAAGTATTATCTTGGATTTCGCAAGCTACGTTAGAGAGTACGACCCGGACATCATAGTTGGCTACAATAGTAATCACTTTGACTGGCCCTACCTGATGCAGCGTGCCAGGCATCTCGGCATAAGGCTTGACGTGACGCGTAGAGTAGGCGCCGAGCCTGCTACCAGTGTTTATGGCCACGTGTCCGTGCCTGGACGCCTCAACGTCGACCTCTATGACTATGCGGAGGAGATGCACGAGATAAAGGTGAAGACTCTAGAAGAGGTTGCCGAGTATCTAGGTGTTATGAAGAAAAGCGAGAGAGTAAACATAGAGTGGTGGGAGATACCTAGTTACTGGGACGACGAGGAGAAGAGGAAGCTCCTCATACAGTACGCTATTGATGACGTAAAGTCCACCTATGGGATTGGGGAGAAGCTGTTGCCGTTTGCGATACAGCTTTCGAACATAACCGGTGTACCGCTAGACCAAGTAGGCGCGATGAGCGTAGGTTTCCGCCTCGAGTGGTACCTAATTAGGGCGGCATACGATATGAATGAACTGGTTCCCAACCGTGTTGAGAGAAGAGAGGAGAGCTACCGCGGCGCAATAGTTCTAAAACCGCTAAAAGGTATCCACGAGAACATAGCAGTACTCGACTTTAGCTCGATGTACCCCAGTATAATGATAAAGTACAATGTTGGCCCCGACACGATTGTCGACGACCCGGCTGAGTGCGAGAAATACGGGGGCTGTTTCGTCGCACCGGAGGTGGGGCATAGGTTCCGTAGGCAGCCACCAGGCTTCTTCAAAAACGTGTTGACACACCTCCTAGAGGTGAGGAAAAAGATAAAAGAGGAAATGAGGAGGCTGCCTCCGGATAGCCCCGAGTACCGCATACTAGACGAGCGCCAGAAGGCTGTGAAAGTATTGGCCAACGCCAGCTACGGCTACATGGGGTGGAGCGGTGCAAGGTGGTACTGCAAACGCTGCGCCGAGGCTGTCACCGCCTGGGGTAGGAGACTAATAACAACAGCCATAGAGTACGCGAGAAAGCTGGGACTTAAGGTAATATACGGCGATACGGATTCTCTCTTTGTGACATACGAGCCGGAGAAAGTAAAGAAGCTCATAGAGTTCGTGGAAAAAGAGCTAGGATTTGAAATAAAGATTGACAAGATATACAAACGCGTATTCTTCACTGAGGCCAAGAAGCGCTATGTTGGCCTGCTCGAGGATGGACGCATAGACATAGTCGGATTTGAAGCGGTTCGCGGCGACTGGTGCGACCTAGCAAAGGAGGTACAGTGGCGCGTGGCTGAAATAGTGCTACGCACGGGGGACGTAAACAAAGCCATAGAATACGTGAGGAAAGTAATACAGGAGCTTAAAGAGGGGCGTGTCAAGCTAGAAAAGCTGGTTATCTGGAAGACCATCAATAAGAGAATAGAGGAGTACGAGCACGAGGCACCCCATGTAGTTGCCGCGCGGAGGCTAGTCAAAGCCGGCTACAAGGTATCGCCTGGGGACAAGGTGGGCTATGTAATAACCCGTGGAGCAGGGCGTATATCGAAGAGAGCATACCCGTACTTCATGGTTAAGCCGGAGGACATCGACGTGGAGTACTATATAGACCATCAGGTCATACCTGCCGCTATGAGGATACTCTCCTACTTTGGGATAAGCGAGAGCAGGTTAAGAACCGCTGCCAGCGGCCAGAGAAGCATACTTGACTTCTTTGCCGGAAGGCGGGAACAGTGATTAACCGTACCCAGCTAGGCACTCTTTTGAGGCTACAGATGGCGGGGCTGCAGTCTGGAAGCCCACGGCTAGGCACAGCCGCCCTTGCCTAGCATAGGGGTGCTGGTAGCATTGATTCTGGCCTCCTGGAGGACCCTTGCATGGATTGTTAGGAGAGCTGACGTCGTGCTAGAGGTTGTAGATGCACGTGACCCCATGTCGTCGCGCAGCAGGCGCCTAGAGCGCATGGCGCAGGCTCTAGGCAAGAAGCTTATAATAGTTATCAACAAGGCTGACTTGGTTCCTCGAGATGTCGCGGACAAGTGGAAACGCATACTAGAGGATATGGGCTATCCCACGGTCTATATGGCTGCACGCGACCATAAGGGTACACGCGTCCTCAGGCGCAAGATAAAGTCTGTTGCAGAGAGCGAGCCCATAATCGTAGCCGTAACAGGGTTCCCTAAGACCGGCAAGTCGACAATAATTAACGCGTTAAAGGGCCGCCACGCGGCCTCTACTAGCCCTATCCCAGGGAGCCCTGGCTACACGACTCACGCACAGCTCTACCGTATAGGCAACAACATGTACATGATAGACACGCCGGGTGTGATTCCCGTTGAAGGCGGCTTCCTGGAGGCTGTCATTCGCGGCAGGCCGCCGGAGCAGCTTCGTGACCCCGTCCGTCCGGCTATGCTGCTGCTAGAGAGGGCGCTTCAGTACAGCCCGGACTCTGTAAGAAAAGCATACGGGATCGAGGAGCGGGACCCTTATCGCATATTGGAGCTCATAGCATTGAAACGTGGCTGGCGCTACCGTAGCGACGGGGAGCCCCTCGTGGAGGAGGCTGCACGCACGGTCATACGGGACTATCATGAGGGTAAGTTGCTGTTCTACGTGCCGCCGGAGGAGTACCTTTTAGGGAAAAAGACTGTCCATAAAGGCTTCTTGGGTCGAAAGCGGGCTTGAGTAACGTGAGCTGCAGCGGTAAGCGGTTTGTGGTTCTAACCGGTCGCCCCGGCGTAGGCAAGACAACGATATTTGTCAAGGTTGTTGAGAGGCTGAAGAAGGCTGGCCTGAGAGTTGAGGGTTTCGTCTGTCCGGAGGTCCGCTGGAGTGGGCGCCGCATAGGCTTCATTATACGCAGCATAGATGGCAAGGTGGAGAAGTGGCTGGCAAGAGTTGATGGCTGTGACGGCCCACGTGTGGGCAGGTACTATACCTGCATGGAAGCCGTTGAGGTAGGCAATTATCTTCTTCGCCGATACAGGTCCGCAGACATCGTGGCAATAGACGAAATAGGGCCCATGGAGCTTCGTCTACCGGGGCTTCGGAGGGTTATCGAGGAGATACTGGCTAGCGGGAAGCCAGCCCTACTCGTGGTCCATGAGCGGCTCCGTGACGAAAAGGTGAGGAGTATCCTAGAGGGCAGTAGCTGTGTGTTTACCGTAACTGAGGAGAACCGGGGGCTTCTTCCGGAGAAAGTATACAGGGCGGTGCTCGCGGCACTCGGGAAAGCTGACCATTAAAACGAGTAGCCTCGAATACGCCGCCCTGGGCGGGATGCCCGGGCGTTCCAGCACTGAAGCCTTCCCGGGGGCGGTGATGCATAGCGAGAGGGGCCTTCCGCCCCCGGGTACCGCCCCGGCACGGCTGAGGAGTTGTTGAAGACGTCTGCTTTGGTACATAGTGCCTAGCAAAGAGCCTAGGGCAGTTGTTAAATAACCGGTCTTTCGTGGGTGGCCCCTCTCTGGGGGGTGTGGTATAGATGAGTGAGAAGTGCAGGGAATACATAGTTACTATTGGCGACAAGCAGGTGTTCATAACACCTCAGGTGCTTGAGATAGTGCACGAGTATCTCCACCGACCTATGGGGCTGGAGGAGCTTGCGCGGAAACTCGGCCTCGAAGGCTGGGAGGAGGCATATACCTTCCTCAAGGAGGTCCCGGCATGGGTCATGTGGATGCCCATTAACCTCTGGAGGCACCGCCTAGCAAAAGAGGGCTGCTTAGAGCTGTTCGAGGGCGGAGAAGGGGAAGAGGCTGAGCCAGCTGCGCAGGGCTAGCCACCGTTAGGACACTGGTACCCGCTTTTACGGGTTCATCTCACCACCGCATAGCACCCTATGGACTTCTCGTAGATCATTCCGTCGCGTTTGAAGCTGCGTATAGCTTCCTCTACTAGGCTTGACTCGATGCCCTCCGATGCTGCCCGGCGATGTATTTCTTTTAGGCGGGCGCAGCCCTCCTCGCTTTCTTCTTCAAGCTCTTCTATTATCTCTAGTATGCGAGTTAGCTTCTCCTGTTTACTCCTCGGCTTACCTGTCATTATTACGTCTATGTCTATCTTGCCGCTCTCTATGTCTAGGCCTGCACTCTCCAAGAAGCTCTTCATGAGCCGTATTGCGGCCTCGGCGTCTTCGCGCGTCACCTCGTTCTTCAACGCCATTTTAGCGTGAGCCTCTGCCAGGCGGATGAGCGCTTCTAGCTGTCGAGCCGTTATCGCGACCGCGCCCTCGGGGTTCTCCGCGCTTAGCCTACGCATTTCCACGTAGAAGTCTTCTATTAGCTGGCTGGCCTCCGGGCCTAGCCTTGGCCTCACATAGCGTCTTGCATAGCTTATATACTTCTTAAGCAGCGAGGGGTCTACTTCGGGCTTTACCTTCTCCGCTTCTTGGTGGACTTCAAGCACGTGCCTTGCAAGCTTCCTATCCTCCTCAGGGTTAGGCTGGTCGCGGAGTATGAATATGAGGTCGAACCTGGAAAGTATAGTCACCGGGAGGTTAATGTTGTCAGCAAGGGTTCTATTTGGCAGGTAGCGGCCAAACTTGGGGTTACCCGCGGCTATCACGGTCGTCCTCGCGTTAAGCTTTGCTATTATACCTGCTTTTGCTATGCTTACGGTCTGCTGCTCCATGGCTTCATGGATAGCTACCCTATCTTCGTCTCTCATCTTGTCTATCTCATCTATAGCGGCTACACCGCCATCGGCGAGCACGAGGGCCCCTGCCTCAAGGTAGTACTCGCCGGTCGTCTTGTCGCGGATCACCGCGGCCGTGAGACCGGCTGCCGTGGCGCCTTTACCCGTGGTGTATATGCCTCGTGGCGCTATGCGTGAAGCGTATTGGAGAAGCTGGCTCTTAGCCGTACCCGGGTCGCCCACTATTAGTACATGGATGTCTCCACGTATCCTCACGCCATCCTTCGTCACCTTCGGCACTCCGCCGAAGAGCGCCAGGGCTATTGCCTCCTTTATGTCCCAGTGCCCGTATATAGCAGGCGCTATGCTGGCCAGTATTTTCTTCCTAACCCAGGGGTCCCTTGCAAGCGCCTTTATACGCTCCTCATCCTCCCTCGTTATCACGACCTCTTCAAGTATCTTCTGTGATACCTCTAAGTGCACGGCATCAATAACCATGTCGTATATTGCCCTTTTCTTTGAGAGCGAGTCCGGGCGTGCACGCACGATACCTACAACTGATATCCTGTCGCCGGGACGGGCAGTGTCCACTAGCTCGTCGTGTAGGACGACTTCTATACTGCGAGGCAGCTGGCCCGGAGGCACCTCCTCCGGCCTCTCCTGTAGCACTATTTTCTGCCAGTCTATTAGCTCGGATTTCTCCGGCACTAGGTGGAAGGCGCCGCTTGATGTACCGCAGACAGGGCAAACAGGGGGCCGCTCAAGCGTATCGCCTACTATCTCGCCCTCCGGCGGCCAGAAGAACTCGTGGCAGCCCTCCTCCCGCGCGCAGTGCATGAAAACTGCACGCACTATTTTCTCTTTAATCGGCGTTGCCCTGACGAGTATGCCCTCGAGCATCACTAGTTTGCCTATGTGGTCACTGCGGAGCCTGCGCAGAGGGAGCGTGCGCGGAAGCGCGCGGACGCGTACATAGAAGCGGCGCGTCTCTTCCGCGTATTCAGGCGCCTCTGTTTGGACTATTTCGCGTAGTGCGTCACTCGCCTGTTTGAGCACGACATCGGGCTGTTCTACAAGCAGCCTGGCCAGACGCGTGTCAAAGAGGTAGAGGTCGTTGTAGTCTATTAGGAGGCTGCGCTGCCCCATGGTTATCATTTGCCGTATACGGTCACGGTACTTGAAGCTGCCGCTCCTGTCGCGAAAGCTTCGTATGAACTCGAAGAACCTCTCCCGTACATCAATTATCTCGCCGGCGCCCTGCTCGGCTATAATACTAGCCTCCATGACTCGCCGTGCCCTACTGGCTAGTTATCCGGGAGCCGGGGGGTATAAGGTGCCAGGCGCGGTCAGCTACTGCCACCAACTTGGAGCCCGGCTCTATCCACTGTTTCTACGACTTCTCCATGCCGAGGGGTACCACTAGGCGGCGCCATGCTTCTATATCGTCTCTTAGCTCCTGTAGGAGCACTATTTCTTCCTCGGAGAGCTTTGAAGATATCTCAGCTAGCGTTGTAGGGCTACGCATGCTCTGCAGCATTAGTAGAAGGCGTTTATCGACGATTTCGAGCAAGTACTGTATGGCCTTCTGTTTTTCCTCTAAAAGCTCTGCCCTGAACTCTCGGCGTATCTTCTCGTCAAGCTCTTTTATGTATCTTATCGCCTCGAGGTAGAAGCTGCGAGGCAGAGGCTCTAGGTCGGCCGGCGTCCGGGCGCTCACCACTGCGAAGTGTACGCGGGCTATGTCTTCTATTGTTATGTTGCTTTCGACCTGCCCGGCTACGCCGTATTCTTCTAGCGCTTTCGCTGCCCATAGTGGTATCTCTGCCTCGATGCCTTTCTGGAGCGTGTAGCTTTCACCGTCTATCTTTAAGCTCTTAGTGTCCTTTAATATCATTACACGTATTGGTCTTATGCTAAACCTGTAGGCTATTAGTTTGAGCCTCAGCAGTAGCTCTCGGCTCAAAGGAAGCCACCATTTTCCGTAAACTGCGGGGCTGTCGACCAAAAACAGTCCAATAGGCCTAGTCTAAAAAACGGGCCTAGGGCTTGAGTATAGCCTCCGGGCTGATGCTCCGTGGCTGAAGAACTTAGGGAACTACTATGGGCCGAGAAGTATCGCCCACGAAGCCTTGATGAAATAGTAAACCAGGAGGAGATAGTTAAACGGCTTAAAAAGTTCGTAGAAGAGAAGAATATGCCGCATTTGCTGTTTGTAGGGCCACCGGGTACCGGTAAGACCACCGCAGCACACGCACTGGCCCATGACCTTTACGGGGAAAACTACCGCCAGTACATGCTAGAACTGAATGCGAGCGACGAGCGAGGCATAGACACTATAAGGACGAAGGTGAAAGAGTTCGCAAGAAGTAGAACACCTCCCAATGTTCCGTTCAAGATAGTGCTACTAGACGAGGCTGACAATATGACTGCCGATGCTCAGCAGGCGCTAAGGAGGCTTATGGAGATGTACACGGCTTCAACAAGGTTCATATTGATAGCTAACTTCCCGAGTAAGATAATAGAACCCATTCAGTCTCGCTGCGCAATATTCCGCTTTACCCCCTTGAAGAAAGAAGACGTAGTCTCTAGGCTTAGATGGATATGTGAACAAGAGGGCTGCAAATATACCCTGGAAGGGCTCGAGACGATATATGAAGTAAGCGAGGGCGACATGAGACGGGCTATAAACATACTCCAGGCGGCCGCGGCGCTGGGCACTGTGACACCAGACATCGTATATAAAGTAGTTGGGCTGGCTCATCCTAAAGAGGTGCGTGAGATAATAATGCTAGCTCTAGATGGCGACTTTCTCCGTGCACGTGATAAGCTTCGTACGCTCATAGTTAACTATGGGTTAAGCGGCACTGATGTAATAAAACAGATCCACCGGGAAATATTTAGCTCTGAGATAAAGATACCGGAGGATCTCCGCGTAACGATAGCCGACTACACCGGCGAGATACAGTTCCGCCTAGTAGAGGGAGCTGATGACGAAATACAGCTTAACGCGTTCCTAGCATGGCTGGCCCTCCTAGGCAAGAAGTTCAAGTAGACAATAGGTCACCATTTAGAGTAGCTTTCTCTAAAAACATTCACTTACTGGGGAGTGGGTGTTTTGACCGAGAGGCTGCCATGGATAATAAAGTACCGTCCAAAAGCCGTAGACGAGGTAGTGAACCAGGAGCAGGCGAAGAAGCTCTTCATACCGTGGATTAAGCAGTGGCTAACAGGACGCCCGCCGGAAAAGAAGGCCGCACTCTTCTACGGCCCTGCAGGTGTAGGGAAGACAAGCCTTGTCGAAGCAGTTGCCCATGAATACGGACTCGAACTAATAGAAATGAACGCGTCTGATTTTAGAAGAAAAGAGGACATTGAACGCATAGCTAAGGTCGCGGCTACACAGATGGGCCTCTTCGGCAAAAAGCGGATAATACTGCTTGACGAGGTGGACGGTATTTCAGGTACTGCAGACCGAGGCGGGCTTGACGCAATACTTGAACTGATAAGGATAACAAAGCACCCAATAGTGATGACTGCAAATGACCCCTGGGATACTAGGCTTAAACCGTTAAGAGACGCGTCATTGATGGTGCCTTTTAACAGACTGTCGGAGAGATACATAGTTACAGCCCTGAAGCGCATATGTAAGCTTGAAAACATAGAGTGCGAGGAGAAAGCTCTTAAGCTGATAGCCCAGAGGGCTGAGGGCGACCTGCGTTCAGCGATAAATGACCTGCAAGCCATAGCTGAGGGGTACGGTAAAGTTACCGTCGACATTGTCGGGTCTGTTCTAGTCTCTCGGGACCGACAGTACTCTCCATGGGAAATGCTGCGGCACCTGTTTATGTCGAAATACGCCTGGCAGGCTAAGCGTGCCGTAACCCACGCAGACCTAGACTACGAGACGCTTCTACAATGGATTAACGAGAACATACCACACCAGTATACCGATGCAGAAGACATCTGGCGAGCCTATGAGTCTCTTGCACGGGCAGATATAATGCTAGCACGAACTAAGAGACGGGGTGCCTGGGAGCTTCTAGGCTATGTTTTCGACCTCGCCGGGCCAGGTGTCGCCCTTGCCCGCAAGAAGAGCAAGTTCCGCTGGGCTAGGTACCAGTATCCACAGAAGATACTCCTACTAGCTAGGACTAGGGAGCTGCGCGAGGTGCGTGACGCACTAGCAGAAGCGATGGCTAAAAGGCTGCTTACATCCAAGAAACGCTTCATATCAGAGGTTATGCCTTACCTAAGGATAATATTCGAGCACCGACCTGACTATGCAGCAAGAATAGCAATATCGTATAACCTAACCGATAGGATGGTGAAGATGCTTGCCGGCAGTAAATACAGCGAGGTGAAAGACCACATTAACAAGTTACTGCTGGGCCTCGAGAAGCCTGCGACGACTGTTCAGCCGCCTAGTTATCCGGCAGGGAGCACTAGCGGCGAACAGCCTCAAAGCATCACGTCTAGCGCTAGGAGGAGTGGAGCGTCTAGGAGAAGACGTTCATCGACACGGAGCCGCAGGAGGGGCGGCGGGAAAAGTGGGGGCAGACAAACCACACTGTTCTGAAAGCGTAACTCACTGACTCGCTTCACGCTTGACTTTACTAAGAACCTTTATCTCCTCTATCGCGGTGTAGGGGTATAGCCCTCTCTCGTCTTTCTCGTAGCGTTTAACCATATCCCATATGTTGAGAAGAGCGACGCTAACGGCTGTGAGTGCTTCCATTTCAACGCCGGTTCTCGCCACGGCCCGCACGAGTGAGCGACACGCTACGTGTTCCTCATCCTCAACATTGCATGTAACATCTACCTTAGTGATCTCTATCGGATGACACATAGGAAGTAGGTGAGGAGTGGACTTGGCCGCAAGTATTCCAGCTATAGAGGCCACAGTCAGTGGGTCGCCTTTCTCGACGCCCCCTTCCCTAATGAGTCTTACCGTATCCTTTCTCAGCTTTATTCTCCCGTAGGCCTCCGCCTCGCGGTAAATTATCTTTTTTGCCGATATGTCTACCATTGACGGCTTAGTACCCAAGCTCAACTTCACCTCTCCTTTCGCGTCATTTTCTCTACTAGGTCTCTTAGAGCGACGATAAGAGGGTTGTTATCATCTACCCGGTAGACTACGTAGCCACCAATCCTCTCTTCAACAACTATACTGTGCCTCTTCAAGTACTCTATGCCTTGTTTCACTACCACATGGTTAAGCCCAGTCTCTCTGACGAGTCGGGTGAGCGTTGACTCGCCCAGCTGTATAAGAGCAAGCACTATTTTCACACGCACGCGGCTTCCTAACACGTCTACTAAAAAATCATAGACGTCAGGCATAGTACCACCGGGCCACCAGGTCTACGGCATAGGGTTACTCGCCTTTACGGTACTCTATCAGTTCTTCTATGTATTTTTCAAGCGCCTCCAGTGGGCCTATACTTATACCTATGAGTGTGCTTTTTCCACGGTAGCCCTTGCCTGAGACACGCGCTTCCACTATGCCTCTCTTCTTCAAGTCGTTAACGTATTCGTATATCTGGGTGTGCCTCCTCGGTTTCTCACCGTATTCCTCGCAGATGCTACGATACTCCTCTTCAACAAGTCCTATTCTTGCGTATGGTTCCCCGGTTGCGCGTAGCACCCTTACCGCGGCCAGCAGCAAGAGAAGCTCATGCAGTGGGAGATGTCGTATAACATCATTTACGAGAACGGATAGGTCGGGGTTTGTATGTGTATATGCTTTGCGTACATGTTCCAACGTTACCATTGACGCGCCTTCCTTGTCTGCCTCGTTTCCTGCAAGCATAAGTATCTCTAGGGCTAGACGGGCGTTACCGCTCCCGCCGTTGTCTACGCCTACAAGTTCAGCTATGTAACGGACAACCTCGTCAGGGACAGTGCCTTCATGAAACGCCTCCTGGACACGGTAGGTCAGTATATCGTACAGCTCTTGCGACGTGTAGGGCTTGAAGTGTATCACGTTGCGTACTAGGTAGCTCTCAGTGGCAGAATCTAGGCGGCCTAGGCTCGTCAACGAACGAGCTATGAACACGAAGTTTACACGCTTTGTTAGATGCGGGTATTCGTCGTAGGTCCGGACAAGAAAGTAGACAGCATCGTTGCCGGCAACCTCGATAAAGTAGTCGAACTCGTCTAGCGTTATAATTATATACATATCTTTATTTTCTAAATGTTTTAATATTATATGGTACATTTCCTGAGCGGCTAGACCTCTCGGAGGTATAGGTATACGTAGCTGACGCGCTATCTCCTGCATCACCAAGTAGAGAGTTCGATCACGATGACAATTAACATGGACATACTCAAACCGGATACCTCGTTGATGCGCTAATGCACGGAAATCGCTGCCAAAACGTCTAGCTGTAGCGGTTTTCCCAGTACCTATGCCACCTACAAGCAGCACACGCTGCGCTATACTTCCTGGCTCTACCAGCAGGCTACGAAAGTATGAAGCAAGGCCCTTAAGTTGTTCCTCTCGGTGCGGGAGATAAGGGGGCACGTATTCTGGGTAGAGTTTCTCCCTGCTTTTAAACACAGAGGGGTGTTCAAGAACGCTCTCAATAATGTCACGCGCCGTCGGCATAGTGAAGCACCCTCTTTTCTTCCCACCAGTACAGCCCACGTAATACCCCTAATACTTTCACGGCTCCCATAGGGCTAGATGAGTACTCCCAGTCGACGCCTCCTCCAATACTTTAAACGGTCACTACCATTATCCATGAATGCAACAACTATGCCATACTCGGTGTCCTCTATCTTAACCACTTTATCTGCATGCCTCCTAACCCTAATGCCTTGCATCGCCAGAAGCTTCGCAACACTGGCAGCTACATGTTTCTCATCACCCTTAATGAATATTCCTCGCGGCTTTACCTCTACGTTCAGCGAATTACTACTATGCTTGCCAATCACTGATACCACATACTCGACCGCCTCGCCGAGACCGCCTGGTATTATTTTCTCGACAGGTACAATGCGCTCCACATACGCTGGCGGCTCACTTACCACGAGACGGAACAGTCTCCGCGCATCAATCACGCTATATATATAGATCAGGGTTTTGTACCTGCGGCTCTCTACTACAGCAACTTCACTATCATGTGGATAGATGCTGTCACCTAGTTCCTCTATGGCCCTGACTATGTTCCAGGGCTTTGTTGTGGCCAAGAGTTTGAGCCTTTTTACGGAAAGGTTACTCATCCCCCGTTAGCACCTGTGAACACAGCCATGCATAGAAAATAAATAAAAATATCCTAAAATATATTATCAAATATTATTAATAAAGTAAAGTGTTTGTAAACAAGCCTACGAAGCCCCTGGCGGCGTACCTACCCGCATATAACGCCTCTCCCACTGCATGCTCCTCTATACGCAGCAGCTCATTATACTTCGCAGTCCGTTCACCCCTCGCCGGCGCCCCCGTCTTTATGAAGCCAGTGCGTAAACCAACAGCTATATGGGCTATACTTGTATCCTCGGTCTCCCCGCTACGATGGCTAACTATAACACGCATAGCATTACTAGACGCAAGACGGTAGAAATCTATTGCCTCTGTGAGCGTACCCACTTGGTTAACCTTTAGCAGCGCAGCATTCGTAGCACCCATTTTTATGCCCTCCTCCAGTCTTTTAACATTAGTAACATAGAGGTCATCGCCAACTATGAGCACATCCTTACCTATTTTAGACGTCAGCTCCGCATGCATCTTGAAGTCGTCCTCGTAGAACGGGTCCTCTATGCTCAGAATAGGGTACTCCGAAACAAGGCTAACGTAGTACTCCAGCAGCTCACCTGGCTCCATCTTCTCGCCGTCAACAAGGTAACGGTCCTCATCTATTATGTAGAAGTGGCTTGCCGCAGCGTCAAGCGAGAACACAACGTCCGAGCCGGGCTCGTAGCCCGCGTTTCTAACCGCACGGCTTAGAGCGTTAAGCGCTTCACGGTTATACTTCATCGGCGGGGCAAAACCGCCTTCATCGCCTACGTTTATGGCGTGCTTACCGTATTTTTCTTTCAACAATAACTTCAGACTATTATACACTTCAACAGCTATCCTTATAGCCTCGGCGAAGCTATCCGCACCAACCGGCACTATCATGAATTCCTGGAAACTCAGGTCATTACCCGCATGCGCGCCTCCATTTATGATGTTGAGCAGAGGCACCGGCATAACTACTGTACCAGTACCCCCCAGATACTCGTAGAGTTCTAACCCTGCAGTAGCCGAGGCCGCCTTTGCAGTCGCAAGCGATACAGCAACTATGGCATTCGCACCTAGCCTTGACTTATTAGGTGTGCCATCAATACGGCACATTATTGAATCTATGAGACGCTGTTTTCTCGAATCAACACCGCGCAGCCTTGGTGCTATTATGTTGTTGACATTAAAGACGGCTTTTTCAACACCCTTACCTACGAAGTGCTTACCTCCATCGCGCAGCTCGAGTGCCTCATGTCTGCCTTTTGACGCGCCTGCTGGGGCGGCGGCCCGTCCGCGGTAACCGCCTCGTGTCAAAACCTCGGCTTCCACAGTCGGGTTACCACGGGAATCAAGTATCCAGCGACCCTTAACGTCTTCAATTACGAACTTCTCGTCCGGAGTGCTACAACACGTGTACATAAATATGCCCCTCCACTGGCTGCTGGGAGCCGAGAAGACCTAATAGCTATGCGGTTGGGGCTAGAAAGGCGTGAGAATACTAATAGTAGGTGCGGGTAAGTTAGGCTCGCTGCTGGCGAAAGACCTTTCCGAGAAAGGACATGAAGTAATAGTCATTGAAATAGACGAGGAAAAAGCGAGGAAGCTCGCAGAGGAGGCCGACGTTGCAGCGTATGCACGTGATGCTACTGATCCCTCGGTCTACGAGGAAATAGGCCTGCAAAGCATCGACATAGTTGTTGCCACAACTAACAAAGACGAAGTTAACTTGTTTACATCGCTTATTGCCAGAGAGTACGGGGTGCCACGCATAGTAGCCAAGGTGCGGGACAGCAGGGTGGCGCAGATACTTACACGCGTAGGACTCGTAGAGGACGTAGTTGTAGAGCCACAAGTTATAGGCTCAATAATTAAAGGCATAATCGAAGGGAAGTACAATGTTGTAGAGCTTGTGCCGGTATTTACTGGCAATTTCCGCCTGGTATCAGTAACCATAGCTGAGGGGAGCAACGCCGAGGGCCAGCTACTAGATGAAATCAAGTATCCTAAACACGGTGCAAAAATACTCGCAATATATGATGGAAAGAACTTCTATGATCCAGGCGAGCTTGTACGCCTTGAAGCCGGCTATCAAGTGATAGCCCTCGTACGCGACGATTTAATAGAAGACTTTCTTGACGCCTTCCGTTGACTCCAGGCGTGTAGGGCTACCTCTCTAGGCATGAGGAGCTGGTGGGCCGTAATGCCGCAGAACATAACAGGGCAGGTACAGAACTTCCTGACCGCCAAAATAAGGCCAATGCTCCACTCAATAATCGTACCGATGGCGGAAGTAGTCACAATATTTCTCATATCATACTTTATATTATTAATTACAAGATTTGTACTAGTTAGACTACAGAGACGCGAAGTATTCACAGCAGCAGCCGTGGAGCGTATACACCGCCTCCTGGCACTCGTAGTATATAGCATCGCATTTACAGGTTCACTATATATAGTTACAAATATACATGAAATAATATATTTCTTTATGGCGATATTCCTGGTTATCCTCGCCGCCAACTGGAAGCTAATAGCAAGCATAACAGCATACTATATCATGCTGCTACGTAGAGAAGCGTACCGGACAACGCTCCTGAACTTTCCACGGCTAGGCATACGCGGAAAAATAGTCAATACTAGCCTACTCTATACAAAGCTCCGCACACCAGCAGGAAGAATAGTCTACATACCGAACTACATTACAATAAGTGAACCGGTAATACATCTTGTAAACATCCAGACCAATATCCGGCTCGAAGTAGAGATAACACTGCCTGACAGTAAGCCTACAACAACCCACATAGAAGAAATAGCGAAAAGAATACAGCAGAGACTGGACACCGAGCACCTAGTAACAAGGGCAAAAGACGTAACCATCCGCCTTGTCAAGATAGTGAGCCCACGAGCCACATTCATAGTAGATATACCAGTAGCAGGCTACGAGCCGCGGCCAGCCACAGTTAATCAAATAATCGCAGTGCTAGCAGAAGAACTTAAAGAATATGAGCCCCATATAAACCTGTTTGACGCCCAGGTATAGGCTACGCCTAGCCCGTACACAGTTTATACCACCAGCTCTGCAGAAGCAACACCACCCCCGGGGTCGATGAGATGCCGAGGCGGAAACGCGACCCCTATGTTTGCCCACGCTGCGGCACACGCACCGAACCTGTCAAGACATGGCAGCTAGTCTCGCCGTTTCCAGACTCAAAAGGCCGTATAACAATAACTGTAATGGGCAGCTTCGTGTGCCCTAACTGCGGCCATAGATGGCGGGCGGTGATATCTAAGATAAAAGTGGGCGGCGACGAGGTTGAAGTCGAGGCAGGGCAGAAGAAGGCTTCACTGAAGAAAGAGGAAGCCCGGCAAGAGAAACGAGAAGGAGAAATAATAGAAATAGACATAGACGAATAGGGCTAGACTGCAGTAGTTCCCTGTTTTCCGTACCAACACTATCATTTACCTAGTAGTAAATGTACCAGCTTATTTATCCTCTGAATGGAGGCGGCGCGTATGCTTAGCAGGCTGAAACGCTATACTGGCGTAGTGGCACTCGCAGCTATCATCGTCCTGGTAGTAATAGGGGTAATGCGTGCAGTCCTAGCCTCATCGAGCCCACTCGTGGTCGTGGAGGGGAACAGTATGATACCCACGCTGTATAACGGCGACCTAGTTCTCATACAGAAACCTGCGCCTAGCGAATTACACCGTGGCGACATTATCGTATATCGTAGCCCGGTTACCGGTAGACTAGTCATACACCGCGTAGTAAAGATAAATGTAGAGCACGGTAGCTATTTCTACATCACGAAGGGAGATAACAACCCAGTAGACGATGTTGCGCAGGGCCTGGAGCCGCCTAGAGGCATTCCCTACGAGGATATCCTGGGCAGAGTTGTCTGTGTGCACACCAGCTACGGTGACGCGCCCCTGAGGATACCGTATCTCGGGCTACTTACCCAGCTTGTCCGCGGCTAGCCTACTTAACGCGAGGCCGAGGTGTTTCTCTAAAAGCTCGCGTACCGCCTCCCCTGCGTAACGGCTCTTTGCCACCATGGCGAGATAGCTGTGGGGCTCTAGTCCCGCCAGTCTCTCTCTCCATTCAGGGTACTTCCTGGCTAGCTCCTCAAGAGCCAGCAGATGGAGCCTGCATAGGTTTCCCTCCTCTACGCGCCTACCGCATACCAGGCATCTGTCCTTAGGCTGCAGCGCGCCAAGTGCCTCTGCGAGCTCGCGGCCAGCATGCTCCATAAACTTCTCCTTATATATCGTGAGCTTCTCCGCGAGCACCTTCTTTGCCGACATTATTACCTCTTCTCTGGTAGTAGAGCCGGACCTTATTTCAGCCAGTTTTTTCTCGAAGAAACGTGTCAGCTCGACGCTCACCAGGTCGCTGAAGTATTTTTCAAGTATAGCGGTGACCGTTAGACCCAGGTCTGTGGCTGCCATCTTCCCGCGAACAACTGTTGCATAACCACGCTGAACCAGCAGCTCTACTATACGTGCACGCGTCGCCTCTGTGCCTATCCCTACGCTCTCCATCCACTTGACGAGCTTTATCTTAGTGTAGGGCTCCGGCGGCCTAGTTAACGACTTCTCTACACTAACTGAGGCTATGGGTAGGGTCTGGCCCACGCTAAGCCTAGGCAGTACCCTCTCGCTAAACGACGCATACGGCTTATACAGGGCTAGCCATCCTTCCTCCTCCAGCCTCTTTCCTGTCATAGTGACACTGCGGCCTGCCACGTCCAGCTCAACACGGATGAAACGGTAAATTGCTGGTCGGGCAAAAGTCGAGAGGAATCGCTTCACAACAAGATCGTATATCCTGGCCTCGGCACGGTTAAGCCTCCCTACTTTGGGGAGCACTCCTGTTGGGTGTATCGCCGGGTGAGCTGGGTCATCCTTGGGGCCGTTGCGTGGCCTTAGCACGCCCCCTGTCTGCGAGAGAAGCACGTCGACTAGTGCACGATAGTTCCGGTCCTTCCCTAGACCCTCAAGAATCGGCATGACGTCAAGGCTTGGTGGCAGCTTCTGGCTATTTGTACGGGGATAGCTGATAAGCCCCTCGAGGTATAGGTCCTCGGCCACTTTCTGCGTATAGTATGGGCTATAGCCGAAAAGACGCGCGGCTTCTGCCTGGAGATCCGGCAGGTTAAAGGGGTAAGGAGGTGGGATGCTTAGAGACCTCTCAGCCACGTCCTTCACATGGACCGCTCTTGCGCTCCGCGCCTCTCTCGCAAACTCTGCGGCATCTGCTCGTTTATCGAAACGAGCAACCTCTGCACGGATCGTGGAGCCGTCCGGAAGCCTGATAGACGCCACTACGCGGAAGAACGGCAGAGGGACATAGGTCTGCCGCGCTATCTCTCTCCTAACGAGCTCAGCCAGGGTGGGTGACTGGACACGGCCCGCGCTCAGTATAACTCTCCTACCTGCCGCGGCACGCACCGACCCCATTAAGGCGCGGCTCACGTTTATACCCCAAAGCCAGTCAAGCTCGTGCCTAGCAAGCCCCGCTTCAACCATATCATAGTCGATGCCGCTGAGGCCCCGGAAGGCCCTCATGAGCTCGCTCCTAGTCAGGGAGCTGAAACGTGCACGTCTAGCCCGCCGCAAATCACCCAGCTTCTTTATCACCATGAAGCCTATCACGCTTCCCTCTATGTCGTAGTCGCATGCATTCACGTAGAGGGAGGCCCGTCCCGAAAGCAGAGAGAGCAGCTCATAGTAGGGACGCGTGTAGGCAGCGGAGCGGTCTACCTGCCAGAGGGGGCGCCAAGTATACTCGAAGACAGGGAACCCCCTCCTACCGGTATGCAAGCCAAAGAGGTGCCCCACCGCCGAGGCCACTACCATAGGCCTGCCAGAGAACTCGAAGACCCAGTAGCCAGCCCTGCCCTTCCCCCTACACCAACGCGCCCTACCCCCAGAGAGCACCTCCGCTATCTTCCTCGCCGCCTTCGGCTTTTCAGCTATAACAAGCACATAGCTCTCCGGCAGACAGGAGCCACCACGACCACGCCGCCTACCAGTATAGCCGGGCAAGCAGGCCACACCACTTTCTACAGCAAAGCCCACATCACGGGAAAGACGCTACATGAGACACATAGCCCAAGGAGTGCTGCCGGCTAGCAGCTAGGGAGAGACACCCGAGAACAGCATGTCCCCGCCTACACCCGGGACCTGGCAGGGGAGGAAAAAGAGGTAGAACCCTAGTTTATTCGCGGACGCAGACGGTCTAGCTCGACAAGCCACTTAACCGGTATAGCCTGCACATCGCCTCTCTTAGTGTAGCGTATGATAGTCATCGGCAGCAGTCCTTTACTGAGCTCCTCTTTGGCAAGAAGTACCGGGTCGTCACGCACGTGGAGAGGCAGCTCCTCGACGTTGACAAGCACCGGGGCCCCCATGGCTATCTGTAGCGCTCTAGCACCTATGACGCGGGCGCGCTCATACCTAGTCAGCCAAGGCGGCCCTATCCTTATACGCTTCTTAATCTCGCTAGGAGAAGCCTCCTCAGCCATTATTCACCGCCCGCTAGCCTCGGGGGTGAAGCGCGGGGAGCATTAAAACTATCCTATAGAGCTGCCGCCCAGTAACGGGCCTAGAACCCAGGGAGAGCAGGGAAAGAATAGAACAGCCTCAACAGTGTATGGCGTGACGATGTATACGCCTAAGACTACTGTTAGAGGGATGGAGGGAAAAAGTGACTGGCTTACTCCTCCTTGCCGCCTTTCTTGCTCTTGGACTCGCTCTTGGGAGCAGCAGCTATGACGTCGTCTATCTTCAGTATCGCGGATGCAGCCTCTGTGGCGCTCTTTAGCACCTGCTCCTTCACTAGTATAGGCTCTATCACGTTAGCCTCTATCATGTTCTCCCTTATCTTGCCCTCTAGGGCGTCGATGCCAGCATAGACCTTGCCCTCGGCGTGGAGCTTCCTTAGGTCCATAAGCACCTGTAGCGCGTCAAGGCCGGCGCTCTCGGCAAGTATCATGGGTATCTCCTCTAGAGCATCGGCATAGGCCTCGACAGCGAGCTGCTCCTTGCCGCCTAGGCTTTCAGCGAACTTGCGGAGTCTCATTGCAAGCTCTACTTCTACCGCGCCGCCGCCCGGCACTATCATAGGCTTCCTTAGCACGTTGCGCAGCACGTGCAGTGCATCGTTGAGGCTCCTCTCAGCCTCATCCAGCACCATGTCGTTGGCGCCGCGGAGGAGTATCGTCACCGCCTTGGGGTTGGGGCAGCCCTCCACGAATAT